>CAYFHO010000062.1:0-35515 GCA_964342825.1 uncultured Verrucomicrobiota bacterium
CACAACTAATTCTAACAATGAAAATATGAAATCCCCAAACTTTGGTGTAGACCCCTTTGGTGTAGACCCCAGAAGCACCGTCCTTGGATTTGGTGATCAGGTGGTACCGGTGGTCGGACTCGAACCGACATGAGGTTTAACCCTCGCAAGATTTTAAGTCTTGTGCGTCTGCCAATTTCGCCACACCGGCTTGTGTGAATGATGGGGCATCCTCTGCCCGGCAATTGCGTTGGAGACGTTATCAGTAGTTTCTGGAGACACGCAAGTCTTTGATGCGTTACACTTCAAAAGATTTTCCGCAGCCGCATGAGTGTTTTGCGTTGGGATTGGTCAATTTGAACCCTCCCTGATTGAGGCTGTCTGAAAAATCTATCACTGACCCTTTCAGGTAATCGGCACTGATTGCGTCGATGACTAAATCCACATCGTGAATGTTGAGTTGAGTGTCACCTTCCCGGACTTCATCGAAAACAAGACCATATTGCATACCCGAACAACCGCCTTTTTCTATATAAACCCGTAATGGTTTACCCGCGTTCTCGGGCTGACTGGTCATCATGGAGCGCACTTCTTCTGCAGCCGCTTTGGTGATGCTGATGACTGGTGCTTGATTGGTTATGGTGTCGCTCATAATTGCGATGAAACTATCTTGAGTTAATGGACGTGTCAAATGTCTCTGAGTTATTCATCAGTCATGATAATCCGAGACATTCGGGATGAAGGCCACCCCGAAGGGTGCAACATTGATGGATTGAGTAGATATGCAGCCGTTGGTGATTGTGAGAGAAGGCCAATTGGATTTGCTTGGCACATAAACGTCTGGATGATGCTTAAGAATCTGATTTTGAACGGATTTTGGATGAGCCGAAAGTCCGGCACAGTAATGATGACCGTTCCGTTCCACCGATTGAATGCCGAGAGTTGCTGCCACGCAAAGGTCCTGAAGGATAGATACCGGGCCTTGATTGCATAAATCTTCTCCACTCAGAATCAGGGGACGTACGGATTTGTTTTGATGACGCTTTTTTATCATCAAATAATTCGCAATGCTTTTGAAGGTTCCTTTGCAGTTTTTATGACTCGTACCATCGTATCCCAATTGGATGGCTTCAAATGCGCTTGTGAGATCGCCATCGGATTCATCAATGATGATCGTGGGCCGGTTGTTCCACGCCCTCAAGGTTTCGCCGACATTTTCATTCATGGCAACGGTACGGTGAATAGGTTGTTCAACGAACAGTAGTCTTTTAAAGAAGGCTTTTAATTCTTTTTCCTGGGTGAGGATCATCCAGAATTCTTTGAATTCAAGTGGATCACTGAATTGTTCATTTCCATCCAGACTGAAGGCGAAATCATTGGGAGCCTCCCTGTCCAAAACCTTTGATATTGCCAATAGGCGCCGTTTATCGGATTCAAGATCCCCGCCAATTTTTATCTTAAAATGTTTCAGGCCATATGTTTTGACGCAGTCTTCCAAAGTTTGGGGCAGTCCATCGTCAAGCCGTTCGTTTTCAGTTAAGTCGAGATCAGTTAATGGATCTGACAGTCCGACGGTATGCCTTGCGAAAACTTGATTCAAGGGGCGATGGGGAAGGCCTTGTGCTGGATTTTCAAGTGTCAGTTCACTCAGGATGCGCCTGGCATCAAAACCCAATAGTCCAGTTTTGACAGCTTCGTGAAATGAGGTGCCCTGGTGTCGGCATGCCGCATCGATGAATGCCCTCTCCAGCAGCGAAGTTCCAAAGTGCGTGAGCAACGAGGGGTGGCCTTGATTTTTGCCCCACTTGGCTTGCTCTTGGTATAGGTGCTCCCAGCATTCAAATACGCTCGTTGCCTCCATTTTGTTGGCGGATTGGCAAGCGTTTGCGATCACTGATCGTAATTCATCCAGTTCCGAATCTGGATCTTGGGCTGGATCCTTTTTGAACCATTTCGGTGGCAGTAAATCAGAGGCAATCCCTTTTGATGATTTACCATCGAATTCGCAGTCCACTTCCACGAAACAAAGTGGAAAAGCAGTCATGGTGGCGATACCATATTTAAATGGCATGCGAGTTTGCAGGTCAACCGTCTGCCATCGGGCCGAATGAATTTTAATTTTGTTCAATGGTTGTCTCCTTTACCTTGCGCAAGATTTGTTGCTTTCATAGGGTTGCCTTGCTTATGAGCATGACTAGCGAACAGATTTCCTCAAGTCGAGCCCAGCTTCTAGGAAAAGTGAATCAGATTGTGCAGGAAACTCCCGCACTGGATATGCATACACATCTCTATGATCCGGTGTTCGGTGACTTGTTATTGTATGGGATTGATGAACAATTGATCTATCACTACCTGGTCGCCGAAGCTTTTCGCAGCACAAGCATGCCGTATGATGACTTTTGGAAATTAACACGCGAGCAGCAGGCGGACCATGTGTGGAAAACCTTGTTTGTGGAAAGGTCTCCACTCAGTGAGGCGTGTCGCGGTGTCTTGACCTCACTGAATAAACTGGGTCTTGAGACCGAGCCTGATGCGCTTCCCTCCATTCGTCAGTGGTTTCGAGAGCAAAAACTGGAGGGTTTCGTTACGCACTGCATGGAAGTCGCAAATCTTCGTGGGATCTGTATGACCAATTCTCCTTTCGACCCACAAGAAAAGGTGGTTTGGGATCGAAATCCTTCACGTGACGAAAGGTTCCTCACCGGACTTCGGCTTGATCCACTTTTGTTGGAGTGGGGCAGTGCAGGGCAAGATTTACGTTCTTGGGGGTATCAGGTCGATGAGGATTTGGGTGTGACGACCATGCAGGAAATTATTCGCTTTCTGCACGACTGGAAGGCCAGGATCCATCCCCTGTATCTCATGGTGTCCCTGCCTCCAAGCTTTGCATATCCAACCCAGGACAGCACAACAAAAATACTGAAAGAAGCGGTCTTGCCTTTCTGTCGTGAAACGGGATTACCCTTGGCGTTAATGATCGGTGTAAAGCGTGCTGTGAATCCACAATTGCAGTTGGCAGGTGATGGTTTGGGGAGGGCCGATTTAAGAGCATTGGAAAACTTGTGCGCTGAGAATCAGGATGTGAAATTCCTCTCTACCGTTCTTTCTCGTGAAAACCAGCAGGAGCTTTGTGTTATAGTACGAAAATTTAGAAACCTTCATATCTTTGGGTGCTGGTGGTTCACCAACATCCCGTCCATCATTGAAGAGATGACACGGCTCAGGCTGGAGTTGCTTGGAACAAGTTTCACAGCTCAACATTCAGATGCGCGAGTTTTGGATCAGGTGATTTACAAATGGGATCATTCACGGAAGATCATTGGGGAGGTATTGACCGATAAATATTTCGATCTTCAGCAAACAGGGTGGAATGTAACGAATGAAGCCATCAGGAGTGATGTGAATGATTTATTGGGGGCAAGATTTGAGTCATTTTGTCGATAGTATTAATCGTTTTATTTACTTGAACGCAGGCACGAATTTCATAACGATGACCCCCATCACTCATGGCAACCGGTAAACCCATTCCCGACCCTTGTCCCAATGATCAAGAGGAGATTAATTCTCAGGATCAGGACTGCAATGTGTTCGCCGAGGAAGAGGATGTTACGGCTGCATTCAGGGAAGAAAGTGAAGAAGATTTTTCCGACCTTGATGACGAGAGTGAAAATGATGATTTCCAGGAAACATCTGTTCCCCGAGATGCCTCGGCGAGCGATGACTCAAGCGCTCGCACACGTGAGCGGTACGACGGAGACACAGCCTTCAAGCTATACCTGAGGGAGATCGGTCAGGTGGCCTTGCTCAAGCCCGAAGAGGAAATTGAACTTGCCCTAAAGATTCAGAAAGGTGATGCCGAAGCTCGTGATCAGATGATCAAGGCTAACCTCCGCCTTGTGGTTAAGATTGCGCACGACTACGAAGGATTGGGGCTTCCTTTGCTCGATTTGATCAACGAGGGCAACATAGGCCTCATGAAGGCCGTGGAACGATTTGATCCAGCAAAGGGAAGCAAGCTTTCTACCTACAGTGCCTGGTGGATCAAGCAATCCATCAAACGTTCCCTGGCCAATCAGGCAAAGACCATACGATTACCCGTACACCTAGTTGATAAAATCTCCAAACTCAAGAGAACGGCCCTGAAGTTGCAGGAAGCCATCGGGCGGGAGCCTACCGACGAGGAATTGGCTGAGGAGCTGGAGATGGATGCTTCCCGTGTCGCGAGATTACGCCGAGCAGCCATTCGACCTGCGTCCCTCGATTCTCCCATCGGAGACGATCACAGCACTTTTGCCGAAATTGTGAGTGATGAGAAGGCGCTCAATCCCTACAAACACCTTGAGGACAAAACGGTCACCGACATGTTGCATGATTTGGTGAAGACTTTGCCCCATCGCGAAGCCACCATTCTTGAGTATCGATTCGGATTGGACGGAGGCCCCGAGAGAACCTTGGAGGAAGTGGGGGAACATTTTGGAGTGACTCGCGAGCGTGTTCGTCAAATTCAGAATCTTGCTCTTTCCAAGATGCGAAAAATGATTGAGCGGCTTGAATCCGTTAAGAAATAAACAGATGAGTCTATCATGAGCGTGACGCCACAAGATCTCGAAGCTGCTATCCGCAACATCCCTGACTTTCCAAAACCTGGAATACAGTTCAAAGACATCACCCCGGTATTGGCAGATCCCAAACTTTTCCAGGCTGCCATCGAACACTTAACCGCACCTTATGCTCCAGGCGATGTGGATGTGATCGTTGGCGTGGATGCACGTGGTTTTATTTTTGCCGCTGCTGCGGCCTTACATCTCAAGGCCGGGTTTGTGCCTGTCAGGAAAAAAGGCAAGTTGCCTTTTGATACGCACGAAGAAAGCTACGATTTGGAATACGGATCCAACACCGTTGCCATCCATACAGATGCCATTCATAAAGGGAGCAGGACATTATTGGTGGATGATCTGCTGGCCACAGGTGGAACCGCTGTGGCTGCTCTTAAATTGTTGAATAAGCTGGAAGTGGAACTTCTCGAAGCAACCTTTCTGATTGAACTGGAATTTTTAAAGGGTCGTGCTTTGCTTGGGGATATCCCTATAAGGTCCATCATCTCCTATTGACCTCGTTCGTGCAGGAATCTGTCATCAAAGTCGATTGCTACGACTTGAACAGGACCATCGAATCAGGGCAGGCATTTCACTGGCAGCCCTTAGGTAACGATTCCTGGCAAACAGCATGGCGTGGATCGTGGTATTGTGTCTCGCAGATTTCAGAGACCCACCTCCGCATCAAAACCCTCTCAGAGGATCCTAATGCCATCCCGTTAATGTCCTCTTACCTTCAAAGTGACTTGGACCTTCGAAGGATCTTGAAAACTTTTCCGGATGATCCGCTGATGCAAACTGCCGTCAAACACTGCCGGGGGTTGAGGTTGCTACGACAGGATCCTTGGCTTTGCCTTGCGTCGTTCATCCTGTCGTCCACTAAGCAGATTACACAAATTAAAGAGATTGTTCATCTCTTATCGTCCAGATTCGGGCAACCAGTTACAAAGCGCAAGGGTAGTGAATCACCTGTTTATACATTTCCGGAACCAAAGGACATAATGAATGCGGGCGAACAAGAGATTCGCAAGTGTAAGGCAGGATTTCGCGCCAAGTATATTTTCCAATGTGCCAGTCATATAGACTCAGGACGTATGGATTTGGATTCTCTGAGAAAATTGACTCTTCAAGATGCAAGAACGCATTTGGTTTCCTTACCAGGAGTCGGACCCAAGATCGCGGATTGTGTGCTGCTTTTTGCCTATGGATTTGATCGTGCCTTTCCGATTGATGTTTGGGTGCAGCGAGTTTTACAGGATTACTATTTCGCCGGAGAAAAGATTTCCAAACAAGAAATGAATACCTTTGTTCATGAGTATTTCGGCCCCAATGCTGGATTTGCTCAACAATATTTATTCGATTACATTCGGGGGCTAACCAAGAAGGAATGGGGCGATATTGTTAAGAAAAGATCCCACTCCGATCCTAAATGAAACCAAGCATACTAACGACTGATTTTACTTCTGGGGAATCGATAGGAATGTTGCTCAAGTCTTCACCCGCATCCTATTCGTTTAGCCGAGGACTTGATCTTGCTCGCCTTGCATTGGGCGCGGAGGCCAAAGTATTCATTTATCTTCTTGATGATGCGGTGAAGGGAGTTGGAAACCCAGAAGTAGTTTCTCTGGGAAATCTTGGTGCTAAAATTTCCGTTTGCTCCCTTGCTTTGGAAAAGTTTGGAATAGAAGTCAATGAAATGATTGTTCCAGCAGGATTAACGATGATGTCGGATATCCTTCTACATTCGGATAGACAGTTCATTTTTAATTAAACGTCTGCTACTATGGTTCCACTTCAAACCAATACAACCACGCCACCCAGGATTCATTGCTTCATCGTGATTTGCAAGGATCCCAGAACGGATGACTCCTCGCTGGAGGGTTTACGTTGCGCAACGGGGCTCGCAAGTGATCACAGATGGAGGGTGTCCGTTGGTTTTTGTGAGTCATCCCTCGGGTTTGTAAGAGAGGATGTGCCTGATGCCCAAGCCGCAGTGATTCACCCCAACCCTATCTTGAAACAATGGATTGAGACGGGTCCTGTGATTTATTGCCTTGAATCTGATCTCAAAGCTTCCGAATCATTGAAAACCTTTACTGGTTTAAAATATCAAATGCTAAGCCCAAGCGAATGGCTGGAACTTGGCATGAAGCAACACCACATTCTCATGTTTGGCGGGAACTTCTGATCATCGGCGGTTGTTCATCATTTCTTCCACGGTTCCCCCGGCGCCAATCAAAATGATCTTACCATTTTCAACTTTAACGTCCCGCAGTTTGTTGAATTGCTTTCTTAACTGTCCTCCGATCCGATCATCCTTAAGCAGGTCACGATCCTGAATCTTGGACATGATATTATCGGGCACGGGTTTGCCTTTGACACTCATCTGCTTCAAATACGCCTGCAACTCTCCCTGGCGAAGCCAGAGGTTTACCGTCACTTCAGCATTCAAATATCTTCCACTCAAAGCATCCATTTGTGGAAAATCTGGATAAATTTGTCGGACAATATCAATCGGAATACTGATATTTCCTCGCACTTCGTTTTTTACAATTTTCAGGCGAACTTTGTCTTTGAGAGTTGAGAACGTGGGATCGGTCTCAATGAGATGGTTTATCTCATCGGTCCCTAACTCAAGTGGTTCTGAAGGAAGATTGACATCCGCTCTTTTTCGGAAGTTATCAAACTTGGATTTTAAGGTTACCGATTCCTCCAAGCTTAATGCGGATTCCTCAAAGGCAGTGGGACGATCATCTGTGAACTCGTTCAGGGCATAGTTTAAGGCATATTTGGCCCCAAAATACAGCATGAGAGCGCCCGCAATAACAGCGACCACCACACTCAAACACCCCATCGCCAAGCATCCTAACTTGGAGCGCTTCTTTTTCTCACTCATTGTTTTCCTGTTGGTTAATATTGGTTGTTGGTAGTTCTCATAATGCGACATTTCACAGCAAGTTTGCAAACTTATTTGAGGCCTTTCTCAAGCTCTCAGCTAAATTTCACCTTCTAGATTCTTCGATATGCTTAAAACCGGATATGAGCTAATAGGGCTTTTTGAGGCTGTTTTGGGTTATGGATCAAGGTTCCTGCTCCTCTCATACGACAATTGACAAATATCCTTTTTCGTAGATGAATGGGGCCGAGCATGAAAATTCAAAAATGGTATTATTTGGGATGGTTATTGAGCCTGTTCCTCGCAGTTGGATGTGGTCAAGGTCCTGTAGAAACATCGGCCGCCCCACCCGAGGATTCTGAAGAATCATCCTCAGAGCGAGTCTACCATTTGGATCATGCACAGCCAAAATTACCCACGGTTAAACTATATCTGGCCGACAAAACGGTTGTCGCAGAAGTAGCAAGCACCGTGACACAGATTGCAACAGGGATGATGTTTCGCGAGTCGATGGCCGAAAATGATGGTATGTTGTTTGTCTTTGGGCGCCCACACGCGGCCTCTTTTTTCATGAAAAACACCAAAGTTCCGCTGAGTTGTGCCTATATTAACCCGGAAGGTGAGATTCTCGAAATTTATGACATGGAACCTTTGAATTTGGAAAGTATTCCATCCAAATCGGATAAAATTCAATTTGTGCTCGAAATGAATCAGGGTTGGTTCGAGAAAAACGGGATCAAAGTCGGTACGCGCATCGTTTCAGAAAAGGGAACCTTGCTGAAGACCTTTTTCCGGCGTTAGAAGCTTCACTCTCTGCAGAACTTTACCATTGAACATGAAATTTCTGTTGGCACAGCTGAATGCCATTGTTGGAGATATTCGCGGTAACGAGCTTTGCATCTCCAAAACCTATCAAGAAGGTGTGGCGCAGCAGAGTGATCTCGTGATATGTCCGGAATTAATGCTCACCGGTTACCCTCCTCGAGATCTTCTTTTAAAACCTAAATTCGTTGATGAAAACCTCGAGGCCTTGAATCGATTAGCCGCACAAACTTCCGAGACCGGACTTTTGGTTGGATTTGTGGCTCGAAATGGAACAGGCGAGGGACGCGAGCTATTCAACGCTGTTGCCTTGCTTCATCAAGGGGAAATTAAGGAAGTCCGATACAAAACTTTATTGCCCACTTATGATGTGTTCGATGAAGACAGGTATTTCGAGCCCGCCAAAAGCAACGCTCCCATCCATTTCAAGGGACACAAAATAGGCCTGACCATTTGTGAAGATGCATGGAACGATGATGAGTTTGGCCTGTCGGGTCTTTATGGAGCCAATCCGGTCGAATCTCTTGCAAATGAGGGATGCGAGTTCATTATCAACATTGCCGCCTCTCCCTGGTTTTTAGGTAAAAACCGAATTCGGCAATCATTACTATCCAGTCAGGCTAGGCGTCTGGGAAAGATGCTGATCTATTGTAACATGATAGGAGGTAATGATGAGTTGGTGTTTGATGGGGGGTCTTTGGTGATTGATTCCACAGGAGGCATCAGGACCATGGGGAACTTATTTGAAACTCAATTGATCAGTGTTGATACCTCAAAATTCAATACTCCGCCCACAGATTTGGAGTCTGTATGTGAGGAAGAAAGAATCTTCAAGGCGCTGAGTTTGGGGGTCAAAGATTACGTGACAAAGTGTGGGTTCAATTCCGTATTGTTGGGGTTGTCTGGTGGAATTGATTCGGCATTGACCGCCGTATTGGCGGTGGATGCTCTGGGGGCGGATCACGTGCGAGGTGTTGCTTTGCCATCGCAGTATTCGTCTCAGGGAAGTAAGGATGATGCCAGGGAGCTGGCTCAAAACTTGGGAATGACCTACGATGAAATTTCCATCCAAACTAGTTTTGAATCGGTAAAAGAATCCCTAGGTGGGGTATTTCAAGGGATGAAAGAAGACGTGACTGAAGAAAATATTCAGGCCCGACTTCGTGGGGTGATACTCATGGGCATGTCCAATAAGTTCGGATCACTTCTGTTAACCACCGGTAATAAAAGTGAATTAGCAGTTGGCTACTGTACTCTTTATGGGGACATGTGCGGTGGGTTGGCGGTCTTAAGTGACTTGCCTAAAACCATGGTTTACCGCGTCTCCAGATGGGTCAACAGGGATAAAGTGGTGATACCTAAGAGCACCTTGACAAAGCCTCCATCAGCTGAACTCCGCCCTGATCAAAAGGACCAGGACAGTCTGCCAGATTACGATACACTCGACGCCATCCTGGAAGCCTATGTCGTTGAGCACAAATCTGCCCGCGAAATTGTAAACATGGGATTCGAAGCGACCTTGGTTGAACGGTTGATTCGGTTGATTGACCTGAACGAATACAAAAGAAGGCAAGCGGCTCCCGGTTTAAAAGTGACTACTCGCGCATTCGGTATGGGACGAAGAATGCCGATTGCCCAGCGGTTCAGAGACCATATATGAAGTGCGGGTCAAATGTATGCTTACTGAATCTGTCCATCATGACAGACAATGGGCGCATTCTTAATTCAGGCTACTCCTGATAAGTGATACTCAACAGGTGCAGAATGGTTTTGGCTTAACTCATATTTCTTTGTTGGCCAGGCGTTTGAGGTAATCAAAGCTGAAAAGGCCTGTTCTATGGCCATCACTAAAATCAAACCGAATGGCATAACCACCAATCGGAGTCCACCCAATGACCTTGACCCCTGGAAACTCAGTCTGATTCGACGCCCCGTGAATATTTCCAAATAGGTCAGGTTCACCCTTATTCTCAGCACTGGGTGAGGCAGCCCTCAAAAGTTCCATCCCGAAAAAATCTTCCGAACCATCATTCCATTTGATGGCCACTTCGTTGCCGATTAAATCTAGTTGCTCAGGTTTCAGTTGCATCATTTTTATCACTCCAAGATTGTCATCGAGAAGAGAGCTTTGCAAGTGATCGAACCGAAAAAATATCTGAGGTTTGTGGATGATAATGTCTGAATCAAAAGTACTGAGTGGCATCCCTGGAACCTAGGTAAATTTAGGTGATAACTTTGAACACTGCGCCAGCGTGGTGAGAGAATAAGTATCAATAGTTGGGACTGACCCCCAATGAATACTTGGAAATGGGTAGGGGGTTATGTAGTTTTGCTCTATCCCATGACCAAGAAATCCACTCCATTGGATTCGCAAGGCAAGCTTCCTATGAGTTTGTCTAAGCGTATTGTCTTCTCTTTAGTAGCTATTTCTTTGGTGCTTGGCTTGATTGAAGGTGGGCTGGCCTTGATTGGGGTCAAGCCTGACTCCTTCATGCCGGATCCTTACGTGGGCTTTGAATCGACCTCTCGTCTATTTGTTGAAGTTCAGCCTGAGAGCGATGCTACTTATCTACAAACCGCCCGCAATCGTCTGCAGCTTTTCAATGATCAAAAGTTTCCTTTGACCAAAGATAAAGACACGTTTCGCATTTTTTCGATGGGGGGCTCCACGACTTTTGGTAGGCCGTACAGCGATACCACTTCATTCAATGGATGGATGCGGGTTTATCTGCGTGGGTTGTCACCTGACCAGAAATTTGAAGTTATCAATGCCGGAGGGGTGAGTTACGCGAGTTATCGCGTAGCCAAGTTGATGGAGGAATTGATCCATTATTCTCCCGACCTTTTTGTCATTTACACAGGCCACAACGAGTTTTTAGAAAGGCGGATTTATAACAAGGTGCCCAAAATTCCCTAATCGCTGAAAGGACTCACAAGACTTGTGCGACATTTCAGATCGGCCACCTTGATCAAAAGAGCGGTTTCGCCGTGGACAACTGCCGGGAAGGAAGATGCCAAAGCAGCCAAACTTTTAAAAGGGGAAGTGGATGCCTTGCTGGATCATTCCGTTGGCCCCGGTGTTTATACTCGAGACAAAGAATCCCAGCGGCTGGCATTGGAACATTACCGGTTCAATTTGAACCGAATGATAGACATGGCGGAGTCCGTCGGAGCTAAGGTGCTTTTGATCACGCCTTCAGATAATTTGCGTGATCTATCACCCTTCAAAAGTGATTTTAGTCAAACTCTTTCCGTTGAAAAACAAAAGGAATGGAAAAATTATTACGATCAAGCACGACAGGCTTATGCCCAGAAGAATGCTCCCCTTGCTCTTCAATCGGTTGCAAAAGCGGAAAAAATTGATCCACTCCCAGCCTCACTCCACTTTGTGAAAGGGCGAATTTTCGAGGCGATAGGGAAGTTTGATGAAGCCAAAACTGCTTATGAACGGGCGCGTGACGAGGATGTTTGCCCATTGAGAGCATTGAGCCCAGTTCAAGGGATACTCCAGGAAGTGGCCTCAACCCGGCGAGTGCCTTTGGTTGATTTTGTCAGCATGCAAAATAGTTTGTCACGAAATGGCATTCCTGGGTCGGACGTGTTTCTGGACCATGTTCATCCCACCATTGAATCCCATCGAAAACTGGCCCTGGAAATTTTGAGACAAATGGAAAGCGAAAACTGGATCACTGTTTCATGGGATCAGGAAATCATTACCCAGGTGACCCAATCTGTCTTGGCAAATATCAACAAGGAGGAACATGCACTGGCAATGATGAATCTTGCCAAGGTATTGGGGTGGGCAGGCAAAAGACAGGAAGCCTATCTCGCAAGTCAGAAATCGATTGAATTGAATCCTGATTCAGCGAACGGACAGTTTCAGGCAGGATTGGCCGCTTTTCTGGCAGGCAAACCAGATGATGCCATCCTTCATTATCGACAAGCCCTTCAGATAGATCCAACGCATGCCGATACGCATTGCAATCTTGGGGCCATGCTTGAAGATCAGGGGGACATACAACAGGCTATCCAACACTTCAAAGAGGCGCTTTCGCATGGTGATTCCTCATCTCGTGAAAGGAATCAAAACAACCTTGATGCGGCCATGAAAAAACTCCACCAAGGTGATGCGTCAAGGCAATCGAAATGATACACTTGCCAGCTCCAAAAAATCAGGAAAAGCAACGCGCTTGGAATTCATTCCATTTCAAAGAAATAAATTTTTTGTGCTTGCCTTGTCAAAGGGTATAGCCTAACACCTTTCACATCTGCAGAGAACTGCTCGTTTAGATATCCTCGTTCATTTCCTGCTTCACTCAACGATTCAGACTTGAGTGTATTTGCTGTAACGTTTACAGCGCATTTTCCTCAAAGTCCGGTGGGTGGAGAAGAATGTAGTTCACCGGACTCCGAAAATACATGAGATCATTCAAGGAAAGAGATCGGTTCAAAAGCCGTTCTTCCAGTCAAAGTACTGTAAAAACACAAAATTCGTTCAGGTCCCAGACCATAAAAGAACCAGCATCGACCAATGAAACTAAATTCGTTGGTCACACCACGGACCCTGTCTTTGGAATGTTGCTGCCCGAGATTCGTCGGGCACTTCAGAAAGAAGAATACACGACACCTACCGAAATTCAGCGTCAATGTATTCCACCCTTACTGGACGGCTGCGATTTGCTCGGTAGTGCCCAGACCGGTACTGGGAAGACAGCTGCTTTTACATTGCCCTTGCTGCAATACATCGCCAGCCATCCAAAGCCTTACAAAAGCAAGAATGCACGCGTTCTCATATTGGCTCCAACCCGAGAGTTGGCGGTTCAAATCCGAGATAGTATTCGGACCTATGGGGCATATCTGAGTATTCGTGACACCGTTGTATATGGAGGGGTCAGTCAGAGACCCCAGGAAAAAGACATGCGTCGTGGAGTCGATTTTTTGGTCGCAACTCCGGGGCGTTTGATGGATCTAGTTGGACAGGGAGTGATTCGTTTGGACGGCATCGAAGCTCTAGTCCTCGATGAAGCTGATCGAATGCTCGACATGGGGTTTATTCACGAGATCAAACGCATCATGGCCCTACTGCCGAAAAAGCGGCAGTCCTTGTTTTTCTCTGCAACCATTTCCAAAGAGATTCAAAAGCTTGCAGAAGAGTTGCTCACCAACCCGGTCTCAGTCGCTATTGCTCCCAAGGAGCCCACGGTGGACAGAATCGCACAGAAAGTTTTCTTTGTGGATAACAAGAAGAAGCATTCCTTGTTGCTATCTATCCTTGATCAACGTGAGGCAAGAAAGGTGATCGTATTTACCCAGATGAAACACACGGCCAATAAATTGGCTGAGAAGCTCAATAAGTCTGGTGTTCGTTCCTCCGCCATTCATGGCAACAAGAGTCAAACCGCCCGCATGAAAGCTTTGGATAGTTTTCGATCTGGTCGTTTACGTGTTTTGGTGGCAACCGATGTCGCTGCAAGAGGAATTGATGTGGATGGGATCACGCATGTCATCAATTATCAACTCCCCAAAGAACCAGAAACCTATGTGCATCGCATTGGTCGGACAGCCCGTGCCGGTACTGAAGGTGAAGCCATGTCCTTCTGCTCTGTTGATGAGAGGGGACAACTGGTGGGAATTGAACGAATGATTCGCAAATCCATCACGGCAGATCATGATCATCCTTTCCATTGCCACTTAGCCGCCAGGCCAGTTGCCTCTAAAAAAGCCAAATCAGCTATTGAGGAAAACAAACGCAGCGGAGGGCGTCGCCCGAGATCAGGGCCGAGGGCCTGGAGGAATTCCACCCATAATCCAAGAGGACGTTCCCGATCCAGAGCTGCCTGATTTCACAAAGACTTGTTATTTTTCATGCCTTGCCGTTTGATGCACTCATCAATCGGCGAGGCATTTTGCTTTATGGACCTGCGTGAATTGAATCTGACAGGGACTTTACGCATGTCATTGTTGAATGAATTTATTTTATGCTCAAACTTGAAAAATATTCCATTGGTGTAGGAGATCGTTTTGCCCATCAGGCAAAAGCGCAATTGAACGCTTGTAAAATGCTGCTAAGTGAAGGCGTTGAGGTGGCTCCTGTTTGGAACAAATCCAATCGCGAACACAATTTCATCGGATCCGAACCTTCTTCCGTACTCGATGCAGCCAAAGAAGCCGTGAGCACCCTTGGTTGGACTGGCGGGTGGCATGTGGATGCGGATCATATTGGCCTCAAGACAGTGGATCGGTTTTTACCTCATTCGGATTTCTTCACCATTGACGTTGCTGATTTCATTGGTCAGGAAACACCAGCAGAAAAGGTTCAAAGTTTTATTGATAAGCATCCCGAGTTGATCGGTTCCATTTCGATTCCTGGCATTGAACAGCCGCTTGAAATCAGCCAGGAGGAAGTGAAACGAGTCGCAAACCAATACCTTCTTGCAGTGAAGGAAGCAGGGAACGTTTATCGTTACATACTCGAACAGCGTCAGTCGGATGACTTCATTGCAGAGGTATCCATGGACGAGACCGACGCACCACAAACACCCCCTGAACTTTTAATTATCCTTGCGGCGATTGCTGATGAAGGGATCCCAGCCCAGACAATAGCCCCCAAATTCACAGGAAGGTTTAACAAGGGTGTGGATTACGTCGGGGATTTAGATCAATTTGAGAAGGAGTTCAATGACGACCTCGCCGTCATTGCATTCGCCGTTGAAAAGTATGGTTTGCCGGAGAACCTCAAGCTGAGTGTGCATAGTGGCAGTGATAAATTCAGTTTGTATCCCATTATTCGAAGAGCACTTCAGCGAACGGGTGCAGGGGTTCATTTGAAAACCGCCGGTACCACATGGTTGGAAGAGATGATCGGATTGTCCGAAGCTGGTGGAGACGGCCTGACCCTTGCCAAGGAGATTTATGGGTACGCCTTGGAGCACGTGGATTCCCTTTGTGAACCCTATGCCTCTGTCATCGATATTGATCGATCCAAACTGCCTACGATTGAGGAAGTGAATGGTTGGTCAGGAGAACAATTGGCAAATGCCCTTCGACATATTCAAAACCATCCCGAGTTCAATGCAAATATTCGTCAATTGATTCATATTTCGTTCAAAGTTGCAGCGCAAGCAGGTGAACGTTATCTGAATCTGCTGAAGGAAAATGAAATAATCGTAGCCAAAAATGTAACTGAAAACATTTACGATCGTCATCTCAAACCACTCTTTTTGGGGTAGGATCAGTCATGTTTAAATTTAGAACTATCATCTCCAAGCCACAAATCATGATGAAATATCTTTTAGTTCTTTCTCTATTGGTTGCGAGTTTCATTCACCAGGTTCACGCCAAGGAAACGCGTCCGAACATTTTATTTATCATGTCGGATGATCATACAGCGCAGGCCGTTGGTGCCTATGCGACGGTCTTAAAGGAACTGAATCCCACGCCAACGATTGATACCTTGGCGAAGGAGGGCATGGTCTTTGATAACGCTTTTTGCGTGAATGCGATCTGTACCCCGAGTCGGGCATGTATCATCACAGGTCAATATCCCCATGTGAATGGAGTTTTTGATCTGGGTGGTAATATCAAACCGGAGAAACAGACTCTGCCGATCTTGATGCGCCAGGCTGGGTATCAAACAGCGATGATTGGTAAATGGCATTTGAAGCAGGAGCCCAACTTTGATTTCTATAAAGTTCTTCCAGGACAGGGAAAATATTACGACACACAATTCAGGGTGCAGGGAGATCAACCGTGGCCAAAAAACGTCGTGACCCACAAAGGGCAGCATTCTTCCGATGCCATCACCGACTCAACCTTGGATTGGTTCAAAAACAAGCGAGATCCAAATAAGCCGTTTTTCGTGTGTCATCAGTTCAAAGCTCCGCATGACTTCTTCGTCAATGCTGAACGGTATCAGAGCTATCTGGCAGATGTGGAGATTCCTGAACCGGAAACTCTTTATGACGTCCCCAAATCATTTGGTTCCATTGCAACACGAGGACACAATGATGAATTGATGCCACACATCGGAACCTCGATCGGGAAACGCAATCCACGCCGATCCTACGCAGTGGACTTGAAGCGATTATTTCCAGAAGAATTTCCATCTCATTATAACGTTGAAACAATGAGCGAGCGTGAAACAACGCGCTTGGCCTATCAGGCATACTTAAAGAAATACCTGCGATGTGTGAAAGGCGTTGATGATAATCTCAAAAGGCTTTTTGATTACCTCAAAGCCGAGGGACTTTTCGATAACACCCTGATAATTTATACCGGTGACCAGGGATTCTGGCTCGGTGAGAATGATTACCAGGACAAACGATGGGCATATGATCCCTCCATGCGAATGCCATTTATTGTGCGTTATCCCAAATCCGTTCCTTCTGGAACACGCAGCGATGCCATCATTGAAAACGTGGATTATCCTGCGATGATGTTGGACTTTGCTGGAGTCAAAGTGCCGGCTTCCATGCAGGGTCGTTCTTTCAGGCAGATTTGTGAAACCGGAAAAGAACCCAAGGGTTGGAAGCAAGCCGCATATTACCGCTACTGGATGCATATGGCCCACCACGACAACCCAGGTGAAATGGCCATTCGCACCAAAAAGCATAAACTGATTTATTTCTATGGCTGTGATTACAAAGGGGGCAATCAAACGCCTCCCGGTTGGGAGTTGTATGATTTGGAAAAAGATCCCCAAGAGTTGAACAATGTCTACGATCACCCCGCCTATCGAGAGGTGCGAGATGAATTGAAGAAAAGGTTCGCTGAATTAAGAAAGCAGATAGGAGACGATGGTTCACATTATCCCGAGTGCGAAAAGGTTGTTCAAGAATTCTGGGATTACGACTCCTCTGATCGACAGAAAGCCATACAGATTTCCCGGCAGTTCAAAATTCGCCGTGAACAAAAATTGGGTATTTCTGATTCAGGAAATTTATAGATCTTACATCGACGTTCATTCTCTTCAGGAATGCTCATGAATTTTCCACAACTTTTTCGCCTTAGCATGAATCCTATTCTGTTTGTTCGGTCTTTTTCCCTGGTGACCCTTGCCATGTTTCTGATCCCAGGAAGCATGAATGCCCAAGATTCATCAAAGCAAGATTCTCCGATCAAGGTATTCATTCTAGCGGGACAGTCTAATATGGAAGGCAAGGGGTTCCCTCGTCCTTTATCCTGGCAAGTGGGGCAACCTGTTTACCGTGAAAGGTACCAGCGTTTCATCAAGGATGGAAATTATGACTCATTTATACAGGCTCTGAATGAGTCCCTGCTTGTTGATCCAAAGCATCCAAAATATGCCTGGTCTGAAAGAAAGGATGTATGGGTTAGTTTTCATGATCAGCATGGATATTTGAAAGTGGGATACAGCCCAAATCGGGATTGTTTTGGTCCGGAATTCAATTTTGGCCAGGTCATGGGGGACCGTTATCAGGAACCTGTGTTATTGATCAAAACGGCTTGGGGAGGTAAGGCTCTTGGCCGTGGATTTCTTCCCCCCAGTTTGCGTGATACAAGCGCAAAGATGAAAGCCCTGGCCGAACGTGAAGGAAAATCTGTTGAGGAAGTTCAAAAATCACATGGAGTTTTTTACGATCGGATGATTCAGGAAATCAGACATGCACTTCATCATTTGTCTGAACTTCATCCAGATTATCAGGGGCAGGGTTATGAAATGAAAGGTTTTGTATGGTTTCAAGGTTGGAATGATTTGTTTAACGAGTCTTATCGAAATCAATATGAATCCAATCTAGTCACATTGATTCATGATATCCGCAAGGATCTGGCTGCTCCTTCATTGCCTATTGTGATTGGGCAACTAGGACATGAGGGGGATAAAAAAGGTGAATATCCCACCGATAAGGCTGGTCAATTAACCAGCCAGGCGATCATTCGCAAAGCCCAATGGGAAGTGGCTCAGCGCCGTGAATTCGACGCCGAGGTAACCTGTGTCCGAACGGCTCCCTTTTGGGACATGGATGCCGACGCTATTTATTACGGTCCGGGAAGCTGGAAAAAGGACATCGACAAGTGGCGGCAATTCGGGGATGACCGCCCTTATCATTACTTAGGAAGCCCCTGGTTCTTCGCACAAGCCGGCGAAGCCTTTGGCCAGGCGATGATTCGCCTGTTAGGCAATTCCAAATAGTATGTGATCCTGAGGTTTCTTATCTGTTTCTTCCCGGTTTTAAAGACGAAGTCCGCTCCGACATCCAGAGGACATCTCGATTATCGGGAGAGGCCACGTTTAAGGAAGGTAGAGGGTTGCCAAAATTGGAAGGTTGAATTGTTCTGTTATCAACCCATTTTCTGATTTCTGAGTGTCCGTCTGCGAACGCTAACCCGGCTGCACCGTTGTGATAACTGGCTGGGAAATCGATGATGCGAGCCTGTCCCAAGGTATGAGCATGCTGCATCTGGACAGCAAAAGCGGCGTCGTTGATACTTCCTGGATGTTCATCGATCAACACCCATGTCATGGATGGACCTGGATCAATCAGGTCCGATTCCTTGCCAAAGGTCCGATACAGAGAGCCTGGCAGCCAGGAACCATTGTCAAATGCCTGACTCATTGAGTTACTACGAACTCTAGGACGAACCTCGCCTCCTACTTTTACTGTGGCCTTGTCAGACGGACATTTGAAAATTTCGGCGCTGCTTCCGACGTAACTAAACAGCGGGCTCTGTTGTATATGCATGGTGACATCCCAGTTTGCACGATTTCCACCATTATAGTTCAGAGTTCCTTCAATCCAGGGTGGCCTTCTATTCACAGTGCCCAGAGATGAAACCAGCCCACCTTCATTATCACCTGCATACATGAACCAGCCAAGTCCCAGTTGTTTCAAGTTGTTCATGCACCTGATGCCTTGTGCCTTGGTTTTAGCCTTACTCAAAGCAGGCAAGAGCATTCCTGCTAAAATGGCAATGATGGCAATAACGACCAGTAATTCGATGAGAGTGAAGGCACTCCTTCTTGAGCTCTGGTGATTTCTGATATTTGTGAATGTCATAGGATCTTGTGGGTTAGAATGACTAGTGATTTATCTTATTAAATTGAATTTATCAATTCAACTCGGTCCTTGTCTACCTAATAAAAACGGGCTTCTCAACTGTCTGTCACTCGTATAGGTTCTGACCATGCTTTTTTCTTTTGATGCCCGCCACAGTGGACAGCTTTTCTACCGTCACTTGTTATCTTTTTTCCTGCTAAGCAACATCTTTTGCAAAGCGGACGTCCAGGCGGTAAAAGACGTGGATCCTTCCCTGCCTCCTGTGAGAGGATTGATCGAAGCTTTCTCCAGCGATCTTGGAGTTCTCCAACGGTTTCATCCTTGGAATATGTCCAGCCAACGCCATGAACGGTTGAAAGAATTGATTCAATCGTATTCCAAGTCCCTGGATTCCATCAATTTTCAGAACCTACTTCAGGAAGAGCGTGTGGATTATCTGCTCATGAAGAACCAATTGAATTTTGAACTCAGTCAGCTCAACCAGGCTCGAGAACGTTATTTGGAGATTCATGAATGGTTACCTTTTGGATCCGAAATACTTTCCATGGTCGAGGCGCGACAGCGAGTGGAACCGATCGAGCCTGAATTGCTGGCTACCAGATTGCATGATTTGAAATCACAAATAGCCGATGCACAGCACCAGGTTCAAATCGAAATTGAGAAAACCCATTCGGCGATGACTGCGACACTTGGGGGCAGAGTGGCCCAAACGATTGATCAATACCAGAGAGCGCTTCAGGAGTGGTTTCAATTTTATGAAGGGTATCATCCTTCTTTTACCTGGTGGGTGAAAGCACCCTACGATTCCACGATCCAGGCACTGAAAGAATATGCGGATTTCGTCCGAAAAGAAGTCGCAGGATATGTGGAAGGGCAAGATCCTCCGGTCTTGGGTGATCCCATTGGGAAGGAAGCGTTATTGAACGCCCTTGAATATGAAATGGTGACCTATTCGCCGGAAGAATTGATCGAAATTGCCTGGGAGGAATATGCCTGGTGTGACCGGGAGCGTAAAAAAGCGGCCAGGGATCTGGGGTTCGGTGATGATTGGCGGGCAGCGTACCAATTTGTTAAGTCCAAGTACGTTCCACCCGGTCAGCAACCTCAGTTGATTAAAAAACTCGCTCACGAGGCAGTCGATTTTTTGGAAGAACGTGATCTTTTATCGATACCTCCACTTGCGAAGGAGATTTGGCGCATGCGCATGATGACGCCAGAACGGCAGAAAGTGAATCCATATTTCACCGGAGGAGAAGTCATATCCGTTTCATTTCCGACCGACACGATGGAGCATGAGGACAAGCTGATGAGCATGCGGGGAAACAATGTGCATTTTTCGAAAGCCACTGTTCACCATGAACTCATCCCCGGACATCATTTGCAGCTTTACATGGCCGAAAGGTATCGAACCCATCGTTCCTTGTTCCGGACTCCATTCCTTGTAGAGGGTTGGGCTCTCTACTGGGAAATGTTGCTTTGGGACTTGGATTTTCATGATTCGCCTGAAGATCGCATTGGGATGCTTTTTTGGCGTTCTCATCGCTGCGCGAGGATTGTTTTTTCATTGAGCTTTCATTTGGGAACGATGACAGCTCAGGAAGCCATTGATTTCCTGGTAGAAAATGTGGGCCATGAGCGGCGTAACGCCACTGCTGAGGTGCGCCGTTCTGTGCAGGCAGGATACATTCCTCTCTACCAGGCCGCCTATATGTTGGGGGGCTTGCAGATTCGATCTTTGTATCGAGAATTGGTTGAGTCCGATCAAATGACAGCGAGGGAGTTTCATGACGCCATCTTGAGGGAAAACGCCATTCCCATTGATATGATACGGGCAAGCCTAACCAACACCCCGCTCACTCGTGATTACCAACCCGATTGGAGATTCTATGATGATCAAAAAGAACCTGAAGCAGATCCTGAACCACAGGTTCAAAAAAGGCCCACTCAACAACCTCCTTCCGTTGAAGAAGCGCTTAAGGTTGGAGATCGATTTCGCGGTAAAGTCATTCGGGATTCCGTCAAACCCCAATGGTCAAGTGATGGTGATCGCTTCTGGTACAAACGTAACCTTGAGGATGGCCGATATCAGTTTCGATTGGTGAATGCAAAGGATGGATCCAACCAAGCTGCATTTGATCATGAGCTGGTTGCCAAAGCTTTGGCAGAGTTGATAGGTAGTAAAGTTTCGGCAGATCGTTTACCGGTTCGATCGATTGACTTGAGTGAGGTGCCCCATCGGATTGTCTTGAACGGATCCGATTCTTCCTGGCTATGGAACATAGAATTTTCCCATTTAATTCAATTGGAAAACCTCCGTGACGGTGATGGAAACCAGAAACGTGATCGAAACGCAAGTCGCCAAAGAGAGAGTACCCATCAGGCAAAAGATCCAGGAATAAAATCTCCCGATGGAAAGTGGAAAGTATCAGTCAAGGAACACAATTTATGGATGGAAAATATGGAGACCGGCCTCGAGAAGCCTTTGACCTTTGATGGAAACCCGGGGTTTTCTTATCAACCCAATGTCGACCGCGAAAGGTTTGTTGGGATGCAGTATCAACGAGAAAATCCTCCTTCGGGGCGTCCTCAAGTATATTGGTCTCCTGACTCCAAATGGCTTGTTGCGATGCGATTTGAACCGGGAGTGGAGCGTCACGTGCATTTGATCGAGTCCTCCCCGAAGGATCAATTACAGCCCAGGCTTCACTCCTATTCCTATCTCAAACCTGGAGACAAAATGCCTGTTCAAAAACCTGCATTATTTGAGGTTTCCACTCGCAAGGAAGTTCAACTTGACGATTCATTATATGAAAATCCTTGGTCGATCAATCGCGTTCGATGGGATCAGGATAGCAAGAGATTCACTTTCCTGTTTAATCAACGTGGACATCAGGTTTTGAGGGTCATATCAGTTGACACTTCAACCGGGAAGGTTCGGGCTTTAATTGACGAGCAAAGTCAGACATTTGTGGATTATGCCTACAAAAATCATTACCGGATATTGGAATCCAGTGATGAGATACTCTGGATGTCAGAACGTGATGGATGGAATCACTTATACCTATTTGACTCAAAAACAGGCTTTATGAAGCACCAGATCACCCGAGGAGATTGGGTGGTCCGACGAGTGGATAAAGTGGATGAACAGAAACGTCAGATTTGGTTCAGGGCAAGCGGTCTTTTCAAAGAGCAGGATCCCTATTACATTCATTTTTGCAGGGTGAATTTTGACGGAACTGGATTGGTGAAATTAACAGAAAGTGACGGCACTCATTCTGTGCAATATTCACCCGATGGAAGATATATCATCGATACCTGGTCCAGAGTTGACCATGGCTCTGTAACTGAGTTGCGTGATGCTTCAAATGGTAATTTTATATCTACCGTGGAACGGGCGGACATCCGTTTATTGAATGAAGCAGGCTGGAAAGCTCCGGAACGTTTTGTGGCCAAAGGCAGGGATGGTTTCACAGATATCTATGGCGTTATTCATCATCCGACCTACTTTGTTCCATCCAAAAAGTATCCTGTCATTGAAAAAATATACGCAGGGCCTCATGGATCATTCGTGCCCAAATCTTTTCGTGCTTTTCACGGTGCCCAGGCCATGGCGGAACTCGGATTTATTGTTGTGCAGATTGATGGCATGGGAACTTCCAATCGATCCAAAGCTTTCCACGACGTGTGTTGGAAGAACATCGGAGATGCCGGATTTCCTGATCGAATTGCATGGATGAAGGCAGCCGCCAAAACCCGACCTTACATGGATCTGAATCGCGTGGGAATCTATGGAGGTTCCGCAGGAGGGCAGAATACATTGCGCGGTCTTCTGGCTCATGGTGAATTTTACAAGGTGGGGGTAGCCGATTGTGGATGTCACGACAACAGAATGGATAAAATTTGGTGGAATGAACTTTGGATGGGCTGGCCTCTTGGTCCTCATTACCATGAGCAATCAAACGTGACTCAAGCCCACAGGCTAAAAGGGAAACTATTATTGATGGTAGGGGAAATGGACCGAAATGTAGATCCAGCGTCTACCATGCAGGTTGTCGATGCCTTGATCAAGGCGGACAAAGAATTTGATATGTTGGTGATGCCGGGTGTTGGGCACGGAGCCGCCGGGACTCCCTATGGTCGGAAAAGGATGGCGCAGTTCTTCATGGAGCATCTAATGTGAAATTAGAGCGGTGATTGAAGCACGAATCGTCATCCTGTCAATGACATGCCCCACTCGGGGCCCCGTTCCACCTTTTCATCAATGATCGCCAAGTGAAACTGAAAATACGCTCAACCGGATTTGGATTTTCGTTTGGCGGTAATTGATTTTTTTGCTGCGGCTTTTTTGGATGATCCCGATCGTTTGGCTGTTTTTTTCTTAGGTGATTTTTTGTTGAGTGACATCCCTTGATTCTCCGAAATACTCAAGAGCAGTCCAAGTCCCAGAAACACTGTGACCAAATTGCTGCCACCATGGCTGATCAGTGGGAGTGGGATACCTGTCATGGGAATGCTTTTGGTCACGCCTCCGATGTTTAATAATGTTTGGCAGGCCAGGACCGAAACAAGACCTGCGGCGAGCAGAGATCCGAAGTAGTCCTTCGTTTTGAACGCAATCCTGAATCCTTGATGGAAGAAGATGAGATAAAACACAACCACAATCAGGCACCCGATATAACCTAACTCCTCCCCAATCACTGCATAGATGAAATCTGATTCAGCGATAGGTATCCTTTCCGGATTACCTTTGCCAAATCCCGCGCCCAGCAAACCTCCCGCAAACATTCCAGACAGACCCTGGAGCACCTGCCAACCGCCTCCGGTAGGATCTCCAAACGGATCCAACCAGGTCTGGATTCTGCCTCTGGCGTGGGCAACAAATTGATTTGCGACCAATCCGGCCATGATGATTCCCAAACTCGAAAACACGAGGTAACGCCATTGGCCCGTAATGAAAAACAGAACCATGCAGAGGGTCATGGTCAGGATCGCGAGCATGCCCAGATCGCGTTGCACCAAAAGCAAAACAAGCAGGACAAAATACACGGCTCCAACAGGCCATAATATTTGGATCATTGAAGCTCTACCGGTAGATATTGCCCTGCGAATTTCTTTTTCCCTCGAGGCAAAATAAGCACCTAGAAAAATGACCATCAGCAGTTTCAATATTTCGGTGGGAGTCAATTGACCTGCCGCATAATACGCCCCTCGATAGCGCGTTCCGGTGGCAATCAAAACAGCTACCAAGAACAGACTTACCCCAGCAGCCGCCCATCCCAGACGACGTAGAGCCTGATATCTGCCGTTCTTGAAAATGCCTACGACCAGCAACATCAATAGCACTCCGATTGGATAGGCAAAATGACTGAGTCTCCACGGATGCTCGAAGTCGAACAAACCCATGCGATACTGTGCCAATATTCCAAAACCGCCCAGGAAAGCCACGGACCCGAGGATCACGGGATCTCCTTTGAATCCCGTGGCAACAAACCATCCATGCATTAACAAAAGGCTGATCCCGAAGATTATGAGCGGAAACACACCTTGCTGCGCCACATTACTGGCTTGTTTTAGGTCGTTCAGGAAAAAGCCTGCATAACCCAAAGCGATGGTAAGAAAACACGCGAAAAACAAGCGTCGCTCTATGGAGCGGAACGACCATACATCACCGATGGTGCCACCTGATTTCACTTATTTGTCTGAATGGAAAAAGGATTATTTATTCTGTACCTTGGGTTGGGCGATCAGCCATTCGTCCCGGCTTACTTTTTGCGTCAAATGCCGGTGAACAAAAGTTCCCTTTTTGTTGCCCACAACAATTTCTGGATAACCATCCCCATTGATATCCTTTGCCATCACTTGTGTTCCGATTCCTGAATCGCTGTCGATTAAATGGGGCACGAAATCCACTCCATTGTCCATTCTTTTGAGTTCAAACCAATAGAGGACAGCGGCAGCATTGGGTTCCGCATCTCCATGTGGACCATGAGCCCAGAACCGTTTGCCCGTGATAATATCCTTCAGGCCATCTCCATTCATGTCCGCCAGATCTATGGCATGTAATTGTGAAAATTTGACTCCATACCGATTCTCGGATGGTTCTTTGTTCATGAAAATGTGTGCCTCAAATGTGATGCCCTCTGGCGTGGGGATATGTTCATACCAGGCCAGTCCGTAACCGTGAGCGGCAATGCTCGTGATCACATCATTGTCCCCGTCCCCATCGACGTCATAAGCATACATCTGTGCACCACCTCCTGGACTGAACAGCTGAGGGTGGAATTTCCATTCGGGATCCCCTGAGAGGTTTTCAGGTTGTTGCCACCAACCCTCCTTTGCCATGATGTCCATACGGCCATCCCCGTTTACATCACCAACTCCCAGACCGTGGGTGAATCTTTGCCACGGGCCTTTTGGCGTAATGGGGTGAAACTTCCATGGTTTTTCTGGTTGTGACCAATCTGGGCTGGCGTAACCATAATGTCCACCTGAACTGCATACAATTTCGGGTTTTCCATCGCCGGTCAGGTCCAGGAAGGTAGGGGATTCGTTGTCAGTGACATCCAGAATGACATGCCTTTGCCAGTAACCTGCTTTCCCCTTTGGATTCTGATACCAGGAAGATTCCTTTCCGGGGAAACCCAAGACCAGAATATCGTCCCAGCCATCGGCGTTGAAATCATGCGAATAGGCAATGAAATTTTCGGAATACGTGTTTTTTGTTCCTAATGCGCCTTCATAGCCCTGGATGATTTGAGTGCTGCCATCTGAATTTTGCTTCTGCCAGCCGCGGTTATCTGGATAAAAAGTGTGGCGATTTGTAAATTCCGGTCCTTCCCACCAATACGGTCCGGAGGCGACGTCTTGTTTTCCATCATGATTGAAGTCGCCAAAGGTAGCACCTTCGCTCCAGAAACGATCTGTCAATTGGACCTTTTCAAAGGAATGGAGTGTGTATGATTGGGCGTTTGCGTTGCTGACCAGCACAAGGGCTCCGAGGCAGTAAAGAATCAGGTGTTTCATTGGAAACATATTTCTCAAGGAATGAGCTGAAGGTCAAGCCACTTGAGGTGCAATCGTGAGCAATGGAGGCCATTCATGGTTGACTCAAATAACAGATCAGCCAGTTACACAGGTTTAGAGTATCTTATTTCTGGGGTGAAAGGATTTATCATTTCACGATTCAAGGTTTACCTTTTCTGATCTCGATCGTGTTATTCTTCACCTCAAGAGCTTCGTGTTTTGAAACCGTGCCGTCAGGCCATACGACTTGGATTTTATGCAAACTTTTACCTTCAGGGATTTTGAAATGCATTGCTGCACTTGATTGTCCCAAATATGAACCTCCAGCATAGGATTCCTGAACGATGGATGATTGATCATTGAGAGTGGCCATGACTCTGGCACCTATTCCCAGAATGTTGCCCTTGGAGCCTTTCAGGATGATTTTGACCGAAGAATAGTCTTGGTTTTTTTCGGATCGGAATGCCATGAGTGTGCTATTGTTCCTACTCACCAGAAAGTCCAGATTGGAGTCGTTATTCCAGTCCATGAGGATGAGTGATTTCCCGTCGTCAGGAATTGAGATTCCACTTTGTTGAGGCCAGACAGATTCGAATTGTCCATTGCCTTTACCTTTGAGAAGGAGTCCTTGGCCTCCGTCAAAATGGCCTGTCTCCAGTTGCGGAGCATAGCTGTTCTGACTCAGCAGGATATCCGGCCTGGTATCTCCATCAATATCTGAAATGGCAATCCCGTAGGAAGCTGTGATCTGAGCCAGTCGTGGGAGAGGTTTGAAAGTAAATTGACCGTTTCCGTCGTTCAAAAAGATTCCTGACTGGAGCTGCGTTGCATCATAGCGCTGGCTATCGCTCAATTTCTTTGGGGGGTAAATTTCTTCCAAAGTCGCAATCGCAAAGGATCCAAAATTTGGGAATTTATCCTTCAGCGAAGGAATGGCGAGAGTTGAACAGCTTTTTCCGCGCACGGGATACCACTTGTCCCCTTCAAATTCAGCTTCAATCAGTCTGTTCTTTCCTGAGCCATCCATGTCACCATAGAAAATAGTGAAAGGTTTATCGGGGGAGGCATGGTATTTGGTGTTGAGTCCAAGGTTTGTTACCGCGTAGTCCAAATCTCCATCCCGGTCAATGTCGCCAGCGGCAATTCCGTTCCACAATCCAAGGTGTTTGTCTAATCCTGAAGATACGGTGGAGTCTTGAAGGATTCCATTTTGATTCTGAAAATACTTCACAGGTCCCCAATGATGGGTCACCAGCAGGTCCACCCATCCGTCAAGATTGACATCACTCCAAAGGGCGCTTTTCACTAGTCCTGAATCACCGAGTGAGGGAGCAGCAGCATTTGTCGCGTCTATGAATTTTCCTCCATCGTTTCTCAGAAGAACGTTTCGTTCCGCTGTCGGATAGGCACCTGGCTGTGAGAATCCGCCCACAAATAAATCCAGATCACCGTCTCGGTCAAAATCAGCTGCTGAAACCGAGGTCCCAGATAAGCGAATATCAGGCAATCTTGATGGATCATGGCTCAACTGTCCCTTGCCGTCATTCAGGTAAACTCTATCTTGCAGCCAGGAATGATTAGGAGCGCACTCAACGCCGCCTGAGACAACGTACAAATCAAGATCTCCATCCCCATCCAAATCAAAAAACACAGCTCCCATATCTTCATGATTGAGGTGGGCTCGAAATGGAGTGGTGATTCTTTTAGGAGGGGAATTTTTGTATCTCAACAATAATTGTCCGGTCTGTCCTGCCGCCCCTCCGATGAAAAGGTCTTCCACCCCGTTTCCATCCACATCACCTACGGCAATTCCTGGGCCTGATTGAGAAAGTTTCCAGGGTAGCAACGGTTGAGTCTGATAATCGTCATGATCCCGTTCAGTATGTTTGACCGTAGTGCCCACCGAAAACTCTTTGAAGTAAGGAGATGTTTTATCCGAATCATTCTGAGGTTTGTCTTTGGTTTCCTCTTCGGTTACAGTGATCAAATAGCCTGTGGGGAGATTGTTCAAAGTTTGAATCCTCCCTGTTGGCCAATGGATAACGGCTTGCTGGATTTCAGATTTATCCTTCAGTCCAAAATGAAGAACAGGTTCATTGCTGGACATGAAACCCTGGGATAAGCCGAGGGATCTGACCTGGTAGGATCCATCGTTCATCAAAACTTTCACTTTTGCACCAATCCCCCAGCGATTGTTAGAAGTCCCTTTCAGTCGGATGCCAACGGATTGATGTGAGTTTTCGTTGTTTCGAAAGACTGAGACAGGTTCATTGAAATTGTTCACAATCAAGTCCAGATCTCCGTCACGATCCAGATCACTCAGAGCAGCTCCGTAGCTGGCTGTTTCATTGGTAACTCCCCAATCCAATCCCACCTCCCGGAAGTCCAGGTCACCGACGTTTTGGAAAAACAAATTTCTTTGTTTGAGTACAGGTGTCTGTCGCCACTTTTCACTGTATCGACTTTTAATGGAGGCTGCCAAATCGCTGTTCATGAAATCTCGGGACATACCATTCGAAACAAAGAGGTCTATTTTTCCATCGTTGTCAAAGTCGCCGAATTTTGGGGACCAGGACCAATCCGTGTTAGCCATTCCCATCATGGAAGCTCCTTCAAACAAGCGTTCTGTTCCAGTGCTTATATAGAGCGCGTTTCGCATGTATTGGCGCGGATTCGCACTTTTCATGAACCACTGCTCGTCCCGCATATCCCCCATACCAATCTTCCTCTTGTAATGACTTGTCCCAGACATGTCGGTGGCGAACAGGTCAATGAGTCCATCGTTGTTGATGTCCGCGGTGTCGCAGCCCATGGAAAACCATGGGATATGGGGCAGGGCAGTTTGAGCTACTTCGGTGAAGCTTCCGTCCTGATTGTTGCGGTAGAGTTTGTCGGAACCTTTGTAATCGTTGCTGACGTAAATATCCGGCCACCCGTCATCATTATAATCCCACCACGTTGCTGCCAGCCCGATATCAAATCCACTGATGCCTGCTTGAGAGGATACATCCGTGAATCCCTTTGGGCCGTCATTGCGATAGAGTTTGTCTCTTCCTCCCGCGATGATGAGTTCAATGCGCCCATCTCCTTTATCCATCATTTGAAAAACTTCTTCAAATTCAGGAGTCATGTAAGGTCTACGATCCTTTTTGATTTCAATTATTTTTCGTTGAAAAGTCTCGGCTGTGGATTTGGGGAGGACGTGTTTACCATCTATCTTTAAACGGTGAGTGACCAGGTATGCGTCCAGGTCCCCATCACGGTCGTAATCCGCAAAAGCCACCATGACGCTCGCAGCTTGGTGATCCAATCCAAATTCGGCCGCCCTTTCCTCGAAAACTCCATCACCTTGATTGATGTAAAGCAGGTTCGGAGCGTTATAAACAGCCACAAACAAGTCTAAATCATCGTCATTATCTATATCCACAAAGGTGGTTCCACCGCTCCATCCGTGTTGACCGGCCAAACCCGCATCTTCTGTCACATCCTTAAATCGAAGGTTTCCCAAATTTTTGTAAAGCCGGTTCCCATGGTTGTAATGGGTGAAAAAAACATCGGGCAATCCGTCCCCATCCACGTCACCCACACACACTCCTGAACCTGAACCCTGGTCGGTTAACATATTGAATGGGGCGTTCTCAGGAAATTGGTACACTAGGTCGATTCCAGTTTGGTTTGAATCAAGTGAGGTGAACAGAGGTGCATCGGCCAAATGAGGTCTCGTCTGAAAGGGGATCCGTTCAAATGCTTGGAGCTGTCGGCAATGGCAGCAGATATAGCATGCAAGACCCAGTGTCAGGGCGCGGGCAAGAGAAGATGGTTGAGGTCTATTCATGAAAGGTAATTGAAGTCGGTGGTATAGATACCTCATAGGATTGGCTTTCTGTCGTTTCCCGGTTGCATGCGCTCCTTTGGCGAGATTTCTTCTGATTACAGCAAACCTGTTTGAGAAATCAAAGGAATTTGATTTGCCTCGAGTCCATTGCATGAGTCTAAACGATTGCTTTCTGTCCGAAACCGGTTATTTAAATACCAAAGGTATGGGAATGAACGAAAGAGAAGAGACCGCAAGCAATGTTCTTGGGACTCCACTGGAGTCTTGTTGCATGGACCCGGTGACGGGTTATTATCGAAACGGTAAATGTCACACTGGCCCAGGGGACTATGGTTTACACGTCGTTTGTGTCGAAATGACCGATTCATTTCTCGAATTTGGACGAGCCAGGGGAAACGACCTGATTACACCCATGCCCCAATACCAGTTTCCCGGCTTGAAGGAAGGCGATCGATGGTGTGTTTGCCTCAATCGCTGGATAGAGGCTCTTCGGGAGGGTTGTGCACCAGGGATTTATCTGAAATCCACTCACATTTCAGCTCTGGAATTTGTGGATCTGGATGAGCTTAAAAAGCATGCCCTCGATTGGGAGGAACAGGACTCATGAATCGCCAGACTTTCGTCAAACTGGCCATCGTCAGCTTTCCGTTTCTGCTGCTTCTCTTCTTTACCTTTGCCGAAAAAATGGGAATCCGAGTGATTTCCATTTTCGATAAATAAGCCTCTACACTTTTTCAGGTAAACCAAGTCGCATATTGGGAAAGCGAACTCTTGTCTCGTTTGTTTTAAGAATCTGAAACTGGTATTGGATCGACGAGGCTTGTTTCGGCTCACGGCCCAACCACCGCGATGCTTGAATTCTCAAAATCAAATACTTTTTGAGCCGCTTCCTGAACATCGCTCAAGGTGACAGAACGTATCGTTTCGTCCTCCTTCAACGGGTGTTCAAAACCCAATCCATAAAGCTCATCCAATGCACTGGTCATGGCCAGGTGCCCCAGATCCTGACGGGCGATTTGTTTTTGACCCAATAGTTTGGCCTTGGAGCGGTCCAGTTCCTTCTGTGTGATGCCATTGTCTTTGATTTGCTCGATTTGAATTTTAAATTCCTCTTTGACTTGCTCTACATGATCAGGGGAGGTTCCGGCATAGAATCCGAAATAGCCTGGTATGATTCCCGGCATGTGTTGAGCGCCCACATAATAAGCCAAACCAAGCTCGTCACGAATGCGCATAAACAGACGAGACCCAAGATCACTGCAGGTTTCCTGCAACAGGTCCAGCGCGTATCGTTCTTTATCATAAAAGGTGACTCCGGGAAATCCGAACACAACCACTGATTGTTTTTTGTCGAATTTTTCAGTTAACTGTGCGGAGGCAGTTTTGCGCGTTCCTTCTGATTTGGGTAATTCAATTGAATTGCCGGATTCATGACCTGACCAGAGTTCGGAAATTTTGGATTTGACCTGATCCAAATCGAAATCTCCAAAAACCGAAAGAACCTGATTTCCAGGTATGACCAGACGTTCATGGTGGGATCGGATCTGATCCAGGGTTAAGGATTGAACGACAGGTTCCTCGCCGGTGCTTGAAAGGCCATAACCGGTGTCTCCAAAGAGACCTTTCTTCATGAGTTTAAAGCACCTGCTCAGGAGTTGATCTTTTTGAGCTCGGATACCTGCAAGTTGAACCTGCCTTTCACGTTCCATTTCAGGTGCAGGAAATGAAGGGCTGCGAAGTGTTTCCTTCAGTAAATTCAGTCCGAATTCGACATCCTGATTCAAGATTTCAATGTTCAAACCAAAACTGTTGTTTCCTGCATAGGCCTCAATGCTCCCCCCAATGGCCTCGATGGATTCCATCAATTCTGCTGCCGAGCGATTTTGAGTTCCTTTCAGCAATCCTTGCCCCATGAGTTGCGTGATGCCGCTGTTCGATTTGTCCTCCTCAAGTACACCACCAAAAAACACCGAGCGAATTTCCACAAAAGGTAAACGGCTATCCTGTTTGAAAAGAACCCTCATCCCATTACCAGGTTCCCATTTTTCAATCTCAGAGCGCACAACTTGACTTTCCGCACTGAGGGAAACTGGACTGGTTCCATTCGGAAGCAGGGCAAACATGCTGCGGTTGTTTTCGATCATGTATTTTTTCGCAACTCCCCACACGTCCTCAGCTTTGACCGCCTGGACCTGACTCAGGTAACGATTTGAAAAATCCAGGTCTCTCGCCGCCATCCAGGCACCGCCGAGATCCTGTGCCTGACCTTGCATTGTTTTTCTTGCCGAAAGTGTTGCCGATGTGAATTGCTTGATTGCCTTATTGACTTCCTGTTGAGAGACACCGTTTTCAATGAGTTCATTGAGTTCGGATTCTACCCCTTGGATTGCCTTTTCATAATTTTCACCATCAAAAACGGCGCTAATACCAATCAATCCCGGGTTTCCCGGATTATAGGTCCAGGCATCAATGGCGTGAACGATACCCTGTTCCTCTCGCAGTTTTCTATAAAGACGGGCACTTCTTCCCCCCCCGAGCACGATGGACAAGGTTTCCAGTGCCGGTAAATCCTCGTGACGAATATCAGGAATGTGCCAGGAAAGATGTGCATGCCCAAGTTCAATGGATGATTCCTCCACCCGCTGTCGTGGCGAAAGTTGTCGGGGCTCCGGAGTGATATACTGGGGAGGGAGTGGTCTGAAGGGCGAATCCTTGTAAGCCTTACTGATCTGATCTGCCACCTGTTTGACATCGATGTCGCCCACCACGATGAAAAACTGGTTCGAGGGAGTGTACATCTTGTGGTAGTAATCAAATACATCGGCGCGTGTTATTTTGTCGAAGACATCCGGATATCCGATCACGGTATAGCGGTAAGGGCTGTGCAAATAAGCGGTTTCGAACAGTCCACGACCTGAACGTCGCGCAGGATCATCATGATTCATGTCCATTTCCCGGCGGATTACATCGAGTTCACTGATCAACTCATCTTCAGGCAGTGAGGCGTTTTGCATGATATCGCAAAGAATATCGACTGCGACACTTGTTCCTGATGAAGGTACGTTGATGTAATAGACGGTACGATCGAAGGAGGTGTAGGCATTCATGTAGCCACCGGCTTCCTGCACTTCCTGGTCGATACGGCCCTTTCCGCGAGTGCTGGTTCCCTTGAAAAGCATGTGTTCGAGGACATGTGAAAGTCCCGCCCCAAGCCATTGGTCTTCATGTATGCTGCCAGCTTCACACCATGCTTGCGCCGAAACAACCGGCGCGCTTTTATCCTCTAAAAGTAAAATGGTCAACCCATTGGGCAGGGTGCAAAGTTGTATGCCACTTGGGTGAGGGGAAATGGAATAATCAGACATGGGTATATGAATTTGGTAACGGTTTTTCGAAATGAAAGAGCCAATGAGTTCTGCTAGAAGCCACCTCTTAAGAGGGCATCAAGATCCTGTCAGGATGGGTCTTTCTGCTTGAGATTCTTCCTGCTTTTCTCCGCGGAAAAATCGGGGCGGGTCTTGGGTAAAAAAGGTTTCCTGAAGACATCCTCAAAATCGTAAATGGATTTGAAGTCAGCTCTGGTATCTTCCTTGGTCTTTGAGAGGAGTTTGAAATCCACCATGTTGAACACAATTTCTCCGAAGTCTTCGCAGCGTTTCAATCCCCACTCATGCATGACAGTCAGCGCCATGGGGCCAAATTGATCCAGGGCAAGATCTCTCACACCTTCCAGCAGTTGTTTGCCGGAAACATGTTGTGGTTGTTTGCGGGAGGTAGACTCCTTTTTGATCTTGCTTTGTGTGTAGTCCAACGCGTCTCTCAGGAAGTAATAGGCATCGGCAGCAAACCTTTCATCGGATTGCGTGATCTGTTCCACGGTTTGATCGAAATCGAGCGTCTGCATGGTTCAATTCAAGGCACGAGCTCTGTTTGAGGTTTTTCTGCAAAATTGCTCAGCCGGACATGTTTGACGACATAACCAACCATCAATAGAAACAGAATCCAAAAAACCGCCCATTGTTCTTTGTGGGTTAAAAAAGCCACCCCTTTTCGTTAACCGCAAATTCAGATTCTGACAATCATAAGGTGCAATTTTTTGCGGACACAGACAGGTCATTGAACTCTTTCGAATAACAGGCATAATCTCCCTTGATGTTTTTTCAATTCAACATACATTCCAGCCGCTCAGTCAAACCGGGCAGCAAATGGAAATGGGTGTTCCTTTTTGTTGGTTTCCCCTTACTTGAGCTTTGGTTGATCCTTAAACTTAGTGGAGCCATGGGGTGGGGAGCCACGATTTGGCTCATATTGATGACAGGGGTCATCGGTGGAACCCTTGCGCATCGTCAGGGTTTTGCCACGATACAGAAAATTCAGTCGGACATGGCTCAGGGGCGAATGCCTGCAGGTGCCTTACTGGATGGACTACTGATCCTGGTGGCGGGGCTGGTATTAATTACCCCAGGAATCATCACAGATTGTATTGGGTTCTCTCTTCTGATTCCGCCTGTCAGGCAACTGATTTCTCGCAGGGCGACGGGTTTGATTTCCAAAAAATTCACTCCTCCCGTGGGTGGAGTTCGTCCTCAGCGTGAGAATTTGAATGACGATGATGTGATTGATGTTTGAGCATGGATGGTCCTCATCAATCATGAAACCCGCCCCACCTGACCTCCGGTTTGTCTGATTCATGAAAAACGCCCCACAGGAAATGGCGAAATCCCATTCCTGCAGGGCGATCATTTTTTAACTGAAAACCCCCGGATTTATTAATTTAATTCTCGAACCCAGATATTTCTGAACCTAACGGGATTTCCATGGTCCTGTAAAACCAGTGGTCCCTTCGGTGCGACACCTTTAAAAGCTGCGGCTGTGGTGGCTCCTCCCTTGATAGGGGTTTGATTCTGGATGAGCACTCCATTGTGCAATACGGTAAAGGAGCCGGGTTTGATGGAACCATCTTCCTGCGGTTTGGGTGCGATGAAGATGATATCATAGGTCTGCCATTTGCCTGGAGGACGAGATGCATTCACCAGTGGGGCTGCGTTACCGTAAAAAGATCCTGCCTGTCCGTTGTAATAAGTTTCGTTATTGAACGAATCCAGGACCTGGATTTCATAGCGTCCCTGCAGGTAAACTCCACTGTTGCCGCGTCCCTGGCCGTTTCCTTTGACTTCACTTGGTGAGGCCCATTCGATGTGTAATTGCACATCTCCGAATGTCTTCTTCGTCTTCAGGGAGCCTGTACCCTTCTTCACCTCCATGGCGGATTCCGACGAAATGAGATTCCATTTGGCCGGACCATCTCCACTTTGCCATTCATCCAGATCGGATCCATCAAACAGGA
>CAYFHO010000063.1:0-34208 GCA_964342825.1 uncultured Verrucomicrobiota bacterium
AATGAATCCGTAACGGTCTGGCCATTGAAGGACGCTAACATCAATGGGTAGCGTTTTAAAATATTCTTTTGAGGGCTGACCCCTATACTCCTGCCAACTCGGAAAGCATGTAGTCTTTCATCCATCTCGATAGAGATTTATCCTCATAAATCGGCTCTCTTTCCTGCAGAAAAATGAGAATTGATACGACACTCATAACTATCAAAATAACGATTAGTCTGCGTCTGCGGGGATTTTTCATGGGCAATCGAGCTTTCTGGACCAAGTTGAATGAAGAGCAGGAGTAACTTATCACTACGGGATGGTGATGCAAGATTCTTCCGAAACACCCCTGAAAGGCCAGGACGCCCCGAAAACCGGCAACGCCAGCCTCCTTCATCAAAGCAAATATCGCGAAGCGTGCCTGCCAAGCGCCTGACACTCTCAAATGCGCATAGCAAAAGACATCCCTGCCCCTGTCAGACATTCTATTTCCGATGCAGTTGCATATGGAAACTCACGATTTGAGCAAACAGGACATGAATAGAAATCTTTTTCTCTCAATTTAAAAATAATTGATTCTTTAGTGATAATATATGAAGCTAAGTTTGATTCTCCGCAAACCCCTATATAATTTCCACAACTGTGGCATTTACAAATAATTATTGCTCCTTGACCATGACAGCAAATACATTTGTAGTGCTCTAATTGAAAATAACTTTTTTTAATCATTTTAGTGGAAATGCTGTTCTGAAATAATCTCAATCGACGAACATTCTAATTTTAGTTTCGTTATTGATCCCGATAACTTTAGGTGCAAAATCAAACTCCCATCCAGTTCCTCCAATGAAGATTTTACTTGGAATTCCATGACGCAGTAGTCTGTGAAGTTCAGATAATTTTAGTCTCCAATAAAAATCAATACTTCATTAATTTCCAAGGCTAGTTTCGCAAACGCAGAGAGCGTACAAATTGCACGCTTCAAGTCTCTTCGGGGAGTTTCAGTCCATACAGCTCGGTTTCCACCTGATTCTAAAAGTTCATCTCCCGTGTGTCTTTTGACAATTTCAGGTAAACGAACAATCTCAATTAAAGCTTCGCTGAGACATTTCTCAAAAGTTCGAAGTCTATCTCCATCGAGAATAGTGGTGTCGTATTGATCAATGATCATGTTTGATAAATCACTCGATGACCCGGCGAAACCTGCTAGTGAAAAATAATTCGAAAGCTCACCAAGTCCAGCTTCAGCTAATACTCCATAAACATCTTCTCGCAAGGTATATGATGGCCCATCTGCCCCACAACCTTGTTGGGAATTTCGTTTATCCGATATCGAGACAGTAAGCGGCATATTCAATATAAAGGTTAAGACTATAACTGGTAAGAAGCATCAACTGGGAAACAAGTGACGATTTCTTCTCATACCCATAGTGCCTTGCATTCTTGACAAACCACTAAGCGAAGTTCTGCAAGATTCTCAAGCATCGCATCAAACAACTCGCTTTAAGCAGACACTGGACGTGGTTTTTTCCTCATGGAATCTTGTCTAAAACGGTCTGCTTTGCCGTAACCGGATCAAGCCCGTGCCTTACGAGCACGGCATTGAAATCTTGAGGGCTTTCAGACACAATCACATCTTCCGAAAACCAAGTCGCATCGCATTCGTAACAGACATAGATGATTCCATCCAAACCTTCGACTCTAATCCGGTGCAGGTCAGGACCTTGTTTGCAACGCGGACATAAATATGGGAATGTGATCATGGTTGGGGCGTGTAGTTCTGAGTTACTTCTCGTATTAGTCCAGATTCTATCAAGGGCCAATCATAATCACCGTAAATATCATGCAAATTTCTAGACGCAGATTTCCCCGAAATATAATCTTCAACATCAAACCAGACAGACTCACATTCGTAACAAAGTAAAAAACGTATCTCTGAAGCAGCTTTATGCTCCATTACAACTAATTCAGATTGATTACATGCACGGCAAATGAGGTTTTTAGTAATTCCCGCCATTTTGCCGAGTATTCTTGATTGCTCCTCCTTGGTAATTCTTCTAATTAAGCCCCTTTCAATCAATGGCCCCCCATACTCTCCATAGAGTGCGTCCAAAGTGGTTCCCACAAGCTTATCTTCAATATCCTTCTTATTTAGCCATACACGATCGCACTCTGGACAATGCCAAAAATTTATATGAGGAGCTCGATCGTGGCACATCCAATTGAGAACATCATGGTTATCAGTTAAGCAGTGTAAATTGGTCATAATATGGGATAGGGGAACGAAAAACATTAAGTTCAGTCTCAGGCAACTTATCTACCAGATTGAACAAGCTGATGCTTTGAAAGTTGCATATCAACTCAAAACTCAGGCGGACCTGGAGGCCCCATTTCAAGAGAATTTCCAATCAATCATCTCACTTGGTTCAAGGAAATGAATAGCTCTTAAAACAATCTGTGAATGATTAAAGTGGGATTGTGCTGAAATCAATTTAGGATATGATGCAATCATGAGCAGTGATTCGAAATCATATGTCTCCCAGGAGATTTGGAAATGGGTCATTTCCTGTGGATGCATTGTGGGGCTAGTGAATGTTCTCCACAGTTCAACGGACAACTCCGAAGGGATCGCGTTTTTCGAAAAACATATCCGTCCGGTGTTGGTCGACTCGTGCTATGAATGCCATTCTGATCAAGCGGGAGAGAGCAAGGGGGGATTGAAATTGGACTCGCGCCCTGCTTTGAAGGAAGGCGGGCAATCCGGAGCTGTCTTGATCAAGGGATCACCAGAGAAGAGCTTGATCATCCAAGCCATCAAACACCTGGATCCGGACCTAAAAATGCCGCCCAAAGCCCCCAAACTTTCCAATGATACAATCGTGAAGTTTGAGGAATGGATATCCATGGGGGCACCCGATCCGAGAGACACGGCTGAAGGAGATTCCTTAATTGGCAAGAAGGCTGAGGATCATTGGGCTTTTCAACGAGTTATTCGGCCCGGTTTACCGACTGTTCGGGATACCAACTGGCCTTTGAGGCATCTCGATCGGTTTGTTCTTTCCAATCTGGAACAAAGGGAAATGACCCCCAGTGAAGCAGCAGACAAACGCACATGGATGCGCCGTGTTTACTACAACCTGATTGGACTACCCCCAACATCAGAAGAAATCCAAAACTTCGAAAACGACCACACCAAAGATGCTTACAAGAAAGTAGTCGACCATTTACTCAGTTCACCGCATTACGGAGAAAAATGGGCGAGGCACTGGATGGATGTCTCCCGATATGCGGACACCAAGGGGTATGTGTTTCAATCGGACCGAAGTTATCCGTTCGCCTACACATACAGAGATTATCTGGTGCGAAGTTTCAACAACGATCTACCTTACAACCGCTTTATCAAGGAACAACTCGCGGCAGATTTATTGGATTTAGGAGAAGATAAACGCCCCTTGGCAGCTTTGGGATACTTGACATTGGGCCGACGATTTTTAAACAACCAGCACGATATCATTGACGACAGAATCGACGTGGTCTCCAGGGGGTTAATGGGCTTAACGGTAACATGTGCCCGCTGTCATACCCACAAATACGATCCTATTCCTATTGAGGATTATTACTCGTTATATGGCGTTTTTGCGAGCACACACGAACCCGAAGAAAAACCGCTACTCGGAGGAGAACCACACCCGGCTTTCGAAGATTATCAGTTTGAAAAGGAAAGAAGAGCGGAAGCATATACCTCCTACCTGCATCGTGCAGAGCAAAACGCTCTCAAAAAACTGAGAGAGCGGGCGGGAGAATATCTCAAAGCGGCCTACGATGTGTCCCAACTAAAAGACCGAGCCCAAAAGGAGGCTTTGGCCAGAGAAAGAAAGCTGGATCCGGGAACCGTTTTGCGTTGGGTAAACGCCCTCGAGCAATGGAAAAAAGACAAGCACCCATTCTTTGTTCCGTGGATTCGCGCCATCGAAAAGCCCTCCCTGCTGAATGGAAATCAGCCGGATGCGTGGAAACTTCTCCTACATGGTCCAGAGGAAGTAAATGCACTCATCCGTAAATCGTTAGAAGAAAAACGACCTGCCAACCTGGAAGAATTATCGATTGCTTATGGCGATCTGTTGAAACAGATTGACCAACAATGGCAGGGTTACCAACAATCTCACCCCAAAGCTGAAGCCTTCCCTGAGCCCGAGAAAGAATCGATTCGACTTACACTATACGCCCCGGGTGCTCCTGCTAATTTGCCTGTCGGTGAACTTCCTCGTTTATTTGAAGTGAAGGTGGGTGAAAAGGTTCGTCGCCTGAAACGTGCACTGGACGGATTGGATGCCGAGCACCCCGGTGCTCCGGCACGTGCCATGGCACTACTGGATAACAAAAATCCAGTAACACCCGTTGTGTTCCGAAGAGGCAGTCCTCAGAATCGAGGAGAAAAAGTTCCAAGACAATTCCTGGGATTTCTGGAGGGACCTGATCGCCAACCATTCAACCAGGGAAGTGGGCGTTTGGAGTTGGCGGAAAAGATCGTTGAACCGACCAACCCTCTGACGGCACGCGTTATCGTCAATCGTGTCTGGGGATGGCACTTTGGAGTGGGACTGGTGGACTCTTCAAGTGATTTTGGTTTGCGATGTGAGAAACCACAGCAACATCAGCTTTTGGATTACCTGGCTCACTACCTGATGAGTAACAATTGGTCGATCAAACAACTTCAGCGGGAAATCGTACTCTCAGCCACCTTCAGACAACGTAGCCAGGATCGGTCTTCCTACAATGTGAAGGATCCGGAAAACCGCCTGCTTTGGAAATTCAATCGTCAAAGATTGAATCTGGAAGCGATGAGAGACACCTTGCTGAAAGTCACGGGTCAGCTGGACGCAACCATGGGAGGAAAACCGGTGGAAATCGCACAATCACCATGGGTTCCGCGCAGGTCCGTTTACGGTTACATTGAACGCCAAAACCTTCCCAGTTTTTTCCGCACCTTTGACTTTGCATCGCCCGATTCAAGCAGTCCGGGACGTTTTCGCACCAGTGTTCCCCAACAGGCCCTGTATCTCATGAACAGTCCATTCATGAAACAACTCGTCGAAGAAATGCCTCAAGCTTTTGAAGCATCTGTCAAGCAAGCGGAGGCCATCAAAAGGGCAATCCATCAAATATATCATCAGTTTTATCAACGTTCACCAAGCGATGAAGAGTTGAGTTGGGGACTGGAATTCTTGGATGCAGATGAGGCGGCTACCCAGTTTGAAAATTTGTGGAATCAATATGTGCAGACACTTTTAATGTCGAATGAATTGATCTTCGTAGACTGATCTTTAAGAATCTCCCTGCTAAATGAAAATCAAACGCATAGACATGTATCAAGTAGACCTTCCACTGAAAGAAGGTCGTTACAGTTGGTCCGGAGGAAAATCCGTCGATGTATTCGATTCGACAGTCGTATCTGTCACCACCGACTCTGGATTGACGGGCTGGGGCGAAGTATGCCCGCTGGGTCCGGCCTACCTACCCGCATTTGCGGGTGGATGCCGAGCAGGAATCGAATTTCTCGCTCCACTTTTAATCGGAGAAACCCCCTTGCAACTGGAGAGATTGAATCGCCACATGGATGCAGTCCTCAAAGGGCACCCTGCCGTGAAATCGGCACTGGACATGGCTTGTTGGGATATACTGGGAAAACGGGCAGGATTGCCGGTTTGTGAGTTGATGGGCGGGCGTTATGGAGAGGATTTTCACCTATACAGGGCCATTTCTCAAGCCTCACCTGAAGACATGGCTCAAAGCGTACATGGGTATCGCGAAGAGGGTTATCGACGCTTCCAACTCAAGGTGGGAGGAGATCCGGATGTGGACATCGAACGGATCCATCGCGTTGCTGAAGTCTTGAAACCAGGTGACCGGCTGGTGGCTGACGCAAACACAGGTTGGCTTATGGAAGGAGCCATGCGTGTGGTCCGGGGAGTCCGTGATCTGGATGTTTACATAGAACAACCATGCCGAACCTATGAAGAATGCCTTTCGATCCGAAGACATACGGACCATCCATTTGTTTTGGATGAAGTGGTTGATGGAGTGGAAATGTTGATTCGGGGTAAAGCCGATTTGGCAATGGATGTTGTGAACATCAAGATCAGCAAATTTGGAGGACTTACCCGCGCACGACTTGCGCGTGATCTATGTGCCCAACTGGGGATAGCCATGACCATTGAGGATTCCTGGGGAGGAGATATCATTACCGCGGCCATCTCACACTTCGCACACAGCACTCCGAGCGAACTCCTGTTCACCAGTACCGACTTCAACAGCTACGTGACTCAATCCATGGCGACCGGTGCCCCTCAACGCAAACAGGGACGACTGCGTGCTTCCACCGAACCAGGACTTGGAATTGAACCTCGTATGGAAGTACTGGGTAATCCGGTCTGGAGCAGTAGTGCTGGTTGTTAGTGAATTTCTCCAGCAGTCCTTGTCCACATGGATGAGAAGGCTTCAAAAAAGAATCCACCTTTCACCTTCGAAATCTCGGTTCGTGATCTGGTGGATTTTGTTTTTCGTCGAGGGGACCTGAGTAGCGGACCCAGCTTTACCTCACCGAGACGAGCACTCAGGGGAACTCGTGGACACCAGAAACTACAAGCATCGCGCCCTGAAAATTACCGAGCCGAGGTTGCGTTGAATTGGCGTATAGAACTTCCTGATTTCCATCTTTTGATACGAGGTCGAATAGACGGTGTCAGGGAGGAGCCGGATGCAATATTCCTGGAGGAAATCAAAACCGTAACCGGTCAATGGAAGATAAAACCCTCCAAGCTCCACTGGGCTCAACTCAAAATATACGGAGGTATTTGGAACCGCCTCAATCCCCCCAAAGAACAACATCTCCAATTGACCTACTATGATTTGGAGACAGAAACTGAGCATCACTTTGAGGAAACGCATGATGGCCCTGCCTCTGAATCTTTTCTGCAAGAAGCCCTGAACGTATATCTAGACTGGCTCCAAAAACACGTGGACAGATGCGTTGCCCGTAATTGCAGCATTGAATCATTAAAATTTCCATTTTCGACGCCACGAAAAGGACAGGATGAAATGATCGAATCCATTTCACACCTGAATCAGGAAGGCGGTGCGATCATGGTGGAGGCACCAACAGGAATTGGGAAGACCATGGCTTCACTGTTCCCATCCATCAAGGCACTTCACAAAAATCAAGTCAGACAACTCATGATTGTTCTGGCCCGCACCCCCGGACAAAGTGTGTTCAAAGAGGCTCTCAACTTGCTGCAAAAAAAAGGGCTGAAGATCAAAACTCTTTCGCTGCTGGCAAGAGACAAAGTTTGCCAGACAGAAGGCAAGACCTGTGACCTTGCAAATTGTAAAAAAAGACTGGGATATTTTGACCGGCTTCCAGCAGCTAGAAGTGCCGCTATTCAGGATGCTCCAGATTTACTGGATGCTGCAGCATTAAACAGACTGGGGGATGAACACCAGATATGCCCGCATGCACTCGCCATCAATCTGGTTCCGTGGGTGGACATCATCCTGGGTGACTACAATTACGCGTTCGATCCCGGAGCACAATTGAGTTGTTTCTTCGGGGAAGAAGCACCACGGCGCAGCAGGTTGGCCTTATTGATTGATGAAGCACACAACCTGGTTGACCGCGCGCGTGAAATGCACTCTCAACAAATCCGCACTGAAAACTGGAGCCCCAGCGTCAAGTGGTTACATAGAAACCAACCTAAGGCTGCCGCCATACTTCGGGAATTATGGAAGGTGATGATGGCAATGTTCAATGAAAGGCAAGGAGATGAGAATTTGCGGCCAACCATTCATCAAGCTGAATTGTTTGCAGACGCAAAACCCAAGCCTGCACCAAATAAAGAAAGCGAAGCTACCGAATTAATAACAAGAATATCCTTCAACGAAATCCTGCTCCAACAAATCCCTGAATCCTGGCAGTCATTGATGGAACAGTTTTTGGAACTGGCCGAAGACTTGTTGAATGAATCGACTGATCTTCCGATACATGCAGAGCTTCTGGGGCTCTATTTTGAGATCCACGGTTTCATGAAGGCAGTACTGGGGGATGGGGAAAATCATCGGATCATTCTCAAGCGTCTTCATCGACACATTGTCCTGCACAGGTATTGTGTGGATCCATCAAAAGATCTCTCCGTCATCTGGAGAAAAGCGTGGTCAGCCTTGTTCTTTTCGGCCACCCTTTCCCCTGCCCACTTTTACCAAACATTGTTCGACGTAAACAAAAATTCGGACAATTTAAAACTTGAACCACCCTTTGATGCGGATCAGTGGCAAGTAATCGTCCACCAGGGAATTTCCACCACATATCGAAACCGAGCAATGTCATATGACAAGATTGCCGAATTGATACATATCACTGCTCTTGCAAAACAAGGCAATTACCTGATCTTTTTCCCTTCCTATGAGTACCTGCGAAGCGTGAAAGAATCCATATTGGAAATATTGGAAAAAAACTCATACCAATTGGCGTTACTGGTCCAAACCCCAGAAATGAATGAAAAAGATCGAAGGGAGTACCTGGCCGCATTTCAAAAAAAAGGTCAACAAACACAAATAGGCCTGGCGGTAATGGGTGGAATATTCGGTGAGGGTATTGATTTGGTTGGTGAAGCGCTGATTGGGGTGGTTGTGGTGGGGGTCGGATTGCCTCAGGTTTGTTTGGAAAGAAATTTAATTCGTAAGCATTTTGAATCTCAAGGATATGATGGCTTTGATTTTGCGTACAGATACCCAGGATTCAATCGTGTCATGCAGGCTGTGGGTAGATTAATCCGCACGCATTCAGATCACGGGCTTGCCGTTATCATTGACCAGCGCTTCCGCCAGCAGACATACAGCCAACTGCTACCAAAACACTGGCCCGTAAAAAACGTGCAGAACACCATTCAATTTCAATCCACCGTGGATGGATTTTGGAATGAACAGTTGAATTCATGAATAAGGCCACCCCGATCACCAGAGCTTAGCGATCTACTTTTCCATCGCTGGCTTTGTAGCGGCAACCTTTATGGCTTGCATTTGTAGCAAAGTTCGCCCATTTTCCTGTGCATCTGCCCAACAGCACGCACCGGGCTCACAAGAGTTCGGCCGCAGCCGCTTACGGACAACAAGTTAAGCATAATGGAATCCTACGATCCAACACCACTGATAGATTTGTGCGAAGCCATCCTGGCGGATGGTGAAATTTCAGCCGACGAAGTTTACCGCTTATCAGAATTTCTGAATGCCTCCCCCGATTGCACCCTGCATTGGCCGGGCAAACAACTGGCAACGCTTCTGGTGGAAGTTTGGAAAGATGGAGAGATTTCCCTGGAAGAATTAGGACAAGTAGCAGAGCTGTTAATGGAAATTCATACCCAATGGCACGTGCGCGCTGCCGAGGAGGGGCTTGAAGTTCCGCCCAGTCTACTCCCAGCACAGGAGGTTGAAGATACGGAATCATTTGAACTCCCCAAAATTGATTTTAAAACCACCATCACCAGTTTCACAACCGGGGATTACGAGTATGAAGTAGATTTGGGAGAACTTTCCTGCACCTGTGATGATTGGGAAGAAAAAAGATCTGAATTGCCAAGGAACCATTTTGGAAGGTGTTGCAAGCATATCATTTCTTTGCTTAAGAACATTCCATTCAAGGGAAAAGTTCGGCATCTTGTCGATGCATTTGCGTCCACTGGTACCACACCGCATCCTGAACGGGACTGGAGTTATGGCACCTTGGACGGAAACAACGTTTTTGTATCAAGTCCTGCTTACGAATGGTCTGATGTGTTGGTTGAGGACGGAGGTCACTGGACCCGCTTCAAATATAATGTCATCGAATCCAGATGGGCTTACCAAAAAGAACCGGCTCAAGCCGACTTGCTGTTGAAAATATTGAAAGATGCCTTCCCGCAGGCGTCCTCCTGAGATAGTCAAAGCACTTGCCTTTCCTGTTCGAACGTCATTAGATGACGTCATGATTTTCAGATTCTCCAAATCGTTGCTGATTCTTGCCCTGGGGTTGTTCAACGTCCAGCAGACCATTCTTCATGCTCAAGATACGAAACTGAAGCTTCGATACGATGAGAAGAACATCTTGCACATAAGCGGAGATTGGGTTCCTGGCGGCTCGATCCCTATTTGGTATATTGAGGCCTATTGTCGTCCTAATGCTCATGAAACGGATTGGTCTCAACATACGGTCATTGGCCACAAAACTGAGGTTGTGGAATCTTCCGATCACGAAATTCGACTGCGTTGTAGACTCCGTGATGGAGTCATTGTGAATCATACGATTAGTTCCGACAAAGATTCAGTCGACTTTCAAATCACAGCCCATAACCCAACGGCTCAATTATCCGAAACTCACTGGGGGCAACCCTGTATCAGGGTCCATGGATTTACCGGATATGGCGACCCGTCAAAAGGAGTGAGCTACGACTATATCGAACGATCCTTTATATTTTTGGACGGTAAATTATCCCTTATGCCCACCAGGGACTGGGAAACCAAAGCAAGATATACCCCCGGTCAGGTATGGGCTGCACCGGGGGTTCTGGGAGCAGACGTGAACCCAAGGCCTCTCAACCCCAATACTCCCAGCAACGCTCTGATTGGGTGCTTCAGCAAAGATGGAAAGTATGTGCTGGCCGCGGCATTTGATCCCTATCAGGAACTTTTTCAAGGAGTCATTCACTGCCTTCACAATGATTTCCGAATTGGCGGTTTAAAACCCAATGAAACGAAGACCGTTCATGGTAAGCTATACATCCTGCCAGCTCATATCCCAACGCTTCTTGAAAGATATCGAATCGATTTTCCCGACCATTCACAGCATTGACCAATCAATGGGAAACAGACTCCCGCCATGCTGGAATCAATCCAAGACAAGTTGAAGCAAATCTTTTATCTGGATCTGCGGATGCTGGCCTGTTTCAGAATGGGTCTTGGATGTATCCTGCTGTGGGATTTATGGTCCAGGTTGGATGCATTCCAGGCTCACTATGGATTAACGGGTGTCCTTCCGCCGGAAAAAGCGTCCCTTTTTGCAGAATTCTTCGCAATTTTACCGGTTTACTCATTGGCGATCGGAGATACCTACACCTGGGGACTCTTTATCATCAATGGACTGGCTGCTGTTTGCCTCCTTTTAGGAATTAAAACTCGATGGATGACAATTTTGTGTTGGTTGTTACTGAACTCATTACATGCCCGAAACCCCGTGATACTTTACGGAGCTGACAGAGAGTTAGCAGCCTTACTTTTTTGGTCAATGTTTCTTCCGCTGGGAGCAAAATGGTCTCTGGACATGAAGCAAAGATGCACATGGCAAGGAACGACGCGCATTGAAGGATGGGCCAGTGCCGGCTTCATACTACAGATCGCAATAATATATTTTACGTCCGCATGGAGTAAAACGGGCGATAGTTGGAGCGAGGGAAATGCAGTCTGGCTGGCCTTGAACATTGATGCCTATACGAACAATTTGGGGCGTCATTTACTTGATTTCTCAAGGCTCCTAAAAGGTCTGACATATGGAACACTGGCAATTGAATGGTCAGCCCCGTTGCTCTTACTCTGCGGCAACCTGGCACAATTAAGGCGTGTCGGATGCTGGTTACTGATTGGAATGCAGGTTGGTTTTTTAAGTTTCATGCAATTGGGCTTATTCCCACTGGTTTCAATCCTTGGACTCATCGCTATCTTGCCGAGAAAAGAAGTCATTTCACATAAATCCACCTTTCAAAACCAACGAGTGATGGATAGACGGTTGGATTACCTGGCAGCATTCTTTGTAATAATGATGCTGTTTTGGCAGACCATGTTGATTCGACACCATTTCAGTTCCAATAAGGTTTTGGCAAAAATGCCAGATTCATTGCAGTACATTTTGAAAACAACACGTCTCGCCCAATCATGGTCCATGTTCTCTCCTGCCCCACCTGATACGGACGGGTGGTTTATTCTGGAGTATAGAAAGGAAAATGAAGAGACGTCCGTTAATTTACTGAACAATCATTCTCCGGTAGAATGGGGCAAACCTAAATCGGAGGAACATTTGCTGAACTCCGATCGATGGAAAGAATGGTTTTATAAAGTTTATCAACGAGGCTTGAACTGGGAGTCGACGGTCCGTTTTCTTGCAAATGATTACCTGGCATCAACTCAGGATCATGACACCACCGGACGCTTGCGACTATGGTTCTTGGAAGAATCCGCACACCAACCCAATCGCCCACCCTTCCGACACCTGCTTTATGAAAGTAAATTAGAACATGAGACTCTAACCAGATAACAGTATCCGCCGCAGCCATTGATCAGCGAACAACAGGATGATCAAAGTGGAAAGAAGTGCCAGGAGGATGAACGCACTCCATTCAAAAATAACAAGCCTTGTTACAAAGGTTCGCCGGCAACCAAGATAATGGAAGATCTCAAACTCATCTTTCCGCAGGCGATTGGACAAAAGTAAAATCATGATGGCCAAGCCGGTGACAGCCAGCCCAATCAAAAGAAAATTAAGATCCATGAACACCTTGATTTGAATCACCCAAGCCATCATTGATTCCAAAACATCCAAGGGACGGATTACTTGAAGAGGATGGCTAGGTTGATTGTAATCACCCAATAAGAGGGTTTCCGATTTGGTATCTGCAGGCCAAATCAGCATAGCCGTCAGAGGAAGCTCCTCCATGGCTGAATGGAAATGAAAGGATTGCTGATTCTTTTCATTAATTTCCAGGAAAGGAATAACGGAAGGGCTGGCCGTTACCACTCCATCCTTTTCCCCCATGACCTTGGCTGAATCTGAATCTAATGCAGCCACATCTTCGTGACCATGACCGAGTCCCTTCATGATCCAATGAGTTTTTAAATCAACAAAAACTGCCATGTCATCCGGCGTTCCTGTGGGGGCAAGGACACCAGCAACTTTCATTTTCAAAGGGTAATCACCGGCCAGATCAAAAACGTTGGAAGGATCTGACATCAAATCCGATCCGGGCACCAAATCGAGATTCTCGCCTACCTTGGCTCCAACAACACACTGACCAAGTCGAACAAACATGCTTCCATCCTGGAGGCGCAATTTACGTGCTTCGAAATATTCAAGCGTCGTCCCAACAATGGGGTAAGAACGTGTTGTAAATTCAAGAGCCAATGGGGCAGAACGGCCTCGGTCGCTGCCAACAAATCTGTGCCATTCGCTGACAGGGAAAGTGTCTTGAATTTTCGCCTTGAAATAGAGTGCGTGCAGTGTGAGGTCATATTCATTTCCTTTGACCCCAAGCACCAAAGGTGAAACAGATGCACGAGCCCTGACTGATTGCTCAAAGAGACGAGACAAGTGGCCCAGGCACAAAGGCAAAGCAAAGGTGAGAGTCAGACTCATCCATAAAATAAGAGATTTGCCCTTGTGATAAATGAGGTATCTCCAAACATAATATAGGATGTGTTGATTCATGATGGAGTTGCCTCCTTTGCGGGGGGGATTTGAAATTCTGCAAAATCAATCACTCGATCAAATCCATCCACCAGGCTTCTGTCATGTGTCACCATGATCAAGGTCGAACGGTGTACGGCGGCTTCGGAGAGTAGTAAATCGCGAACCACTGTCTTGTTGGCGGGGTCAAGATTGCCAGTTGGTTCATCCGCCAAGACAAGTCCAGGTTTCAACAACAGTGCTCTGGCAATGGCGGTCCGTTGTCGTTCCCCATGAGATAATTCAAGTATTGGGCGCTGCGAAAGTGAGGAGAGTCCCAATCGTTCAATAAGCTCCATGGCCCGCTTACGCATTGTTGCTTTGTCGAATGTATTCTTTTCGGACAAGCGCCATGGGGTAAGGATGTTTTCCCTGACGTCCAAGTATTCGATCAGTTTAAAATCTTGAAAGACGTATCCAATCGAGTGTTGACGAAACACTCTCCTTTCATTGTCTGTTTTTTGGGACAGAACCGTTTTCCCGAGCTGAATGGTTCCACCATTGGCCTGGATAATCCCTGCAAGTAATTTTAAGAAAGTGGTCTTACCTGAGCCGCTTGGACCAATGATAGCCACAGATTCTGCGGACCTAAGATGAAGCTCGGGCACATGAAGTTTGAATCCCAAAAGGTTCCAGTGAAAGCGAAGACTATCGATCCGAATCTCCATTCAGTTAAAAATGTGGAATCCACCAAGCAGGATTACGCCGCGCCACTGGTGGGTGAGTTTTCTTCACCAGACTCTGCCAACTGCTGGACTTGTTTTAAAAGCTCTGTCGGGCTGAACGGTTTTGTCAGGTAGCAGGAGGCCCCAGCCTTACGCGCTTCATCCGAATCTAGTGTGTGTCCTCGAGCAGTCAGTAAAATCACTGGGATGCCTTTCAGGTCGCTATTCTGTTTTAATTGCTTGAGTGCTGTCACTCCGTCCATGCCAGGCATTAAAACATCCAGCACGATGACACTGGGACGCTGCGTGGCAGCAACTTCCAATGCCTGTGCTCCATCGCTTGCTTTCAGTATTTCGAAATTCCCCTTTCGCAAGGTGAATTCAATAAACTTTAGCATGTGAGGTTCATCGTCCGCTATCAGAACTCGATACATTATCCGTTCTCCACTAACAAAATGAAGGTTTGATCATCCTTCAGTTGATCTCCGCTATAGGCTCTTAACAGGTCCTTGAGGGATGCCTGAAATCCCGACGCTTTCTGGTCAATATGACGTGCGTCCTGAAACCACCTTACCAGCCTTTTCTGGCCCAATAATTCGTTACCCACCATCCGAGTCGTGGTCTCCACAATACCATCAGTGTACATCAGTATCCGACAACCCTTGGGAATTTCTATTTCCAATTCCTCAAAGTCTGGTTTTTTGACAACCCCAAGTGGGAGCCCGTCAGGCGAATGCGCTCTCACAGGTAACGTTTCATCCCGTGAGGACAAAAGCAACGGACAATGTCCGGCATTGCTGACTCGCATCACACGTTTGCCCAAGTCACAAAATGCAATTTGAGCGGTGATAAACATGTCAACTCCAGAAAGATCCTGGAACATAGATCGATTAAGTTTTTCCATCAACTCCGCAGGGTTTTCAAACAACTCTGTGGAAGATCTTACCAGGCTCCTGAAAATGGCCGCAAAAATGGAGGCAGGAACCCCCTTGCCCATCACATCTGCAATAACTAACAATACCTTGTTGTCATCGAATTCATGGTGAATGACATCAAAGAAATCTCCACTGACGTTCCTTGAGGTAATACACTCACCGGCAAGGGTAAAGCCTTCCATTTCCAGCCACTGAGAAGGGAGCAGAGAATTCTGAATATCCTGCGCAATTTCCAATTCCTTGGAAATTTTTCCGTATTCAATCCTTTCTTCCTGGCGAGATACATTAATGAGTTGAAGAGCCAGGAAATCAGCAAAGGTATGCATGACATTGGTCTGAGCAGAGGTGAAAGGCTCCTCAGATTCAGAGGCACCCACGCTTAAAACTCCGATGAGTTCTTCACCTATGATGATGGGATGCACTTGAATGTATTTCGCTTTAAAAACGTTTAAGGGATCCCGCCCATCTAATGACTCCACCTCGGTATCCCGCAGGATGTCCTTACGACTCACAATGCTCAAGGATTCAAGAAAACATTGTGATTCCTCATCCTCCCAATTCATAGGAGGGGTTTTGAAGGAATTTGAGGAACGGGAGTATGTATGGATCACTTTTCTTTTTTCATCACAGGTTCGGAATATAAAACAATCAGCTCCCATGATGGTGATCAGCTGGTGAAGGAGCCGGTCGGCAAAATTATTGATGTCATCCAGTTTGCCTAATTCCGTTCCAAACTGAAAAATGGCCGAAAGACTTTCATAGCAGGAGAACAACTCTTCCTGCATGGAATCCAAAGCCTTATCTGTTTCATCCAGTTTGCTCTCCAGGACCTTCACACGATCCTGCCATTTTTTCTCCTCAATGTTCAGTTCCTGAATGAGCTTCCGGTTTTTGCGTAACAGCAGTCGATTGGAATGTGTACCGCGAAGATAATCGGACCCATCCATCAATTGCTGAATCATGTAAATTCCTCTTCCTTCCTCACTGCTTTCGGACGGAAGTGTAGGTGAGATGGGCCAGCTGAAGCCTTGTGTATGGTCGTGGACCAAGACCTCCACATAATCAGGACGAACGACTACCTCGATGGCAATCGGGTGAGTGTTTCCTTGTTTATCCTGCTCACAGTGGAGGATGGCATTGTTGACTCCTTCCTGAATCGCCACCTCCCAAGCTCCGCACTCATTGAGGTCAAAACCACAATTCTCCAAAAACCCTATGACCCTCCGTATGGGAGTTCGGGATGCGTCCACATTACAACCGAATTGAACGAAAAAGGATGGCAGAGCTTCGGGACGCATGTGATGCTCTTTGAAGTGGCGATTACTGCCGTGTTATTTCCAGCAATCGATGGAGCCGGGTCAATTCAAGGACCTGCTCCACGATAGGCGTGGGGTTTTTGATACGCACCAAGCCGTTTTGTTGACACATGACCTTGTGAAGAGAGATCAAGGTCCCCAATCCACTACTGTCCAGTATCCGTACGTCTGACATATCAATGACCAAAACCTCATGCTCTGGTCGGATCCGACTACGAACATCCTCTTTCACTGAACCAGCATTGGCAGCAGTTAATTCCTTGATACCTTTGATAACGATGCTATCGCTTGTTGATTCAAATTCCATAAGATGCTTTTTGTGCGCAGTCGTTCAACGACCGTATCATTTTTCTACTGTGAAACCCACCATATCCGATAGAACGCTTGGAAGCAACTTGATAGTAGTCCCTAACTGATAACTTAACGTTTCATTGGGAAGTTATCAGTCTGCAAGGTGCCCTGGACTCTGCGTTTTGTGGAATGGCATGGTTTTAAGGAATCAAAACTCTTTCAAGCGAACAGATTTGCTCAATGAAAATTAAAGGATAGTGAGAGTTAAAAGTTCAGAAAAGGCCATGAATTTTTCTGCGTCATGGATAAAAGAAGTGATGGACGTTTGTCTGAATTTCACGTTTCCAATGACAAAGGTAACGACTCGAGCAAAAACCTGGTTCTTATCACGATTAATTTTTGTGTGCTTAAGCCCCAGTGATTCCATGAACTAATAGGGGTGGCATTGCCGTTTTTGATTTCATTTGTTATGAAGGCATTTCCAATCCCGAAGAAATGCATGTCCAATGAAATATATTTTAGCTCTTGACCAGGGGACAACCAGTTCACGTGCCATCGTGTTTGACAAACAAGGCACCATCATTTCCATCGCTCAGAAGGAATTCGAACAAATCTATCCAAAGCCGGGTTGGGTGGAACACGATCCATCTGAAATTTGGAGCAGTCAATTACAAGTGGCCAAACGTGCCTTGAAAGCAGCAAAACTAAAACCTACTGATATTCAAGGCATTGGGATCACCAACCAGAGGGAAACCACTATTGTCTGGGACAGGATAACAGGTGAGCCCATCTATAATGCCATCGTGTGGCAGGATCGCAGGACAGCTAAATTTTGTGACGAATTGAAAGAAACGGGTCTCTCAGAAATGATCCAACAACACACCGGACTGGTACTCGATGCTTATTTTTCCGGGACAAAAATCCGTTGGATTTTGAAAAATGTGCGAGGGGCTAAAAATTTAGCCAAGCGGGGAAGATTGGCCTTTGGAACAGTGGATACCTGGTTACTGTGGAAACTATCCAATGGTGAACACCACGTGACCGACCCGACCAACGCAAGCAGAACCCTCCTTTTCAATCTGAAAAAAGGAGAATGGGATGAATCTCTCATGGCCTTGTTCGATGTTCCGTCAAGTTTACTTCCCGAAATAAAATCATCCAGTGAAGTCTATTTTGAAACAAGCGCCCTGGGAGGTAGTATTCCTGTTGCGGGCATCGCAGGTGATCAACAGTCTGCACTATTTGGGCAAACCTGCACGACACCTGGTATGGTGAAAAACACCTATGGAACCGGATGTTTCATGCTCATGTACACGGAATCTCGCCTGAAAACGTCCAAAAACAACCTGCTTTCCACCGTCGCCTGGAAAATGAACAACAAAACTGAGTATGCACTGGAAGGCAGTATTTTCATCGCGGGAGCTGTCACGCAATGGCTCAGGGACGGGCTTGGGCTTATTCGGGAATCCTCCGACATTGAGACACTGGCAAAGACGGTGAATGACAATGGGGGCGTGTATTTGGTTCCGGCTTTCGCAGGACTGGGGGCACCCCACTGGGATCAATATGCCAGGGGCACCATGGTCGGGTTAACCCGAGGCAGTAACGCAGGCCATATCGCTCGTGCAGCTCTGGAAGGTATTGCGTATCAGGTGTTCGATGTTGTCAAGGCCATGGAAAAGGACTCCGGATTAAAACTCAAGGAGCTGAGGGTAGATGGAGGTGCCTCAATGAACAACCTACTGATGCAATTCCAATCGGATCTGTTGGGGGTTCCTGTCCTCCGTCCCAAAGTTTCTGAAACAACAGCACGAGGAGCGGCATATTTGGCTGGTTTAGCAGTAGGCTATTGGAAGAGCAAAGAGGACATAGCCGCCCAATGGCAAGTGGATTCAAAGTTTGAACCAATCATGAATCGAAAACAGGTTAAAGCACTCGTCGCTGGATGGGAAAAAGCGCTTTCAAGGTCCAAGGGATGGGAATGCAGCTAAGGTGATGAATTAGTTGCATGCTCCCTGTAACCTCGGGGATGCAACCAACCGTCTATGGTTTTAAATTGATCGTCACTTGTTTGGTTCATGCAACTGAACAATTGCGGCAAGGCAAAACCATGAAGATTCCAAAAAAATTCAGACCACTTGTGATAATACAATGCTGGCTTGCGCTCATGATAGGGTGGACAGCAGCCACCAGCCTTGATGCGCATGAAGGGCATCCTTCGGGGGCAAATCATGTTATTGCCAACCAAATGCCCCCTGCATCAAACAGGGTAAGCATCGAAACCACAGAATCTCATCGAATCATACGCAGCAACGGGATTCCAAACCACGGAGTCGGGATGTTTCCCAACGCACGTAATCCTCATCAAATCCGGGAGCAAAACTATACTTTCAAATTACCGCTCCAACCAAAATTGCAACTAAAACCCACCCCGCTGGTCAGACAACCTTGGGGTATCGCCGTGAATGGTGTCTTGTTTGATCCAGGCACCGCAGAATATTGGCGAGGAGACCGGCAAGGTAAGTGGAATTACGAAGCGTTGAGCGGCAAATTAAACCTCGGATTAGACACCAACCATGCGCATGTTCAGCCGAATGGAGCCTACCATTACCATGGTCTGCCGACCGCTCTGTGGACATCGATATCCATGGGCAAACCAGGAATGCACCTGCTGGGTTGGGGCGCTGATGGTTTTCCTATTTATGGCCCTTACGCCTTTTCAGATCCCAATGACTCCAAAAGTCCTCTCCGAAAAATGAAATCGTCCTATCAGATCAAAACAGGTCTTCGCACAGATGGCCCGGGTGGTAGATATGACGGAACATTCACTGCCGATTACACCTATCAAAGCGGCAGCGGGGATTTGGATGTATGCGGAGGGCGACTGGGTGTGACTCCCGAATTTCCCGATGGCACTTATTATTATGTCCTGACAGAAGATTATCCGTTTATACCACGTTTGTTTAAGGGGCAGCCTGATCCAAGTTTCCAACGCAGAATGGGAGGCCCGGGAATGCGCAATGGCCCTCCTCCAGGTAACAACAGAGGAGGGCGTGGCCCAGGCTTTCGTGGCCCCAGATCACCTTCTCGACCGAGGTGATCATTCTTCCTGTTGAATCCGATAGAAAACAAACCCGTCTCAACAATGTTTCATGCTTTTGATTCGCCTAAACAATCGGGATAAAATAAAACCTTGTGGATGGATCATAAGATCAGAGTGGCAGTGATAGGGGCCGGGGCCCTGGGAAGACACCATGCCCGCATATATGCAGAAATGGCTCAAGAGGGCTTGATTGAATGTGTAGGTGTGTTTGATCAAAACATGGGATCGGCAAAAAAAGTCGCCGAGCAACATCGTATTCCAGCTTTAAATTCTCTGGAGGACGCCACAGAGCAGGCCCATGCATTGAGCATTGTCACTCCAACGAACACCCATTTTAAGATTGCCAGCGATTTGCTTGAGAAGGGAAAGCATCTATTGGTCGAAAAACCCATGACGGATAACACTGAGCAGGCCCAGCGCTTGGTGGATTGCGCTCGCAAGCAAGATTGTGTGCTTCAGGTGGGTCATGTTGAACGCTTCAATCCCGTTTTTACTTATCTCAATGCATCGGCCAGTGAACCCAAATTCATAGAAACTCATCGTCTCTCTCCCTACCCGGCCCGCAGCACCGATATAGGTGTTGTGTTGGACTTGATGATCCACGATCTGGATGTCGTGCTTGCCTTTGTTAAATCTCCGGTTGTTCAAATCGACTCAGCCGGTGTTTCCGTATTGAGCAAATCAGAGGACATCGCTAATGCCAGATTAAAGTTTGCAAACGGATGTGTTGCCAACTTGACGGTCAGTCGAATCAGTCCGGAGCGATTAAGAAAAATCAGAGTGTTCAGCGGCGGTAAGGAAGCAAGCTATGTGTCACTGGATTACCAGAAGCAGGAAGGGTTTGTTTACCGTGTCGCCAGCGAGGGGGAAACTCCATCCAGTTTCTGGACCCAGCTTCTGGCATCTCGAAAAAAGGACTTCAAAGTGGTCAGTGAGTTCGCAGGAAAGAAGATTGTTCGTGAACCAGTCCCGATCAACAAAGATGAGCCTCTGAAACTCGAATTAAGGCATTTCATCGATTGCGTTCACGCCAAAGCTGAACCAGCCGTCAGCGGTGCCTCCGCCAAAGCAGCGCTCGATTTGGCTTTGGAAATCACCCGGCAGGTTGAATCTTCCAGGTGAGTCTTTGATTTTTCAATTCATTGCCTTGAGCCGCTTTCTTTTGCATAATCTCCACCCAAGTGAGTAAAACTTTAAATAACGCAACTCCAATTTCGGTCGGAATGATTTCGCTGGGATGCGCCAAAAACCTGGTGGATTCTGAAATCATGCTTGGGCACTTGATACAGGCAGGCATGACAATCACCAACAACGCGGATGAAGCGGATGTCGTCATTGTCAACACTTGCTCCTTCATCGACAGCGCTCAGGAAGAAAGCGTGGACACCATTCTCGAATCCTCGGAACTTCGACAAGTAAAACGACTGGGACAGGGTTTGATTGTGGCAGGGTGTCTGACCCAACGTTACCGAAAGGAACTTCCAAAACTGTTACCGGAAGTGGATGTCTTCATGGGCATTGATCAGGTTGATCAGGTGCCGGACTTTGTTCGACTGGCACACGAACATCGTGGAAAAAAGCTGGAGAAAGAAAACCACTCCAAAGCGGACCTACCTGAACAAAAAGAGAATCAACAGGACGCCAATCCTCCCATTCTGAATGTCACCGCCAGACCCAATTATATACCCGACTACACCACGCCTAGATTTAGGCTGACACCTCAGCATTTTGCGTATCTAAAAATAGCGGAAGGATGCAATCATCCATGCAGTTTCTGCATTATACCCCGGATGCGCGGCGCCCACAGAAGCCGACAACCCCATGACATCATTGAAGAGGCAAAAGGAATGGTGCGCGACGGGATCAAGGAGATAAACCTGATCTCACAGGATTCAACGTACTATGGCATGGATCTGCGAGCGGATCATAAACGCAACATCGCTTCACCTCAGAAATTTCAGGAAGCATCCGAGGCGCTTCCGGCTGACGCATCAACTTTGTCATCCTTGCTGCGAGATCTCAACTCAATCGAGGGCGACTTCTGGATTCGAATTTTGTATACCCATCCTGCACACTGGACGGATGAGTTGATTCAAACGATCGCTGAATGCGAGAAGGTGGCAAAGTATGTGGACATCCCTCTGCAACACATCCACCCGACCATGCTGGAGCGGATGCGTCGTGAAACCAGCCGAGAATATATCGAAGAATTAATTCAGAGAATTCGTAAAGGAATTCCAGGCATCGCCATAAGAACAACATTCATCGTGGGATTTCCGGGTGAGACTGAAGGTTGTTTTGAGTCATTGTTGCAGTTTATTCGAGATACTCGATTTGAAAGGCTGGGCGTCTTCACTTATTCACATGAGGAAGGCACAAGAGCCGGAAGCATGGCCAATCAAATCCCTGACGAGATCAAAGAAGTCAGAAAAGCAAAAGCCATGGAAACCCAGTTAAAAGTTTCCAGAGAACTCGCCTCTGCTCAAAAAGGGAAAACCATTCGAGTCCTGGTAGAAGGGCCTGCAGACGCTGCTGCCATAGTGGAAGCTAACATCCGCTCTTGGGAACATGGTTTATTAAGATCCGAATCCGATGAAAATACCTTCATCCCTGATGAAGGAACACCTTGGATGATTGCGCGAGCGGAGGCCGACGCGCCGGATATTGATGGAAGAATCTATATTCAAGGTGCTTTGGAACCACACCAGTTCCATACCGTGCGCATCACTGGGTTTACTGACTACGATCTCATTGCCGAACCCCTCACTTGAATCCTCAATAACATCATCATCTAATTGTGAACGTACTCATTGCTCCTGATAAATTCAAAGGAACCCTGACAGGTATGGAGGCCGCACGAGCCATCCAGAATGGGTGGAAAAAGGGGCGTCCAAATGACGAGGTTCGACTCCTACCGATTTGCGATGGCGGAGATGGATTTGGTGAAACCCTTGCGGACATTGAGCAGGCAAAGGCAATGATATGCCAAACGATCGATGCAGCCCATCGCCCCATATCTGCAACGTGGTGGTGGCAGGAAAAACATAAACTTGCCATAGTAGAGTCAGCAGGAATTATCGGTCTCGCACAATTGCCACCAGAAAAATACCACCCCTTTGAACTGGATACTTTTGGGCTGGGAACGGTACTGGAAGAGATTTCGCAACATGGCGCCCGTACGTGTGTGGTGGGTATTGGTGGAAGTGCCACAAATGACGGTGGATTTGGCATGGCAAGAGCTCTTGGATGGAAGTTTTATTCAGAGGATGAATCTGAAATATCTGCGTGGAATCAACTTGATAAGGTATCAAGCGTCGTTGGCCCTGAAAGATCTCATCTCTTTGAAAATTGCATCATAGCCTCGGATGTAGAAAATTTGCTACTTGGAAAAGAGGGCGCCTCACGCATTTACGGACCACAAAAAGGATTGAAACCTGACGACATGCAGAAAAGCGAGGCATGTTTGGAAGCCCTTTCAGCAACAGTTGACGCATTTGTAAATCACCGCTGGAGTCTTGAACCTGGCAGTGGAGCAGCCGGTGGGCTGGGTTACGGTTTGATGGCATTCCTGGGGGGAAAAGCTCAGTCAGGTTTTGATTTATTTGCGAAACGCGTCTCTCTGAGCAATCAGCTCGATTGGGCAGATCTGGTGATTACGGGCGAAGGATCGCTGGATCCATCTTCACTCATGGGCAAAGGAGTCGGGAGCATTGCCCAAGAATGCGCAAAAATTGGAAAAAATTGTATCGGTGTTGCTGGAAAAGCAAACATCACAAAGGAACTATCTCACTTATTTCAAAATATTTACGCCATCACCCCTCACTTCACGGATCCTCAATCTGCTCAATCATCCGCGCCAAAATGGCTCACATTATTGGCTGAAAAGGCATCAAAAGACATTCAATCGTAAAGAAGGCTTGGGTTTTCAAAAAAATGAGGTATGATGCCTTCAAATGGGGACGAAAAGTCCATTTTGAACCAAAGTGACCTATTTCGGTCGAAATGTAGATTAATGAAGTTAAACAATAACGTGAAGCAAGCAACAGAACTGGAGATAGGACAACTCTGGAAGGTTGGCGATTTCCATATCGAAATCGTTCAAATCGGAAAGACACTTTGCCATTATAGACACCTGCGGAATCTGGGCCAAAAAGGAATACCCGTTAAACTGGAACAACTGCAGGTCGTGAAAAAGTATTTAAAAACCAACAAAGCAGAGTTGGTCGGTAACAAGAAGAAGAAGACCGCTCGGAAGTAACCAAAATTCAACTTAAGTTTTCAAGGCACCTGGGAGAATTCGTTCTCTCGGGTGCTTTGTGTTTTACGGGGAAGTGCAGGGAAGTTCCCTGAAGGAATCATTCCTCGTCCCGCTGAATCAACAACAGGGCCATTCGACATATGGCAAGAGGCATGGTTTCAGCAAGGACCTCCGTGCTGGTACTTGGATCGGAGCCGTACCGAGCAAAATAGGGCTTTGTCCGGATCCGCGTCTTACCTGTTGTGATTGAAGTACTGTAATTGGACCGCAACTTACGCTTAACGCGGGAGGCATGACGTTCGTCTGTTGAGTACGGAGGACATCCCCCTTCGATGGATTCACCGAAAAGTTTTTGGTGGATGTATTGATCCATTTCCTCACTTGCGGAGGCCTGATATGGATTACTGATTCCCATTTGTAACGTATTCAACACGTTGGTGACTGCTGGTTGAAGAAGTTTCTACTCAGGAAAGATTCCTTGTTCAACCCTTAAATAAATACGAATTTCTTCAGGGTGGGTGCCACAAAAAGTGAAAAACTTGTTTCAGCTGAATCAGCACTGCCTTTTTAACTTTCCAGCAACCGCAAAAATGATTGGTAAACATCGTTGACAAGGCCAGGAAAACATCGACCTAATAGGCCACCTATGGGGCAACTCAATGACCAAATAGCAGTCGTGACCGGCGCTGGCCGGGGAATAGGAAAGGCCATAGCACTTCGCTTTGCAGAGGAAGGTGCGAATGTCGTTTGCCTTTCTCGTACGGAATCCAATGCGGAATCTGCTGCCGAAGCAGTTCGAGAGAAAGGCCGCCAGGCATGGGCTTTCGCGGTAGATGTGTCTGACACTGAAAAAACCCAGGAGACCGCTGTGGCTGTATTAAAAGAGACAGGACGGGTGGATATACTGGTCAACAATGCGGGGGTCACCAGAGACGATCTGTTGATGCGTATGTCCGAAGAAGCCTGGGATACCGTCATGGATACAAATCTGAAGGGAGCTTTCAGCCTGTGCAAGGCGTTCACTCGTTCCTTCATGAAACAAAGGACCGGGCGCATCATCAACATTTCTTCGGTCATAGGCCTCATGGGTAATGCCGGTCAAACCAATTATGCGGCGAGTAAGGCTGGGTTAATCGGCTTAACAAAATCCATTGCACGCGAACTTGCAGCGCGCAATGTGACCTGCAACGCAATCGCCCCCGGGTTTATCGAAACAGATATGACTGCGGAATTAAATGATGACCAAAAAGCAGGTATTCTCAGCCAGATTCCGCTCAAGCAGTTGGGCAACCCAGAAGACATCGCACACGCAGCTGTATATTTGGCTGGACCAGGCGGACGATATGTGACAGGACAAGTCCTGACGGTCGACGGCGGAATGGTCATGTGATTTTAACTATTGAAACAAAACACATACGCTTTAAACCAAATCTTTAACGAGGAAACAGCCTATCAAGCCAAATTTATTTTTCCATTTTATGGATTCAAGGCTTGACGCTTAAGGCAAGCTTGTTAAAGACACTGATAGCTTAACGTTACGGAAAAAATCATGTCTGAAAAATCAATCGAACAACGTGTCAAAGACATCATCGTCGAACAGCTCGGCGTCAACGCAGACCAGGTCACCCCTGAGGCCAAATTCATTGAGGATCTCGGTGCCGATTCACTCGACACCGTGGAGTTGGTGATGGCTCTCGAGGAGGAGTTTGGTCAGGAAATACCGGATGATGAAGCCGAAAAGCTGCAAAGCGTCGGTGACGTCAACAAATACATTGAGGAAACTCAAGGCGAATAAATCCAGCCCTGGAAAATAATCAACTTAATGGATGCGGTTGTTCCCTTTGATGGCGACAACCGCAAACTTTTTTATGTCCGAAACGTATTCACACCGCCGCGTGGTGATCACCGGCTTGGGAGTGGTTTCCCCACTTGGCAATGATCCGGAAACACTCTGGAACAACCTGCTGGAAGCCAAGTGCGGTATCGACAACATTCGAGCCTTCGATGTGTCGGATTACGCAACGCAGATTGCAGGTGAAGTGCATGACTTGGATCCGGTGGAGGCATTTCCCAACTCCAAGGAAATTCGAAGGACGGACCGTTACGCACAGTTTGGAATTTATGCGGGTTATCAAGCCCTTAAAAACTCCGGCCTGGATCTGGAAAAAACGAATCTGGACGAAGTAGGAGCATTCATTGGCTCAGGCATAGGTGGGTTATCTACCCTGGAGAAACAACATTCGGTCCTCGTTGAAAAAGGGCCGGCAAGGGTCTCTCCTTTTTTGATCCCCATGCAAATACTCAATATGGCTTCAGGATTGTTTTCCATGTATTACAACCTGAGAGGCCCCAACGTTGCAACTTGTTCAGCGTGTGCAACAGCCACTCATGCACTCGGTGAAGCATGGCGAACTCTCAAGATGGGAGATGCGAAAGTAATGTTTGCAGGGGGGGCTGAAGCAGCGGTCACACCTGTTGGGATTGGCGGTTTCTCTGCAATGAAAGCCATGAGCACTCGCAATGATGAACCCAAACGTGCTTCAAGGCCTTTTGATGCAGAACGAAATGGATTTGTCATGGGAGAAGGGGCCGCAGTACTGGTGCTGGAGGAACTTGAACACGCCAAAGCACGCGGCGCACAAATTTACGCTGAGTTGGTGGGATATGGAAACACCGCAGATGCCTACCATATGACTTCCCCTTCCCCGGACGGCGAAGGAGCTGGTCGCTGCATGAAGATGGCTTTGAGATCCGCCGGCCTCGCTCCGGATTCTATCAGCTATATCAACGCCCACGGAACTTCAACGCCGCAGGGGGATATCTGCGAGACTTCTGCGATTAAATCAGTCTTTGGAGATCATGCTCGAAAGTTATGTGTTAGCTCCACGAAGGGAGCAACCGGCCACATGCTCGGTGCAGCGGGAGCTGTTGAAATGACTGCGTGCACTCTTGCACTGCGAGATCAAAAAGTGCCTCCCACCATCAATTACGAAAATCCAGATCCTGAGTGCGATCTTGATTATGTGCCAAATGAAGCTCGGCAAACTGAGGTCAAAGCAATCATGAACAATTCCTTCGGGTTTGGCGGTCACAATGCCTGTGTCGTGGCCAAGAAATTTGAAAGTTAAATTTAATCGCGTTCGACGCAAAAAGGGCCGAGTTGAGAACTCGGCCCTTTTTGGTGTACGGAATGGTAAAAGTTACTTTTTCTTACGTCCGGCTGCTTTTTTCTTATTTCCGTCAGCGAGACTGAAAACATTGCCATCTTTAACGAAAGCTTTGTTGGAATACAGGGCAGCGGAGAGGGAATTCAAAGGATGGCTCGTGGAGAACTTATAACCAAGTTCCTGCACAGCAGCAAGGATCTCGCGTCGACCCATTGGTTTTTTGGAAATCACCTGAGAAATAGCATCCTTAAGTGACATTTCATTTCGGGCACGTTTGGCACGCCGACGAATTCCAGCGCCCCTTAAGCCCAATCCTGCGGGCACTCCAAGCGCCTCATCTATTTGTTTGATTTGCTCCTCAAGGTTTTTGCGTTCCTCCAAAAGAGATTCACGCATCCCCATAAACTCTTCTAACTGTTTATTAATCATTCTATTGTGTAATACTTGGTTGATATGTATCGTAAAATACACATAGATCATTTCATACTTTCAAAAATAGTCAATGGTACAATATTTAGAATTTAGCCATATCTATAAATGAAACACTGTTAATTTACCGGAAATTTGAGATTTATTTTTGAACTTTACTATCCGATTTTACAAATAATTCTCAAGATAATTACCTGCTTCAACTCGACATTTCCTTCTGATAACACGCTAATGCCCATCGTTCCTTGGGAAAAAAACAAAGCTAAATTACTGCATGTTGAATTTTTTCCATCCAGATATTCTTAGAATTCCATTAGTGATTGAGATACTTTTTAACCGTTCGGCGATCCACGTTCATTATTCTGGATACGCTTTCATAGTTTGATTTCAATCGATAGAGGTGGCTGGCATAACCGTTTAATAATTGCGAAGCATTCAACAAACCTTTTTTCATTTTATCGGTCATTTCTTCCAACTTATCGGCAGAATGGCCTGGATATTCCCATGGGCGATAATCCTGGGACATGAGAATCTGACGAATTGCCTGCTCAAGTTCCCTAACATTACCAGGCCACGAGTGTCCCCCCAATGAAGAAAGCACCTCCATTACCATGCTCAGAACTTCTCGATCCAACATTCCAGTTATCTTTTTGATGAGATACTGGACCATGTCTTCCAATTCCTGAGCGGATTCGGTAATTCTCTGCCTGAGGGTTGGAATTTCGATCCGATCTGAGCAGAGTCGATAATAGAAATCATGTCTGAATTGACCTGATTTCAAAAATTGATCAATCGACGGATTGGCCGCCGCAATCACACGCCCACGAAAATTTAGTTTTTGCCTGCCGCCTACGGGTGAATACTGGCGTTCCTGCAGAAGCCTTAATAACTTGATTTGGGCCGTGAGTGGAACATCACCAATTTCATCCAGAAAGACGGAACCAAATGGCCGACAAGCGGCAAATAACCCATCATAATCAGACAGTGCACCGGTGAAGGCTCCTTTCTTGTGTCCAAACAATTCTGATTCTAATAAATTTTGACTGAACTCCGAGAGATTAGCAGCCACAAACGCTTCTTGGAAATCAAACTCGAAACATTGTTTCTTCGGCAAATAAGGAACAAAACAGGATAACCCCAGCGCGGAAGCTGCACTCCCTTTACCCGTTCCGGTTTCCCCCACCAGTAACACGGAAAACTCCTCCATCCGGTCCCACATGCAAGTTTCGTAGTTACGTATATCGTGGGTAAACACGTTGTTCCAAAGCCGGCGTTTGAAAGCATGCATGGATGGACTGGATCCAATCAAATTCCGAGAGATGAAAAAATAGGCTCTGCGTATTTGATAAAATACTCCCACATACCAAACAGCCTCTTCTTCAGAAAATCCAGATCGGGTCAAAAAATCGATACATTGATCACCTTTCTCAAATCGAAGGGATCTGCCTGTGTTTTTGAGCTGTTTTCGAATGTGGCTATCCAGTGAATCAAACATGAAATGATAGCAACCAAACAATACGAGCATGCGAACTTTCTCGCTGTCGCTTGCCCGGAATTTCCGGTAATCCAAAATGTCTTCATTGCTAAGCTTAGACCGCACATTTTCCACAGCATCAATCAGAGCCTGAAAATCAGATTCACTCCTGTCACTGAAAGAACGCCCAATCAAAGATGAATACAATTGTTGCCTGGCTGGATTGAAAGGGTTGCAAAATGTCGCGTTGGCCACGCAATCACAAAACTCTTGATATTTCCGGGGTATCTTTAATAGGGCCATACATTAAATGTACGCGGTAACGACAAATAATGTCCAATCATCATTCATCATTTTACGAAATTCCCTTTATGCACAACAGATCGATTCGAATAAAGCCAGAGAAAAACACAACTTTCAGATAGCTTGATATTACGTAAATATATTAAACATATTTAGTTACACAACCAACTCTCTTACCCCTGGAAATCTGGTAGATACTGATCCAAATTCCGTCTCTTTCAATGCTTCGCTGGCACGGCCCCTGTTCAATGTGCATCACAACAAACCTGACAAGTTGACCATGATCACAAACAAAACCATAGACGGAACAAAGGCGAAGGAATCCTTGGGAACTAAATCCAATCCAATGTTTTGCTCGCGTGCACCCCAAAAACTTCCCACAATCCCCCCCAATCGCATGGACCCCGAAAACCAAAGCATCAAACTGGGACGAGATTTTCATTTATTGAATGTCGCTCAGTTTCTGGGTGCATTTAATGACAACGTCTTTAAGTTGTTTCTGATATTTGCCCTAATCGGGATAAAGGGGGATGATGCCAAGGATTCAATCAACCATCTGGCGGGAGCTATTTTTGTGATCCCCTTTTTACTGTTTGCGTCTTCTGCCGGATATCTAGCCGGAAAATTTAAAAAACAATCCATCATCAAGCATATCAAACTGGTCGAGCTGGGAATTATGACTGCCGGCGGTCTTGCTTTCTACTACCAGTCCGAATGGGGGCTTTATGCCATTCTTTTCATGATGGCAGCCCAGTCCGCATTTTTTGGCCCTGCAAAACTGGGCATTATTCCTGAACTTATCCCAAGCCACGCCTTATCAAAAGCAAACGGATGGCAACAGGCATTCGTATTCATGGCAATTGTTTTGGGAACAGGCTTGGTCCCTATTTTTAGTCAATTGGCTGGAGGTCAATTTCATGTAGCTTCCTTGTTCTGTATTGCCATCGCATTCATTGGGTGGCTCTTGGCCTGCGGTATCAAATCGACGGAACCAAGTGGCACGTGCCAATCATGGCAGATCAACCCACTGGCGGGGGTTTCCAAAACCTTCTGGTCCATACGCTCAGATCGTCCCTTGCTCCTGGCAATATTGGGTGCCGCATTCTTTTTGCTGATAGGTGGTTTTGTTCAAATGAATCTGATTCCGTATGGAATGGAATACACTCCCATCCAGAAAAACGAAGATGCATCTTATCTATTTTTGTTTGTCGCGGTAGGAATTGGTATCGGTGCACTCACCGCAGGCAAGGCTTCCGGAAAGAACATTGAATTCGGATTGGTTCCATTCGGCGCATTTGGAATCTTCCTGGCTTTGGCGCTTCTTGGTTTCAAAACTGGTGTTGGAAACATCGCAATCATTGGAGGCATCTTATTTATCCTGGGTTTGAGTGCTGGATTTTTCATTGTTCCATTGGTCGCTTTCATTCAATGGCACAGCCCTCGCAAACAACTGACAGAGATCCTGGCCCTCGATAGTTTTCTGAGTTTTTGCGGGGTACTTATCGCTGCCATAGTTCTGATGGCACTTGATGCGATGAATCTCACACCAGCTGAAAATTTTCTTGTGGCTGCGGCGCTCACAGGAATACTGGCCTTGATGGCCCTGAAATCATTACCAGACTTTCTGATTCGTTTTGTAGGTTCATTTCTTCTTAAACTGGTCTATCAGGTTAGAACGGAAGGATTGCATCACCTTCCCAACAAAGGTCCTGCTTTATTGGTCTGCAATCACATTACCTACATGGATGCCCCCCTGTTGATGAGTCTTTATCAACGACGGATTCGATTCCTTATTTACCGGGATTACTACGAGAACAAATGGCTGAAACCCTTGCTCAAGATAATGGGAGCCATCCCCATCTCAGAAAACGATCCACCCCGCCAAATCATGAAATCCATTCAGGCTGCTCGTCAGGCACTTGATGATGGATTTCTGGTTGGGATCTTTGCTGAAGGTAAACTGACTCGATCCGGTTTGATGAGTGCATTTAAACCCGGTTATCAGAAAATTATCAAAGGCACCGATGCTCCCATTATTCCTGTTTACCTGGGAGGGGCTTGGGGGAGCATATTCAGCCGCGCCGGGAGGGGCAAATACAGAAATCATCGATTCAAAATCCCTTACCCAATGCATGTCCACATTGGTAAACCCATGCCAGCGGATTGCGACACGCATAAGATCAGATTAGCAGTACAGGAACTGGGAAGTGCTTATCATGACAGCACAAAATCAAAAAAAGGTTCTCTAGCGACAAACCTGATCAAAACTTCTCGAAGATTTTGGAGCCGTCCATTCCTGTCGGACACCACAGGAAAAAGTCTCACGCACGGGAAATCTCTTATCGGGAGTTTATTGCTCCGAGAAAGACTTCGTAAAGAACTGGGCCCGGAGGATCAAGCAGTCGGCGTTCTATTGCCCTCATGCGTTGGTGGAGCCCTCGCTAATTTTGCTCTTGCTCTGGACTCAAGGATCGCTGTGAACCTGAATTTCACTGCTTCTCCACAAGCATTTGAATCAGCTATCCAGCAAAGCGGAATTAAGGTAACGATCACATCCAAAGCATTCCTTGAAAAAATCGACATTCAGCAACTCACTGAACGAGTCATCTATCTGGAAGATCTTGGAAAAGATTTCTCGGGCTTGGAAAAAATCACGACCGCTTTAAAGGCACGATTTTTTCCCGTTTCATGGATGCTCGATTCCGATTCATTTGATCGTACACGGACGGCATCGATACTGTTTTCCTCAGGATCAACAGCAGAACCCAAGGGAATTCAACTCACTCACCACAATTTGATGTCCAATGTGGAAGCAGCGGCTGAAGTGATCCCATTGAATAACCAGGATGGAATTTCCGCGGCCCTCCCCTTTTTCCATTCGTTCGGTTTGACCGGTACTATCTGGTTGCCAGCACTGGCCGGGATTCGTGTCCACTACCACACCAACCCACTCGAGGCAGCGCGTATCGCTGAAATGGTCAGAACAGAAAGGAGCACGATCCTGTTTGCCACCCCGACCTTCCTGATGGGATATATCAGAAAAGCCCAGCCTGAAGACTTTCAGAGTCTAAAACTGATCATCACCGGCGCCGAGAAATTGAAGACCAAACTGGCGGACATGTTTGAAAAGAAATTTGGAGTGCGCCCTCTGGAAGGATACGGCACTACAGAACTATCCCCTATCGTTTCGCTGAATCTGCCTCAACCACCAGAGACGGACCAAACCACACCTACTCAGAAGGACGGTACGGTAGGACACCCCATTCCTGGAGTCAGTGCCAAAATTGTGGATCCGGAAACGAGGATCACCTTACCCGCGAATGAGGAAGGAATGTTGCTGATCAAAGGGCCCAATGTGATGAAGGGTTACCTTGGGCCGCAGGAGAAAACAAATAAAGTTCTGAAAAATGGATGGTACGAAACAGGAGACATCGCCAAACTGGATGAGGACGGTTTTATTACCATTACAGGCAGATTATCCAGGTTCAGCAAGATCGGCGGAGAAATGGTCCCACACGAAGCCATCGAACAAGTGTTGATGGAAGAGGGTGCTGAGCACTCTGAACCAGTTCTTGCTGTCACGTCGGTCCCCTGCGAACGCAAAGGAGAAAAACTGGTAGTCTTGTTTGCGGAAGCTTTGGGCGATAAGGAACCGCTGCTGAAACGACTCAATGAAGCAGATATCCCAAATCTGTGGAAACCTCACCATCAATCGTTTTACAAAATCCCAAAACTCCCCGTCCTGGGAACAGGCAAACTGGATCTAAAAGGTATTCGCACCAAGGCAGAAGAGCTGGCAACCGGGAATTAGGTTGTTTGACAAAGGTAATCACAAAAAAGTTTTCCCTAAGAGAGTATTTACTCATCCCCTCTGAACAAAAACAAGCTCGCAAGCTCTCCGGATACTATCAATACCTGCACATTAGGCTGGACTTCGTGACAAGGCCATCATCGCAGTCATGGTTTACAGCTTGTCTCGTGTTAGTGCTGTTTTCGGCATGAACGCCAGAGACTACTACCAAAACGGTAAGAAGTGGTGGTTTCGACTTCATGAGAAAGGCGGGAAATTTCATGAAGTTCCAACCCATCACAACGCCGAAGAATACATGGATGCCTACATTCAATCAGCAGCGATTGCTTTGGATGATAAGAAGGCTCCTCTTTTTCGCACCTTCCGAGGCCGCAGCACAGATAAACTGACCGACAATAGGATGCATCGAGTTGATGTCTTTCGGATGATTCGTCGTAGAGCACTGCAAGCCGGACTCAATGCGGCGGTTTGCTGCCACACTTTCCGTGGGACTGGAATTACAGCTTACCTAAAGTCTGGAGGCTCTCTGGAAAACGCCCAGGCGATCGCTGCTCATGAGTCTCCACGTACCACCAAGCTTTATGATCGGACTCGCGATGATATCACGCTTGATGAGGTGGAGAAAATTCAAATTTGAATGGGGCATTCCACTGCCCTACTCTGTTATCGACAGTCGCATCCATCACCGAAAGCGAACCGGGTGAGTGAGAGTGAAAGAACCTCCCAAGCCATCCCTGGTTGACCGGGATCCCGCTCTGCGGGAAGGAGGGCTAGCCGTTTGGGTGTTCAGTCAGATGTAAGCGCCAACTTTCCTTCGTTACTATCACGAAGCGTTCATACGCTGAGAAGCTGTTTTCGTAAACCCAATGGCACATTCGGTGCTATGGTTGGCACGTGAAGTTCTAAATTTTCTAAAGGTTTGCATCTCGGTGCTTTAAACTTGCTTTTTTATTGACTGCTG
>CAYFHO010000064.1:0-32507 GCA_964342825.1 uncultured Verrucomicrobiota bacterium
TGCGTCGACTCGCATGAACATTGGTTCAAATTGATTTTTCAGACAGGCTCTAAGAAACCATCAGTGGCATTGTCACATTAGGTGTATGAAAATTTTGATGAAAGTCTTGATGTCCGTTGTTCTATTCTTTGCTTTGTCCAATCCCTGTTCGGCCATGATAGAGATCACACAGGTATCGAAGGAGTTTGCGGAGGAATTGGGGGTTCAGGTACGATCAAAAGCTGCTGGACCTGGTCGTATCTGGGTTGGAGTTGAATTCAAGCGTGAAGGTCGGTTCAAGTATTTTGATCCGGATAAATACAGTCGAGTTGAAATGCACCTTATGGACGGTGAAAAGTCGCTGGCGGAAGGTGGGAGGACGGTGGTTAACGCAGCTCTCCATATATGGGAACCTCAATCAGGCACGGTGGGTGTTGGTTTTTACCTGGCAAGGGATCAAGTTGCGCATGTCCAAGTTTTGATCGTTGTAGGATCAGGTTTAATTCCTGGCGGAGGATTTGAATTGGAATTGAAAGATTTTATCGATTTGGAGAAATTGGACGTGGTGGAATCCTCCAAGAGCATTCAATCTAAGCATCCAGAAAATCCAGCGCTTCCAGCGACTTCTTCAAGGTGAAATTCCATGATCTCTGGATTACTCACGGACTGATCAGTCTTTCCTCATGATCGAATGGTGTAACCTGCTGTTGTAATTCTATCATGAGCATCAAACCTGGGTAGATAGATGGTATGTCAATGCGATTTCCAGGTTTAATTTTGTCGACAGTGGTTTCTCAGTTTGGTTAGCTTTCGATCATGAAACCCATGCGATTTATCGGCGGAGCCATGCTTCTTGGCGCTCTACTCGTAACACCAGTTTCTCAGGCTGGAGAAAATGGATTTGAATCCTTATTTAATGGAAAAGATCTTAGTGGCTGGGACGGTTTGGAGCAGTTCTGGTCGGTTCAAGATGGTGTAATAGTCGGTGCCACTTCCGAAACCAATCAGCCTGCAGATAAAAAGAATACCTTCCTCATTTACCGACCTGATTCCTTCGATGATTTTGAATTAAGATTCCAATACAAGGTGGAGGGATTTAATTCCGGGGTGCAATATCGCAGCGTGGACAAAGGGGGGTATCATGTGGATGGGCTCCAGGCGGACTTTGAAGCCCAATGGCATGGAGGCGGCGTCGATAAGTTTTCCGGTATGTTTTTTGAAGAAAATGGTCGGATGTTTATGGGGCAGCGCGGGGATGTAGTGATTGTGCGTGCCAACCCTGATAATCCCAAAAAACCAAAGATCGAAAAAATCGGAACAGTCGGCGATCCTGCTGACTTGGAAAAATCCATTAAAAGGAATGACTGGAATGACTACACAGTCATTGCCAACGGAAATCAATTCACCCATATCATCAACGGTCAAGTCATGAGCATTGGGATTGATGAAGATGAATTGAGCTCTCGTAAATCCGGGATCCTTGCCTTCCAGCTGCACAGTGGCAAGCCCATGAAAATTCAGCTGAAGAACATTCGTATTCGTCGAATCAAGTAATCTTCAAAGCTCTCCATCTTGCATCATTGATTTCGATACTTATGAAGCGGAGTTTTATTCTATTACTCCTCCTTTCAGTTTACTGTTGGGAAGCGCGTGCTCAGACGAAGTTACCTGAAACAAATCCCGAACTGGTCGGAGTTCAATCGGGTAGGCTTCAAAGGGTGGAAGCATTGGTGGAGGGATTTGTTAATGATGGAAAACACGCAGGTGTTTCCTACATGGTGCTGAGGAACGGGAATATTATTCAACACAACCAGATTGGCAGCCAGGACATTGACCAAGGCACGCCAATTTCAGAAGACACCATCTTTCGCATCTACTCGATGAGTAAAGTGCTGACTTCCGTGGCCGCTCTTCAATTGTTTGAGCAAGGTAAAATCAATCTCACTGACGACATCTCGCAATGGTTGCCAGAGCTTAAAGATCTCAAAGTTTATACTGAATCACGCGTTGGAGAAAATCTGGTGCCGATGGAACAGCCTATTACGATTCGGATGCTGCTGAATCACACGGCAGGCTTTACTTATGATTTCTTCGAAGGATCCAAAGTACATGAGCTGTACAAGCAGCAGGACCTTTGGAACTCAAGTTCATTGGATGAATTTATCAACAAAGTTGCAAAATTACCCCTTCTTTCACAACCGGGTAAGGAGTTTCATTATGGCATCGGGCTTGATTTGTTGGGATTGATCATTCAGCGAGTCTCCGGACTAAGCTTTCCTGAATACCTGCGTGAGCACATTACGAAGCCTCTGCATATGGTCGATACCAAGTTTTATGTCGAACCGAGTCAGATGCATCGACTCTCAGCAATGCATCAAATGGGAAAGGATGGTCAACTCGAAGTGGCATCTCCCATTCTGGGAGCTTTTGCAGAGAAAGGTCGCGGTATTCCAAGTGGTGGCGGTGGTCTGTTTTCCACCATTCAGGATTACGCTCAATTTGCGCAGATGCTTTTGAATCAAGGAGAGCTTGAGGGCACAAGAATTCTGGGACGAAAAACGATGGAATTGGCTTTGCAAAATTCCCTGACTGAAACCGAGACACCCTTCAATGAATTCAGCGTTTCCGATGGCTGGGGACTCTTGGGAGCTGTGCGATTGGATGTTGGGGCTAGTCAGGAACTTGGTTCCAAGGGCATGTTCTACTGGAGTGGCGCCGCTACCACACATTTCTTTGTGGATCCCGAGGAGAAACTGATTGGTTTGGTTTTTGCGCAGCACATTCCGTTTGATCAACATCATCTGTTCATTCCGTTTCGCAATACCGTATATCAGGCTCTGAAATAATGAATCGTCTGTTACAATTTGTATGGGTTTTCCTTTTGATAGGGGAAATATGCACCAAGCCTGTTCATGCTGCCACCATTTCTCCCTCCTGGGACCTGCCTCCGCATCAACAGACTGAAGGTGTCTTCTGGCGAATGCATTGGTTTGAACGTGACCTGACCTCGCCTGTGCTGGGCTATACTCGGCGTCCACGTATCAATGCCCCTGATGCTGTCCTGGATCCGAGATGGGGTGTGCGGTCTGAAGCCAGGGAAAATGGATTACTCTTAATTCAAACCGAAGAAGATCTCTTTCAGATTCGATCTTCAGAACTTTACGCCGAGCTTTGGGGCGGGCATCCAGGAACAGCCAATAAGAGATTCACCATTAATGGCCGGAGCACTTATCAGATACCACGTCATGGAACTGAAGCAGGCCACTGCACTTATTCTTATCCTGTTATTCCCTTGATGCCTACCGATTTGGTGAATGGGTATAACGCCGTGCAGTGGAGTGTGGATCCGGGAACGACTTTTTGGGGGCATGCTTTTGTCAATCAAGCTGGAATACGAATGGCGTTAACCAACAACCATTCTGACTTGGTGTTAAAAAATTTGGATGCATTTAGCGTTTCGGTCACTGCGGAATTGGATCGTGATAATGAATTGATTCATCTGAAATTAGATGGAGCTCCGGAAATGTTGTCCAAGGTGAATAGTGTGGTCTATCAGGGGTGGTATCGAGGTTACGATGAGAATGGAAACCTGAACCGTGAAGACTGGCATGGTTTTACCAAGGATAAGGAACCCATGGCATTTTTGGATACAGCTGATCAGGCTCCCTTTCATGGTCGTTGGGATGTTCGTTTAATTCCCGCCCAAAAAAATGTTGCGGTGCGCGCACTGATAGAAGTGGATGGATTGGAGAATGCCGTCTATCTAACTGCCGCCACCACCGGATTGTCCATACCCGACCGTAAGGATTTGGCTGTACACCTTTACTCGCCCGTTGATTTGCCAGCCAGTTTTTGGTCAAGGGATCATCAGGTCAAGACCTGCAACATTGTATTGGATGAAGACCCTCATTTGATCGAGATGGCTGAATTGTATGTCATCACCTGGACAGGTGGTCCTGGAGAGGTGGAGGATTATTTCACATTGAATGGCCATCATTTTCCAGTCGCTGAGGGTCATGCACATGAAATTCAATACAACCGATTATCCATAGACCCCAAGCTTTTAAGAAAAGGTAATAACACCATTCGTCTCTTATCTGACACAGAACATCATGGTATTGAAATCATTTATCCAGGTCCTGCCCTCATGGTGCGCACGAGGTTGTAATCGGAATCGTTTTACAAGGTTTGCAGACAAGCGGGCTCAGAATTCTAACCCAGGGGCAAAGTTGAAGTCCGTTCTGATTGCCTTCATTTTTTCAGTTTGCTTTTCACCCTTCACCAAGGCGGCCGAAGTTCCAGGTGGCTTTGAAGTAACGACTGTATTAGAGGGAATCAACGCTGCCACCGCGTTTACGTTCACACCAGACGGGCGCATTCTCATCCTTGATCAAACAGGCAAAATTCTTGTCCTCAAGGATCAAAAATTACTTCCCGATCCCATGTTGGAGTTGGAGGTTGATGACTATTGGGAACGAGGTTTGATTGGTATTACCCTGCATCCTGATTTCCCAAAAGAACCACATATTTTTGTCAACTACACACCGGCCAAACCCTATCCGCATCACCGAATCAGCAGGTTTACAGTCAGAGCAGATAAGGTGGTCGCGGATTCCGAGGTCGTCCTTTTTGAAGGGGATGATCAGACGAAACTGGGGGGAAGTGTACCACATGGTCATCAGGGAGGTCCGATCCGCATTGGTCCTGATCGTAAATTATATATTGCCTTGGGAGAACAAACAGCAGGTCAGCCTTCGCAACGATTGGATTCATTACTGGGGAAAATTCTAAGGATCAACATGGATGGGACTATTCCTGTTGATAATCCTTTTTATGAGCAAACCAAGGGTAAATATCGAGCCATCTGGGCGACGGGTATTCGGAATCCATATGGACTGGAGTTTCATCCATTGACTGCCAAGCTTTACGAGAACGATGTGGGGCAATCTGCCTGGGAGGAAATTAATATCATTCAGCCAGGAGCCAATTATGGATGGCCAAAGACTGAGGGTTTTTCAGACAAGACAGAATTCACCAACCCCATTCATGCATATCCTCCCGTCATTGGTCGGTCGATCACTGGGGGTGTTTTTTACAAAGGTGGCAGGGAGAGTTTTCCTGAGAAATATCATCTCCAGTATTTCTTTGCGGATTTTATGAATCATTGGATTCGCTTTATCGATCCCCAAAATCCGGAATCCTCCAAACTTTTTGCCAAGAATTTAAATGGTCCAGTTGATCTTTACAGTGCTCCGGATGGTTCTCTGTATGTATTGAATCGAGGGACAATTTGGCGTGATGGGAAACGACATGTTGCGAATTCTGGTTCACTCCAGCGGATTCGGTTTGCAGGAGATGGAGATATCATTTCGGACGAACCCGAGTTCGCTCGAATGTTGAGTGAAACTAAATTATTTGATGATTTGAAAACAATGAAACCCGCCAAGGAGTTTCATTCATTCCTGATCAATCACCCACGGTGGAGGCCACAAGTGAAAATTCAACAGTGGATGCGTATTCCCAGGGGAAAGGTCATTCAACCCCAAGAACATTCCATTTGGGCGTTTCCAAAAGGAACCACCATTGTTCAACATTTTGAAACGAAATCAGGGATAAGGTTGGAGACTCATGTGTACATGGCGACAGGTAAGGATTGTTTTCGCTCGGCTGCCTACCACTGGGGTGAAGGCCGGGAAGATGCACAATTGGTTGAAGACACTCGGATCGTTTCACATCCTGATCAAGAAGATCGTTACTGGCTCTCACCAGGATACGAGGAATGTCTCAACCTCAATACCTCTGTGACAGGTTTTACGATTGAGCTTACCACCCGTCAGTTAGCTGTTTCGGATGATGCTGGGTGGCATCAGTTTCAAGAGTGGCAACAACGCGGCTGGTTAAGTGACAATTTGAATGCGGACAAATGGATGACTGCTCCCAAATTGGTATCTCTCCTTGATTCTGAAGCCACCAATGTACATAAAGTCAGATCTTATCTGGATGCAAATTGTGCCTCCTGCCATTATCCCGGTGGACCTTCACGTGGTGGAATGGACGCCAGGTTTCAGATTCCTTTGGAAAACCAAAATATTATTGACGGAGAACTTCTTGCTGGAGATCTGGGAATTGTGGGCGCCAAAATCGTGGTGCCAGGAAAACCTGAGAAGTCTATTCTTTACCAAAGGTTGAAGCGAAAAGATTTCTTCCGAATGCCACCAGTGGCATTGAACAATGATACACCTCCCATTCTTGAAATTCTTGAAGAATGGATTCGATCACTCACGCCCACTCGATAATGAACAAGAATTTAAAATGTATCTCAACAATGCTGGGGTTCTTTGCTTTGAACTTCGCGTTCAGTAATCTGCTGCACGGAGTCGAAATCAGCGAAACTCAACATGAGGGAAGGGAACAATTCCTGATTCGTACCGAGGTCATCACCTGGTTTTACGATCGTGCTGGCGGTGGTTTTTCCAGACTCATTGATCGAGATGGAAGGGATTGGATCAATTTTAGCAAAAACCCGCTTAAAGAATTTCCAGCGTCCGCCGCATCCGGCTACCGCGGATTGCCCAACCTTGTTTTTGGCTCGGGAAACCCGGATGCAGGGGCCGGGCACCCGGGTTTCGATCAGTGTATATCCACACAGGTTGACGATCACACCATCAGGACAGTTAGCCGGTCTGGAGAATGGCATTGGGTTTGGGAATTTCATGAAGATCACGCCACCTTTACGATGGAAAAAACAGATCCCGATCACCGTTGGTGGTTTTTATACGAAGGCCCCATCGCAGGATCCTTTTCTCCTTCAACTAAATTCTGGGCGACAGATACTGCGGGCGTTTCGACCCGAATCCCTCACATAAAAGATCAATTATTTGGCCAATGGAAATGGGTGTATTTTGGAGATCGCCGTACTCCACGCGTGCTTTACCTTGTGCAACATCAGCCTGATTCATTGGATGACACTTTATGGTTTATGGGAAGCAGTGATCAAGGCGCTCACACAGCACCCGATGGGATGATGGTGTTTGGCTTTGGAAGAGGCAAAGGAACAGCGCCTCAGTTTAATACAAGCGGTGTTTCCATTTCGGTTGGAATGTTGCCGATGGTACCAAATGCGACTGGGATCCCAGTTTCCAAGTCAGAGCATCTAAATCTTGGACGAAGCATTGAATCCAAGATCAATCCCACTGACTATTCCTCAACACCAGAAGACACTGGAATTCAGTTTTGGTACGGGCCACAGCAACGTTTTGGTCATTTGGGGAAACCTCAAAGATGGATCAATGTTTTGGGTGCCGTACTTTCACCTGGTGCCCTGAAAAAATTGGAATTTCAGTTGGATGATCATTCAAGTCAACCGCTTTCATGGGGGACTGATCTACACCGTTTGGCGCTGCCTGGTGATTTTAATGTGGAGCTGCCTTTTGATGAAATCAGCACAGGTCTACATCACCTGCTTGTATTGGCAACATACAAAAATGGTGACCAAATACAGAAAAGGATGACCTTCGAAAAGGTGGGTGGTGGTCCTTGGCCTCAACCTTATTCAATCGATTTTTCCAAAGTGGAAAAATTGCAGGATGTGGTCCAAGTGGTGGATGGTCATTGGGAATTAACAGATTCAGGAGTGCGAACTCAACAACGTTGGTATGATCGAGTTCTGACAATGGGAGATCAAAGCTGGAAGAATTATGATGCTCGCATCCAACTGACATTGCATGATGTGACACCTTCTCAACGAAACGCACCTACATACAATGTTTCTCATTTTGGTGTAGCCCTCAGGTGGCAGGGACACACGGCCGATGGCCGCCAACCTAGTCGACGCTGGTTTCCTTTGGGGGCTCAGGGAGAGTTTTTGATCAGGAATAATCTAGATAATAATCAGTGGAGGATTTTGCATAACGGTGGAGCAGAATGGAAACCTGCCTATGGGAAACAAAGGCATTCAGTTGATTTTGGAAAGCCTTTCTGGGTTCGCGCTCAAGTGACCGACACTGAGGATTCGCAAACACTTTACCGTTTCAAGCAGTGGAATGAGGGGGAACCAGAACCGTCAGAATGGTCTGTCGAGGGTAAAGAACCTTCCAAGACGGATCTGGATTCTGGAGCGCTGTGCATTGTCCCTCACAATTCGGATGTTACAATTCATTCGGTAGAGATTCGTGCACTCGATTAAACTTCCGTCATTCAAGATTCGTTTTCTAAGAATCATTCACCGTTACAAACTTGCTGTTTTTGGTATTTGAATTTCAATGGGTGATAGCATGTAACCTTCCAGGGATTTGTTGTTGATTGCTGAAATGCAGAGTTGCAGGAATGTTTCTTCCATATCACCCAACAAATTTGATTTGCGAAAAACCACACCCCAACGTCGCTTTAGTTCCGAATCCTCAATCGGTAATGCCTTCAGAATCCCTGCATCAATTTCCTGCTTTGCTATCCATGGCGGGATCATACCTACCCCTTGTCCAAGTTTTACAAACGCCTTGATAGCCTCCATCGATCCCATGAAAGAAACAGATTTTGGAACGAATTTTTGTTTCTTGAAAAATGACTCCACAAGGCGACAGGTGTAACTGCCCTGATCAAATATGACAAATCGCTGGTTGATGAAATGAGGATCTTCGAGGGATGGAGGTGCATTCCAGTTTTGGAGTGGTGATATGATCCATGCAATTTCGTCTGTGAACACAGGGATGAACTCGAGCTGAGGTTCGTTCTCTGGTTCAAGACTAAATGCAATATCCACCGCTCCATCTCTGAGAGCTGCCATGATTTCAGGTGCATTACCTGTGACTACCGAGGTTGAGCAGTTGGGAAAACATTCATTGAGTTCACGCAGAATTTCAGGGATAAAATTAACAGAGACAGACAAACTTGCCCCTATTGAAAATCTTCTTCTTCCCCATTGATTCTGGGGGTTGACCGAGTCCCTAGCTTCGATCATCAGCTGTTCTATCTTTTTCCCATACTCCAGCAAAGTGATAGCTGAATCGGTCGGTACCATTCGCTTGCCAATTTTTTGGAACAGCTCACACCCCAGATCTTGTTCCAGATCATGGATTGAATGGCTGATGGTTGACTGCACCGTGTTCAAAATCCGCGCTGCCGCCGTGTAACTTTCCGTGTGAGCCACGGTCAAAAAAACTTTTAATTTTCGACTGTCTATCATTCGTTTTTAAAGAACCTTCCTGTGAGCAAAATCCATTCCACTCCTTGTAATCCCATTTTCAGGCGGTGAATCTGGCCTATTGAATACACTCTGTTTTTTTTTGACCAGTTATGAGCGTTCTGTTGATGACGGGTATCAATCCAATCCAAAATCTTCATCAGGATTCCGATCTACCGGCGTTCCGTGCCAAGATGAGATTGCTTGACCTTCCAGTTGTAACCTTCACGAGTGGAGATGGTAGGGATACCAATCGAATCGATTCAAAACAGGGATCAGATTTCTTCATCGCACAAATTCCCCCGAAATACTGCGTTGGTACATCCGGTGCTCAACTTATGCCCAAAGGAAGAATGGGCCTTCATGGAAATCATTAGCAAAATCAACCAACCTACGGTACGCATCGGATTTGTTCCGCTCAATGATGCAGCTCCGTTACTCTTGGCACAGGAATTGGACCTGTTTCAAAAGCACGGTCTGAATGTGAAGTTGAGTCGAGAACTTGGTTGGGCATCTGTGCGAGACAAAGTAGTGACCGGCGAATTGGATGGCGCTCATTCGATTATCGGCTTGCCATTATGTTCCATGGTCGCAGGACAGTTTTCCCGAACCTTGCCTGTGATAGCGCCGTTGATCACCAGTTTGCAGGGTAATGCCATCACTATCGGAAGTAAGTACCGTGAAGCTGGGTTACAAACACCTAAGGCAATGTTTGAACACCTGGCTAAGAGTAAATCTTCCAGATCACTCACCTTCGCCATTGTTTCCAAGTTTTCAAGCCACCTTATTCTTGTCAGGCAATGGTTGAGGAACGGGGGCCTGAATCCTGACACCGATGCCAACATTGTTGTGCTGCCCCCTCCCCAAATGGTTCATCATTTAAAGGCAGGTCATATTGATGGTTATTGCGTTGGTGAACCCTGGAATTCTCTCAGTGTGATGATAGGTCACGGTTTTTGTGCTGCAACCAGTGTTGAGATTTCACCTTATCATCCCGAAAAAATCCTGATGTTATCCAGATCCTTTGCGGACAAGGAACCCGAGTTGAGCAGAAAATTGGTTTCAGCCATATCGGAGGCTTGCCAGCTATGTGATATGTCAGAACACCGTCCGCTTCTAAGCCAGGTGCTCGCCAGGAACGATTATTTGAATCTTTCACCGGAGATTCTGAAAGATTCATTGGAAGGGACTTTGTTAAGGAAAAACAACCCAGCTTTGGATAATAACAGTGATTTTATTCTGTTCAGTGGATCAGGTGTCAATTCACCCAACTCTCAGAAAAAATCCTGGATCTATAACGGACTGAGAGAAGCGGGCAGTCTATTGGAGTCCGGTCGATCGATTTTTCAGTCCATGAAAGAAATTTACAGGAGTGATTATCTGAAAGAAACGAATGATTCTCTTTCATCCGTTCAGTCCGAACAACCCGAAGCGCCCCTAGCCATTTAACCCCGATTGATCACAAACGACGATCGGGATTTGAAACCTGAAATAGAAAACGAAATACATGAAAAAGTTCCTCAAACATAAACTCATCAACTGCGCGAGTCGGAAATGGCTCGATTCATTCAGTCCGCCGCTACTTGTTCTCACTATGATAAGCTTATTATCCGGTGATGTTACTCGAATGCAGGCAGATCTTTTGGATGTTGAGAAGGATGAGCTCATATTTGGATTCATCAAATTAACCGATTGCGCGCCGCTGGTCATTGCCAAAGAAAAGTTCTTTTTTGAAGACGAGGGACTGGAAGTTAAATTGGAGGCTCAGGCCAACTGGAAAATACTTTTGGACAGGGTTATCAGTGGTGAATTGGATGGCGCCCACATGTTGGCTGGTCAGCCAATCGGAGCCACCATTGGCTTTGGGACTCAAGCCCATATCATCACGCCATACAGCCTGGACTACAATGGCAATGGTATCACTGTCTCAAATGATATTTGGGAGCAGATGCAAGCCAATGATTCAAAATTGGATACGCCAACTCCAAAGCATCCTATTTCAGCTGCCGCATTGAAACCAATTGTGGACAGCAAAAAATCAGCGGGTTCACCCATGAGAATGGGGATGGTTTTTCCGGTTTCCACTCATAACTATGAAATCCGTTATTGGTTGGCGGCTTCCGGAATCAAGCCTGGATACTATATCGACCAAGGATCGGGTACGGTCGATACAACGGGCACTACCGATGCTGATGTACTTCTTTCAGTCACGCCTCCCCCCCAAATGCCAGCCACTCTGGAGGCAAAAACCATTGAAGGTTATTGCGTGGGTGAGCCGTGGAATCAACAAGCCGTTGTTCGCGGGATAGGTGTTCCCGTGACCACCAACTATGATATTTGGAAAAACAATCCGGAAAAAGTATTCGGTGCGACCCAACAATGGGCCGATGAAAACCCGAACACATTGATTGCGATTACCAAGGCCTTGATCAGGGCAGGGATGTGGTTGGATGAAAAGGATGCCACCGGCAATTATGTCAATCGCCATGAAGCCGCCCGAATACTCTCTCGGCCTGAATATGTGGGGGCTGATTATGAGGTGATCAAGAATAGCATGACTGGGTACTTTTATTTCCAGAGAAGTGACAAACGTCCCATGCCTGATTTCAATGTGTTCTTCAATCACTTTGCAAGTTACCCGTGGTACAGTGATTGCATCTGGTTTTTAACTCAAATGCGTCGATGGGGTCAGATTACCGAACCTAAACCTGATAGTTGGTATCATGAAACAGCAAAGAAAATCTATCGTCCTGATATCTACATGGCAGCAGCAGCTCACCTGATAGAAGAAGGACATTTAAGTGCGACCAAAATACCCGGATTCAACCCCAGTGACAAATGGGCTGGCTACAGGGAACCCACGGATGAGTTTATTGATGGCAAGAAATATGATGGCCGTACACCGATCGGTTACATCAATAGTTTTGAGATTGGTATCAAAGATTAAATCCATTTATCCAGGGCGGCTGCATGACCAAAATGGCGATGTAAGTGTCCTCAGGTGTCAACCATTCGTTTCACTCATTTAACAAACATTCAAAGACTCCATTATTATGAACGACGAAACATTTTATCGTTTCATTTCATTCCTCAAAAAAATCCGATTCGGATGGTTGGCGCCGTTCTTCTTGCTTTTGAAGAACGAAGATCCCAAAACACAATTCAAGGCCATTTTCAGTGGTGTGGTGACACCCATTTTATCTGTCTTTTTATTCATGTGGGTCTGGGAAATTACTTCTAAGCAAATTGTGACAAAATTCGGAACTGTTCCAGGTCCCAAGCAGGTTTGGTCCGCGTGGAAGGGATTGGGGAATGAAATGCGTTTGGAGAAGATCAAGGAACAGGAGCATGTGCATCGAACTCGGTCCAAACGCTTGTCCAGCATTGAGAGATACAGTCAGGTTCTTGAAGATTATCCAGGGGATATTAACCAAAAAATCAACACTCCTGAATTGAAAGCTGCCATTGAGCAATCAGGGCAACTGGTAGAACAGGCCAACGAACTGCTGGAGGTTTACAATTCGATCTCAACCGCCGAATCCGTTCAAGAAGCGCAGTTGCGAGTTGAAAATTTACAATTCGATTCCAGCAAAGAATTGGCTCATTCCGTCATTTCCACATTACTGCCACTGGAAATTGCCTACAGGCAACATGAGGCGGAGATAAACAGTTCTGATAAATGGAATCCTGTGGAAGGTGATTCCGAAAAAGTTCTCAAATCCAAGCAATCTGCTCTCACCAGGGAGACCAAAATGTTGGCCATGGAAAAGGGCAGTCTGCTCATTGAAAGACAAAAGCTTACCACAAGGTCAACCAAACAAGCGCATGACATTATTACTTCACTGCCGAAAGGGATGCGTCAGGAACTTTCGCAAAGTGACAAGGCGGCAATGGCCATGGCTCCGGGCCTTAATTCCTGGTATCAGGAAGTATTGAGGAAGGAGCTGGAAACAGGAGAAAAGTACAAGGGAAAAACGCGTTTGAAAATGCTGCTTAAGGCGTTCGAAGAAAAACCATACAGTGGTAAGGACACCTATATTGGGCAAATAGTCACGAGTCTGAAAACAGTGTTTTTCGGTTTTTGTATTGCCTCGCTGATTGCCATTCCGGTTGGCTTGGTTTGTGGATTAAATCCAGGTATTAACAACGCATTCAATCCCATTATTCAAATCTTCAAACCCGTATCCCCTTTGGCCTGGTTACCGATCGTGATGATTGTCGTGGGTGCATTGTATGTTTCTGATGATCCCATGTTTGAGCTTTCTTTCCTTAATTCAGCAATCACCGTGGCCTTATGTTCACTATGGCCCACACTGGTTAATACATCCCTTGGAGTTGCATCAACGGACAAGGATTATTTAAACGTGGCCAAAGTTCTGAAACTGGGTTGGTATAAAAAGATCACCAAAATCATCCTGCCAGCTGCCATGCCCCTGGTATTTACAGGCCTGCGTCTCTCACTCGGAGTTGGCTGGATGGTCCTGATTGCTGCGGAAATGTTGGCCCAGAATCCCGGGCTGGGGAAATTTGTTTGGGATATGTTTCAGAATGGTTCCAGTGAGACTCTATCCATGATCATGGTCGCGGTATTCACCATCGGGATCATAGGTTTTCTGCTTGATACCATCATGTTGAGTTTACAGGAACTCGTCAGTTTTGAATAACCAACGAATCATCACTTGATGAAAAAATTCATCCAACTAAAGGGCGTGTCCAAGGGGTATGGACTGGGGCAACAGAGAACGCATGTACTCAAAGACATCAATCTTGACATAGAGGAAGGAGAATTCGTTGCGATCGTAGGATACTCGGGCGCAGGTAAGACGACTCTGATTTCGATGATTGCAGGCTTGTTGCAACCAGATTCAGGGGAAGTCAACTTCAAGGGCAACCCCATTAAGGAGCCTGATCCAAGTCGAGCACTCGTCTTTCAAAATTACTCTCTCCTGCCGTGGATGAATGTTCAGGAGAATATTGCGTTGGCAGTCGATTTGGTGTTTTCAGATTGGTCTTCATCAAAGCGCAAAGAACACATTGAGAAATATATTTCAATGGTCAATCTCAGTGCCGCATCTGAAAAGAAACCTTCTGAATTATCTGGAGGGATGAGGCAACGAGTGGCATTGGCCCGGGCATTGGCTATGGATCCCTCCGTCCTACTGTTAGATGAACCCCTCGGAGCATTGGATGCTTTGACTAGAGGAAATCTTCAGGAGGAAATCGCAAAGATATGGAGTGAAAATAAGAAAACGGTCGTGATGATTACCAATGACGTTGATGAGGGGATTCTTCTTGCTGACCGGATCATCCCGCTGACTCGAGGTCCGGGCGCTACCTTGGGGCCTTCCATCAAGGTGGACATTGACCGACCACGTGATCGAAAAGCACTGAACAACAATGGTGAATTCAAAGCCATACGAAAGCGCATCATTGATTTCTTGATGAATAAAGACACCGGACAAGATAAAGCAACCATCAATCGAAAATTCATATTACCTAACATCATGCCTGAAGATTTGAGCGCGCCCGGAACATTTAGATTCAGGAGCAGACGTCCCGTGCGTAAAGAAGAGTTTAAACAAGAACCTTTGGAGGTAGAAATATGAGTTCCTTTTGTATTCTTTCAGAATTATCCAAAATTTATCCAACCCCTAAAGGCGATGCAGTAATTGTTAAGGATTTTAACCTCAAGATTGAGAAGGGTGAATTTATTTCCCTGATTGGTCACTCGGGATGCGGCAAATCTACGGTACTTTCCATGATTGCCGGACTTAATTCCATATCCAAAGGCGGAATCATCCTGGGAGGAAAAGAACTTGATGGTCCAGGTCCGGACCGGGGCGTTGTTTTCCAATCCCCAAGTCTGTTACCTTGGATGACCGCTCTGGACAATGTGATGCTGGGAGTCAATCAGGCATTTTTCACTGCCAGCAAACAAGAGAGAAAGCAGATTGCAGAATACTATCTGGCCATCGTTGGGCTGGCAGATTCAATGTCTAAATTTCCTAGCGAACTATCCCAGGGCATGAGGCAAAGAGTCGGGATAGCAAGGGCCTTTGCCTTATCCCCACGAATGCTTCTCCTGGACGAACCTTTTGGAATGCTTGATGCCCTAACTCGATTTGAACTTCAGGAAATTCTCCTCCGTCTCTGGTCCAAAAACAAGATTACCGCTTTGATGGTGACTCATGATGTGGATGAAGCGTTATTCTTGTCTGATCGAGTCGTGATGATGACAAATGGACCCGAGGCGGAGGTTGGGGATATCTTGGAAGTTTCCTTTCCACGTCCAAGAAATCGAGCCGAAGTCCTTGAAGATCCTGATTATTATCACATGCGCGAGTATCTGATTGAATTCCTGTCGGAGCGATCACACATCAAGGGTCAATATCGACCCGGTCAATCCAACTTCATTTCTTCGAACGTCGAAAAAAATGGAAGAGGAAGCAACCACTCTGACTCGTTGTTGAATGTTCCCGATAAACAGGACCGGAGAACTGAAGTCAATCCACTTCCGGCCAATACTTTGAATTAGTTGTCCACCTTCATTCTTTACAATGGATCCAGCGTTTCAACTTTCCGACCTTGCAGCTTCTTCACCTCAAAGCGCAGTGGAGAAGTTCGCAGTTTTGCATGGTCGAAAAGAACTGGAGGCTGGATCTGATGTAACGGAGAAAACTTACCGATCCCTGATACCTACCAGTTTACCTGACGAAGGAGAACAATATGCCTTTGAGGTTGATCTGGATCGATGTTCGGCATGTAAGGCATGCGTCAGTGCGTGCCATCATATGAATGGACTCAGCTCAGACGAATCTTGGAGACGTGTTGAACAATGGTTTGGAGAAAGCAAAAACGATTCCTGGTTTCAAACGATTACGTCAGCATGTCATCACTGCGTGAATCCTGAATGCATGCTTGGATGTCCAGTCGGTGCTTATGAAAAAAGTCCTCTGACGGGAATTGTCAAACATTTGGATGATCAATGTATTGGCTGTGAGTATTGCATCTGGAAATGCCCTTATGAGGTCCCAAAATATCACGAATCACATGGTGTCGTGCGAAAATGTGATATGTGTTCCGAGCGATTAGAGAATCAATTGGAACCGGCTTGCGTTCAGGCTTGCCCTCATGATGCGATTCAAATCGGTATCGCCAGTCAGGATGCCTTGATCAATGACCTGACCCATAAACGTACGTTGAATCAAGGAATCTACCCTGGAGCCCCACCATCCTCCATCACACAACCTTCCAGCCAGTATAAGAGCAGTCATCCCAGGAGTGAGATTTTTTGGACGTCGCTGAAGCTGGAAAAGCCAGAGGAAAAAGCTCATTGGCCTCTTATATGGATGCTGGTTCTATCACAGTGGGGAATTGGCATGCTTGTCGGGGAGTGGATGTATGCATTGAAAGGTCGTGGAATCGGGGTTGTGAACGAGGTCTATTTTTTGGGGATCGGACTTTTTTTTGCCGGATTAATGGCAAGTGTATTTCATTTAGGGAGACCTCAAAAAGCCTGGAAATTCTTTTTGGGATTAAGGACTTCATGGCTCAGTCGGGAAATACTCATGTTCAATATTTTCAGCTGCATGGTAGTGGTCGATGTCCTGAATAGATGGTTTTCCTGGCTTCCAGAGACAATATCCAGTTTCTGGCCTGGTTTATTAATCTTTGTTGGTTTTGGAGCGGTCTGGTCCTCTTGCATGATCTACCACGATACTCGCCGTCCGCAATGGGACATCTTCAAAACCGCTTCCAGATTTTACGGCACGGTATTATTGGGGCTGGCATTTCAAACCATGGTTTCCAAAGGTTTTTCCACCGGTTCAACCTCTGGAGTTGGGCTCATACTCGCCTGTCTGGTGGCCTTGGGGATCAGTGGTGCAAAGGTTATTCAGATTCTTTCCAGGCAATCGGCTCGCATTCATCATTTGTTGTCACAAAAACTAATCACATCCTCCGCAGTCCTTCTGACTTTGTCTTTATTCATTTTGCCTTATATGACCCACACTTTCTTATACGGAGTGGGCCTAACTGCTGCATTCATTCTCTGCCTCAGCATGGAGATTCTGGAACGTTTTGTGTTTTTTAAATCTTCAACTCCTCCAGTCACCCAGGTCATGCATTCAATCGTTAAAAAATGAAACTGACCCGGAAATTAAATGATTTGTGGATTCAGCGCTCGGGGCCATTAACCGAGGAATTGAGGCTTACGTCCCTCAGTGAATCTGTTTTGTCACCCAAAAGGCTCCAACCGGACAAAATTCAAACTGCGATATGCGGTTACTGTTCGACCGGGTGTCAATTGAATCTTCATACCAAGAGTGGCAAGGCAGTCAATATCACCGCTGCGTCCAAGTATCCTGTCAATCAAGGTGCCGCTTGCCCCAAAGGGTGGGAGGCATTGGCTCCCTTGTCGGCGCCAGACAGGGGAATTCATCCACTTATCAAACAACCAAATGGAGAATTTCGAAAAGCTGATTGGGATGAAGCCTTGAGTCTTTTTTGTGATCGATTTCAACAAATTCAATCAGAATTTGGAAACGAATCTGTTGCGTGGATAGGGACAGGCCAGATCACCAATGAAGAGCTGGCGCTTCTTGGTGCCTTGACCAAGTTTGGTATGAATTGGGTGCACGGAGATGGGAATACGAGACAGTGCATGGCCTCCGCGGTCACGGCTTACAAACAATCTTTTGGTTTTGATGCTCCCGGTTACACATACGCAGATTTTGAAGCGTCGGATGCCCTGGTCTTCATCGGAGCAAATCCTTGCATTGCTCATCCTATTCTTTGGCAAAGGGTGATGCAAAATCCCAATCGACCCGACATAATTGTCATTGATCCACGTAAAACTGAGACTGCCGAAGCAGGTACATTTCATCTCCCCATACTTCCTAAATCCGATTTGTATCTACTGTATGCCGTAGCTCGAATCATTATCCAAAACGACTGGGTGGATAAGCGTTTTGTTGAACGCTCGACTCAAGGATTTGAGCAGTTTTCAAAGTTCGTCGAATCATTTACTTTGGAAGGAGCAGCCAGGGAAACAGGACTGACGGAGTCCTCCATTATGAATTTGGCCGTCAGGATTCATGAAAAGAAGGCGGTGTCCTTCTGGTGGACAATGGGAGTCAATCAGGGATATCAAGGAACACGGACTGCCCAGGCAATCATCAATTTGGCTTTGCTAACCGGGAACATTGGGCGTCCGGGCACCGGAGCCAATTCCATTACCGGCCAGTGTAATGCAATGGGTTCGCGGTTGTTCAGTAACACCAGTTCATTATTTTGTGGTCGTGATTTTACCAATTCTCTGCACCGAGCCGAAGTTGCTGATACATTATCCATACCTGAATCGGCCATTCCCTCTAAAAACAGTCTTGCGTATGACGAAATTTTGGAAGGGGTTGAAAATGGTGATATCAAAGGCCTTTGGATCATTGCCACCAATCCCAGTCATTCCTGGATTCATCGCCATCATTGGACAAAGATGCTCAGGAGCAAACTCAAGTTTCTCGTGGTTCAAGATATGTTTCATTCCACCGAAACGGCATTGGAGGCTGATTTATTTTTACCTGCTGCCGGGTGGGGTGAAAAGTCAGGCACTTTTATCAATTCAGAACGAAGGGTAGGGGTGATTCGCCCCGCAGTGGAGCCACCTGGATTGGCCAAATCGGATTTCGATATCTTCAAAGCCATTAGTCATCAATGGGGATGCGGGGAAATGTTTGATACGTGGAGTGACCCGGAATCTGCTTTTCAGATTTTAAAAAAACTCAGCAAAGGGACACCCTGCGATATCACGGGTATCAAAGATTACTTTATGTTGGAGGACTCTGGTGGAATCCAATGGCCTTGGAATGAGGCTCAATCCTGTGAATCTAATCCTAATCCTGAACGTCGACTTTACGAGGATGGTAGTTTTTTTCATGAATCTGGTAAGGCTAAATTTGTCTTTGAAAACGTGCAGTCACCACCGGAGCAACCGGACGATTCATTCCCCTTTTGGCTAATAACGGGAAGAGGAAGCTCTGCCCAGTGGCATACTCAGACTCGAACGGGAAAGTCTGAAATTTTAAAACAAATGGCTCCTAATTTTCCGTACGTCGAAATCAGTCCCAAGGATGCGGCCAATTTGAATATCAGGCACAAAGATCAGGTAAGCATCGAATCTCGACGTGGATCCATGACAGCGATGGCTTCAGTCATTGGTACAGTTCAGCAAGGTCAGGTGTTTCTCCCCATGCACTATGTTGAAGTCAATTTGTTGACCCATCCGTCTTTTGATACCTATTCGCACCAACCTTCCTATAAAGCATGTGCTGTTAAAATCTCTTTAAGAAAAACTTCATGAATCAATCGCCTTTGCTACAAGTAAAACCGGATCAGGGATTGCCCTACATTCCACAGCAGGCGCCATTCTCTGCTGAACAGAGAGCCTGGTTGAATGGATACCTGGCAGGTATGCTTTGTCGATCCGTTGAAAGCCCACAGGCTGAATCTTCAGTATCCCCTGAAAATAAACCCAAAGAAAAACTTTATATACTCTTTGGTAGTCAAAGTGGGACTGCTGAAGGGATCGCGAAATCATTAGGCAAGACCGCCCCCTCAAAAGGTTTTGATGCATCCGTGTTTGAACTCAATGAATACAAGAAACTTGATTTATCCAAACCTCTGAAGATGTTGATTGTGACCAGCACCTGGGGAGACGGTGATCCGCCCGACAATGCGTTGCAGTTCTGTCAGGACATTGAAAGTTCAGAGGCCACGGGTTGGGATAATGCCTGCTATGCTGTATTGGCACTTGGGGATAGTAATTACACTGAGTTTTGTGGCGCCGGAAAGCGCATTGACGAACGACTTTCAGAGCTTGGGGCAACACGCTTAACCAACAGAGTGGATTGTGATGTTGATTACGAGGAAAACTTGGAAACCTGGACTTCTGCTGTGTGGGACGCGCTGGATAGTGTTTCAAATAACCAAGCAGTCTCTGAGCCTGCCAAGGAAGTCAGTTCACCATCCTCAGCGGGAGATCAGATTGAAGAAGGGGCCTCGAATTATACCAGGAAAAATCCATTCTTGGCGACCTTCATCCGTCAGGTTCGCTTAAACGGTGAAACTTCATCGAAGGACACACGGCATGTGGAAATTGATTTAACAGGATCTTCCCTTGAATATGTGACCGGGGACGCGCTCGGGATTTATCCAACCAATTGTCCAGATTATGTAGACCAGTGCCTCGCATTGTGTGGTATTGACTCTGATACCATTGTGAAGACTCCTGCAAACACGCAAAAATCCATTCGGGAAGCCATGTTAAATGATTTCCAATGTTCAAGAATCACTCAACGGATTTTCAAATCTTTAAAACAATTAGAAGGTATGAACTGCCTCATGGATGAGGGCGAGTTGAAGGAAGGAATGGACTTATTGGATGTTGTTGGGAAATCTTCGAATTTAGATGCACAGAGTTTGGTGGATTGTTTTCCAAAACTTCAGCCCAGGCTGTATTCCATTGCCAGCAGTTCTTCGGTATACCCGAATTCCATCCACCTTACTGTAGGAATTGTTCGTTACGAATTGAATCAACGCACGCATGGAGGAGTTTGCTCCACTTTCCTTGCGGATAGAATCCAGCCAGGGAATAAGTTGCCGGTTTTCTTACACTCATCCACATTCCGTCTTCCTGAAGACAAAAATCAATCCATTATTATGGTTGGACCCGGCACCGGTATAGCACCGTTTCGGGGTTTTCTTCAGGAACGTCAATTTCAGGGGGGGGCAGGAAAAAATTGGCTCTTTTTTGGCGATCAAAGGGAATCCACCGACTTTCTCTATCGCGATGAACTTAGTTCTTATCAGGAAAAAGGAATCTTGCACCGCCTCGACACAGCTTTCTCGCGCGATCAAAAAAACAAGATTTATGTGCAGGACCGTATGAACGAACAGAGTAACGAATTGTGGAAATGGATTGATCAGGGAGTTCACTTCTATGTCTGCGGGGATGCCAAGAGGATGGCAAAAGATGTTGACCTGATGCTTCATAAAATCATCGCTCGCGAGGGAGGTATGAGTGATGAAAAAGCCGCAAGCTATGTCGCCGCCATGAAAACGGACAAACGTTATCAGCGTGACGTTTATTAACCTACCTAATATCGAACTACTCGTAGCCATGAAACGTAATATAGAAATGATCGCAGGTTCACCTGTAAGTTCTGAGCAAGCATCTTATCTTGATGGATTTTTCAAAGGTCTGGGGGATCAGGGATTCAGGTTTAATGATATCGCACCAGACCCTGTGTCCTCAGAATCGCTACCTGATTCCGTCAATGAAGATTGGTGCAAGGAGGAAAAGTTAAAGCACAAGGTGGATCTCAACAAAACGTACCATATGGTGAGATCAATTGCGGATTCGGGAAAAACACCTGATGCAGAGGAAACGTTCCTTTTGAAATGGCATGGTCTGTTTTATTTAAATCACCAGCAAGATGGATTCATGTGTCGATTGCGAATACCCGGTGGTTATGTTCGCGCCTTTCAACTGAGGGAATTGGCTTCCATTTCTCGCGAAATAACAAGTGGCTACATTCAAATAACTACTAGAGCTAATTTTCAACTAAGAGTGATTCCCGTGGTGAAAGCTCCAGAGCTCATGCGGCGAATTCAATCTGTAGGGCTGCACTCAAAAGGAGCAGGAGCTGATAATATTCGCAATATCACCGCTTCACCCTGTGCTGGGTATGATCCAAATGAAATCATCAATGTTAGACCTCTCTGTGAAGATCTTGCGCAACGAATCATCAACACCGATGAGTTTTATAATCTGCCACGTAAATTTAATATCTCCTATGATGGAGGTGGAAAAATTGGAGTGGTCGAAGATACCAATGACATCGGAGTAAAGGCTGTACGCCTAAATGAAAAAATCGGTGGAATCTCTGAAGGGGTGGGATTCTTGGTAGCGCTGGGCGGAGTCACAGGACATAAAACATTTGCATCGGATGCGGGTATTTTGGTTCCGGTTGACAAGGTAAATGAAACCATATTGGCGATTACTCGGGTATTTATTGAACATGGGGACAGAACCTCACGCAAAAAGGCACGCCTTAAATATCTTCTCGAGGATTGGGGCATTGAGAAATTTTTGGAAAGTGTAGAACACCAGCTTGGTGATTCTTTGAACCGCCTCAGTGAAGAAGATCATAATCAGATTGCCGAATGGAATCCGCCCAGAATACAGGAAAGTATGCATACCCATCTGGGGGTTCATAATCAAAAGCAACAAAACATGAACTTTGTAGGAGTAGGGATACCCACCGGTGTACTGACTCCGGATCAGCTGGAGGGGCTGGCTGATTTATGCGAACGGTTTGGAAATGGTGAAGCGCATTTAACCGTATGGCAAAACTTGATGATTCCGAATGTTTCCAACGATAATCTTTCCGCCCTGAAGAAGGGGATACTTGATTTAGGGCTGTATCTTGAACCAAGTTCCATACGTAGTGGAGTGATTGCCTGTACGGGCAATTCCTTTTGCAAATTTGCTTCATCGAATACAAAAGGCCACGCAAAATTGTTGATGGAGTATTTGGAAAAACGATGTTCTCTGGACTCTCCAATTAATATTCACATCACCGGTTGTCCGCATTCTTGTGCACAGCATTACATAGGCGACATAGGTTTGCTGGCAACCAAAGTCAAAACTGAATCTGGTTCGGTTGAAGGATACCATGTTTTCGTAGGAGGTGGTTTTGGGCAGAACAAAGAAATTGGTAGGCAGATTGCCAAATCAATCACTTTTGACCAATTGCCTGAATTATTAGGAAATCTCCTGGAAGAATATATGAGCTCTTGCTGGCCGGAGGAAACCTTTCAGTCCTTCACGCAACGTCACTCCGCAGATGATTTATATGCATTCATGGTAAATTTAGCTGTGGAAAACAAAGAAACCGTATCCTGATTCCTTCCTCTTGCATGAGCTCCAGCTTGGCTCAGTCGGTTTGGTTCTGTTCTGGAGTTTGTGCTTTTTGTTCGTGTGTTAATAGGATTCATTTTGTCTTCTTTATATGAATAAAATTGAAGTTGAAAATTAATAATAATATACTATTAGAATTAATAAAGAAACAGGGTGTATATTTATTAACAAACCGTTTTAAAAAATAAAATGAGTCTTATTGAAAACATGTAAAAATAAGTGTTTATGTCATGTTTTTTGTGAAAATAATACTTGGTATTATTTATGCTATCCGCAAATCGCAGTTTGCCTGCAAACCATAAAAAACTATGAAAACGAAAATGACTCTCATCCTGGTTAGCGCAATCGCTTTGGTGGGTTTATCTAATGTTGGTTGCGCTCCAGTCGAATCAACACAATCTGAACCAGGCGTATCTTACGAAAAGGTTGCAGATTTTCTTCACATGGTCCTCGAGAATGACAGGACGGTCTACACAAGAAATGTCGTGAATCGTCTCGTTAAACAAGAGGAAGTCATCAAGGCAAGCGAACATTGGAAAGATGAAAAGGCCCTCCCGTTACCAGCGCAAATGTTCCGAATGGGGGCTGAAATGACTGCCGAAAAAACCAGTGCATTCAGTTACTCACTCCAGTCTTTGTGGCCTATCAACAAGGCCAACGCTGCCGGTCAAACTGAAATGGAAAAGAAGGGTCTCGAATTCATCAACGAAAATGGAGGCAAAGAACCGTTTTACGGTGAGGAAGAATTGGGTGGGAAACCTTACTTCATAGGAGTTTATGCCGATGTCGCAGTGGCTCCCGTGTGCGTTGATTGTCACAACAGCCATAAGGATAGTCCCAGAACCGATTTCAAGTTGGGTGATGTCATGGGTGGGGTCGTGATTAGGATTCCCAAAGACTAAGACTCTTCAATCTTCAACCTGTACTTATCAAAATAATTCTCATACAGTTATGCGTCATTATGGGAACATGTTTCTTTGTTTTTGTGTTTCATTGTTCATTTGGTCAGCTTCCCTTGGTTGCAAGGATTCAGGAACTGGTTCTGAGCGTGAAAATATTCAAGACGCAGTTTTTGATCCCATGGCGATCGAGTTGAAGAGCCAAGGCCTTGAACAGGGAAGGTCCATATGGATGGAAACATGTTCCGATTGCCATCTTGAGGGATTGGGGGATGCGCCAGTGATTGGTAACAAGGGAGATTGGCAATCCAGAATCGAACAAGGAGTGGCTATTCTCTATCAAAATGCCGTTAATGGGTTTTATGGTGATATTGGAGAAATGCCTCCAAAAGGGGATAATGAAGATTTAACAGTTGAAGAGGTAAAACTAGCCGTAGACTTCATGGTACATGCAAGTCAATAGTGCAAAATGAATTATAATAAAATCTAACATAAATATGGAACTTACTGAAAAACAAATCAATTTGGTGCAAACAACCTGGGAGCAGTGTGTGCCTATAAGCGATAAAGCTGCCGTTCTATTTTACGGAAAGTTATTTGAATTAGATCCTGAACTTAAGCCAATGTTCAAAAACGATATGGTTGAGCAGGGGAAGAAACTCATGACAATGATAACCTTTGCTGTTCGTGGACTGACCAATCTTGGATCCATTGTCGATGCAGTAAAGGCGTCTGGAGTTCGCCATAAAGGATATGGCGTTAAGGATTACCATTACGATACTGTTGGAGAAGCGTTGCTTTGGACCTTGGGGCAAGGCCTGGGTGATGCTTTTACCACAGAAGTTAAGGAAGCTTGGACGAATGTCTACGTTTTGCTTTCGACTACCATGAAGGATGCCGCAAATGCTGATCATTGATTAAGGGATTAGGTCGAACATTATCTCCCTTTTAATATTGAACAGTGTTTGGGAAAGATCATGAACGTAGGTTCTAAACCTGTGCTCCTTATTATCGGGAATGGCATGGCTTCTTACAGGCTATGCCATTCTTTGGTTAGAATGGGACCATTGCCTTTTGAAATTATTATTTTCGGAGAGGAACCTTTTCCCGCCTATGATCGTGCCAATTTAACCAAGTATTTCGACCTGAATTCCTCCTCTCCTCCGCTGTTGGCTGACACAAGCTGGTATGCCAAAAATGGGATCAAATTGTTATCCGGAACTCAGGTAGATCAAATTGACACTAAATCAAAGACGGTGACGCTTTCCAGTAGAGGTGTTCAAAAATATGATAAATTGGTTATTGCGACAGGATCACTTCCAAACCACCCCAAAATAGAGGGTCTCTCTCTACCCGGTGTTTTTACTTATCGCCAATGGGATGACTTGGTTGCGATCGCAAAAAAATGTCAAACGCCTCGCAGAGTCGTCGTTCTGGGAGGGGGACTCTTAGGTTTGGAGGCCGTTGATGCATTATTGAAATTTTCATGCGACATAACACTCGTTGAAAATGCAAATACCTTGCTATGTCGACAACTCAATGAGGAAGGTGGAGAATATTTGGTAAGAGAACTTGCTACTCAAGGGGTGCGTGTTCTTCTCAAGACCCACACCACTCAAATCTCGGAATATCAAGATTCCTTAACTGTTAGTTTATCTGATGGTTCGCAATTGTCAGCAGACTTGGTTTTGTTGGCCACAGGAGTTAAGCCCAATGACATCTTGGCTAGAGAGGCTGGACTCAATGTGTCAGCTCGAGGAGGGATTCTTGTCAATGATAACCTCGAAACAAGTGAAAAGCGGATTTACGCCATAGGTGACTGTGCTTCCCATCATGGAAAATCATACGGATTCCTAGGAGCTGCTTATGAGCAGGCTGATTGTTTGGCCGCCTCGTTTCGGGGTGAAGAACGAAATTACCAAGGGTCCGACAATGCCTTCCGGATTCAAGTCATAGGAATACCCGTTTCCGTTTATGGAGACTATCTTGGAGACGGCGAACATCTCACGTTCCGAGGCGCTCGCTTTTATCGGATGCTGGTTGTATCTCGTGGTCGGATCATTGGAGCCACTTCCATTGGTCCATGGGATCAAGCAGGTAGTCTTGAACTCGCCGTTAAGGAAAAGCTCCGAATTTCCAGACAGCAACAACGATATTTTCTTGAAACTGGATCTCTCCAGATGTTGGAGGAGGTGGACCATGTCAAGAACTGGCCTGCTCATGCAATTGTTTGCAGTTGTACCAAAACCTCCCTCAAGCAGCTCAAAGCATGTTTGATTGAAGGAGCCACTTCTCCCAATGAATTAATGAATTTAACAGGCGCAGGCTCGGTGTGCGGCTCCTGCAAGCCCTTGCTTGCCGGTTTAACGAACAGTTCCGATGCCGAAAAACAGGATGCTTTCAATGAGCCTGAGCGGGTTGGCACGCTGACGAAAGCTTCCATCCTGGGACTGATTTTAGGGGTCATTTTTCTTTTTCCGGGAGGTTTTCCCGAGCCGGAAACCATCCAGAGTAGTTACTATTCTTTTTCAAGCATATGGAGGAATGACACGATGAAACAGGTCACAGGGTACACCACGGCTTCTTTGTCATTTCTTTCTCTGATATTCTCGGCCAGAAAACGAATCCAATGTTTTCAATGGGGCGGGTATCAGTTCTGGCGTGCCGCCCATACCATTCTAGGTGTCAGCACATTATTGAGTCTCTTTTTCCATACGGGATTTCATACAGGTGCCAATCTGAACTTTATGCTGGCATGCAGTTTTATCCTCTTGAATATTCTTGGAGCTATAGCCGCCATTACCATTGCAAGCGATAGTAAGAGTCCAACCCCGAAAAGCCGCGCAATGCGAAGTTTGTTAACGCGTCTGCATTTTGTTTTTTTCTGGCCCTATCCAGTTTTATTGGGATTCCACATTGCCAAGGTTTATCAGTATTAATGAAGATCCCTACAATATTCTCATGGACAGCGATAATGAGCCTGATTCTTTTCGGGGTTACCCTGGTTAGCGGCAGCTTTGCCTCCCTTAAGAAAAAGGCTCTTCTACCTGGTGAAACTACTCACGGCCATTATCAGATAGAGATGCAATGTAACGCATGCCACAGTGAAGGAGGTGGTGTATCTCAGGAAGCCTGTATGGAGTGCCACAAAGAGGAACTCGATCGTGTTGATGATTCACATCCGGTTGTTAAATTTAAAGATCCACGCAATGCCGATAGATTGAAAGCCTTGGATGCTCGTCAGTGCATCACTTGTCACAAGGAGCATCAGCCACGGGCAACGCACTCCATGGGTTTGACCCTACCTGAAGATTATTGCTTTCAATGCCATCAATCCATTGGTGAGGAACGCCCAACTCACGTCAATCTAAGCTATAAGTCCTGTGCCACTGCCGGATGTCATAATTTCCATGACAATACAGCTTTGTATGAATCTTTTCTTCAAGATCATTTGGGCGAACCAGATATGAAAAATCCAGCCACGGTGCCCTTACGTAAAACATCAAATCATTTGGAAGGTCTGTTGAGTGTTCTTGAGGCAGATGTTCCGAATCAGGTTTCGGTCTCAAGGGAATTGCTGCATAGTTGGGGGCAATCTGCGCATGCAAAAACAGATGTTAACTGTACTCAATGTCACTCTCCTTCGAGTCAACAAGGTAGTGTTTCATGGGATAACTTTGTCTCGCATGAAACCTGTGGAAATTGTCATGCAAGACAGCTAAAGGGATTCCTGGAAAGCAGGCATGGAATGAGGCTGAAGGCGGATTTCCCTTCCATGACGCCTGAAGAGGCTCGTCTCCCCATGAAACCCGAAGCCGGACATTTAAAGCTTTCATGTGTGAGTTGTCATGATGCGCACAGGTTCCGCACAAACTCTGCCGCTTTGGAGGCTTGTTTAAAATGTCATGATGATGAGCATAGTCTTGCCTACATGGATTCACCCCACTATACGACTTGGCTCAATGAGCAAAGGGGCGTTTCGCCGGCGGGCACAGGAGTGAGTTGTGCCACTTGTCATCTTCCCCGTGTCCACCAAACAGAATTTGGCGAAGAGATTCTTGTCGTGGATCACAATCAAAATAATTATCTCCGACCGAATGAAAAGATGGTGCGTTCCTCGTGCATTCACTGTCATGGTCTGCAGTTTTCACTGAATGCTCTGGCAGACAAAGATCTTGTTCAAAAGAACTTCAGAGGCACCCCAAAGGTTCATGTGAAGAGTTTTGAAATGATTGAAGAGGAACTCATGAGAACGAGAGCAAGTGCTAAATAGTCAAAATTGATGCACCTTTCATGGGCTCATCTCTGTGTAGATTTGTTTGAGTAGTTGAACGGCAGTTTGAATCAATTTCTCACCAGAACCGACAGCACACCTGGCACTGACCACCTCATAGTTTCCTTGAGGATATGCACGTACATTTGGAATGTAGCCTATGGAACCATTGGCAAGCTCCGCTATCATTGTTTGAGGGAAAGGGGAGTCCAATTTGAGATCGAGTCCAAGCTGCACGAAAACTTCACCAGGTAGGGCAACCCAGGCCAATTCGGTTCCCAGGGTGAACACTTGGACTTCGACTTCAAGTGGTTGACCTTTTCTTGCATCAACATCCAAAACCTTATGTGCCTGCACAAGTTTCATGAAATTGGCTCTAGTGTTGTCTTGAGTCGTCGTTATGACTTTCTTTGATGTTTCAACTTCCTCGGGGCTGATGCGGGGCAAGGGTAAAGTGACAAATTCACTGCGAGCATTCAATGGACCCTCCACTTTCTGTAATTGAGGCCAGTGCCCCAAAATTTCACCAGCCAAAACCATGCCCATACGGGCTGCATTCTGGTGACCTTTTTGGCTTTGGTTCCAATGGACGTCTATATGATTAACATCTCCTGCGGCTCCGGATACGTAAAGCGTGATCGCCTCATGCCCTAGAAATTGTTTCAATGATTCGGATAAACTGAACGGCAGGTCCGCCGATATTTCGAGCCCGCCTACATTGTCCAGATGCACCGAATAATTCACATAGGTGGCGACAGGAGTCTGATCCATGGTTCTAAAATAAACAAAAGGAACTTCCGGATCTATCGGACCCGCTGCTTTGACAATATTTGGATTGAGTTTGCCTGGATTCCATCCCACCGATCCGTCTTTCATATGGAAGCGCCGGTTGAAAGCGATGGAATCTTGAAAGCCAACCGCAGCCATTGTCTGTCCAGGAACTTTGTTCTTGGCGGCGATATTGACAGCTTGCGCGATTTTACCAGGTAGAGACCGGGTGTATTCTTTCACTAATTGACCCATTTCACCTTCGACCTCATCTCGAGTTCGGCCGCCACCAAGTATGGGCCCCGTATGAGCATGAGTTGCACTAATCATGACATGCTCGCCCTTGATGCCTGTCTCTGATTCTATGATCTTCCGTGCTTCTTCCACAAATGGCCGCTTGGTGGTGATCAGATCCAAACTGACCATAGCCAAAGTTATATCGTCTTTTTCCAGGACGAGCGCTCTGGCAAAAAGATCATCATGAACTCCGTCGGAACCGCGCTCATGGTAATAGCCGGCCAATGGAATTCCAAGTGGCGGGGTGATTTTGACGATGGCAGCTCCAACATGAAGCACATCGGCAGTAGATGTCATCAAACCTAAAATGAGAATGCATGCCGCCAGGAAAGTTTTCTGGATAGAGATCATTTTTGAAATTACTTGAATACCTCTTTGATGAATTAGATTTTTCTGATTATTAAAACCGATGCCAATGCCCTCATTGGTTTGCTTGGGAAACCAAATTCGCAAATCTAAGTTTTACCTTCAGTTTTCAATTTTATTTTTTAGCTGTTCCCGAATCCTGGGGCGGTTGGCCAGAATACGGTTTACTCTGTTTAAGAATTTTGGATTGTCCAGGCCGACAAGTTCGGATCCATCAGGCATGATCTTACTTTCAAAACCCGATAAATCCTTAGGATCGACTCCTCCGTAATAAAGTCCGCTGGTGTAGGGGCTTGGTTGAAATTTACCAACAATACTTACGGGAAGGTCAGGTCGAATACTCGATTCCCAGCCACCAGCCCATAAGCACGCGTTAACCAGAAATCTTCTCCCATCCTCGCCTTGTAAATCTTCAGAAGCTCCATAAGAAGTATAAACTACCCTGGCATTTTTTCTTTTTCCCGATGGGGCCTTGTATGAGTGTAATATCCAACCCGCAGTAACGGGTGGTTTTTCAGGATGGATATCGTCACCTGGGTGAAATGTATTCAGTACTTGAACTTCCAAAATCGAAATGGCGTCGGATGGCAATGGGGAGGCATAAGCTCCTGAATAGGCATGTATTTGTTCTACACCGCTGAGGATCGGATGATTCTTTGTTCCTTCCACCGGCGTGATACGGCTGCCCATGATGTGATTGGATCCGTAATGTGATTGCCCGGTTATTTTTTTCCAGGTGTGTCCAAAGATTTGTTGACCAAGCCCCCCTTTGTAATCATCTCCCGAGTAGTTATAATTGAGTTTACCCCAGATGCCTTTTTGACCATTGAAACAATGGGTTGAGGTCCGAAGTCCAACAACGGGTCCACCTCGTTCAAAGTAATCAACCAAATGTTTCACCTGAGCGTCAGGTAGATTCATGAAGCGTGTAAAAAAGAAAAGTAAATCTGCCTCCTGAAGTGCTTCAAGGCCCGGTAAATTGTTGGCACCTGCCTTGATATGTCCCTTGCCATCGATTCCAAATAAAACGGTGCATTTAAAACCAAAATGTTTCGCCATGATTTTCGCCATCAATGGGCAAGTCTGTTCGGAACGGTATTCATGATCATTGGCAATGAAAACGATATGCTTTCCTTTGCCAGGTCCATGGCTTCCTTCGTAAACAAGCGGTTCAGCGAACACCGGTAAAGCGAGAAACCAGAGGGCTGCAAATTTAAGTTTTAGTTTCATCTTATTGTATATGGGGAGGGCTGGAAGATGGATTGTTTGCGAGATTGTGAGATATCAATTAAACGTACATGGGCGCGCGTTTTTGTGCAAGAGGTCTATGCAGTCGATTTTGGAGAATAATCTCTTTTTCATTTAATCCAGTATTCCGTCAGTCAATCTCGAATAAGTTTTACCCAAGGTAAAAATTTTCTCGGATTTGGAGGATTAAGTCTTTTTGTGGGGATTCCTTTTTCAATTTGCGTGTTTGGAATCAATTACATTGATTTGGTTCCATTTCACTGTACCGAAATGTCGCAATTTCGTTCCTATTAGGCTGAGTTTCAATGAGTTTTTCTTATCAGATTCCTAAAGGTTTCGTTGCTTGCTCCGATGTATCTGGTTGGAGGCATGTCTTGTCTGCAGTTTCAACAGACGTTTCCTGTTGATTTAGCGAATGGGCCGGAAAAATTTTCAGTCCAGGTGGGGTAATAAGGGAACGATAAATTGAATATTTTGGAAAGATATGAACCTCTGGATCAAAAGCACGGATGCTGAGATCCATGGGCAAGCATTCAAAGGGTAGAGGGAATTCTCGTCCATCAGGTATAACAACAAACCAAAGTGATATATGAAGATTCATATCAACAAAACTCGTCGGAACTCCGGTTTTTCACTCGTGGAAATGATCGGTGTACTCGCCATCGTTGCCATCCTTGCCAGCCTTTTAGTGCCAAGGGTGTTTGCAGCCATCAATCGCGCCAAGATCAACAGTTCTGTCTTGACGGTTAACACGATTAAATCAGCAGTGATCGAATCTTACTCGGAAACGGGTTCATTCACAGACGCAGCAGGAAATGCGTTGGATCCAGCAGATTTAGCCCCAGTAAATCCATTTGATGATAATGTGCTGTTGGCCAGTCAGCTCATTGATAAGCCCTTTAATGTCAAGATAGGTGTCGAAACTGCTGGTGTTAATGAACATGAGATATTAATCGCTTTGCCTGACGCAGGTCAGGTAACAGGAACAAGCGTTGGTTTTGATTTCGATGGCAATGGTGTCATCGATCATGATGCCGATCCACTTACTCCTGACGTGCCAGGAAACGACGTTGAAAATGATCAGTACGTTGTTTATGCACGCATTCCCAATGTATCCTCTCAGGATGCATTGGATTTTAGCCGTGCGTTAGATGGTGCGGATCTGAGTGCTGCCGATTCTGATTCAGCCACTGTGGATCTGGAAGGTCGTGTGAAGTATGCCGCACCTGGCGCCGATGGTGTCACGGATGTACTGGTTTATATTGCCAGTCGATAATTATTGTTCTCGGCCTGTCTTCCATGGTGGACAGGCAGGCCGATACTCCTTTTTTGCGTTCCTCAAGATGGACTTGTTCGCATGCAACTCAGTGAATATCTGACCAAGAACAAGTATGTTACTCAAAGCCAGCTCAACTTGGCGGAGCGCCTTCGCAAACTTAAGGGAGGTTTGCTTTCCGATATCCTGATTGATCTGGGGTTTGTTTCTGCTGAGGTTGTTTACGATTTTCTCGCAAGTGAGGC
>CAYFHO010000065.1:0-32390 GCA_964342825.1 uncultured Verrucomicrobiota bacterium
CTTCCATCATGCGTTCTGCGGTTGAACGTGCACTGAATCTAAGTTGATCTTTTTTACATAAAACTCCATGAAAACCATCATTACCCTATTCACACTGGTATCATTCCTACTTCAGGCGGAAGAGAAGACTCCTTTGACTATCACTTTGACCAGTGTTGAAAAAAACATTCACCTCGAGGAATGGCAGATCAAAGGGGAGGACGTCACCCCAGAGCGCCCCGATTGGTCCGTCATCAAACAGACCCTTCATGGAGGCAAGCAGGATGGAGTCGATCTGATCACAGTGAATAATGGAAAACTTTCATTTACAGTCATTCCTACACGGGGCATGAGTCTGTTAAGTGCCCGCATGGATGACCTCAAGCTTGGTTGGAATTCTCCGGTCAAAGAGGTAGTTCACCCCAAATACATCCGACTGGAGGACCGGGGCGGTCTTGGCTGGTTGGAAGGATTTAACGAATGGATGGTTCGATGTGGACTTGAAAGCAACGGACACCCTGGTGAGGATCGGTTCATTAACAACGTCGGAGATGAGGCTACCATGGACCTGACTCTTCATGGAAAAATAGGTAACATACCTGCAAGTGAGGTTGAAGTCGTTATCGACCGGTCACCACCCTATCGTATCCGGATTCGCGGAAGAGTGGATGAGAAAATGTTTTATGGCCCCAAACTGGAATTACAAACTGAGGTGTCGACCACTCCTGATTCTGCCACCATTCGTTTAACCGACACGATAACCAACAAAGGCGACGATCCTCAGGAATTTCAGATTTTATACCATGCCAACTACGGCCCCCCACTGCTGGAATATGGGGCGGAATATTTGGGTGCGGCAAAAAAAGTCATCCCCTTTAATGACCACGCCGCAAAATCCATTCAAACCTATGCAAACTATCAGGGGCCAACATCCGGGTTTGTAGAACAGGTCTACTGCATCACACCCCTTGCAGATCAGGAAGGAAAAACAACCATCGGTCTTGTGAACAAAGCCAAAGACAAAGGTGTCTCCATGGATTTCAAGGTCCAGCAACTGCCGTTTGTCACTCTTTGGAAGAACACCAATTCGATGGGAGAAGGATATGTGACAGGTTTGGAACCCGGCACCAATTTTCCCAACAATCGTCGAATTGAACGTAAATACGGACGCGTTCCTAAACTTCAAGCAGGCGAAAGCCACCAAGCTGAAATCGATTTCACCATTCTCCAAGGAAGGCAAGCAGTCCAGGAACTTTCGGATCGAGTTCGATCTATCCAGAAAGAAAATCGGGTTATCCTGCAGGCATCGCCTGAGGACAAGGATTGAATCCACCTGGCATTACCACCTCTTTCACTCTCGAACACAAACCATGCAGGGATGAACCGGCCGTTGCTTAAAATGTCAGGAATCCATAAAAGGTTTCCGGGTGTTCATGCTTTGAAGGGAGTTGATCTTTCTCTTGAAAAAGGTGAGGTGCTTGCATTGATGGGAGAAAATGGAGCAGGTAAAAGCACCTTGATGAAGGTATTGGGGGGTGCTCATCTGCCGGATGATGGTTCCATTCAGATTGAAGGCGAACAGGTCATCATCGAATCACCGATGAAGGCAAGGGCACTGGGAATATCTATGATTTATCAGGAATTCAATTTAATCCCTGCCCTTTCAGCGGTTGAGAATGTTTTTCTGGGACAAGAAATCACCCGGAATGGATTGATCCAGAGAGAAGAGGAAAAGCAAAAAACCCTTGAGCTGCTTGCAAAACTGGGGATGGATTTCAACCCTGACACACCTTGTCGTCGATTATCCATCGCACAACAACAATCGATAGAAATTGCTCGCGCGCTTTTGTTGAATGCAAAAATTTTAGTGCTAGACGAGCCATCGGCGGTCCTGACTTTACGAGAAGTTGAAAAATTATTTGAAATCATTCGTCATCTGAAAGCGCAGGGACTCGGCTTGATATATATAGGTCATCGCCTGGACGAAATATTTGAGATAGCTGATCGCACACTGATCATGAGAGACGGTTCATGTGTGGGGAATATGCCCGTTTCAAATTGTTCAAGGCACTCTTTGATTGAGATGATGGTGGGGAGAGAACTCAAAGATGAATTTCCGGAAAATCAATCTCGACCCGGGAAAACCAAACTTGAAGTCACCCATATGTCACGCGGCAGGTCCGTTCAAAATGTATCATTGAAAGTTCGAAGCGGAGAGATCCTTGGGTTGGCTGGTTTGGTTGGGGCCGGAAGAACCGAGTTGGTGCGATTAATTTTCGGAGCGGACAAGCGAGAAACGGGAGAAATCAAACTCGATGGAAGAACACTTCCTATTCGCAATCCACGCGAAGCCATTGCCGCTGGCATCGGACTTCTCACGGAGGATCGAAAACTTCAGGGGCTTGTCCTCCCTCATTCGCTTAAAGAGAATTTCACACTTCCCAACTTGAATCGTTTCGCGCCGACCGGATTCATCAATGCCAAGCTGGAGAGAATGGAATTCCAAAAATATGCTGGTAAAATGCGCTTAAAATTTTCCGGAGAAACACAAAAAGCAGGTCAACTTTCCGGAGGAAATCAACAAAAACTGGTGATTGCAAAATGGATGGCAAGGCATTGTGAAGTTTTGATTTTCGACGAGCCCACTCGTGGAATTGACGTTGGAGCAAAGTTTGAAATATATCAGCTCATGCACGAACTGGCCGCCCAGGGAAAAGCAATCATCATGATCAGTTCGGAATTACCGGAAATTCTGGGCATGGCAGATCGGATCATCGTCATGCATGAGGGAAAGGTCACCGGGGAAATCTCGGATGCCAAAACATCGTCTCAAGAGGAAATCATGCAGTATGCCGTCGCCTGACCCAATTTAATCGACCAAAGACCAATGCCTAAAACAAACAAACAACTCTTGGCACACTTGCTTACCGAGTACGGAATGATCCTTGTGCTGGTGCTTCTCGGAGTGTTCTTCAGTGCGGTCACCATGACAGAACAACGTCCAAGTGGTGAAGCAGCCGGGCAACAGGTTTCTGAGTTGATTACAAAACAAACATCACCGACGGCTACAATACTCATTGCATCGAGAAAGTTGACTCTTGATAAAGAATTCGCTTCCGCTTTAACGGATTCTCTTAAATCTGCTGACTATCAAAATCTGTTACTTGTGGAAGGAAGTCCACGCGATGCACGCAAAAAATTAGAGGAGTTGCAGAGCCAAAACAGGAAATTGGACGTGATTGCGGGGAATCAAACCACCATTGAGTGGTTGGTATTTGAGGATATTGCCAAAGATTTCCCGGAACTTGGAACTCCTGTCCTTATAGGCCCCACAGCGTATCATTGGCCAAACTTTTTAAAACAGGACAACTTGCTGAATATCACGAATCAGATTGCAGTCATCGCTATCATTGCGATCGGAATGACGGTAGTGATTGTTTCCGGAGGTATCGATTTGTCGGTTGGAAGCCTGATTGCTTTTTCTGCTGTGTTGGTTTGTTTATTCATTCAAAAAGCAGCTGGAGCACTCAACGCAACCATTGTTGGAATGATTCTTTCCAGCTTAGCAGCCATCGTAATCACAGGAATGGTCGGCACCTTTACTGGCGGTATGATCACGGCATTTTCAATCCCACCCTTCATTGTCACGCTCGGGGTGATGATGATGGCCTCCGGGACGGCCTACCTGATATCCGGTGGAGAATCTGTTTATCAGGTGCCAGATTCTTTCGTTTGGTTAGGGCGGGATGCCTCGATTTTAGGCATTCCGAATGCCGTGTTATTGATGATTCTTTTGTATGTCGTGGCTCACATAATGATGTCTCGCACCCGGCTCGGACGTTATATCTATGCCGTTGGCGGTAATCCAGAAGCTGCACGACTTTCTGGAGTTCCAGTCAAACGTATCCAACTTTTCGCTTACACCCTCTCTGGGCTTTTGGCGGGCCTTGGTGGCGTTGTGATGGCATCGCAACTCAAAAGTGGAGCGCCCACTTATGGTCAAATGTACGAACTCTATGTGATCGCGGCGGTGGTGGTAGGAGGAACCAGCCTTTCGGGTGGTGAGGGAAAAATTTTTGGAACCTTGATCGGAGCTTTTATCATTGCGGTCATCCAAAATGGGATGAATTTGATGAATATTGAAAGTTATACCCAGAAGGTCATTCTGGGCATGGTCATTCTTTTGGCCGTCCTGCTCGACAAAATCAAACAACGGGGATTTGGAAGTGGACACTCCTGAAGTGATCAATCCAAATTTAAGGGCAGCATGATAATGTTTCGATAAGCAACAGGACCGTGATCCCCCTGAAGCATCAATGGTCCCAGCGCCTGTTCATCATCAAAACTGGCCGCGCGAGTGGGCCCGCTGACGGCAACATTGTTGTGTACCGTGACTCCATTATGAACCACCTTCAGGAACCGCGCGTCCTCTGTTTTTTGCCCGTCCTGGTCGAACCTTGGAGCCCGAAAAACAATATCAAAAGATTGCCATTCTCCAGGCGGCAACGATGCATTGATTGCAGGAGCATGACCTTCGAACCCTCGACCATCGTTCCAACGCTGGTAGATTCCTCCACAATCGCCATGTCCGACCTCAATTCGACCCCAGCTGTCCAATATTTGAACTTCATATCTTCCCTGCAGATACACACCGGAATTAGATCCCTTGGGAACCATGAATTCCACATGCAGGGAAACGTCCCCATGTTGAGCATGTGATATGAGATTGACCGTTTTAGCGCTCGGGTGATTCACAAAAACACCCTGACCATCCTCCACCTCAAACGCAGCATCTTGGCCTTCCCGCAACCGAACATCACCAAACTCTTTCCAGTCCCCAATGGGAAGCCGCCACTGGTGCACATTCTCAGTTAATTTAATTTGCTTACTGGTCACAGCAGGTGTCTGCTTCGAAGTTTGACAACCCGCTGTCATCCAACAGAAAACTGCACAACAGGTGAGGGCTATGATGTGGTTGATGAATTTAACTTTCATAAATCAGAACTCGGCTGAGGTTTTTTATATGAAGGAGGATGGATCAAAACACTTTTGAACAAGGCATCGCATTTCCAAAAACTTCAAAATTATTGAAGCTCCAGACCACCTGTTTATCTCGATTCACTTCGATAATCTGAGGGTTGTCAGGGCCTGCGTGGCAATTTCCGATCAGATAGTTTCCATTTGGCAACTCTTCTACGGTGGTTACCCAAACTAATTGGATTCCAGGCAATTCATTTTCGCCAATGGACCAAACAATCTGGCCTTCCGTGTTCACCTCAAGCACATTGTGACCACTCCCGTTTCCTATCAGGGTATGGCCGTTCTTCAATCGAGTGGCTCCATAAACTTCTCCTCCGGTCTGGAATTCCCAAATCACATTACCTTTCAGATCATATTCACGCACAGCATGATCAGATTCATGGCACACCAGGTAGTTACCATTATCCAATTTTCGAGCCAATCGAGTGTCGCGATGAGGGGACGGGTTGTTGATCTTGAGTTTGATCTTCCGATGAATTACCCCATGTCGATCGACCTCAATAATTCTTCCGGGACCACTCTCTGCAATCATAGTGAGTCCATTAGCCAAACGCTGAAAGGCATGGACTTCAACCCGGCGCCCCTGATTACCATTCATGATCGAGGCATCATAACTCCAAATAATTTCTTTTTCAGGAGTCATTTCAAGAATCTTGGTCCAACTGGTTTGAAAAAGAATGTTTCCGTTCGGTAATCGATCCAAATCGTGAATATCTCGAATGGGATGCTCCCACTCAACCTTGCCGCTTTCATCCACGATTGCTATCCGATCGCGTCTGTAATCACCAGCTAGAATGCGACGCCCGGGTAAAGTAGTTTTTCCAGGAGCTTGAAACCCATTGCTTGGCAGGCCATTGGCTTCCAGTTTTCCGACCGCCCACAGCAATCCCCGACTTACCATGTCAAGATAAACAGGTGACTGCATGGTTTCGTTGTGATGCCCCAGAGTGGTAGTGAAAACTCGAGCATCACCCAGATGATTCAACCAAACACAAGCATGATCTTTTTGGGTATCTTTGCCGAAGGCCTTTGCCAAAGGAATCGCATCAGGCCACATTTTTTCAATCTTATACAGTTCCCCATTTGGTGTATGCCAAACGGGTGGAAACGTTTTCATGATGGGATGATTGGGGCGAAGATTCTCAACATCCAAAGGACGATGGCCTTCATGACTCATTGATCGAGCCCCCATCAGAGAGCGCCAGGCATCTGTTTTGGCAGCACGATAACTGTGCAAGGAGCAGTGAATGAAAAGAGCAGGAACACCTGTAGTTGTATGAGCGTCCACAATGGATTCAAGCCAGTCAACATCCGTGACTCCCCCAAAACATTCGTTGTGAACAACAACATCATAGCCATGAATCCAATCTGGACGATCGTAAATGGGTATCTTCACATCCCGCGACGTTCCCCCCTGGTTCACCAAAGTCCACTCAACGTGCGCTCTTTTGGAAATACCTTCGGAAAGGATAAGATTTTGATTGGGGTAATCATGACAACATCCGCCGGAAATCATCAAAGCCCGAATAGCCTGACTCCCACTGGCATTGACCATATTGCCGATAACAATCGTCAAAACGAAAAGAAAAACCATCGCACGTGCACGATTCCAAAAAAAACACGAGGAACTGCTGGATGTAGATATCTTCATAAGATTAAAAACTGGATCATCAGAAACTAAAGGATTCACATCGATTGAAAACTCTTTTTTACAAGCGTTTTGGTGATGTGGGCCATCATCGGAACCACTCATGTCAGCATTTGCCAAAAGGCACACAAAAAAGCGGCCCCGAGGAGCCGCTTTTTTGTGAGTTAAATTGCGTTGAAGTTGAAGATCAGAAACTTCCTGAAGGAGCTGGGACCGGTTTATCCTGGTTCAGCTCATGAACAGGTTTAGAGGACGGTTTGGCTTCGGGTGGATGCGGAACCACTTTCCAGAATTTGGATACGGCCGTTTCCCAGTTCTGAAGTAACTCGGCAGCTTTGGTCGAGCCAGTGTGGTCCAAGTGATCTTGAACGTGCTGTTTCAATGCCTGTATATCCTCCGTCTGACTGAGACGCTCGATGTCCACCATTGAACTGTTCAAGTTCTTTGGAAAACGATTCTCTACGTCGTAAACATATGCGAGACCACCACTCATTCCAGCCGCAAAGTTACGACCGGTGTTTCCGAGGATAATTGCCTTCCCTCCGGTCATATACTCACAGCCATGGTCACCTACGCCCTCAACAACCGCTACGGCTCCTGAGTTTCGAACACAAAAGCGCTCACCAGCGGTTCCTGAAGCGAAGAGACGTCCACCTGTGGCACCATAGAGGCAGGTATTCCCTATGATCACATTCTTTGAAGAATCAAATGAGACGCCTTCTTGAGGTCTAACAATGATGTCACCGCCATTCATACCTTTGCCTACGTAATCATTGGCTTCGCCGAACAATCGGAGGATTAGCCCCTTGGCAAGGAAAGTCCCAAACCCCTGCCCCGCACTTCCGGTAAGTGTCAGGTCCAAGGATCCTTCAGGAAGCCCGGCATCTCCATAGGTATACCCAATGATGCCCGACACCCGAGTTCCAATATTTCGACAGACATTGTTGATTTTGTATTTCAACTTCATGCTGCCTTTGCCTTTAAGGGCGTGTTTTGCGTCGTTGACGATGCGGTCATCCAATGAGCTGTCACCGAATCGTTCATTGCGTTCACGCGTATGAATCCGAGGCATGGAACCCGTATCGTCTGCCTGCCATAGCAGCTTCTCAAGGTTCAGAGAGGCAGCCTTGGAACGAATACTTTCGTCGAACTGATCGACAGGACGAACTTCCAAAAGGTCGGTTCGGCCCACGAGATCGTTGAATTTCTTGATCCCCAGGGACGCCATGATTTCGCGGACTTCTTCAGCAACTCCATCAAAGAAGGCAACCACGTTTTCAGGTTTGCCGCGGAACTTAAGTCGCAGCTCTTCTTTCTGTGTGGCCACGCCCACGGGGCAGGTGTTCAGGTGGCACACACGAAACATGGCGCAACCTGCAGCCACCAAAGCGGCGGTTCCAAAATTGAATTCCTCGGCTCCCAACAAGGCACCCATAATGATGTCCAGACCAGTCTTTAAACCACCATCAGTTCGAAGTACAACTCGTGACCGAAGATCGTTGAGCATCAGTGTCTGCTGGGTTTCAGCAAGTCCTAATTCGAAAGGCACACCAGCGTTCTTGATGGAGCTTTGAGGTGAAGCACCGGTTCCTCCATCATTGCCGCTGATTAAAATCACGTCTGCAAAAGCCTTTGCCACACCTGCAGCCACTGTACCAACGCCTGCACAAGCCACTAATTTCACGCATACCTTTGCACGTGGATTGACCTGCTTCAGGTCGTAAATCAACTGGGCCAGATCCTCGATACTGTAGATATCATGATGAGGAGGTGGTGAAATCAAGGGAACACCGGGAGTACTATGACGCAAGGTAGCGATGAGAGGAGTCACCTTATGTCCGGGCAATTGCCCTCCCTCCCCAGGCTTGGCACCTTGAGCCACTTTAATCTCAATTTCCTGTGCGCTTGAAAGATATTCAGGTGTGACACCAAATCTACCCGAAGCCACCTGTTTGATGGCCGAACAAGCATTGTCACCATTTTCCCTGAGATTAAAACGCTCGGCATCCTCCCCACCCTCTCCGGAGTTGGATTTACCTCCGATACGGTTCATGGCAATTGCCAAACACTCGTGGGCTTCAGGCGAAAGAGCCCCCATACTCATGGCAGCCGTGGTAAAACGCATTCTGATGTTTTCAACCGGTTCCACCTTTTCCAACGGAATAGGGGTTACATCAGCTTTAAACTGGAAGAGGTCTCGTAAATTGACCGGATCACGCTTTTCAGCAGTTTCCAAATAATTCATGAATGAATCACGGTCTCCGCTGCGAAGGAACTTGTGCATGGATTGCACCACCTTTTTATTGAAGGCATGAAATTCACCCCGATCGCCAGGCAACACTTTGTAGTGTCCACCTTCATCCAAAGCAGCAGATTCCGGATCCCCATAACCTGCTTGATGACGACGCAAGGCATCCTCAGCAATATGCTCGAAAGTAATACCGCCGATTTGTGAAGTCGTCCCAAAAAAGCATTCTTCGATCACCTCATCAGAGATGCCAACAGCCTCAAAAACCTGGGCACCCCGGTAACTGCTCATGGTGGAAATACCCATTTTGGCCATGATCTTGAGCATGCCGTTTTCAATGGAAGTGCGATAATTGGCAATGGCCTGGTCAATATCCACACCTTCCAATTCTCCCTCCTCAGCCCATTGACGTATGAGATCAATGGCCACGTAAGGATTGATTGCCGAAGCACCAAAACCCACCAAGCATGCAAAATGGTGCACATCACGTGCTTCACCTGTTTCACAAACAATTGAAGTCTTTAGACGTTTACCCTCACGGATCAGGTGATGATGTACCGCACCAACGGCCAGAAGCATTGGGATAGGAACTTTGGATGCATTCGTTCCACGATCACTGAGAATGATGATACTACACCCCTCATCCACAGCTTCGGAGGCTTTCTTGCACACAGCCCTCAGACTGTCTACCAATCCTTGAGCACCTTCTGAAGCTGAAAAATGACACTCGATCTTTTGCGCATTTACGTCCGGGTGTTCGATGTTAACCAGAGCCTCGAGTTCGTATTCCAATAGAAATGGAGTGTCTATTCGCAACAAGCTTGCGTGCTTGGGTGATTCTTCCAGCCACGAGCGACGATGCCCTAAACAGGTGGACAGTGACATCACCACTTTTTCACGAATACTGTCGATAGCAGGGTTGGTCACCTGAGCGAACAACTGCTTGAAATAAGAGTAAAGAAGTCGTGGTTTCTTGCTCAGTATGGCCAGTGGTGTATCGTCCCCCATGGAACCAACGGCTTCTGCCCCCGTAGCAATCATGGGTTTGAAAATCAGCTTCAATTCCTCCGTATCCCATCCAAAGGCAATCTGCTGAAGCGTCAGGTCAAGAATGTTGATGGGTTTGTCAACGGGTTGAATGGGTTTGGCATGATCCCGGAGGTAAACCAAATTATCGTCACACCACTTCCCGTAAGGCTGTTGAGAAGCCACCAGTTTTTTGACTTCATCATTGTCCATCAATCTGCCTTCCACAGTATCAATGGCCATGATTTTTCCAGGCCCTAAGCGTCCCTTGCGCTCGACATCGGCATCATCCAGTTCGACCATTCCGGCCTCACTACCGAAGACAATCAATCCATCCTTGTACAATTTGTAGCGAGCAGGGCGCAGTCCGTTTCGATCCAGGGTCGCCCCAACAAATCGACCATCGGTAAAGGCTACAGCAGCTGGCCCATCCCATGGTTCGTTCAGGCAGGCATGGTATCGGTAGAAAGACCGCATCTCAGGATCCAGATCCTCCATTTTTTCCCACGCCTCTGGAGCGAGCATCAATACGCTGTGAAGAATGTTACGACCACTTAATCGCAGGATCTCCAAAGCATTATCCAAGGCCGCGGAATCAGAACTTTCAGGCTGAATGATCTGCCTGAGATGCTCTATGTTATCCCCCCAAATAGGCGAAGTAATTTCCTGCTCACGTGCTCGAGTCCAGTTTTTGTTACCGAGCAAAGTGTTGATTTCCCCGTTGTGTGCAAGTGTTCGGTATGGATGGGCCAGGCGCCAGGTTGGGAAGGTATTGGTGCTGTATCTCTGATGGAATACAGCCAAAGACGTTTCAAACAAAGGACTTTGCAAGTCCTTGTAATACTGGCCGAGTTGAGGAGCATTAAACAAGCCTTTGTAAACCACAGTTTGGGAGGAGAAGGAGGGAACGTAAAAGTCCTCTATTCCCGATTCCCGAGCACGTTGTCCGGCAACCTTGCGGGCAAGGAACAAGTGACGTTCAAAATGTGCATCATCCCACCCTTCTCCACGGCCCACCAAGATCTGCTTCATCGTTGGCATGGTCGAACGCGCCTTGTCACCGAGGCACTTTGGATTCACGGGCACTTCACGCCAACCGAAGATTTTCATTCCAAATTCTTCGGTGGCGTCGTGAAGAATCTGGACTGCTTTGGCTGCTTGCTTCTTGCTATTTGAAGGAAGAAAGACAAACCCGACTGCGACGTCTTCTTCCACCGAATCCAATTTGGCCAACTTTGCCGCTTCTGCCTGAAAGAAAGCTTGAGGGACCTGAATGAGGACACCGGCGCCGTCACCAGTTTTAGCGTCAGCATCGAGAGCCCCGCGGTGTGCAAGGTTGCACAAAGCTTCTAGAGCGTAGTCGAGGATACGACGCTCTTTGTTACCATTTGTGTTAGCAACGAAACCTACCCCGCAGGCATCGTGCTCAAATTTCGAATCGTAAAGGGAGTTAGTAACTCTAGGAAACATAGGCGAAATTCTATAACTCTTTTAAAAGCCTCTGGACCTTACTTCCATGGCAGGAACCACGCAATGGCTTTTTTATCCCCCTGTTTGATCAAGCCAAAAGGGTCGCAAAGAAAACCAAAGAAAATGAGGCAAGTCAAGCCCCTGTCAAAATCCGAAAAGAGGGCAAAATCAGTCGAACTTTAAGGAAAAAGCTTTGGTCAGGACGCGATGCTCAAACAAAAAGTTCACGGGCTACATGGCCATGAACGTCTGTCAGACGAAAATCTCTACCCGCGTATCGATAGGTCAGCTGCTCGTGGTCCATCCCCAGCGCATAAAGCAAGGTAGCGTGTAAATCATGCATGTGAACCGCATTTTCAACAGGGCGATAGCCAAATGGATCTGTCTTGCCATAGGTGAATCCCGGTTTGACTCCCCCTCCAGCCATCCAGACAGTGAATCCTTGGGGATGATGGTTTCGCCCATCCTTGTTCTCGACTGTTGGAGTTCGCCCAAATTCACCTCCCCATAAAACAAGGGTATCGTCTAATAAACCTCGCTGATCCAGGTCCTGCAACAAGCCCGCGATGGGGCGATCGACCTTTGCACATTCGTCAACCGTACCTTTTTCGACTTTCTGGTGATGATCCCAGGTATAATCGGTGGACACCTGAATGTATCGTACCCCGTTTTCTGCAAACTTTCTTGCCAGGAGGCATTGCCGACCAAAATTATCGCTTGGCTCATGACCAATTCCATAAAGTTCTTGGGTCGCGCTTGATTCGGCATCCAAATCCATTATTGGTGGAGCTTTGGCCTGCATTCGATAGGCCAATTCATAACTTTCGATGAGTCCTTCTATCCCTGGATCATGTTTTGCTTTTTGAAGGTGAGCTCGATTCAATGACTGAACAAGATCAAGTTGAGACCGCTGAATCTGTGATCCCAATCGAGCATTGTTTAGATTAGGGATGCTGGCCTTCGAAATTGGAATTTCAGCTGACCCGATAGCCATACCTTGATGGATAGCTGGTAAAAAAGCGCTGCCATAGTTTTGGACTCCTCCGTGCCCTCTGGGGGGTGATATGGTAACAAAAGCAGGTAATTCATCTCTGGTATTTCCAAGCCCATAGCTCACCCAGGCCCCAACACTGGGGCGAACTAAATTTGCCTGACCTGTGTGAAGTCGCAATAAGGCCTCCCCATGTGCCTGTCCCTCCGTGTGCATCGAGCGAATCATGCATAACTTATCAGCCTGCTTGGAAAGCTCTGGCAGGAATTGGCTCATCCAAATCCCACTCTGACCATACTGCTTGAACTCGAATGGAGAACCGAGTAATTCTCCCATCTTTCCACGCTTCAAACCAATGTCTGCACCATGAAGATGAGAACCTGCCCTTTCATTCAGTAATGGTTTTGGATCAAACAGATCTACATGGCTGGGGCCGCCCCACATGAAAAGAAAAATGATGCGTTTTGCTTTCGGAACAAAATGCGGCAGCCTCCCGAAGCTGGAGGTTTTCTTCTCAACAGATGGCGTGTTCTGGCCGAGCATGGCTGTCAATGCAAGATGTCCAAACCCACAGGCACTGGATTTGAGTAATCCCCGGCGAGAGAAAGATCGTGTGAATGAATGACAGTTCATGGCTATTCGAGGAAGTGAAACTGGCTTGATGAGAATAAAGCGTGGCAAAGCAAGGCCCATGACTTAAATTCAACATGGTCTGACTTTTCAAGGGTCAATTGCCTTTGGGTCTGTGTAAGGAAAGTGGATAATTTCGACCGCTCACTGGGATCGGGTTCTCGATGGCAGATGGCCTCGAATGCATGTTCCAATCGATCTTGCCTTGGAAGAGTTAACACCCTCCTGGCAGTTTCCTCTGCAAGATCCATCACCATGGAATCATTCAGCATGAACAATCCCTGAGTGGCAACTGTTGTCCGCGGCCGGAAGCCAGTGGTAATATGCGGATCTGTGAAATCAAAAACTTCAAATAATTCCGGTAAATCATTACGGATAACGGGGAGATAAACACTTCTATTCGGAAAATCTGTCCGGCGTCTGTTTTTGTTGGCACCAACAGCAGTCGCCTGGTCTCCCAGGTACCAAACGGAAGAATCCATGGGTGTCGGGTTAAGTTGATTCGCAGCAAACAACATGGCGTCGCGCAAGCTTTCCGGATCGATACGCCGTCGATTAGCACGCCAGAGCAATCGATTTTCAGGGTCGATCAGATGTGCTGACTCACGGTATTGACTGCTCATGGCAAAGGTCTGACTGAGGACTATTTCACGTATCAGACTTTTGATGGACCAGCCGGATCGAATGAGTTGATCAGCCAGGTAATCCAGCAGTTCAGGATGGGAAGGAGCCTCTCCGGTCAATCCGAAATTATCAACGGTCTTTACCAATCCTTGACCGATTAGATGATACCAAACACGATTAGCCATCACTCGCGCCGTCAAGGTTCCTGCACCAGTTTTAGTATCTGTGAGCCACCGAGCCAACTCCATCCGGCCACTCTGGTTTTCAGGCAGGCTGGGCTTCTTCTTATCAAGCACTCTTAAAAACCCCCGGGGCACCTTTTCCCCCATTCGATCAAACTGCCCGGCTCTTCGGATGGATTCGTCCGCTGGCTTTTCCACGTCCATGGGAATCATGGCACGGGGAGGAATGGGCGGGGTCTGATTAAAGTCCCGGGTCAATGCTTCGACCTTTGCCTTCTGTGCCCGAATACGCTCCATAACCGGCTTATTTTTGTCTTGGGCTATGGATGCAATACTTGCCGCACTGGATTCGATCAACTTTGAGAATTCTGCATCATCGTTTTCTTCCAATAGCTTGAGGGCCCTTTCCGCCTGCTCTTTGTTCTTTTTCAGGGAAGGCCGCTCACGCCAGTATTTCTCATATGCGCCGTCCAGGGAATCCCCATCCATACCCAGCCCCACCAATTGTTCCATCTTTCGTTGCTGCCCCAGCATGTAGCGCTGCTCCATCACACGAGTGGAAGTGAATATACCGGCCATCGCATAGTAATCTCGGGTGGGAATGGGTTCAAATTTGTGATCGTGGCATCTGGCACAGCCAATGGTTAATCCAAGCACAGCGGTCCCAACGGTGCTTAACTGTTCATCGGCAACGTCCATGGTTTGTAGGTCCGGGTTGATTCCCAAAAGCACCTTTGGTCCCACCACAAGAAAGCCTGCAGCAATCCTCTGGCGATCACGTTGTTCAATGGTTTCAAAAGGAAGCAGATCTCCTGCAATTTGCTGCAAGAGGAAGTCATCGTAAGGCAAATCCTCATTCAATGCATTGATCACCCAATTTCGATATCTCCAGGCTTCTCGAAAAAGAAAATTCTCATCCAATCCGTTGGAATCGGCATAACGTGCCAAATCCAACCAATGCCTTCCCCATCTCTCACCAAAATGGGGTGATTCCAGAAGATTATCCACCACCTTGCGCACTGCCAAAGGTGAATCATCCTCCAAGAAAGCCTTTCTATCTGATCGACTGGGGGGAAGTCCTGTTAGTAGAACGTGAAGACGCCTCAAAAGGTCGGATCGGTCTGCCGGTTTGGAAGGTTGCAACTGGTGATCGCTAAGTTTTTCAACCACATAATCATCAATCATAGACTGAGACCACTGGCTGTGTTGCTTGGGTTGAGGATGAGTCAGCGGTTGAAAGGCCCAGTGATCAATGTTCAACTCAGGCTCTTGGGAGTTACCTTGCTGATGGTCAGGGTCAGCCAGAAGCATGATCTCAGCAATCATGAAAACCAAAGCTGAGAGAAGTAGAATGCATTGGATCCGACGTTTCTTGGCGAAACATAAGCTGGATAACAATGCGGTGTTCATGCCTTCTTTGGCGGAATTGAGAAAATATCAACGATCCGAATCGTGAGCGACAGTATCAATTATCCGTTGTACATCGTCCGCAGGCAGAAGGATTACCAGAGCATGGAGGCGCCATCTCGGCTTCAGGAGCACCGGCAGCGAAAACGCTCAACTTTTTCTCCAAATCCAGAGACCCGCAATTCGGACATTCCGTTCCCTCCCAATCGTGAGATCGAACCAGGATTTCGTTCTCCAGGAGGCAGGTATGACATTTAAATTCGTAAATGGGCATATTTCTACGGGTTGAGTTTTTAATTCTCTATCCAACCTTTTCCAGGAATGAATTCCCGGCTGCCAGATTTTGATTTACAAGCAGTCCCACTTGCCAAGACCACCGCAACCAAACAAGTAAGGAGAATCCAAAACCGGGATTGACTCCAGACCGATTGATATCTGCCTGTTCTCGCAGGTCTTTTGCTTGGAGACAAAGGATCGGAACTGGGAATTTTGGGCTGCGTCATGGTTCATTTTTACAACAGTATTGCCATATTGACAAGAGACTGATAACCGTTTGTTGGAAGATGGGCGGGGCAATCAAATCACTCAAAGGCCAACTCCTACTGGACGGAGGCAAGCTAAGCGGTTCTTTTTTTCACAGGGCCGTGGTCTTCGTCTGCCAACATGACTCCGAGGGAGCCTTTGGCCTGATTGTAAACAGACCGACCGAGAACACCATCCAGGAATTGAGTTCAGAAGTGATCCCTGAGTCCTTGGAGGGAACGCTGGTTCATGTTGGCGGGCCTGTACAGCCAGGTGCTTTGAGTTTTTTGGTGGCTGATTCCCATTTGGATAGTGATCAAATCATTCCAAATGTATCGCTAGGACATTCTTTTGAACACCTGATCGAATTGACAGAGCCATTCTCAGCGCAACGGGAAATCCGACTGTTTTCAGGCTACTCAGGATGGAGCCCCGGGCAGTTGGATGATGAGATTCAAAGTGGTGCGTGGATGATTCAGCCCGCAACTCGGAAACTGCTTTTTGACCACGATGCAAACAACTTGTGGCGCTACATCATGTATCAGCAAGGTTGGGAAGAACGCTTGTTAGCTGATTCACCTGATGATCTTTCGACAAATTAATATAACGAATCCATAAAACCAGAAACCAGGACCTGCCTCGTAATCCAATCCATGAATGATAAATTAAGTCACCCATCCCTATTGACCTTGGTCAAGGTGATGTCTTCCCTGGTTATATTTTTAACGCCCAACCTGAAAGCGCAGCCCTTCGATGCAGCATGGATCAGCGCCGCTCCCGGTTCATGGACGGAAGTCTTCCGGTGGAACACATTTGGCTTCCTTCCTTATCCAAATAATGACGAAATGGATGAGTACAATGTGCTCATCGCTTTGGATGCCTCTCCAACCATCCAACTGGATACCAATATCAACATAGTAAACCTTGAGCTTGCGGCAGGTTTCATTCGTGGAGGCAACACTCTGACTGCTGAAGAAAGTTTCCTTTGGAGAGGTGGAGGATTTATTGGAGGACATGGCAGGTTGATGGCGCCAGTAAAAATCACGATGACCAGCGGAACAAAGTCATTAAGAAGCTTCAATGTATTCAACCCAACGGAAACAGAGTGGCTTGCAGGAGAAGTCAGGTCCGGGACCAGTGGCATATTCCACAATCAGCCGGGAGCCACTTTCAAGACCACCTTTGATGGAAAGTGGTCTTCAGATGGAAGTCGCCCCCACGGTGAATTCAGAAATCTGGGCACGTTTTACAAACAAGAATCACTGGGAACTACTTTGATCGGATCTGGATTTTTTAATGGAGGAAAAACTTATTTACTCACGGGCAATCTGGAATTTGGTGGTCCAACAGTGAATGAGGGAGAAATGGAGGCAAGTGAAGGAACTGGGATAAATTTTTCTCATGAATTCGAAAGCAGTGAGAATTCATCCATCCTCTCATTGGAAGAGGTTCATTTTTCATCACCATTGTATCCAGCCAAAATCCGTGGTGCTTACGATGTCGCAGTCAAAACGGAACTGTCAGGCAAGGAGGCAGTTTTCTATCCTGAAACCGATCTGGAAAACATCGGGAACACGCTCACCATTCGCAAAGGAAAGGCATATTTCGGCACCGAAGAAACGGTCGCCCCTCAAGAACTCATCCTTCGCGAAAAAGGTCAACTCCTGGGAAACGATTTAATCACCGTTCAAAACCATTTCCTCTGGGCCAATGGGACTGGTATTGGGGGTGAGGGTACTTTTTTCAACGTTCGACTGACAGAGATGCCTTTGATCGATGTTACCAATGATCCTCGCCTACTGGGGAATCGATCTTTCGTGAATTTTGGAAAAATCCAATGGACAGGTGGAGACCTGGTCATGTTTGAAAATGCGGCCATTATCAATCAAATCACGGGTACTTTATCTATCCAGGGCAATGTTCGCTCCACCGCTTTCACTCCGAATTCCTATCCGCAAATCCTCAATGAAGGGCATTTTGAAATCACCGATCCTGCGAATGATGTCCATTTGGAATGGAATGTCCAAAGCAAAGGGCGCATCACACTTCCAAAAGGTAAGGTGACAATAGCGGGAGGATTAAACCAGGTTGGAGGTCAAATCTCGGCAGATGGTACCGTTTTGACCACGCCTGAGCTGAATATTCGAAACGGCAACTTGTCGGGTCCATTAACCGTGAATGGCAACTTCAAGAGTTCCGGCAAGCTAAACCTGCGTTCTGAGGGCGCTCAGATTGAGGTTAGCGACCTGGTGGAATTTGAATCGAATACCGAACTGCATGTCCAGATCGCCTCATCTGAATCAGGAAAACAACAACCCATTGTTTCAGGACGGGATATCCTGGTTGTGAATGGAGATCTGGTCGTTCATTTCGATCCGGATTGGCAGCCTCGTCATGGTCAAAGAATTCCAGTATTGAAGAGTCATCTCCTTTTGGGGGAATTCAGAAACGTTTTCCCCTTGCGCATCAACGAATCTTATTCCTTGTACCCCATCTATACCGAAGAGCAAATGACGTTGCTGGTTTTCAAGGATGGGGATGAAGACCTTCCTGTTTTGAGTGCTTTTGATGCGGGCGATGTCATTCTACTCACATGGCCCAGAGCTTTCAGCGAATATCGAATTCAATTCAAGAGTCAATTTTCTGAGCCGGAATGGACCACTTTTCGCAGAACATTTGTCAATTTCACGACCTTTCCAAAGCAGGCTCCATTCATGTTGTTTAGATTGGTGGAACCTTGAACAATCTACTGAACTCTGAACAGCGACACCTTGCCGCATGACCATTATAGGTTTATAGTTTCCTTTGTGAACAAACTGATCACACAGTTAACCAATGACCTACTGACTTCTTACGCCAATCTTGGGGGTATCAACCATCTGGACGGGGTCAATTTGCCGTCGAAATCAACCATTGCGGAAATTACCCAAGATTTACTGAGGTTACTCTTTCCCGGATTTTTTGATGACCACCTGATCCATTCTTACGAATTGCGTATCGAAACGGCAAATTTGATGGACAGTGTTTTTGGCAGACTTGAGGATGAAGTTTATAAAAGTCTGCTCCATTGCCCACCTGAAGGAGTCAAAGCTGATGAAATTCGCAACTGCGCGCACAGGATGACCTCTGAGGTTTTGAGTAAACTGCCTGATCTGCGCGAAATACTGCACACCGACGTTGAATCCGCCTACAATGGGGATCCAGCTGCGCTCAACAAAAATGAAGTCATCGTTGCTTACCCTTTTGTGGAGGCCATCGCAGTTCAAAGACTCGCCCATGAGATGTTCACCAGGAAAATTCCTTTGATACCCCGTATCATGGCGGAATGGGCGCACTCGCGAACAGGAATGGATCTTCACCCTGGCGCTCGTATTGGTTCACATTTCTTTATCGATCACGGAACTGGAACTGTCATCGGAGAGACGAGCGTTATCGGAAATCATGTCAAAATGTATCAGGGTGTCGCTTTGATCGGCAGATCGCTGAAAGGCGGACAATCCCTGAAGGGTGTAAAAAGACATCCTACCATTGAAGATCGTGTAACTTTGTATGCCAATGCCACTGTCATGGGTGGTGATACGGTCGTTGGAGCAAGGAGCACCATTGGAGCTAACGTTTTTCTTACTCAAAGCATACCCGCCGATTCATTGGTCATCACAGACGAAGTAAGCATAAAAATTCTGAATAAATTGGAACATAAATCCAAATAAGGATTTTGTGATCCACCACATTTTCTACCCGTGACGGTTCTCAATGAAGAAATCGGCATGATTGCTGCTTGACCTCAATAGCTTGGTAATTCTCAAAATCATTAAGCGGGTCACAGTGTCTTGGCAAATCTTCTGAAAGCGAGATCAGCCGAGTTATGCTGCCCAACTTTATTTTGCGGATATTCCTTTTGGTGCTATATTGTCAAACTTTTGTAATTGAGATTTTATGGATGTATTAAGTCGTTCCCAGGGGACTCAAGGGGTTTCTGGGCATTTTCAATGGGGTCGTTATTGGGGTAAAATGTTATTCGATCGCAGGCAAAGAGGGTTCACGTTGATTGAGCTGCTTGTTGTCATTGCCATCATTGCTATCCTCGCAGGACTGCTTTTACCTGCGCTCAGTAACGCAAAATCAACTGCACAACGAATCAAGTGTCTGGGCCAGATCAAGCAATTGGCCCTTGCAACACAATTATACCGTGATGATTCCACTGGTAACTTTCCCCAACGAACCGATGGATTGACCGAACTCAATGGCACCATCACGCCAAGTTGGCCGGGAATGCTGTTCAATCATTTCCAATCAACCAATCTGCTACTTTGTCCTTCTGATCGAAAAAACAAATTGGTAGGACAACAAGAACACCTCGCTGATTCAGTTGCTCGATCTTACCTGCTAAATGGGTGGAATGATCATTACCTGGCAAGACTGCAAAGGAATTACAGCCTGGAAGCGATCATGGGAAAATCATTCAATGAATCCTCCATGAAAGAACCTTCCGACACCATTGTCTTTGGGGAGAAGAAAGAAAACACTTCAACTTTTTACATGGATTTCCTGGAAGGTTTCGGAAATGACATTAGAGAAGTCGAACACGCACGACATGGATCTGCTCTGGCATCAAAAACCGCAGGATCCTCGGTTTATGGATTTGGAGATGGCAGCGTACGTTCTTTGAAGTTTGGTAAATCTTTTCAACCCGTAAACCTTTGGGCAACTGAATCCATTTGGAGAACCAACACAGCCATATTTGTCATTTCAGAAGACTGATCGCGTCTCTCATTGCTGTTTCTCAACTCCGCACGACAGCAATAAAATGCCCCGTAGGTTTATCCCACGGGGCTTATTTTCTAATAAAAAGGATTCATTCAGGAAGCTGCAGAGCTATTTACTTTGCAACAATTTTGTAAACCTTTCCCTTGCGATTCATCAATCCATTCGTGGCGTTGGTCAACACGTATAACTCCCCCTTAGTGTCTTCTCCGAAGGCAACAATGAAAGCCCCAATCTTTCCATTGGACGGACCTTCAGTCGTCAAAGCCTCCATACTCCACTGCCCATTCTCACTCTTTGTCCCAGCCAACAGCACACCATCGGCCATTGCCCAATTCCTGGACCAATCCGCAAAGATATACTTACCTTGCAAACCCTTGATCGATTTTCCCCGATAAACATACCCACCCGTAATGCTGATCCCATAGGCATCGGGATCGTTACGAAAAGCTTTAATGTTTTTGTACTCAAGGATGGGATCTGTAAAGGCGCCTCCCCTGACGTCTTTATCAGGACATGTGTCTGGAGTTTCGGTCGGTTTATCCGGATTAAAACAATGGAAACCTTCCTTTACATTCCAACCATAATTGGCTCCATTGGTAATGATGTTCACCTCTTCGTATAAATTTTGCCCAATGTCAGCGGCAAACAGAGCATGGTCTCCTCCACGATCAAAACTGATTCTCCAAGGGTTTCTGAGTCCGATGGCGTAGATTTCCGACTTGATGTTTGAACCTTTGAAAGGGTTATCGGAGGGAATCCCATAAAGGTCTCCTTGATTGATATCAATGCGCAGGATTTTACCGAGAAGATTTGAGAGATCCTGACTGTTCCCTATATCTGAGTGCCCTATTCCACGGCCATTGGCATTGCCTCCATCGCCGACAGAGATGTACAAATAACCATCCGAAGGGCCGAATGCTATGGAACCAGCATTGTGGTTGAAGTAGGGCTGATCGATCGAAAGAAGCACCTTTTCAGATTCAATGTCGATTAATTCGGCATTTCCTTCAGTAATGCTAAACTCTGAAATACGTGTCGTGTGGTTCCAATCCGATGGTGCACTTGCCCGGAGCGGAGCTGAATAATAAACATATATTTTACCGGTTTCCTTGAAGTCGGGATGGGCGGCGATCCCAAGCAGTCCTCGTTCATCGAAACCCAAATTTAATTTTGCCATGCGATGAGTCAAAGAAAGAAAGGGCTGTCCTCGGACAATACCTGAGGATGTTACCAGGTGCACCAACCCTACCTGATCCGCCAACAAAAGTGTTCCTTTGCCATCATTCAAAGGTGTTAAAGCTGATGGAGAGGTAAAACCCTCTGCAAACAACTTGAGTTTCACTTCGGGCAGCTCAGCTTTGCCGGACAGTGTGGAAGCCATTAAGAACATAATGGCAGCCAATCCGGTCATCAAACCTTTGCACGGACGATTGCTTTCGAATCCACTGGACGGATTCATTTTTCTTTTTTCATTGATTTGCATAATATCTCTGGATCTGCGAAGAATACGCCCCCTGTTCGGTGGTGACAAGCTGAGACAGAACGAATTTTGGTGTTCCGGTCAATCTACCAACATCATCAACAAAACTGACTGACTGAAGTGGGTCTAAAATTTCAAACGATATCACTGCAATGACGAATATTATTATTACCGGCGCTAAAGGCCGAATGGGAGAAGCACTCATCAGATGCGCGAAGGATCATTCTAACCTGAATGTCGTTGGAAAAATCGATATGGAAGACGACTTGTCTTTGATCCTGGACAAAGCGGATGCAGTGATCGACTTCAGCTTTTACGAGGCGACTCGTAATTTTGCAGATTTGTGTGCAGAAGCAGGAAAAGCGTTAATCATCGGAACAACGGGCCACTCCGAATCAGACAAGGAAGCCATTAAGAAAAATGCCTCACGCATTCCAATGGTCTGGGCTTCCAATTATTCAACCGGAGTAAACACACTTTTTTGGTTAACCAGAAAAGCCACCGAGATATTGGGCCCCGATTTTGACCTTGAAGTGGTTGAAATGCACCACCGGATGAAAAGAGATGCCCCCAGTGGCACTGCAGCCACTCTGGCGGAAATCCTGGCAGAAGTCAGAAAGGCTCAGTTGGATGAGGTCATTCGTCATGGGCGAGAAGGAATCGTGGGAGCCAGAACGAAGGAAGAAATCGGGATGCATTCAATGCGGGGAGGCGACGTCGTTGGCGATCACACGGTCATTTTTGCCAATCAAGGCGAAAGGGTTGAATTAACCCACAAAGCTTCAAGTCGCGACACATTTGCCAATGGCGCACTCAGGGCGGCAGGATGGGCCGTCAATCAACCCCCTGGTCTCTATTCCATGCAGGATGTCCTTGGCCTGAGCTAAGGAAATTTGTTGATTGAGCATGCAAGATCCCATCAGGGTTTTGGTTGCACTGGGCTCCAACCAGGGAGATTCAAAAAACAACGTTCTCAAGGGATTTGAAGCGTTGGAGCGGTTGGCTGAATCAACTGTAAAACGTTCCTCGTTGTGGAAATCAGAACCAGTAAATTGTCCTCCCGGCTCTCCAGAATATGTCAATGCAGCAGCTTCATTTGATATTTCGTCAATCATCCAACCAAGAGATTTTCTAGAGAAATTACTGACAACAGAAAAGGAGCTCGGGCGACGACGGTCAGGGGTAGTAAATGAACCGAGAGTCATCGACCTCGATCTGATCTGTTATGGATCTGTGCAGATAAAATCTCCAGACCTGACTTTGCCCCATCCCCGCGCTCACCTGCGTGAATTCGTTTTGGCCCCGCTGCAAGAAATTGAGCCCGGTTTCCTGTTTCCAGGAATTAACAAAACGACCAAAGAGCTACTAAATATTATCCCTGAAAGCGGAAACTGTATCCGATGCGCTGAAACCTAGAGTGAAGAAAATCTACGGCCTTACACCAATCCCTTGAACTTCGGATCCTTGGCAAGGATTTTGACCAACTCCTTGATGTGTTGACCATGTGCTTTTGAAGCAACGAGGCAGGAATCATCGGTCTGCACAACAATACAATCTCGGACTCCAACTAGAGCAATCAGGTGCTGCTTCTTCGATCGTGCATCGAACACGATATTGTCATTCGAATCGATTTGAGCGAATTGAGCATTGGAATGATTGCCCTGTTTATCGGATTTAAGATAGCGTTCCAAAGCCGTCCAGGAACCTAAATCATCCCAATCAAAAACCCCATCGGCTACAACTGTGTTTTCTGCTTTCTCCATCAGCGCATAGTCAATGGAAATTCGCTTGACTGAGGGATAATCCTTTTTGAGTTGAGTCGATAATTTTGATGAACTGGCAGCCGCGGATTTCCATTTCAAAAAATAATCTTCCAAATCTGGCTGATATTTCTTAAGAGAAATCATGAATGTCCTGACAGACCAGACAAACATCCCTGCATTCCAGGAATACTTACCTGATTTCAGATATCTCCTGGCTTTGGCGATGGGAGGTTTTTCAACAAAGAGGTCAACCTTGCTAAACCTGGTTTTCAAATCTCTTGAGCGATCATCACTTTTCAATATCGGTCCCTTCCGGATGTAACCATAACCGGTCGCAGGTTCTGTGGGCGAGATTCCTATCGTCACCAAATACTCATTGCTGGAAGCCAGGTCAAAGCAGTCTTTCAAAATACGTTGAAAAGTCCTCTGATCCTGAATGTGGTGATCAGCTGGAAAAACAGCCATGACTCCTTTAGGGTTCCTTTGGTCAATAATGGCAGCTCCTAGAACAATGGCCGCACAAGTGTCTCTTCCGCAGGGTTCAGCAATCACATTCTCTCTGGGCAGCCCTGGAAGTTGCTTTCTGACCCCTGCCACCTGAGCATGATTGGTGATGATGAGTATATTTTCAAGGGGAGCCAGTTTTAAGACCCGATCGACCGTTTGTTGAAGTAGTGATTGATTCCCAAGGAGCTTGATCAATTGCTTGGGAGATTTTTCCCTGCTGACAGGCCAGAAGCGTTCTCCCCTGCCCCCTGCCATGATCACTACATAACAGTCCTTTTTCCTCATGACCCAACGGAATTCACATCTTTAATCGCAGCGGCCAGGGATTCCACGAAGGCAGAAACTGCAGGAACTAGTTTCTCTGATTTACCATGTTCCGCTATTCGGTTCACGATGGCACTGCCAACCACAATCGCCTCCCCCATCCTGGCGACTTCCTTGGCCTGTTCAGGATTGGAAATACCAAACCCGACCGCAACGGGAAGACCGGTTCGCTGGTGAATACGTTCAGTCATGTTGGATATGTTGGAGGATACTTTGGATTGCATCCCGGTCACACCTTCACGGGACACGTAATAAATGAATCCCTTGCCTTGTTCGACAATCGATTCAATCCGACTGTCTGGCGTTGTCGGAGCAACTAGAAAAATAGGACACAGACCTGCTTGTTCCATGAGTTGACTATAATTACCCGATTCTTCTGGGGGTAGATCGAGGATCAAAATACCATCCACACCTGCTGCCGCACTGTCCTTAATGAATGATTCCAGTCCGTAGCGGTGAAGGAGATTATAATATACAAAGAAAACGATGGGAATCTGTGAATCTTTTCGAATCGACCTGACCGTATCCAGGACTTTTGAGGGCGTGGTTCCTGATTCAAGCCCACGTTGTGCTGCCAACTGGTTGACAAGCCCATCAGCCAGTGGATCACTAAAGGGAATCCCTAACTCTAAAACATCCGCACCCGCTTGATCAAAGGCCAGTGCCAAATCGCGGGTGGCATCGAGATCAGGATCTCCTGCCCCAATGTAAACAACCAACCCTTTACGTCCCTCTTTTTTCAAAGCGTCAAAACGCTTCTCGATTCGATTCATGTGGCAAATACTTCAAGGTCCGCAGGCAGGATGCAAGCCAATCTTCACAGTCAATCAATTATGATAACAATGTTGCCCTAATTTAGCCGAATGTTTAGATTTCCGGGATGAGTGACACTTTGGTGCACATATCACTGAGAGAGGGAACTGAAAACGAAGCAAGGAAGCCCGAGGTCAAACAACCTGTTGATCCACTTTCAAAGGAAATACTGCGTCTCAAAAAGGAGTTGAACGCAGTCTTGCTGGCGCATAATTACCAGATCCCTGAAATTCAAGATTTGGCTGATTATGTCGGAGATTCTCTTGGATTGGCCAGACAGGCAGCTGAGACTGATGCTGATGTCATCGTTTTTTGCGGGGTACATTTCATGGCTGAAACAGCCAAGATCCTGAACCCTGAAAAGCTGGTGCTTCTTCCTGATCGTGATGCCGGTTGTTCGCTGGAAGAAAGTTGTCCCGCCGCTCAACTCAAAGCCTTTCAAGATGCAAATCCAGGAATTTACACCATTGCCTACATCAACTGCAGCGCGGATGTCAAAGCTCTCAGCGATGTCATTTGCACCAGTGGCAATGCCATGAAGATCGTCAATGCCGCCCCAAAAGACCGTGAGATCCTATTTGTTCCCGACGAAAATCTGGGGTCATGGGTCATGGAGCAATCGGGACGCCCGATGAAACTCTGGAAGGGAAATTGTTACGCTCATGTCGAATTCACTGCTGACAGCATCCTTGCCATTCGTGAAAAACATCCCAATGCCCCCCTTGTCGCCCACCCCGAATGCACCAAGGCGGTCAGGTTGTTAGCGGACGAAATTTGTTCCACCGAAAAAATGGTTGGATTCTGTAAAGACCATCCGGCGCCCTCATTCATCATCGCCACCGAAGCAGGTATGCTTCATAGACTGAAAAAAGAATGTCCGGGGAAGGAATTTATTGCAGCCCCAACTGACAATTGCGCATGTAACGAGTGTAAATACATGAAAATGAATACGCTCGAAAAATTACATGCCTGCATGCTCCATAAAACGCCCGAAGTCACCATGCCAAAAGAAACTCTTGAACGGGCAAGGTTGCCTATTGAACGGATGTTGGAGATGTCAAAGTAAAGGCAGGACAATCCTAGTTCAGGGAGCTAATCTCGCTCGCTGCCAGTTTCCATCTTCATCGAGGGAGTAAAGTATTCGGTCGTGCAAGCGACTGGGGCGGCCCTGCCAAAACTCAATGGTGCGCGGAACCACGCGATAGCCTCCCCAAAATGAAGGCAAAGGCACCTTTCCATCGGAAAACTTCCGCTTGATCTCATCGAATTTTATCTCAAGCAACTTGCGAGTCGTGATAATACGGCTTTGATTGGACGCCCAGGCTCCAATTTGACTGTCCACTGGTCGTGTCACAAAATACTTTAACACTTCACTGCGAGACATGGACTCGGCTTTTCCGTTGATGATGACCTGCCGCTCGAGTGAGAGCCACGGAAAAAGCAGTGAGACATTGGCATTGGACTGGATCTCAACCGATTTATTACTTTCAAGATTGGTAAAAAAGTTGAACCCCTTTTTGTCATAGCCCTTGAGCAAAACAGTGCGCAGGGATGTTTGCCCTTCCGGAGTGGAAGTGGCCAGACTCATGGCATTGGGTTCCAGAAGTTGAGCTTTGCAGGCCTGCTCAAACCAGACGCCGAACTGATCGACTGGGTGATCGCACACAGAGGATTCATCCAATTCACCCATAGTGTAATTTCGCCTTAAATCTTGAATTTCCTGATCGCTCATTGCGGTAAATTATGGAGTTCTGGTGAGGACGACGCAATATTCTTACTCTTAAAAGAGAATTTATTCTGGTCCCGGTTGAAAGCTTGATTACCATGGAACGATCAGAATTCCCAATGAACATGAGATTGAAATTATCTTTAAAAAACCTGGTTGTGATTGTCGGCGTGTTGACCACTTCAAGCGCGTTGGGCGAAATAGATTTCAATCGTGATATACGACCGATCTTTACGGGAAAATGCACGGAATGTCACGGAGGAGTCAAAGCAGCAGCAGGTGTATCCTTTGTGTACCGTGATCAGGTGATCGACCATGTTTCAGACTCAGGTGCACCAGTGGTAAAACCATATGCGCCCCAGGAGTCGGAACTTTACCTGAGGATCACGACCGAGGATTTAGATGATCGGATGCCTCCTGCAGAAGAACACGACCCACTTTCCGAAAAGGAAATTGATTTACTTCGCGAATGGATTGAAACAGGCGCAAAATGGAGCAGCCACTGGGCGTTCGAGCCTCCAGCCGCACCAAAAATCCCAAAATCTCCCTGGCAGAATAAAGTCCACAACAACATCGACCGCTTTATCCACGCTAGATTGGAAAAAGAAGGATTGACACCTTCAGAGCCAGAAGAGCCCGGTCGATTATTCAGGCGATTGAGCTTGGCTCTGACAGGATTGCCTCCAACACTGGAAGCACTGGAACTCTTTGAAAAAGCACATGTTCAAGATCCAGAAAATGCTGTCGCACAAGCGGTGGAAGATTTATTAAACCGCCCATCATTCGGAGAGCGCTGGGCTTCCATGTGGCTTGATCTTGTCAGATACGCAGATTCACGAGGACTGGGATCCGATGCACGAAGAAATATCTGGCCCTATCGGGATTGGGTCATCCGGGCGTTCAACCAGGACCTTCCTTTTGATCAATTTACCATCATGCAACTGGCTGGGGATTTATTACCAGAACCAACCATGGACGACCTGATCGCTACCGCCAGTCATCGAAATACTCAAACCAATGATGAGGGAGGTACTGATGACGAGGAATTCAGGATTGGTGCCGTGATGGATCGAGTCAGCACCACGTGGCAGATATGGGGAGCCACAACCTTCAACTGCGTCCAATGTCACGATCACCCATATGACACCTTTCGCAATGAAGAATATTATCGTTTCATGGATTTCTTTAACAATACAGCTGACTCAGATTTACCTGATGAAGGCCCGTTACTTCGCACTCCGATAGATTTAACCCGTGCAAATGAAGCAAGAAAGCTCGATCAAGAAATACTAAACCTAACCGAATTCATATGGAATGATGGGGATAAACTCGCAAATAAGACCGATTGGATGCCTGTATCCGGGCTTCAGGTTCAATCAAGCAACGGCACCAAGTACACTGTCGTTTCCGAAGCCGGGAGAGACGTTTATCACACGGTAGGCACCGTCCAGACTCAAACAGCGGTCACGATCGAAATACCCAAGCCACAGAGTTTGGAGCCCATGCAGGCTATTCAATTGAGTTTTCTGCCACTGGATCCAGAAACAGCCATTCATAGTCCAGAATGGGGATTTGTCATTTCAGATTTGAAATCGTGGCTTGAAGACAAAGAAGGAAACAAGATGGAAATTCAATGGGCACAAAGCATTGCTGATGTTCCATGGATGCCCAATGCACCTTTCAAGCCGATTGCCAAAAACGGAGTTGGATTTGGAGCCGACTCACGTATCCATCACGAACGCAAGATGGTTTTGGTTCCTTCCGAACCCATTGTCGTGCCGGAAGGATATTCAATGAAAATCAAAATCTCCTGCAACAAAACAGGCCATGGTCATCCGATGATTATTAAGCGAGGTCACGTTGCTTATTCAACCGACAAGCAGTGGCACCAATGGCTCACCCCTTCTCCCGAATTGCAGGAAAAGCATTCCGAGCTTGCCAAGCTTCGTAAAAAACGAGACGAAATCAAATCTATCAATATCCCCGTCATGATGGAACGACCTTCAAATGTCGCACGTCCGACCCATGTCTTTGTTCGAGGAAATTTCTTGAACAAAGGAAAGAAGGTGAATGCCATGCTGCCCGCTTCGATGAGTTGGTCCGAAGTTTCTAAAAATCCGGACAGACTGGACATGGCGCGCTGGTGGGTGTCCAAAGATCATCCATTAACAGCCCGAGTTTTTGTGAACCGAATATGGGAGCAGCTGTTTGGAATTGGAATCGTACCTACGCTAGAGGATTTCGGGTCGGCTGGCGAACCTCCAACTCACCCTGAATTACTGGACTATCTGGCATTGCGTTTTCAAAACGAACATGCCTGGAGCATGAAATCTATCATCAAAGAAATAGTCCTGAGTTCAACCTTCCAACAATCGGCCGTTTTGCGAGAAACAGACATGGAAAAAGATCCGTCCAATCGTCTTTTGGCACGTGGACCTCGTGGCCGCCTGTCTGCTGAAATGATTAGGGATCAGGCATTGGCCCTGAGTGGATTACTTTCAAAAAAAATGGGAGGCCCTCCCGTAAGACCACCGATTCCTGAAGGTGTATGGCAGCCCTTTGACGCAGGTGATAAATGGAATACCGCGAAGCCCAACGATCCGAACCGATATCGGCGATCCATTTACACTTACATGAAACGCAGCATCCCATATCCAACGTTTGCAAGTTTTGATGCTCCTTCTCGAGAATTTTGCACACCAAGAAGACTGGTGTCCAATACGCCCATTCAAGCCCTGGTTACCTTAAATGACACGACGTTTATTGAATGTGCGAGTGCATATGGAAAAAAAATCAAAACGAAATATCCTGGAACGACGCGAGATAAATTGGCTCGAGCCTGCAAGGAGGTCACCGGAAGGGAAGCTGATAAAGCTCGATTAGATATATTGGAAGAACTTTTCATTAAATTGAACCAAGAACACTCCGGATCAGAAACAAACGATCCATGGCTTTTGACCGCTCAGGTGCTCTTGAATTTGGACGAAACACTTAACTTTTAACCGATCATGCAACTGGAAACGCTTCTGAAACAACACCAATTGGAGTCTCTAAACCGAGATACACGAAGGCAATTCCTGACAAAATGCGCCACAGGACTGGGAGCCATTTATCTTGCAACCCAACAATCGCAGGCCAATAAAGCATTTTCGACAGGCGCACCAAAGCCTCACTTCAAGCCCAGAGCAAAACGAGTGATCTATCTCCACATGATTGGTGCTCCAAGCCAATTAGAGTTGTTCGATTACAAACCGGAACTCGCCAAGCTCGATGGCCAACTTTGCCCGCAATCATTTTTGGAAGGAAAACGCTTCGCTTTTATTCAGGGGACGCCAAAAATGTTGGGACCTCAGTTTCCATTTCAACAACATGGCCAGTGTGGTCACTGGATTTCAGACCGGTTACCTTACCTGTCAAAATGTGCCGATGAGATCAGTTTCATCAAAACACTCCAAACAGATCAGTTCAATCACGGACCAGCACAATTAAGAGTACATACTGGCCAGGCCCGACTTGGCTACCCTTCCATAGGTTCTTGGGTTACCTGGGGGTTGGGTTCGGAAAACAAAAACCTGCCAGGATTCATGGTGCTCCTCTCAGGTGGCAGACAACCTCGAGTGGGAAAAGCTTTGTGGAGTTCTGGATTTCTCCCTTCCGTCTACCAGGGTGTCCAGTGTCGATCCCAGGGAGAACCTGTCCTCAATGTCACCAACCCTGAAACAATTTCCAGAGAAGCACGCCGCACAGCCCTTGATTCATTGAGGCGACTCAATGAACAAACACACGAAGAATTTGGCGACCCGGAAACATTGACACGCATTGCGCAATACGAAATGGCCTTTCGCATGCAGACAGCAGTGCCCGACGCAATGGATATCAGCAAAGAATCTCAGGCCACACAGGACATGTATGGAGTGGAGCCGGGCAAGGAGAGTTTTGCCAACAACTGTTTACTCGCGCGCAGGCTCGTTGAACGTGGAGTTCGGTATGTACAACTTTTTGACTGGGGTTGGGACTCTCATGGGGCGGGTGCAAACGAGGCACTCAATCGTGGTTTTATTAAAAAGTGCGAGCAAGTGGACAAGCCCATGTCTGCACTACTGACAGACCTGAAACAAAGGGGATTGCTTGATGATACCCTGGTGGTCTGGAGCGGCGAATTCGGTCGTACCCCCATGCGCGAAAACCGTGCCGGGAAGGAAATGAAACTTGTTGGCCGCGATCACCACTCGGTGGCATTTCCTGCCTGGCTGGCAGGAGGCGGCATCAAGGGCGGTATGTCCTATGGCGAGACGGACGAGTTTGGCTACAACTCGGTGATCAATCCAGTTCCACTACATGACCTTCACGCCACAATGCTCCACTTGCTTGGGTTCGATCACAAGAAAGTCTCTGTTCCTTTTCAGGGACTCAATCAGCGTTTGACCGGAGTTGCCGATGCCCATGCGATCACGGAATTGATGGTTTAACTATAGATTCAAGAGACCGTCCAGAGGCGGTCATCTGTAGAGCAAACTCTCAATCAAATCCTCCATCCAAAATCTGATACATGAAACATCGTTTGAAACGGCTGATGGCATCGATAGCAAATTGCTTATTTCTCGTAATATTTGCCCTCACGTGCCATTCCAATGAGAAAAAACCAAACGTGATTGTGATCTATACGGATGACCAGGGATATGGAGACGTCAGTGCTCTTAATCCAAATGCAAAGTTTAAAACTCCGAATCTGGACCGGTTGGCAAAGGAAGGTATTATGTTCACACGTGGACACAGCCCGGATTCGGTTTGCACACCTTCTCGATATGGACTTTTAACAGGCCGATACGCATGGAGAACCAGTTTAAAGTCTGGAGTCTTCGGAGCCGAAAAGAAATGTCTCATCGACGAAGGCAGAATGACCCTGGCGCACCTTTTCAAACAAAATGGATACCACACAGGTATGGTGGGCAAGTGGCACTTGGGAATGGATTTTCCTGGAACTCCTGAAAACCGTGACTGGAGCCAGCCGATTCACGACATGCCATTGGACAAGGGCTTTGATTATTTTTACGGAATTCCAGCTTCATTAAACTATGGAATTCTGGCCTGGTTTGAGGGCCGATTTGCAGCGGTTCCACCGACTGTCTATACCAACAAAAAGAAGAATGCCCGGCACATGGATTATCGGATCATGCCTCCATATGAAGAACGGTGTCAAAAGAGCCGATCATAATTTCGCATATAAACGGATGAGATGAGCC
>CAYFHO010000066.1:0-12616 GCA_964342825.1 uncultured Verrucomicrobiota bacterium
TCGTCGCCATTGTTAAAAACAACATTATCGAGAAAACCTTGATCGGGTCCGCTGATGTATTCGGATCGAATGAACAATCCGGTTAGAGAAGACAGGATGGTTTGAAATTCAGATTCAGAAGGTGCATTTCCAGATGGACTATCCACTTTCCACCCCGCATCATGACGAAGTTCAATAGTATATGCCTGCCATTGATCAGTCGGAGTAGGCGTCAGATCGAAGACTAGCGAGCGATCCCCTGCCAACAGAATCACTTCGGGAACACTAAAGGCAGATCTGGGAGGACTAATCTTGGTATCAAAGGATAATCTGCCTCCAATGAATGTTGATTGATCACCAAGATATTCTGCCGGTGCACTGAAATATCCAACACTGAACCTGACATCCTCCTGCATGATATGCCCTCCGGGATTTCCTCCATCACTCAGAAAAGTCACATCAATGGGTTCATCAATGATCTTATTGAAAGGAGGATCGATAGAGAAGCCAACAGCTTTCCATCCCTCGATTCCGGCATCGAAGGATGAACGAATTGGATCTCCGGATCCTCCACCCGGATCAGTGATACCAATACCCTGCAGGGGAATTGTGGTTTGCGGATTTCTAAAATCAGTGCTGTCTATCACCAAATTTCCCTCATTCAAACCTGTCACACCAGGCGAAAAATAAATCGGAAATTCAACGCTGTCACCCGACCCTATCGACCATGGCAAAGTCAATTCCGCTGTACTGAACGCGACATTGGAAAAAGTGAGGGATTGAATACTTAATGTGAAGTTGCCCGTATTGCTGATATTCAAACTCCTCTGGACCGTTTCATTTGCAACAACCTCACCAAAATCCAGACTTGTCGGCTCTACCTGTATTTCAGCTTCCAAGGCCATGAAGGGCGGATCCAACATCAGAGGTCCTCCCCACCTGACAAATTCAGAGACCTTATCTCCTTCACTACTTTCATTGATTTGTCCCAAACCATCCTCGTCAAGTGTATCCAAAGGCCCTGTAGGATCTCCCCAGAAATTTCCCGACGCATCAACCACAACCGAAGGATCTGTGTTATCAACCCCTGATCCCCGGTTATTCTTAAAAACGCTGTCACGGATGACGGGTTGAGACTTGACGGCAGTCCGGATGCCTGAACCGGCATTATCCTCGAATCGACTGGATTGAATTTCGGGACTGCTGCCCGTGAGATACATCCCGTCTTGACCACTGAAACGGCTGATCAGGCGCCGGATGGTCGGTGATGCATTTTCGACGGCGAATTGGGCGTTGGCTGACCCGCTCCCGTATTCGATAATCACATTTTCAAAGATCGTATCTTCATCACGACTGGAATCACGGACAAAAATCCTCCCCCATTGTCGCCCCGATTTTTCAGCGTCATTCGAGGTAAAAAGGATGGGGGCTTCCGGTGTGCTCAATGCGCGCAATCCTCCCTGCACAACTAAATCATCCGAACTGTCCTGAAATTGAACCGTAGTACCGGATGCAATCACCAGTGTATGATCAGGACCAATGACCACGTCGTTCATAATGGTATAAGGGATTTCATCTCTGCCCCAGGTTCCACTGCCATTCAATGTGCCTCCCCAAATACCAATCGTATTTCCAATGCCGTCAGCGTTACCGGAGGCTTGGTTACCACTCAAGATAGGAAACGAATCCGGCAGCATGACAAGGGCGTAACCCCGGTTATTGATGAACTGGTTATTAAGAAGGACAGCTTTGGAATCCATCAATGTAATACCTCGGGATCGACTTGATGCAAAAACACAATGTTCGATTCGGGGAGATGTTTGCTGAATCCGCAACATCTCATCACGAAAACCACCACCGTATTCAAATCGGCAATGCTTAAAAATGGTTTCAGCATCCGGACTCGGATCTCGCACCCAAATGTATCCCCACTGATCCGGACCCTTTTCTTCATTATTCGAAGTAAAAATGATCGGTAGATCCACCGTGCCTTCTGCCTTAAAGGTGCCATCGATCACCAGATCATCCGAGAGATCTTGAAATTGAATGATCACTCCTGGCTGGATGGTTAGTACGGCGTTTTCCTGAACAACAACATCGTCTATGATGGTGTAGGGTAATTCATCCCGAACCCAGCTCCCACTTTCCGTCAAGGTTCCGCTGAGAATTCCGATCGCATCTCCGCTTCCTCCTGCATTGTTGGAGCCCATGTTGCCTGATAACTCAGGAAAGGATCTCAAATCTTTAACAATGGCATAGCTTGCGTTGTTGGAAAACTGGGAATCGCTGACCTCGGAGTTCGAATTGAGCAGAGTTAATCCACGCTGCCGACTGAACTGAAAAACACAGGATTCAACCTTGGGAGAGGCGTCCTGGATCCTCAGCATATCCTCCCGGAAGGATCCACCGAATTCAAACCGACAATGCCTTAAGATCGAGGTTTCATCCGAGCTGGAATCCCTAAACCAAACAAATCCCCATTGATCGGGAGCTTTTTCCTCATTATCGGAGGTGAACACGATTGGCTGTTGAACATTCCCATCAGCCACCAAGGCTCCATCGACGATAAAATCATCTGAAGCATCCTGGAACTGAAGCTGTGTTCCTGCTTCCACATTCAAAGTTGTATCTTCGGATACAATGATATCGTTGGTAATTGTATAAGGGATTTCATCTCGCTGCCACGTGCCGGAGCCAGAAAGGGTGCCCCCAAGAATTCCGATGCTATTACCACCATTGCCTTCCGCTGAATTGTTCTCCAAATCGGGAAAAGATAACAAGTCCATCACGACAGCATAACCACGATTGGAAATAAACTGATTTGACGCCAGTCGTGAGCTGGAACCTTGTAAAGACAGGCCTCGATCTCGTGAGCCAATAAAACGACAGTGCTCTATCGTGGGGGAAGATTGTTGGAGCAAAAGCAATTCACTTCGAAAACCACCACCATATTCGAAGTCGCAATAAAGAAACTGCGTTCGCTCATCATTGCTGGAATCCCTAACCGAGATATGTCCCCATTGTTCCGGGGCTTTATCGGGATTTGAGGAGGTGAAACGTATCCGTTCCGTACTACTTCCTTTTGCGATGATACTTCCATTGACAAACAGGTCATCAGACACCCCCTCGAATTCCACCTTCACCCCAGGTGCGATGATCAATTCCGCATCCACTAGAACGGTGACATCATTAATAATGCGATAGGGCAGGTCATCCTTCCGCCATTGGGTCATGCCCGTAATCGTGCCACCGTGGATCCCAATAACATCCGAGCCATTGTCATTAGCTTGATTTCCAGAGACAATCGGGGAAGATCCGGGACTCATCGCCAAGGGGTAAGAGGTGTTACGATGAAACTGACAATCTTGCACAACGGGATCGGCATCGAGGATGTTGATTCCAATTCTGCCACTCCAGGAAAGTTCACAATGGCGTATCCCAACCCTGGCCCTGTTAACGTGAATCATTTCGTTCCGAAAACCCCCTCCATAAGATACGTGACAATGTTCAAGTCTTGAACTTTCCTCGAGATTTGTGTTTCGAAATGAGATCTGCCCCCATTGGTTCGGAGCTGGTTCTGCTTGATTTGTCGTAAAGACGATGGGTGATGAAGCCGTGCCGATTGCCAGCAACACACCGTCAACAACCAAGTCTGCACTGTTTGATGCAAATCGAACCTCCACCCCCGACCGGATGCTCAGGGTCTGTCCACCAGGCACGACCACATCTCCGGTGACTACATAAGGACTGTTGTCCAGAGACCAAACACCTGACACTGAACCCGAAACATCAAGCCCAAAGACTTGGTACAGACTGCAGAGCTTGAGGAGTGTGAAGCATAGGATCGATCTGATCCGGCTCAAGGGGAAGTTAGGAGTGGTTTTCATAGAGCCTCCGGTGATTGAATCCGATACTAATACCAAAAGGAGGCAACTGGAAAGGTGCAAATGCAAAAAAAAGAGGCCGGGCAAATGAATGCCCGGCCGTGATTAAGATAGTTTTGTCAACGATTGCTTATTCAGCAATGTAGAACTCAGCAGCCTTGGTAGGTTCAACTGAGTAAGGTGAGCTTGCGCCACCAACAGCATTGTAAGGTCCTGTGACACTTTCAGAACTCTTCAGAGTTCCGGTGTATTCGATGACCACGTTGCCGTCAGCCAAGCCAACAGAGCTGATACCACCTGCAGGTCCAATTACAACGTCCGTTCCTTCACCAGTTCGGGTGCGGAAGGCTTTGAGTGCATTGGCGTCTGAGTCGTTGATTAACCAACGGTTACCGCCTGCGGTTGTGGACCATTCCAAGTTGGCACCACCGCCACCTTCGTACCAGATGGCACGGATAGGATAAAGACCGGGTTCAACCACTGCGAATCCGAAGACTGTGTCAGCAGCACCACGACCACCGCTGAACACACCCAGTTCGGTTCCGGCGTCATCACCAGCACCCCAGGTTTCAGTCACTCGGAAACCGTCGTCAGAGTTGAAGATCATCTGGTAGTACCCGGCTTCTGGGAATGCGACGTAGGTCAAGATCTCAGCAGCCATGGCATCGGTGCTTCCTTCCAATCCAGGAATACCAGGAATGAAGTCATCAGCACGGTCGGTTGAAGAACCGTCACCACTGTCACGGAAGACACCTTGAGGGTTGCCATCCTGATCCATGTTGATCACACCGTCGATGTTGAAGATGATACCAGGGCGAGCTGGATCAGTGGAGACCGTGCCACCGGCAGGATCAGCCACGTTTTCTTCACCGTCAGCCCAGGTTCCAGCCAATTGGGATTCTGCATCAGCAGTGTTGTTACCACGACCAGTAACTGTCTGGTAAATACGGAATTCAAATCCGGCGTCTCCACCAGTGCCAAGGTCTGTTCGGCTCTTGGTCAAGGTAGGATAATCTTCCACCGTGAATGACCAGGATACGGTGCGTTCGCTGCCACCAGCGGTGTAGGTCAAGGTAGCGGTGATTTCAGCACCAGCTGCCCAAAGAGCACCACCGCGATCAACGGTGACGGTCGTCACACCACCGGACTTGCTGGCAGTGCCAGATTCGCCGGAGCTGAGGGTCAAGCTGACAGAACCGGTGTCCACCGAAGCTGCAGCGTCTTCAATCGTCACCACGACGTTGGAGTTGGGAGCAACACCAGCTGCGCCGCTTCCAGGAGTGGCAGATGTCACACGAGCAGGAACATTAGGCAAGGCAGCAAAGGTTTGGATACCGCCGTTGTCTGTGTCATTCAGAAGTGCTTTGTTAGGAGTGATGGTGAACCACTCGAAGTTGGCACCGCCGCCACCTTCGTACCAAAGACTCTGCATGGCGTAGTCACCAGCTGCGTCGAAGTAGACTTGGTATTCGGTGGTTGAAGCACCACGGCCACCACTGAACTCACCGATGCGAATCTGAGAAGCAGAGTCGTTACCTACGGTGGTCAAGAATCCGTCATCAGAGTTGAAACCGAAGGTGTAGAAACCTGGCTCAGGGATACGAGCGATGGTTTGGATGTAACCAGTGATGTTGTCAGTGCTATCGGTAAATCCAGGAATACCAGGAATGAAGTCGTCAAGCACGTTCATGGAACCTTCAGCACCGTCGCGGAATTCACCTTGAGGATTTCCGTCCTGGTCGAAGTTGATCAAGTCAACGGTCCAGGTGTAGTCGTCTGATTCAAAATCATCAGCCACGTTTTCGCTGTCATCAGCCAAGTGGTCCAAGCGAGCCTGGGTGTTGTTAGGCAATCCAGATTCGGATTGTTTGATGAACAACAAGAAACCACGGGTAGAGGTGTCAGCGTTTTCGAGAGCCAGATCAGCAGGGATTCGGCTGTAGTTAGGAGCGGTGAAGCTAACTTCAATGGTGGTGCTACGACCGTCATTTCCTGAAGCGGTGATCACGAGATCGTGAGTAGAACCGCCTTCGAACAAGTCGTCACCTTCGTAGGTAGCATGGGTGAATTCACCTTCTTTGGTTTTGGTCAATTGATCAGATACGTCGACACCGTCCAAGGTGATCATGATGGTGTCGGGATCCACCTGGCTGTTGCCAACGTCTCGGAAAGAGAAGGTGAAGCCAGTAGCGGTGCTGTCGAGACCGGCAGGAAGCCAGCTTTCAGCAAGCTCAGTGGTCAACACCAAGTTGTCAACGTGATGGTTTTCGTTAGCACCACCGGTGCGGCCCATCAGGATGATCTGACCAGGACTTGGGAAGAAGCCGGATGAGAAGTTGTCAACCAGTTTGTTCCCTTTATAGGTCACATTCAAGTTACCCAACTCGTCCACGCTGACTTCCAGAGGACGCCATTCAAGGATGGTTGGATCTCCTCGCTCAGCATCAGGTGCTGCCGCACTTCCACCGATGGGACCAGTCTGCAAACTGGTGACGTCATCCGCGTCGCCATGGCGGGTAGGCATGGCGAAACGACCGACAGTTACATTGTCCACACGGACGATGATACCTTCAATGTCAGGACCGTCAGGCAATGCGTTACCTGCCCAGGTATCCAATGAAATAGCCACACCTGTTTGAGTTCCGGTTTCAGCAGCACCACTTGTTGCGGCATTTCCGGGAACAGCACTTCCACCCTGAACGTCTGCCAGCATTGGATCGTTGGCACGGGCAAAGTTGATACTGATACCATCAGCAGGACGATCTGTGGTACCGTTACCGATACGCAGATCCATGGTCATGGTGAATGACTTGACGAACTCACCATTGTCGATGTCAGGCAAAACAGCGATGGTACTGGTACCACCTGTTGCTTCGGTGATGGAGAAGAAACCACCAGGGTTTCCTTCAGCACCCCAATCGTCAAATCCCTGACCACCCCAGATGAAATCAAGCTGAGTTGATTCGATGTATTCGAAATCGTCAAACGGATCGGTTTCGAAGTCCCAAGTCCTCGTACCAGCTTGCGCTGAGAGGGCGAATGCAGCGCCGACCGCGAGGGCCGACCACTTCAATGTACGTCTATTTTTGTTTTCCATAGGTATTGCTACGGGTTTGTTAGTTGCAATTTGAGAGTAACGTGAGAGAAATTAGGGCATGCCTCTAAATAATTTCAAGCAGAAAATGGAGATTCAGGGCAGCAATTTACAATATTTTTTGAGAAGAAACACGCTAACAACTGTCAATGGGACGGTTATCCAACTGGGAAAAAATCAATAAGTCTGAAATTAAAGGGACATGAAGCCATTTTTTAGTAGCGACTCAAACGCGAGGGAGGGTGCTAACACGGTAGGGCCACGCTGCCGCGGGGCCGCGAGCGCATTGGAAACATACAATAGCCTACCGCAATCTGCGGACACGCCACTGGACGCGCAGCAGCGCGTCGTGGACATCCCCACCAAGATGCAGGCTGATTTTCTCCCATCGTGAATCGCACCCCTATTCTTTACTGATTCATCCCTGATTTCGATTCAATCAACCCAGCCCTTAAAGATTGAGAACATTTTCGTTTTTAAGGCTTATTCGCTGTGGAGCGGTGACAGAAATAATCTCTCCTGCCCGATTCACCGTAATGGAAAACGTGTTTTTCCTTCCTTCACCCGATTCCAGGCGATATATCCTCATGCGAGAGTGGGAAATCGTCATCCAATCCGAAAAAGCGCTCCAGTCCTGATCAAAACCAGCTTCCTGAAGGGAAGTAACCTGGCTCGACTGAGTCATGGAATTGACCATCCCCATCATTGGAGCCAAGGCTGCAGCAAGGAGTGGATTACCTTGAGTCCATTGAGCCATCAGCACTTGAGGATTTTTCAATTGTTCGAAGGAAAACTGAGTTTCCCATTTGGTTTCATCCTGCTCAATCTGGAGCTGCAATAATTCATCCTCTTTATTGGTGTGCACCTGTAACCACTGGTTGCGGACACCGACTTTACCATCAAACTTGGTCCATTCCCAACGGCGGTTCAATCTGATGTTAAACATAAACCGCACGCGTTGCGGGCTATCTTCACCTTGCACGAAACCATCAACGTTAACGATATAAGCCTGAACATTACCAATCAGCCCTGCCATTTCCGCCGCTTCGAGATCCACGCCTTCCTCAGGGTCTGATTCAGAGTCAGGTTCTTCAGCAAACTCACCACGACCGACCTGAGTGACGACCCAACGACAATGCCCCACAGGTTTATCCTGATAAAAAATATCCAGCTCGGAAGGATCAGGGGTGTCCAGGATCTTGGAAACAACGGTTTTGACCGGTAGAGGATTCCCCTGGGAACCGCCGCCGTATTCAGAACGCCAAAGCAACACGTTCATCCCCAGCCAAAAAATGCCAAAAAGGATGAACCAGACAGATTTCATTGAGAACTTGTGGTGGGAGGATAAGGGATATTGATGACGTCGCCAATCTGCAGCTTATTGGAATTGGCTCGCGGGTTGGCAGCCTGAATAGCCTTGAAATCAACTCCATAATGTTTGGCCAGTCTGTAGAAGGTATCTTTGGCGCGGATGACGTGCTTTCGATATTTGGGTCTGGTATAACTGGCATTCTGCAATTTGGGAGTCTTGGGCTGATTTTGACTGATGGAACCACCGGGCAAGCGCGGTGTATCTTCCTTTTGATTGCCTGGAACCGCTTGACCAGAGCTTGCACCAGCCATCTGACGACTTTTATTCAAGGCTTCTGATTGAGCTGCAAGCACTTCTCTCATTTGAGTCAATTGTCCCTGAAGGTTCTTAACCTTGGTTTCCAGTGCTTCCTTGGCTTCGATAAGATTTTTCAGTCTTGTTTCGGTGTTTTGATTCAGAGGCCCCAGGTTCACCGAGGAGGCAAAATCCATTTTGCACCTGTGAAGGTGGTCTTTGATCTGGCCGGCCATCATGTGGTCAGGTCTCAGTTTCAGCATTTTTTGAAAATGATAGATGGCAGAAACATAATCCTTGAGATGTTCATAATGAATCAGTCCCAATTCAAGATGAGCAGCGGCATTTTTCGGATTGACCTCCAGCGCCTTCTCAAAACCAACCACTGCCCCCTCGTAATCCTCAGCGAAAAGCTTCCCTTTGGCATCCATGTAATAGGCCTCCCGCTCCTCGTCCACCTGAGCCTTGGAGGCAGGTTTGCATCCTGAAAACGCCACGGAAATGACAAGAAGTAAAATGGATAGGCCGCGCCAAAGAAAATTCATGGGGACAGTTTACTCAGAAACGGAAAGAACGCAATGCATGGATTAATCCGAGCAGGCGAATTCGAGAGAATTTTGTGTAAAACCAATCGTAGGTGCCACTACTTTGCATTTTGGAGAATAAAACGCACGACTCGATCCGGTTGAGGATGGGTAAAGTGGTGACCGCCGGAAACGGCTGTTCCTTCAGAAACACGAATCAAATCCATGAAATGTCCCCTTGACTCCAACAGACTTTTCAATCGCAAGGTATTTTCAGCAGGAGGTACGATCGTATCGTTTTCTGAGATGATGTGCATGACAGGTATCTCACTTTGAACCAGGATGTGAAAATTCTTGAATATTGGTGGAACATATTCCCTACCTGAATCTTCTGTCAGGTCATTGACTTCCAAAAACCGATTCCAATCACGCGCTGACCCGACCCCCATCCCCTGCCCGCCTGGCCAGCTTTTTGGATCACAGACCGGAGTATCGCAGTAGATGGCGCTGACTTTTTCGGGATGACGCATGGCCCAATGATAAACAAACAAACCACCCCGACTGACACCTTCCATGACGGGTCGGGTGGACAATTGGTAGCGTTTAACGACTTCGTGATAAAAGGCATCCCCCACCTCCATCGCCGGAGGTGCTCCAAAAAGCCCTGCTACATCGACATAAGCAATATGAAATCCGTGCCCCACCAACTGGTGATCCATTTCTGCATGAAAACCAGGAAACCTTGCCCGCCAGATCCATGGACGTCCTGGGGCTGCCTTCAAAGGGATCACCACCCACGCAGGCCGCCCCTGAATTTCGAAATGTTGTCGTTCATACCCTTTCCAGGCGTCCACTTTTGAAGTCCTGTCGGCTTGATCAAATCGAGTCTGAATGGAGCGTGAAACGGCGAGAGCGATTTCCTTGTAACCCTGGATGTTGGGATGCACTCCGTCTTCTTGCGTGAGAAGCTCGGGTCGTGATCGGAGCACAGGCCCCAAATCCAGCCAAACCAATCGATCAGAATTTAATTTGTCGACGACTTGGTGCAAAACAGTCCGAAGCTTTTCCAGTCGGGGCAAGCGCTCAGATAGATTGACAAGACGCTGTTTACTTAAGCCAGGTGTTTCAAGGACCATGGGAGTCGGTCCTGCCAGAAAAACAGTTGGTTTGGCTGGCAACTTGAGCAGCAGGTGAACCAAATCCAAACAATCCGGTTTAAAGGAATCGATTCTGGACCAGTTTCGACGCTGTCCCTCCACGGTGTCATTGGTGCCGAGAGCAACGATCACCATGTGTGGATTGTACTTTCGAATTGCATCCACCTGAGACCAGACAGTGGGCCTTCCCTCCCGGATCAGGGTGGCACCTCCGATCCCGAAATTACGCACCTCGAAAGCATTACCGAGAATTTCAGAAAGCCGCACCGGATAGGATTGTCGATCCGAATCGACTCGGGCTCCCTGGGTAATACTGTCACCAACACAGGCAACCCTGGTAACCTGCACCTGGGCGTGGACACTGAAAACCATGGAAGCAAAAAAACAATGGATCAGTAGACAGGACACCAGGGAAATGAGCTGGCGACGTATTTTTAATTTTTGAGATGGCATGGCAATTGCATTTTCTCTTTTTTGACAAAACAAGGAGTCAACCAATTATGAAACAAATCAATCAACTGTCGAGACATCTCGGTGCTCTCGCAATGGCCGCCGCTGTCAGCCTGACAGCCCATGCCAAAGAGACGCGCCCCAATCCACCCAACGATGACAAAGGCAACCCTCCCTCCAGAGAAACCAAGCCCGGGAGGGTTGATGTCACCAAAAACCATCCACCCGAAGTTAAAATCACCCAGCCAAGGAATGGAGATTCCTTCAAGGCTTCGAACGACATCCAGATAGATGTTGTGGCAAATGACAGGGATGGGTGGACTTCACAAGCTACCTTTTATGCAAACGACCGTGTACTTGGGGAGCAAACCCTGACCTTTGTCCGCGAGCCGGACAATGGGGAAGATCAACACTATAGTTTTGTGTGGAACAACGTTCCTGAGGGGAAATACAAATTGCATGCCGAGGTCATCGATGACGCAGGAAACAAAGGAGAATCGCGACCTGTTGTCATCCATGTGCGAGATCGAAACAACAACGGGGGCAATGATCCCCTGTTACCGATCATTCAAGTGGAGACATCCGACGGAAAAGCCTCCGAAACCGGCCCGAATGACGAATCCAACCCCGGATCCTTTCGCATCTGGCGCGAAGGAGATCTCGCACACCCGCTGGAAGTTTTTTACCACATGCGAGGTAAGGCAACGAATGGTCTGGATTATCAGTTACTGCCAGGATCGGCTACCATTCCTGAAGGGGAAAATTCCGTCGAAATCCCAATCCAACCGATCGATGACGATCTTTCAGAGGGGACGGAGCAAGTGGTCCTGATCCTGGACGACGTCGCCTGTATCGCTATTTTTCCTCCATCACCAGATTGTTATCAGGTAGGAAGAAAAGATGCGGCCAGATTGAACATTTTCGACAATGATCGAGATCGAAACCATGCCCCCAAGGCCGTCATGATCTCACCCCGCAACCATCAGAGGTTCCAGGCACCAGCAAGCATCTCCCTCGCTGCGGAGGCTATTGATAAAGATGGATGGATCGGGGCATTTCAATTCATCGCAAACGATCGAGTGTTGCATGAAGGGACGATCAACTTCATCGTCGCGCCTGAGCCAGGACAAAGACAGCACTTCGAGTTTCTTTGGGAAGATGTGCCGGTCGGATCATACGAAGTTGTCATCCAGGTCACCGACAATGAAGGAACCTCAAACACATCACGTCCGATAAAGGTGGAAGTCATCGGCGAAACTGATTTACCAGAAGTTTCTGTGTTTGCCCGAGATGCCCTGGCATCGGAAACAACCGGCAATGAAAACATACGCCCAAACAAAGCAACCTTTCGATTTAGACGAACAGGCAAAACGGATGAACCTTTGACGGTGCAATATCAGATCGCAGGAACCGCGGAAAATGGAGTGGACTACGAACGCTTGGAAGGTTCAGTGGTGATCGAAGCCAAAAAACGCTGGGGTACTGTGGATATCCTGCCCATCGCTGATGATTTGGATGAGGGAAGAGAGACGGTGATATTAACCCTGGAAGCAATCGACGACCTGTATTCCATCGGACGCGAAGAAAGCGCAAAGGCACTGATTACCGACAACACTCCCGACCGTAAGGGCAGCAAAATACTGAAAGACGGAAGTATTCACATCCGATTGCCGGCCGTACCCGGAGAAGAATTCCTGTTGGAGGTTTCCGAAAACCTGGAAGATTGGGAAGTCATCGACACCGGGGTGAGTGAAGAGGATGCTTTCGACATCATTGCAAATCGTCCAGGTCTCAGAAAGGGACAATACTTCAGGATCCGCAAAGCGATGGAAGCCTTGGCTGAAGAAGAATAGATTTCTCCCTCCATCCATAAAACCAAAGCCAAGCTGATGCCCGCGGGATCCCTCCCGCGGGCATCTTGC
>CAYFHO010000066.1:12716-30867 GCA_964342825.1 uncultured Verrucomicrobiota bacterium
CTGAAAATTCATCAACACAAAGCTCGACAAACGATTCTACAAAGATCATATACCTGAAGTTTGCCATCTTGGCTTGAACATTTTATGACCCTGATCCACTCAAAGATGCTGATAAAAATCAGCCTGTTACCATGAAACTGACAACACATTGGTTTCAGGAGCTGACGGCATCCCAATATCGATGCAGGCTGGCAGAAACCCCCGAAGACATTGAGCATGCCCAGAGACTGCGCTTCCAGGTATTCAACCTGGAGCTTGCAGAAGGCTTGCAGGAAGCCTATGCCACCGGCAAGGATGCCGACCCATTTGATTCCATTTGTGATCACCTCATTGTCGAGGACCGTTTGACAAAAGAAATCGTGGGCACGTATCGATTACAATCCGGCGAGACGGCAAAAAATGGAACGGGTTATTACAGCGAACAGGAATTCGATTTCACTCCCTATGAGCCCATCCGCCACGAATTACTGGAGCTGGGGCGGGCCTGCATTCACAAAGGACATCGAAATCTGGCCAGCCTTGGGCTTTTATGGAAGGGAATAGCCCAATACGCAAAGCATAACGGTCTCAGGTATTTTATCGGCTGCAGCTCCCTGACATCCCAGGATCCGGCTGTGGGTTTGGAGGTGTATCACATGCTGGAACATCGGCACTTGACCTTGCCGCACCTTCGCACCACGCCCCATCCCGAGTTTGCATGCCAGTCCGACCAGGCGCCAGAGTTCTCACCAGATATTCCAAAACTTTTGAGGGCATACCTCACGGTTGGTGCAAATATTTGTGGACCACCGGCACTGGACAAGGCTTTTGGAACCATTGATTTCCTCACCCTGCTGGACCTGCACAATCTTTCTGCCAGAAACCTCCGCCGCTATTTCTAGTTGTCACGCAACCGAGCATCACGCTTACTCGGAACGTGCGTGATAATTCAGCAACAGTGATCATAGGTTTGGTCGCGGCGGTTTTTCTCTGGGGAGGAAACAACGTCGCCACCAAATACCTGGTCGATACCTGGCCGCCCATATGGACAAGCTGCACGCGTTTTCTGATCTCGGGCTCGTTGCTGCTGTTGCTCGCGCATAAAACGACCTGGTTCGGAACCCCTCAACCCCTGACAGACAAGGTCAGAAAAGATCTGTGGCTGAAAGGCAGCCTGAGTTTCACGGTTTACATATTGAGTTTTATCTGGGCGCTAAAATTCAGCACGGCAGCCAATATGGGACTGCTGTTTGCAACCTCACCTGTTTGGGCTCTGCTCTGGGAAATACGGCTGGTGGAACGTCTTGAACTGATCAAACGTTTTTCGGCAGCCATCCTGACATTATGCGGCGTTGCCATTCTTTTCGCATCAACTGCCAGCCAGGAAGTGGGTTGGTTGGGAAATGGACTGGGGCTACTGGCGGCGGTATTATGGACCGTTTACAGTCGGGTTTGCAGGAGTTTTGGACATCAACTTTCGAGCGCGCAACTCAACGGTCACAACTTCGTCCGCACCTTTGTCTGGTTGCTTCCATTTGCCATTTATGACCAGCTCCACGCCAGCATCCCCATGGAACCCAAACTATGGGCCAATCAGGTTTATTCCATCATCGGTGCGGGTGTTTTTGCCTTTGCCTTCTGGACCAATGCCCTGAAACGGTGGCCCACCAGCAGGGTCATGCTGTTCGTGAACCTGATCCCTTTAACCACCGTGTTGTGCGGAAAAGTTTTTCTGAATGAAACGGTCCAATGGCAATTTTGGGGGGCGATGGTGTTCGTCATAGCAGGCGTCTGCCTGGGACTGGCGGATATTGGAGCCCTTAAAAGACGTTGGCTTTCATCTTGAGCTGGTGCATCCGGTTTTGCAGAGTAAGTTCGTTAATTTTCCCACAGGATCAGTTTGAATTCAACGGGAGTCGCTTTCACCTCAATCAAGCACATGATAAACAAATTCGAACCTTGGATGTGTTTTTACATGGCCATGTTGCCCTTTCTGGAAATCAAAGGCGCCAACCAGTCGGTATTTAAAGACACAGGAACGTTTCGGCATCATCCTTCGATTCAAATTGAACTGGTAGTCGCCGAACCCGATGTGGTGGATCCCGTCGCCCTTTGTTTTGATGCCGCCGGAATCATGTATGTGGTTGAGATGCGCGATTACCCTTATGGCAAGGGTCCCACAGGTTCTCCCGGAGGCACGATTCGTCAACTCGTTTTCGATGATGCAGGGCACCTGAAGGAAAGTCATTTGTTTGCTGAAAACCTGAGTTTCCCCACTTCCATTGCCCCTCACAAAGGAGGAGTGCTGGTCGCCGCAAAAGACCTGATCTTCTTGCAGGACACCGACGGAGATCATGTCGCCGATGTCAGACAGACTATTTTAACCGGGTTCAACCAAAGCGTCACAGACAGTAATTTCAACGGACTTCGTTGGGGCCTGGATAATTCCCTGCATGGAGTCAATGGAGGCAACAATGGAAATATTCACTCACCACGGAGATCCGAGAAATCACTTCCATTAAGAGGAGCCGATTTTGCATGGAACCCGCTCAACGATCATGTGCGACGCACCTTTCATACGGGGGGTGGATTTGGACTGGTCTTTGATGCTTATGGCAGCAGTTTCACCACCCACAACATCAACCATATCCTCCAACGCATATTGCCAGTCGAAGCCATGGAAAGATTTCGTGGATTTCCCTCCATGAGAGCAACGGTCCATATTTCTGATCACGGCGGCATGGCTCGAATTTACCCTATCTCAGAAACTCAAACTCGGGTGAACCATCCAGAGCAATCAGGATATTTCAGTTCATCAGGGGGCATGGGCATCATTCCGGACACTTTTGATCAGACCACTTTGGCCGGAGGAGTCCTGGTGTGCGATGTCGTGGGAAACCTTGTTCATCGTGATGTGATGCACCCCAATGGTCCAGTGTTCGAGGCACGTCGAGCTGCTGAAGAATTATCCCAGGAATTTCTCGCAAGTCGCGATCTCTCCTTTCGCCCGGTGGGTATGGAAACCGGACCTGATGGAAATCTCTATTTGCTGGATATGCAACGCGCCGTCATTGAACACCCGGATTACATCCCGGAAAAAATCAAGGGAAGGTATCAAATCCGTGAAGGTGAAGATCGCGGACGAATTTACAGAGTATCACCTGCAGACTCGGTCCCCGTGGAGTGGAAACGACTGAACTCACTGACAAGTGAAGAACTCATCGACGAACTGGGTCACCCCAACCACTGGATACGCATGACCGCACAAAGGCTCATTGTTGAAAGACAGGATTTACCCAAACGGTCTTCGTTCAAGAACTCACTGAAATCCTCCAATCCATTCAGTAGACTGCACGCCTTGTGGTCCATGCAGGGAACGGGCCTGCTACGACCAAAAGATATTCGGGCAGGACTTGCTGATTCAAATCCTGGTATTCGAACACAGACACTGCTCATGCTCGAGTCACGACCTGAGTGGTGGAATCAGCTATGGCCCTCGGTCCAGGCACTGAGTCTGGATCCGGATCCTAAAGTCAGGTTCCAGGCTGCGCTTACCCTCGGACGTCACCCTCATCCTGACAACGCACAGGCATTGACCAGAATTCTTGAGACAGATTTGGATCATGTTTGGTCCAGAAGATCCGTGCTCACCTCGTTACGAGAAAATCCAATTCAATTGCTTCGGCACATGTGGCGAGCATACCCAATTGAGGCAAGACACCCTGCATCCTGGGAAGCCTGCCTCTCAGAAATTGCTTACATCGCGGGAGCGAGATTGGAACCACAAACCAGCAAGGGCCTGGCGGATTTTTTGTCTTCACTCAGTGCCAACGATGCCGCCAATAAAAGAGATGGACTTGTGGCCTTGTTGACCGGTTTGAAAAATGGAGTCGCCCGTGTAGACCTTACCACCAGCATCAGGAACGAACTCCGGAAGCCTCTGCAAGCATTGGCAAAAGCGCCGACACTGAAGGAAAAAAGGGCTGTGTGGGCTTTGAGCAAGACCATGAATTATTCCGAACTTCCGGGATTTGAAAACGCACTGCATTCCTCCTTGAGCATTGCTGCGAACTCTGAAAGAAAACTGCAGGATCGCCTGGAAGCGATTGAGCTACTGGGCTTGGGTAACTTTGATGATTCGGGCAAGACCCTGCTGAGTTTGTTGAACGGACTTGAACCGCTTTCTATTCAGGAAAGTTCCCTTGAGCAACTTGGCAAATATTCCGAGGAAGAAGTGGCCCTGGGCATCCTGAATCAATGGAGAGAAATCGGACCTGGATTAAGACCATCCACCATCAATATCCTCCTGCGACGACGTGCTTTCCATTTACCATTGATTGAAGCCATCGAAAATGGACAAATCGGACTCGGTGAACTGAATCTCGACCTGGAGCAGAGGCGTTTGCTGAGAGAGTATAGTTCGATTGAAGTGAAGGAAAAAGCGGCCAAACTTTTCGGAGATGAGGAATACAGCAATCGAAAGGAATTATTGGATGCGTGGATGGATCAGATGCCACCCCAAGGGGATCTTTCACGTGGAAGACTGCTTTTTGGGGAACACTGCGCACAATGTCATCAATCCGGTGATTTGGGCGTAAATGTCGGCCCCAACCTCACCGACATGTCACATCGAAGCGTGGAAGACCTGGCCTTCAATATCCTCGATCCCAACATGGCCATCAATCCAGCTTTTGTGGCGTATGAAGCTGAAACCCACGATGGAGAATTGATCAGCGGCATCATCAGTTCGGAGTCACCCGAGGCGGTTACCATTCTGAGTGCCCAGGGCATCCGCAGGGAATTCTCCAGATCAAATCTGCAGTACCTGAGATCAGGTGGACTTTCTCTCATGCCTGAAGGTTTGGAAGAACAACTAACACCCGCCGAACTCAGGGACCTCATCAGCTTTCTTCAGCAGAAACCGTAAAGCAAAAGCACCAGGAAACATCTATAAGATCTACGGACAAAAAGCGAACGGGTCGCCTCCAAGCATTGCACACGCAGCGACCCGTTCTATCGGTGAAACCAACTAAACCAATCATCCCTGATTGAATACCCGCGCTCATATTATGTCGGAATTTCATTCCGTCAATATAATTATTTAAGTATATTTATTAAATGTATTACACAGCGAATGAAATGTCGCGTTTTTGGCTCTGGTGTCGCATTTCAATAACATCCCCGCAGCCACCTTTCTACGAACACCTTACAGAAATACTTTGAACCGCTCCGTTGAACACAATCCCAGCGAGCCTCAAAAAGATAAATCATGCATCTCCGCAAGCACTTTATATATAAGGAAAACCACAAGTCACATACCCAATTCAAACCATTTCATGGCTAAAGCCGCAAACCCGAGAAAGAAGAAAAATCCTGCCACATCGGTAATGGTGGTGACAAAGATACTGGAGGCCAGTGCGGGATCGACTTTGAAAAACTTCAGCGTGAATGGAACCAGAACGCCCGCCAGTCCGGCCATCAATTGATTTAAAAGCATTGCAGAGCAGGCAACGACTCCCAAAACGAAGCTACCTTTCCAAAGAAATCCAATCAAACCCACCGCAATACCAATCAGAATTCCATTCGCCACTCCCAGCAAGATTTCCTTGATCAAGGCCCTCCGACCGTCTCCCTGACCGATTTCTCCCAGAGCCATGTCCCGGATAATCACTGTCAATGTCTGCATTCCAGCATTACCCCCCTGCCCGGCCACAACAGGAAGAAAGACGGCAAGTGCCGTCCACTTGGCGATCGTAGATTCGAAAAGCCCAACCACCGCAGCAGCAGCGAAAGCTGTCAAAAGATTGACAAACAACCACGGCAGTCTCTTCGGCAGTGATTTACGCCACGGCGTCAAAGCACGTTCTTCACCCGACAAACCCACCATCAATTGCATGTCCTCGGTGGCTTCTTCACGGGCAATTTCCAATACATCACTGGCCTTTACAACCCCGACCACTCGGTCCTGATCATCCAAAACCGGCAATCCCAAATAGTGATAATGCGCAAATTGATGCGAGATCACTTCCTGATCATCGGTAAGCCTCAGGGAGGCCACACTTTCCCGCATGATTTCGGAAACTTTTTTCTTTGATGGACTGAATACCAGATCACGAAAACTCACGATTCCCATCAATCTCTGGTTATTGTCCACCACATAGAGATAGGAAATATCGTGATTCATGAATCGACCGTCGCTTCGCAACAATTCCTGACATGATTCAACCGTTTCATCCATGTTCAGCACGATGAAGCGGTCACTCATGATACCGCCTGCAGTATCTTCTTCGTGCTGTAACAAAGACTGAACAGGACCGGAAACCTCTTCCGGGAGTTGCTCAAGAACAGTCTTCTGCACCGTATCATCCAGCTCGCTGACAAGATCGGTTGCGTCGTTATGTTCCAGTTCGCTGAATAACTCGGTTAATTCGGCTTCACTGAATTGCTGCAAAACCTCTGCTTTGACATCGTCCTCGAGTTCGGTAAGCGCTTCACCCGCAATCGCCGGAGCAATTTTTCTGAGCGTCTCAGCTGCCTCTTCGACAGGCATGCGCTGGATCTGATCGGCAATGTCAGCTGGATGCAGATTTTCAACGTCTTGCGTTGGAATTGATTGAACGGGATCCATAAAAAGTGATTGGGTGAAGATGTCAGCTCAACGACGGTATTGAACCAACCGTTGGCTCTACATAAAGTTGGATGCACATAAAAGTGTCGAGGATAAATCGCCAAGAAATATTTTCCGGACGGATCTGTACACAAAAACGCCCCGGCGGAGAGTTTCCACCGGGGCGTTTATCAAAGAATTAAGGGATCAACCCTTGGCAGCTTCGAAGTTTGCAGAGGCGGCGTTCCAGTCCACCACATTCCACCATGCTTTCAAATAATCGGGGCGACGATTTTGGTAGCGCAGGTAGTAGGCATGCTCCCAGACATCACAGCCGATAACAGGTTTACCTGATCCGTCCATAACCGGATTATCCTGATTGGGAGTGGAGACGACTTCGAGTTGACCTTGACCATTCACAATCAACCAGGCCCAACCACTTCCAAATCGAGTAGCACCAGCAGCTTCAAATTTTTCCTTGAAAGCGTCGAAACTTCCAAAAGTAGACTGAATGGCTTCACCCAATGCACCGGAAGGTTCGCCACCACCATTGGGGCCCATGATAGACCAGAAGAGTGAATGGTTGGCATGTCCCCCACCGTTGTTGCGAACGGCACCACGGATACCTTCTGGGACTTCGCTGAGATTGGAGATCAGATCCCAGATGTCTTTGGAGGCAAGTGCGTCCTGCCCCTCAAGTGCACCATTCAGCTTGGTGATGTAGGTATTGTGATGTTTGCCATGGTGGATTTCCATGGTTTGACTGTCGATATGCGGCTCAAGCGCATCCGAGGCATAAGGCAATTTAGGTAATTCGTAAGCCATAGTTTTCGTAAATAATATTTAATCCTGTGTGATGGATGGAAACATGGTTGGTCCAATTCCCATCAAATGCCAACATAGCAACGGTTTTACCGAAAAACAAGGGAAGATCATTTACCTGGTCGCACTGCCGGAGCCTGCCAGTTTTTATGCCAGGTCAGATTCCACAAGTTTTCAAGGCGTACCAGCTCGACATGATTATCGGCAAAGGCAACATTAACGCCACCCGGCAAGGTGTCCTTGGGATCAAAGTTGGTCACAGCTGCCTCTCGACTGGCGGCATGTCTGGGGATGGTAAAACGCACCATGGCGCCTTGAAACTTGTCACCGTTGTAAAGGTTTCTCGCCGGACGATCCGATTCAACAGGCCAGGCATCCACCCAAACTGAATCCGCAAAGTAAGGCGTGGACGAGGGATTTCTGATATCAGCCTCAACTTTGAACATGTTCTTTTCGTTACCATATGGACTTTTAGTGTAGAAATATCCGTTCAATGCGTAACTTCCCTGCCATTTATTCGTCCCTCCCCCGTCAACCAGCCAGGCACGGTCAATGGTCCCGAAACTTGCACTGTCTTTCTTGAGAGCCACCTCAGAGCGTTCAGGCGCCGAAGGACAAAAACGGACGTCCTTGATGGCGGCATACTGATCCTGCAACTGAGCGATCCATAAATAAGGCCAGGACTCATAGTGAACCGGTTTTCCCGTATCACTGATGTACATGTAATTGGACAAACTGATTTGTTTCAGATTGCCCACACATTTAATGGCTTTGGCTTTGGATTTCGCTTTTGAAAGTGCGGGAAGGAGCATCCCGGCCAGGATAGCGATAATGGCGATGACAACCAAAAGTTCGATCAAGGTAAATGCATTGAATGAGGGGGTGCCGAGCTTCTTTGAGTTTTTCATAGGCAGACTTTTGATGGATCAAAAGATCCTAGAAATAATCATCTGTACCATGCAAGTGGATTCTGGCTGATTCCATGCCACATTTCACGAAATCAACAGCCGAGAAAAAACAGATAAGAAGGGTATCCTCTCGCTTTCACGCAAACGAACCTTGCATGCTTGTCTCAAGCGAACCCGCAACCTTAGACTCCAGTCGGGATACGAAAAATGGGATTACAAGAAATTACAGAACCCATGCTGGCCAAAGCGGCAGGATGGGAGGCAATGAAATCAGCACGGCAATACCTGAAGTCGGGAGCTGTAAAATCTGCGACATGGAAATCGCCCAAAGCAAGCGGATTGATCCATGCAGGCTCGCTGGAATACAAAGCCGGGTTGGTGTTTGAATCGGAAATCGATATCGAAAATCTTTGCTCCTGCCGACAATCCAGGCAGTATGGAACTCTATGCGCTCATTCCGTCGCCATTGCCCTGGCGACATTACATCCGGATTCCATTGGGAATCGACCAGCAGCCACAGATCACCATGAATCTCCGGACTCAACAAAAGAGAAGAATCAACAGTTTTCTACAGAAAAGAAACAAGCCATCAAACCATGGTTCAAGCACCAGGATTCCGCTGATCGTATCCTTAAAATCAGGTTGATACTGGCACCCAATGTCGTTCGACAGTTTCATCCGAAATCGATCTCTCTCATGTTGGAATGTTCGGAAGGAGAATCCTTCAAACCGATCCAATCCATCAACCGTTCAACTCCTTACCGGATCGGAAAACGTGATCAAGATATCCTGCAATTCCTTCTAAAACAGGGAATGGAAAAGCCTTCCCCCATGGTGGAATTGAAAAGCGAGCATTTCTGCGAACTCCTGGAATTGTTGACAGGCACAGATCAATTAATGCTGGGCAGATCAAAGCCAATTGCGATCAACGAAACACCGTGGATTCCTCCCATTAAAATTAATTTGGAGCAAAGGGGAACACTGACCCTTTACGTCAAAAGCAGCACGAGACCCGAGGGCATGTTTGCGGGGCAACCCAATTATGTATGGCTGGATGAACAATTTCATCCGTTTGGAATCCCGCAACAATGGATGTCCGCCCTGCAATCACCGATCGAAATTGATCGTGTCCAGGTACCTTTTTTCCTTCACCAACTGGATCAAATGCCCGGTACGGACACGTCGATTGAGATGAATTTTTCTCTCAACGATTTCGAAATTTCCAGCGGAAAACCCAAGCTTTGGTTGAAGCTGGAGGGAGGACTGGCGCGCCTGGATGCAAGGATCCAGGCCACTTACGGGAACCAGACTTTCCAATTGTCAAACTCGGCCTCACCACAGGGGTTTTGCGCACCCGACCCAACGCACCCCATGCGCTATGTTCTAAGGGATCCGACAGCGGAACAGCAGGCGTTGGACCAACTGCGAAAAGCGGGCTTTGAGCCGGATTCCAAAGGGGAATGCTGGCGTTTGACGGGCCAGGATCCGGTGCTCTCCTTTTTGTGCGGCTCTTATCAACGCCTTCAAAAGGAATGGAAAGTCACAATGGATGAACGTCTCGATGGCAGCTTTCAGCGCAACATCGAAACCGTTCAACCTGAAGTCAATGTTTCCCATTCTTCAGGCGATTGGTTTGACTTCAGCGTCAGGTATTCAACCAGCACCGGAGGCAATCTGCCACCTGAAGAGATTTCAAGGTTATTGAGATCAGGAAAATCTTATCGAAAAAAACCGGATGGTAAATTCCTTGTGATAGATTCCGATGCCATCAAGGATTTCGAAGAGGTATTGGTGGATTGCAATCCACAGCAAAGTCAAGGCCAATACAGAACGCGAAAATCACAATCAGCTTTCCTTGAAGAAACTTTTCAGAGGAGTAACTGGAAAATCCTGCGAGAGAAAGTTTCAACTGCAGATAAGGTCCATTCGCAGAAAGAACTCATAAGAAATTTCAAGCATCACTTACCTGACCTGGCAGACACGTTGCGCCCTTATCAATGGCAAGGAGTTGCCTGGATACATGATCTTTTTCAACGAGGATTCGCTGGCATTCTGGCAGACGAGATGGGGCTTGGAAAAACCCTTCAAGTATTGACCTGGATCAATTGGCAAAAAAAACAATCCGACAAAACACTACCGGTACTGGTGATTTGCCCTTCAAGCCTGGTTTTCAATTGGACCGAGGAAGCCCAGCGTTGGACACCGGATTTAAGAGTGCTCCCCCTGGAAGGTCCAAAGAGGACCAAACATTTTGAAAAGATCAAATCCCATGACCTGATCATCACCAGCTATGCACTGATTCGTCGTGACGCCGAACATTATCGAAAACATGAATTTGAAGCCTTGATACTTGACGAAGCACAGCACATCAAAAATCGAGCCACACAAAACGCGCAGTCTGTGAAATCCATCCGCTCCCATCATCGACTTGTGTTGACCGGAACCCCGATGGAAAACTCAGTGTTGGATCTCTGGTCGATTTTCGATTTCCTCATGCCCGGATATCTGGGATCCGCCAGGGATTTCAAGGAGAGGTACGAGAACCCCATCACACAACAAACCCATCCTGCAGACACATCAGTTCTGGATCGACTGAAGCGAAGAGTCGGCCCGTTTCTACTACGGCGCACCAAAACGGAAGTTCGACCGGATCTACCTGATCGAATCGATCAAATCGCATACTGTGAGTTGACCAAAGAACAACGAAGCATTTATCAGCAAGTCATGGAAAGTGGTCGCGCCAAACTGCTTGAAATTTCCGGGCAAAAACAATCTTCAGGTCAGGCTCGCATGATGGTTCTCAGCGCCATTCTGAGGATGCGTCAAATCTGTTGTGATGCCCGGCTGCTCGATATCGATGAGGGTAAACTCAAGCAACCTTCATCCAAGCTGGAACTGTTTCTGGAAATACTTGATGAAGCTCTCGATGGCGGACACCGCATCCTGGTGTTCAGTCAGTTTGTGAAAATGCTCACCCTGTTACGGCAAACTTTGGAAGAAAGGGAAGTGGAATATTGTTACCTGGATGGGAGCACTACAGGACGTGGCAAGGTTGTGCAAAAATTCCAAAACTCCAGGATACCCGTGTTTTTAATCAGCCTGAAAGCGGGTGGAACAGGACTGAACCTGACAGGCGCGGACACGGTGGTCCATTTTGATCCATGGTGGAATCCAGCCATCGAAGCTCAAGCAACCGCACGCGCTCACCGTATTGGTCAAACACAAACGGTGACGAGTTACAAGCTGGTAGCAAGAGACACGATTGAGGAAAAGATTCTGACCCTTCAACAGCGCAAGCAAGACCAACTCGACGCCATGCTTGAATCCGGAAACACCGAAGGCATGGATGGACTTAGCTGGGATGAGATTGAGTCGTTACTGGAATAATAATCAGGCTGCTGTTCAGAACAGCTTGAGAGTGTCCACGACCGCTTTGATTTTGGAAACTTCGTGCGTTCGCAACAAATCCGTTTTCCCAAGCAAAGCCAGGATGGCAAAGAAAGACTCTGCCGTACGAACCTCCTCACCGAAAGTTTCGAAAGAATGCGGCAGTGCATGGCATACGGGCCAACCCAGCTTTCTCAGGCGAAAAGTATTCAGGAAGGTTCTCATCTGGTATTTCACGCGCGTCGCACCGTCTTCCAGATTGCTGTAGTAAAACCCCAGGCCAGGATCTATGAAAATCCGCTGAACACCAGCTTCACGGGCAGACTCGATTTCTGTCTCGAACCACTGTTTCATCTCCTGAATAGGATCGGCACCGAGCTCGAGGTTTTTCACCGATCGCACGTTGGCACCCTGCACAAAACAAATGACCACTGCGGCGTCATGATCCGCGCATAATCGATAAATTTCTTTGGAATCCTTGTTGCCGGTTAAATTAATCACCTGGACTCCTGAATCCAAAGCACGTCTGGCAAGTTCGGCATTGTAAGTCTCAAGAGAAACGATTCCACCCTGGCCGAGGATCGTTTCTATCACAGGATTCAGCTTTCGCCACTGCTCTTCTTGCTGAACAAGGGATGCATGTGAGAGCGTCGATTCGGCACCGACATCAATCAGATCCGCACCTTGAGCCATCAGTATGTTTGCACGCCTGACTGCCTGTTCTTGCTGAAGGCAAACGCTCTCCCGATACCAGGAATCCTTGGACAAATTGACGACCCCCATGATGAGGGGAGCCTTGTTGAAATCAAAGCAGCGCCCTCCAATATCAAAGTTCTGAACCTCAGATTGAAAGTCGTCACTGTGAGCGGCATGAAGCTCCGCAAGCCATTCCAAATTCAGCATACCAAAGAAATCATTCGTTGAGTAATTTGAGAGAATCCAGCACTTAATATCTCACAAGTCATCTTCATACTTTTAGGTCATCTCCGATATTCAAGGCATAGATGAAAAGATCACCACTCAACGGCTACCGACAATTTTGATCCAAATTTGTTGTGATAGTAGACCTGCTTGCAGGCTCGACCGTATTCGTGAACCAGCTTGGTAATCTTGACGTCAAAACAACAGTATTCAGCAATCTTCATGAACTCCTTTTGCTTGAACCATTCGATAGCCTGTAATCCCTCTGCGGTTTTCTCACTGCCCAAAGTAGCGGTTGCCACGGCATCCAATGAGATGCGATGATTGAGAACCTTCTGCAGGTCGAGCATGAGATCGAGACTGGGGGCCTGGGATAAATCCAGAATGGTGTATCCATGCAGGACCTCATAATCAAATCGAATATGGTTGAACCCAACCACGAGATCAGCCTTCATGATTTCGTCAATCAGATCATTCACTCGATCTTCACCATAGATCTCATAAGTTCCCCTCGCGGTGCTGTATGTCACCCCCACACTCATCCGCATATCGCGTATCTTGTCCCAACCTCCCACCTCTGCAGCAGACTTTTGCGTCTCCAGATCAAAATAGATGATGTTCTTTTCGGACATAGGTGTTCGGGAATTTTAACTTGCTGATCATAGGGCAGTGCGTCAACTTATGCGCAACTGGTCCTGAATGCCTCATTCAATACCCTAATCAGGTGCGGCCATGATGAAGGATCGGAGAACTTGGATCAACGTTAACAATCACAGGACTTATCAAAAAATCATGAAAAAAACAGTATTCGCACTCGCATTGTCACTCATCACGCTGGTGGGCTTCGCTCAAGGCGCACTGCCAAAATCAAAAGCACCCGAAGGTGCGCGTTCATACATCATTTCACCTGCTGACGGCGAAGTTGTCGGAACAACGGTGAAAGTTCAGTTCGGTCTCTCTGGAATGGGAGTTGCACCGGCCGGAGTCAAACTGGAAAACACAGGCCACCATCACCTGCTTTTGGATCTTGAGAAAGCTCCCGATTTCGATGTCCCATTGCCAGCCAACGACAACGTCATTCACTTTGGCAAAGGCCAAACCGAAACTACACTCAAACTCAAACCCGGAAAACACACTCTGCAACTGATTCTGGGCGATTACTTGCATATTCCTCATGACAAACCGGTGATTTCCAAAAAGATCACTATTTTTGTGAAAGAGTAATCGATTGAGAACATCTTTATTTTCTCGGAAGGACGCCTTCACAGGGCGTCCTTTTTTGATTATGTTTCCCACTTTATGAGCATCCTATTAGGCGAAATCAGAAACCAGAAGGGAGAGAAACTGGACTATACCCTTCACAGGGCGGACCAGGAAACAAAGCATATTGTTGTGATTGGACACGGTGTCACCGGCAACAAAGATCGTCCCTTGATTGTGGCATTAGCCGAAGAACTGGCAGAGAGCGGGATCCATGCACTAAGATTTTCCTTTTCCGGCAACGGCAACTCGGAAGGTGAGTTCAAGGATTCCTGCATCTCCAAGGAAGTGGAAGATCTTGGATGTGTTCTTGATGCTCTCAGTGGCTTCCAAATTTCTTATGCCGGACACAGTATGGGAGGAGCGGTTGGTGTTTTGAGAGCCTCGCGTGACACACGCATTAAGAAACTCATCTCACTGGCCGGCATGGTGCATACCAAAGATTTTGCTCAGAGAGAGTTTGGCTCTGAAACTCCAGATCAGGGATGCATGTGGGAAAATCCGGAGTGTCCTTTGTCTTCCACTTATATGGAAGACATGGCAAACATCGGAACTGTCATCCCTCAAGCTTCCAAGGTGCAGATACCCTGGTTACTGATTCACGGAACCGAGGATGACGTTGTCCCGGTGGAAGATTCAACGGATATTTTGACCCGATCAAGCCAGGCCGCGGAACTATTCAAAATAGAGGGAGCAGACCATGTCTTTGATGGAACCGCTACCCGGGCGATGACCCAGAAAGTAGTCGAGTGGCTCAAGGCTTAATGAAGGACACAGAGGTGCCAATTTGCTTGGCGCCACACTCCTGGGTCAGTAGGAAAAGTTCCAGGAAGAGTTGTCTGATTGAACCAATTTAGGTTCACGGAGCCAGGGGACCGGACTTCCAGGGATGTGAACTACCGGCTGAATGCTGGAGTAACCTTCCTTGCGCGGAGCCATTTCCAAAGTGAAATCCGAGATTCCAAGCCCGTGATTGAACCTGCTGTTACTTTCCTCCTTGGCAAGTCCCATCAAACCAACTCGCAAGTCGGCACTGCCATAGGATTTGATGACAGGACCTTCGGATTCAAAATGTTCGCCGTAATGCCAGCCAAAGGCGAGCAATGCCATAATAGCGGCGGCGTATGCAGTGGAAAGAAGGGGATTTAAATCCAACGTGTGCATCCAGCGTCGGAACCATGGTTCACGAGCACGCATTTGTTCTGCCTCCAACCGGGAAATGATTTTCGAGGCCAACAGTTCAGAGTGACCGGGAGGAGGTGTTTCAAATTTTTTTAAAGCAATCAGCTTTTTAACTTTTTGATTCGAATCTGGAAGTTCGTTCATAGTCAAATGTTAACTGAGATATTCGGACAAGTGGGCCTGCAATTGTTGTCGGGCATAGAAAAGACGGGATCGTACCGTTCCGGTGTTACAATCCATGATCTTTCCAATCTCTTCATGAGACATGCCCTGAATGTCGTGCAGCGTGACCGTTAAGCGATGATTTTCAGACAGCTTCTGCATCGCTTCGTTCATTTTCTCCTGTAACTCATTGAGGCGGACATCGCGGCGAGGAGTTTTGTCCGAGATGAACATCAACAGATCAGCATGTTTTTCCACCTGCAGATCCATGTCGTTCAAACTCATGTGATATGACTTACGTTTGCGTTGCTTCAGGAAGTTGATCGTTCGGTTCACCGCAATGCGATAAACCCATGTATAGAACGAAGATTCTCCCTTGAAACGTTTGAGCGCTTTGAAAGCTTTGATGAAACTCTCCTGAGTCAGATCGTCCGCATCCTCGTGGTTGGAGGTCATGTGGTAGACAGTGGCGTAGACCCTCTGTTGGTAACGACGAATCAATTCGTCAAAAGCCACCAGGTCACCACCCTGAGAAGCCTTCACCAACTCCACGTCCTCACAATCAGCCCAAGACTTTTGAGCTGTTGCGGACGCGTCATGGAGTGACGCGGCTTGCATTCGACTTTGTCTGTCCAATGTTTTCAGATTCCAACCTCGATTCCTAATAAGTCAGCAGTGAAACCTGTTGCGAGAGATAGGAAAGAACCTGCTTTAAAGCGATGCCATGCCCATCCTGCTCCAACTTCTTCAACGCCGCATTCGACTGATCAACATAACTTTGCACCACATCGACGCAGCCCTCCAGGGACTGTGCCTGTTTCAACAAATCCATCAGCCAACGCATTTGACAACCATCCCACTGAAAAAGTTTAGAAATAATTTCATTTTTTTCAGTTTCAGGCATTTTTTCCAGCATGAGGAGTACCGGAAGTGTCAACTTTCCGGTGGCAAGATCTGTGCCAAGCGACTTACCTACTTGAGTTTCGTTCCCGAAAATATCGAGGCAATCGTCGTAAATTTGGTAGGCAATACCCATGGAGACACCAAAATCTCGTAGCAAGGTCTGCGCCTGGCGATCCAAGCCTCCGATCATACCACCCAGCTCGCAGCTCAATGCGAAAAGTTCCGCTGTCTTGAGCTTGAGGGTTTTTACGTAATCCTGCCGATTATGGGTCGATTTTTTGAGGCGCAGGGTCTGGAGAATTTCTCCTGTGCAGACATTGCGGGTTGCTTTTGAAACCAGAGAGCATACTTGGGTGGTCGGGAATTCTGAGGCAAGCTCCAGTGCCCGGGCAAAAAGGCAATCTCCAAGAAGAACCGAAACCTCATTGCCGGAATGGGCGCACAACGTGGGACGACTTCGTCGCATGTCCGCTCCATCCATAATGTCATCGTGAACCAGCGTTGCCAGATGAATCATTTCGATAATCACCGCAGCTTTGACCAGATCATCGGAAAATCCTTCCCCGGCATTGCCCGCGCAACCGACCAAAGCCGGTCGTAACTGTTTGCCCTGATTGGTTAACGCATATTCAGCAAAAGAGGCGATCTCCGGCTCAAATACGGAAACCTGGACGCGAAGCTGTTGGCTGACGGCATTCAAAAAGGGTTCCATAGGTCTCAGGAGTGAATGCCATCCAGCTCCCGAGGCCTTAGTTTCCGCCACATCTTTTTCAGTGGCAACCGGATTGACTCCTGACACCAGCATCAGATGTTCACTCTAAGCCCTGCCATATACCAAGTCAAACCGTTAAGACGTAAATGCCGAGAGGAAAAAGTGTCATGGTCAGAGCTTGAAACAGGCACAAAAAAACTCCCATTACCTCTGGGTTTTGGGAGTGTGACAAAACTTTTGGAAGTCATCTATTGATCCAGTTCACCCAGATAGCGTTCGGCGTCAATCGCAGCCATACAGCCCATCCCGGCAGCTGTGATTGCCTGGCGATAAACCTGATCCGCACAATCGCCCGCGACAAAAACGCCTTTGGCTGACGTTTTGCTTCCACTTTTTGGCAGGACATAACCCGCGTCGTCCATATCAACCTGCCCCTTGAAGATCTGAGTATTCGGCACGTGACCGATCGCAACGAAAACACCGGCGCAATCAAGTCTGCTTTCTTCGCCTGTTTTGGTGTTTTTAAGTTGAACACCCGTGACGGAATCTTCATCCACGCCGTGAATTTCGGTCACAACCGAATCCCATACCATTTCGATCTTCTCATGGTTGATGGCGCGTTCCGCCATTATTTTACTGGCTCGCAACTCATCTCGTCGATGAACCATATACACCTTGGAGCCAAATCTGGTCAGGTAGGTTGCTTCTTCGCAGGCTGAATCTCCGCCGCCGACGACGACCAAGGGTTTGTCTCGAAACATCGGAAGAGCTCCATCACACGTCGCGCAATAAGTGACACCCTTGTTTTCCAACTTTTTCTCATTTTCCAATCCCAGGTGACGATGCCCTGCCCCCGTGGCAATGATGAGTGTCTGAGTTTCAATTTCTTTGCCGTCAACAACCAGTTTTGGATGGTCACCCGAAAGATCCGCAGACTCAACAGTGCCGAACTGCACACGAGCCCCAAATCTTTCCGCTTGTTTCTGCATGTGCTGCATCAACTCGAAACCATCTACCCCTTCCGGAAAACCAGGAAAATTTTCAACAATACTCGTTGTCGTCAGCAAACCTCCCGGCATGGTTCCGGTAAGAACCAAAGGATTCAGGTTGGCCCGAGCTGTATAAATGGCGGCGGTCAATCCCGCGCAACCGGTTCCGATAATGACTACTTTTTCCATAAATTAGAGGGGGAACTTAGCTTCAATACCAAGCCATTGCAAACAGAAGTCAGCCCAAGACTTCTGAGGGGGTGCGATTAAAAGGCCGGGGCAATTAAGCTGCATCCACATACTGTTTTGACCAATATGT
>CAYFHO010000067.1:0-29879 GCA_964342825.1 uncultured Verrucomicrobiota bacterium
CTGGCTGAAGGCCTTGATTTTTCCGAGGAAGCACCTCGCCATACCTTGCTTCGACGACTTTCGTTTGATTTAACCGGGCTGCCTCCTTCTTATGAGGAAGTCAGGAGTTTTGAACAGAACTCGATGCCGGATGCGTATATTCGCGAAGTGGAGCGCCTCCTGCTTTCTCCCCACCATGGAGAGCGCATGGCCATGTGGTGGCTGGATGCCGCCCGATATGCGGATACCGACGGTTATCAAGGTGACGCTACTCGCACCAACTGGCCGTGGCGGGATTGGGTCATTCAGGCATTCAACCAGAATATGCCTTTCGACCAATTTACCCTGGAACAATTTGCCGGTGATCTCTTGCCCAATGCCACACCTGAGCAAATATTGGCCACCAGTTTTCATCGCAGCCACATGACCAATGGGGAGGGGGGGCGGGATCCTGAAGAATCAAGAATCGATTATGTGATTGATCGCGTCAATACCGTGGGCACCTTATGGATGGGCATGACCGTGGGGTGTGCACAATGTCATTCCCATAAGTTCGATCCACTCTCACAGACCGAGTATTATCAATTAAATGCCTACTTCAATAGCATCGACGAAGACGGGCGTGCAGGGACTGGTGCCAAACCATTTCTGGAATATCAATCCCCCTTGGCAAACACGCATTTGATGGCTGGGAAACGCCAATTCAATCAAGCTCAAAACCAGCTGGATCGTGTCGTTCTTGAAGCTCAACCCGAGTTCAACACATGGTTGGCTTCGAAAAAACAGCAAGTGTCTACCGGGTTTACACCATGGCATTCATTGACTCCAGTCAAACTTGAATCTGTCGAAGGAACCATTCTGAAAGTGGACAATCATCATATCGTCAAAGCGACAGGGCCTAATCCCAGGCAAGATGATTATCACCTGAAAGCTCATGTTGATTTGGACAGAGTGACTGGATTCAGGTTGGAAGTTTTTTCGGATCCACAGCACACCCAGGGTCGATATGGGCGTGGGGCCAGTGGTGAATTTATTTTAACCAACGTTAAGTTGTTTGTTGTCAAACCAGGCAGCCAGTTGATCCGGGAAATTCCCTTTGACAAGGCTATTGCGGATTTCGAAGCAAAACCGCAAGGAGGCGAGCGTTATGGGAATGTCAAAGACACCCTGGATGATGATCCCCGGAATGGATGGACCACTCGCGGCGACCAACTCAAGCCCACCCGTGTTGCTGTCTTTGCTCTGAAGGAACCATTGAAATTGGACGAGGACGAAATCTTGGATTTCGTCATGATGCATCGATCCACGATTGGAGATGCCAACATAGGGCGGTTCCGGGTATCGATTTCAGATCAGCCTGGAAAAGCCGTGCGAAGTTTCGATCCGATGCCCCTGGAAAATTTGGCTGCCCAAATTCGAACTGAGGAGGACGCAATTGCGCCTCAACTCAGAGAGCAACTTCAGCAACAGTTTCTTGAAGATTATTTACCTTATCAGGCGGAGAAAAAGCGATTCGATCGAGTGAGTGCCCACCTCAATGACTTAAAGAAGGCGGCAGGTCGACAAAAGGTAATGGTGTTGGGGCAAAGGAAAGAACTCAGAAAAACTCATGTTCTTGTGCGAGGAGTCTGGGATCAGAAAGGCGCTATCGTTCAACCCGGATTGCCTGCGGCACTGGGTGGAGGTCCAGATTATGAGGCAGAAACTCGTATTGATTTGGCCAACTGGCTTGTCTCCCGTGAACATCCCTTAACCGCTCGTGTCGTGATGAATCATTTGTGGCAGTTGGTTTTTGGGGCAGGCCTTGTGAGGACTCCTGACGATTTTGGCCTACAGGGAGAACAACCCACCCATCCGGCATTGTTGGATTGGCTCGCCGTAGAATTTATCGAAAGCGAATGGGATGTCAGGCACATGCTGCGATTGATGGTGACGAGTCGGACTTACAGACAAAGCAGTCATGTTTCCCAGTCGTTGCTCGATCTAGATCCATACAACCGACTTTGGGCGCGAGCTTCGCGTCATCGGCTTCCCAGCTGGATGCTGCATGATGCTGTGCTTAAAACCGGAGGATTGCTGAATCCGGTTTTGGGTGGCCCTCCCGTCAAACCATTTCAGCCGGCAGGCATCTGGCAGGATATGTTCATGGGGCGATTCACCTATCTCCCAAGCCCCGGATCAGCACGGTACAGAAGGATGTTATACTCCTTTTGGCGGCGTTCGAGCGCTCCTGCCTTTCTGTTTGATCAAGCTCAACGACGTGTTTGCGAGGTCAGAACCAGGCGAACCAATACCCCCCTTCAAGCACTCACACTTTTGAATGACGAAGCGGTTTTGGAATCTTCACATGCTTTGTCCAGCCGCCTGCTTTTATCGGTTGGTGATGAAAAAGAATGCTTGCGACGAATAGGGAAGGAAATCCTCAATCGAGATTTTACAGAACAGGAGTGGAATGTCATCCAAAGCAAATGGAAGGATGCCAGGGATTACTATTCCGGTAACCCGGAAGAAGCTCGGGCTTTGTTGTGCGTTGGTCAGCAAAACCCTATTGCGACTTTGGAGGCACAGCAACACGCATCCCTGATGTGGATGGCAAACTTGGTATTTAATCTAGATGAGGCAATCACACATGAGTAACGGAGATCGCATGAATTCGGAACGAGGAATGGACATGACGCGTCGTTTTTTCCTGGGGAAGTGTACCGGGGTGGGACTGGGAGCGATGGCGTTGGCTGATTTATTAAAATCGGGTGGAATGCTGAATGCCTCTGCGGAAAGTACAGGAATACACCCGGCCATAGGTCGAATCGCCCCCAAGGCCAAAAGAATCATTTTTCTAACTCAATCAGGTGGGCCCAGCCAAATTGAACTTTTTGATCACAAACCAGGGCTCACAAAATGGGCCGGAAAGGAGCTGCCAGATAGTGTTCGCCAGGGACAACGGTTGACGACGATGACATCTAATCAGAAGCAGTTGATCATGCCGTCCCGGACCTCTTTTGAACGTTGTGGGCAGAGTGGTGCCACCATCGGGGAATGGATGCCTCATCTCAAGAAGGTCGTTGATGAACTTTGCTTCATCAAATCGATGACGACCAATGAAATCAACCATGCACCTGCCATGACACATTTTCTAACAGGGCATCAGATTCCAGGTCGCCCCAGCATGGGTGGCTGGGTGAGTTATGGGTTGGGAAGTGAAAACAAGGACTTACCTGATTTCCTGGTTTTACTTTCCAAAATGCGAAGGCCGTCAGATCAACCTTTGTATGATCACTATTGGGGAAGCGGTTTTCTCCCATCACGATACCAAGGGGTCAAGCTTCGCAACTCCGGAGATCCTGTCCTTTACCTGAAGGATCCTGATGGATTGCCACGTCAGATGCGTCGCTCGATGTTGGATGGTTTGTCTGAGTTGAACAGCATGCGTCTTGCGGAGACGGGAGATCCGGAAATTGGGACACGGATTCGGCAATATGAAATGGCTTATCGAATGCAGGCCAGCATTCCGGGATTAACAGATTTAAGCGATGAACCTGAATCCACCTTTGAGCTATATGGTGCAGATTCGAGAAGACCCGGGAGTTATGCCGCGAATTGCATTCTCGCTCGACGCCTTGCCGAGCGGAATGTTCGTTTCATTCAATTGTTTCATCCGGATTGGGATCATCACAGTCGATTGAGTTCCTGGTGTGTGGCGCGTTGTCGTGATACGGATCAGGCGAGTGCCGCTTTGATACAGGACCTCAAGCAACGCGGGTTACTGGATGATACGCTGGTAATGTGGGGCGGTGAATTTGGACGTGGGGTCGCAGGGCAGGGGAAGTGGGACAGTCCTGAAGGCGGGCGCGATCATCATCCCCGTTGTTTTACCATGTGGCTGGCGGGTGGTGGTATCAAGCCTGGTGTAACCTGGGGGGAAACCGATGATTTCAGTTACAACGTTGCCCGCGATCCGGTGCATGTGAATGATCTGCATGCCACCGTATTGCATCTTTTGGGTATTCATCACGAGCAATTCACCTACCGATTTCAAGGATTGGATTTTCGTTTGACCGGGGTTGAGGAATCCAAAATTGTTCGAGGCATCCTGGCCTGAAATTCTCGGTATTAAATCTGAACTTCAGTCACTATCCCGTCCATGTTTCACCTGGAACGCGGGTGACCCGTCATGGATCCATTGCGACGGGTTCTGCTTGGATTTGTTCCCTGGATTTTTTCATTGTTGACTGCTTCATGATTGACGTTCTTCGGTGTAGTTTCTAAAATATTTGGATCAACTCCAAACATACCATCCTATGAGCAAAAAGAAACGAACCAGCAAGGCGTCGGGCAGTGAAAACATTCAATCCATGCTCCGTGAGGAACGTGTCTTCAAGCCTTCCAAAGAGTTTTCAAAACAAGCCCACATCGGCTCCATGGCTCAATACAAGAAGCTTTACAAAAGATCCATTGATGATCCTGAAGGATTCTGGGGGGAACAGGCTGAAAGGGAACTTACCTGGTTCAAACCCTGGTCCAAGGTGCTCCAATGGAAAGCTCCCAACGCAAAGTGGTTTGTAGGAGGGCAAACCAATGTCAGTGTGAACTGTCTGGATCGGTATCTGGACACGGACAAAGCCAATCAGGCAGCCATCATTTGGGAAGGTGAACCTGCCGCTCCCGGAATGCCCGGTGAAGAGCGCACATTGACTTATCGTCAGTTGCACAGGGAGGTATGTCAATTTGCCAACGTCCTTAAAAACCGTGGCATCAAGAAGGGTGATGTGGTGCTCATCTACATGCCAATGGTGCCCGAAGCTGCCATTGCCATGCTTGCATGCACACGAATCGGTGCCATTCACTCAGTGGTTTTTGGAGGCTTCAGTGCTCAGTCGGTCGCTGATCGCATCCAGGATTCTCAAGCCAAATTGGTTCTGACATCCGATGGTGGTTTTCGCCGTGGCAGTGTCGTTCCTCTGAAGGAAAATGTTGATAATGCTCTCAAGATCAAGGTCAAGGGGAGGTTTATCACGAAATCAGTAGAATCAGTCATCGTGTTGCGCAGGACCAAGAACAAGGTCACCATGAAGAAAGGACGTGATTTCTGGTGGCATGAAGAGCTGGCCAATGCCTCGACTGATTGCAAACCGGCGAAACTGGGCAGTGAACATCCACTCTTCATTCTTTACACCAGTGGTTCCACTGGCAAACCCAAAGGAATTCTCCATACGACTGCCGGCTATCTTTTGGGCGCGAAGTTGACCTCGAAGTACATTTTTGATCTGAAGGACACCGATGTTTACTGGTGCACAGCGGACATTGGTTGGATCACGGGGCACAGTTATGTGGTTTACGGGCCGTTGGCAAATGGTGCCACGACATTGATGTACGAAGGAGCACCCAATTTTCCGGGTCCGGACCGTTTCTGGGATCTGGTAGAGAAGCACAGGGTCTCCATCCTTTACACCGCTCCAACCGCGATTCGAGCCTTCATGAAGTGGGGAGAAGAATGGCCGGCTAAACATGATCTGTCTTCACTCCGACTTTTGGGAACGGTGGGTGAACCCATCAATCCGGAAGCCTGGATGTGGTATCATCGAGTGATCGGTGGTTCGCGCTGCCCCATTGTGGATACATGGTGGCAAACCGAAACCGGGGGGATCATGATCGCTCCTCTTCCAGGTGTCACGCCAACCAAACCCGGAACCGCAACATTGCCATTCTTTGGAATCAAACCTGAAGTGGTGGACGATAACGGCAAGGCGGTTCCCAAAAACAGTGGAGGTAAACTCGTAGTTCGCCAACCCTGGCCAAGTATGCTGCGAGGAATATGGGGTGATCCCAAGCGGTTTGTGGAAACTTACTGGAGTGAGATCAAAGGTAACTATTTCACGGGTGATGGGTGCCGCCAGGACAAGGATGGTTACTTCTGGATCGTGGGGCGCATTGATGATGTGTTGAACGTTTCCGGTCATCGAATTGGTACTGCAGAAGTCGAGAGCGCCCTGGTGAGTCATCCTAAAGTTGCCGAAGCTGCCGTTGTCGGGCGTCCGGATGAAATTAAAGGCCAAGCTCTGGTGGCATTTGTCACGTTGAAAGGATCGAGCAAAGCAAGCAAGAGCTTGCGTGATGAGCTACGTCAACATGTGGGTAAAGAAATTGGACCCGTTGCCAAGCCTGACAATGTACGCTTTGCCGATGCCTTACCCAAAACGCGGTCCGGAAAGATCATGCGTCGCCTCCTCAAACAAATCGCGGCAGGTAACGTGGAGGTTCAAGGAGACACCAGCACGTTGGAAGACAAAAGTGTCATTGCACAATTGAGCAAAGACGTCGATTAAGCAGATAATCAGCGGAATTTCGACTGCTCACAAGTGTGAGCTTGAGTAAGGGGCGACACTTTGGTCGTCCCTTTTTCAATTCTTGAGTCGTTTCAACCTGATGCGGCGGTATTCCATTTGGCCACGATCTCCTTCGAGACCGATGGGGCCTGTCATTGGTAATCGGAGCTCATTCTCCAGAATTTCACCATTGCATGTGCAGTGAGCGATACTGTCCTTAACTTGAATAACAAGCTCATTCCAGTCCTGTGGTTTGTATTTCTTTAATTCCTTGTATGGTCCAGCCAGAGGGTAGTCTCGGCACTGTAATTGGGGTTTCCTGATAAAAACACCACTGTCCGCATTCGGCGTTGCCCTGAACTCCAACTTGAGAATGAAATTTTCAGGAAAGTTTATTGTCGTCCACATTTGCTGGATGCGGCGGCCTTCGGGAGGAGTGGTTACAACGATGCGTCCATTGATGACCTGATAGCGCCCGTCATTTGAAGCTGTTTTACCCGAGAAATCCGATTTCAGCATCATGGATCTCTGATCTCTAAACCCCCAACCATCCAGGTTTTTCCCGTTAAACAAGGAGACGAAGCCATCTTCGATTCTAAAGGAATCCTGAGTGGTTTCCAGAAAACCCGCTGTTGCCAGCAGTGGTCTCAACGATGCCGCCCACATGGAATAGCCCAACTGATTGGGATGCAGCAGATCCGGGAATTCTTCCGCCTTGGCGTTGCCGTCTGCGTCTGCAAACAAGGTCCAGGTGTCCAAAAGAGTGACTTGCGGATATTTCTTAGGAAATTCTTGATATAATTTGTTGATCTGCCTGATGGCAGACGCGGGACGTTTCTTGGAGGCATCGCTGGGAAATACCTGGCACAAAATGACTGGCATGTCATGACGATGTTGATGGAGCTTGTCGAGAATCAGGTCGACGTTGTCTGCAATTACTTGAGGGCTTGCTCTTTCCTCAAGATCATTGGTGCCAATCAAAAGGACAATACCAGCGGGATTTAACTTCAGCACATCCTGTTCCATCCGGATGAGTACTCCACGGGTGGTGTCGCCACTGATGCCTCGATTCGCTTTTTTCAAGTTTTCAAAATGACCGTGAAAGGAATCTGTCCACCCCTGCGTGATCGAGTCTCCCAAAAATACAACAGACTTTTGATCGTGTTGGATTCGGTCCGCCCATGAAGTGCGTTTCTTCAACCACAAATTTTGAAACCAGTCGTATCGGCGAATCGGGCCTTGCCCCGGAAGACCTTCATCCGAGGCAGGTATGGCAAGCTGCTGAATATCCTCAGCCCTTGAGGGTGAAGCCAAAAAGCACAAGGCCAATAGTCCTGTCAGGAAATTACTTTTTAAAACTGCGTATGGGATTGGTTTCATTGAGTCAAAGTTCTACTTTAATGATCGGGTTTGAAACAAGCCTTGGTTTGAATAATGCATTCGCTTTCACCTTCTAAAAATAGTAATCAATCTGGAAACCATATTTTGCTGATTCGTCATGAAAACTTTATTCATACTCTTTTTTTTGCCTGACCCTTCAGGAAATACAGTCAGCGGAAATTGAAGGCTCCGCAAGTCAAGACGACGTGACAAGGCCTGGTCAGGATTTGGATGTCTTGAAAGAAACCGTCAATGAATTGGAATCTCGTTTATTGGCACTTGAATCTCAATTTCGTCATCAGATTTCAGTCGAAAACAAATTCAACTTTGTTCTGGAAGTAGACAAGGACGGATACGCGGATGCATCCTGGAATGAAATCATTCTCAAGGGACAGCGTATCCAAACTGAATACTGGAAACGCGCTGAGGCATTCTGGGGAAAGGACTATTCATCTCCCAGCGGCGCTGGATGGTTGGGGGCTGAAGTAACTCCGATCATATCGATTGTTTGTATCGAACCCGAATATTTCTTTCACAATACTGCACGATTGCCTGGCAAGTTCCGTGTCACTTGCCCTGCGCGCTGGGGAAGTATGTTGAGGTTTTTCAGCGATGGAGATCATGTGGTTATTGATGACGTCGCCTACGGGATGGCGACTCATTCTCCCGTTGGAATTTATGTGGAACCGGGAACTACCGTGGGAGAGATGGTGATGCGGTCTTTTGATCAAGGGATAGAAAACATTGTGATCACCGCAATGAATGGTACGCTGCCGATTTATTTGGCCATGGATCAGGATCGTTTCTGGCTGGATCGTGTCAAAATCCTGCAGCATCAGGGTGCCTTGATCGGGATCAAGCATGGCCCTCCATTGAGACCTGATTGGTATCCCGTACATCAGAGGATTGAAGGAAACGTTTGGCTGAGGGATGCCAGGTTCAATGACCTTCAAATGGAAGGACCCCATACTGATAATCGGCCACAAGCTGCCATGTTGTTGAGTGGAGCCAATATCATTATTTCCAACCTGAATCTTTACGGTTGGATGCAGGGGCCCTATTGCCATTCGGACCGAGGTTTGTTGATCAATGGATTGACCATGCATGATTCCGGAGGAAAATACTGCAAGATTGAAGAAATGGTCCCTTACACCATCTCCCAAAAAGGGCTCAAACCTGGAGCAAGTATTTCAGGTGTGTCGGCTCCAAATGAAGGCTGGTATCTTCCCAAACGTTCCATGGCACCTCGAACGCAAGGTTGGCACAAAAAGGGAGGGACAACCCTTTAGCTTTTGTGCCATTACCATTTGGCCGATTGTCCCAGGTATTCAATCAGGGGAGGGACAATCATCCAAAGGCAGAAACCTAGAGCTATCACAAATGCGGTCAGTAAGATGATCAGAAGCAGACTCTCCTTGAGAGGTTTCATGTTGTTTCCACTGCTTCGCGAGCGACGGCGTTTCTTCCTTCGTTTGCGATGATGATGCTCACCATGCGTGTGATTCTCTGACTGTTTTTCAGTCATTCTAACTCAACTTATTGAATATCTATATGATACGAATGTTCTTAATTTAGTCGAGAATTGTAGAATGCCAAATAAAAACGTGATTGATTCACGCGGAAGGTGGCCTCGTGCTGTTGGATTTGAAACTTTCAGTAAACAAACGGGGCTTTGAAGTTAATTTAATCTTTCAACCTGTTTGGCTCGGTTTTGAAAAAAGCGGCGATAAAATCGGAAGTTTATTTGTGTATATGGATTGCCTTTGGATTCCTCACGCATCCAGGCTTCCACACGGCCTTGAGGATCTGTTGTCAGAGCCGAAAGTTCTTTTAGGTATTTCATCAGGCGAGGATAATTATAGGGTTTTTCGACCCATTGAATGAATTGTGATGAACCTCCATAGAATGAATTGTAGTTTCTACCACCAAAAGCCAAATCAGAGTCCCAATGCAAAAGTTGGAATTTTCTATCATTCGCTCGCTGGTAGAAATATGCGTTCTTTCCCCTGGATTGGGTGAACGTATCCCAGTCTGCAATGTATCCCATGACAGCCGTCATTTTCAGCATTGCTTCAGGGTCCAGGACAGCTTCGATTTCTTCCTGGGTGTAGTTGCTTCGGTTGATCAATTTAATGAAGTCGATGAATTCTGTATAATCGTCTTCTTCTTCCTTCGAACGTTTCATCCAGGAATGACGATAGTGTGCCGGATGATCCGTGTTGAAGTATCTCCAGGACGCATCACGGTTTGCTTGGCTCCAGTGGTCTGACATCCACCAGTCATCATCCACTCGGTACAGTTCACCCTGATTGCCATTGGCGAAGTTGCGATTGAGGTAATCGGCGTCCACGGGTTCGACATCCTCTCGAACCCGAATATTACCCGCATTGATGATCACATAAACAAACTCGTTTTGACCGTTCACGTGTCCCAACAAATATAAAAGGTATCTTGCCATTCGATTGTGATGTCTGACAGCACCACCATTTCGGGTGGGATCATTATCAAATGCGAATTTACCATGATCGCGAAACAGTCGATCTTTTGGGAGTCGGAATTTACCGCGATCCATGGTGTTTTGTCTTGTCCAGGGACTACCGCTGGCTCTCAACTCCGCCCCATGAAAAATGTCCCTTTCATTTGAAATGAAAGTTGAATTGAAATATTGATTCGACAATCTCGGATAACGGTAACCGTATTCCTCTGATGTGCCTTTGAATATGGCATCCAAATGGTAACTGGAAATAAGCAATCGAATGACCCTAAGATCATTGGGAATGACTCTTTCATCGAAGACGCACAACGCAGGTTTGGAGCCTGGCTTGCGCGGAAGAGTCGTACGACTTCCTTCATTTTGGACCGCTTCGACATAGTATTGAATGAGATCACCTTGTTTGAACTCCTCGTTAATGGTGATCTCGTAGAGTTTCACTTTAGATTCTGATTGATCTGGTTTATCCGAAGGTAACATTGGTTTGCGAGTCCAGGGTTGATCTGGCAAACCATCCAATCGATAGACCAGATTGACCTTGCCAATTCCACTTGGCCAACCGATCTCGGCCGAAATTTTAAGTGGTCCTCCTGGCGATGGGACAGCGGGTATTTGTTTGAGATTTTCGACAGAAGGAGAGGGTTTGGTTTGTAAATTGGAATTGGCTTTGCCCGGTGTTCCCAGACTTTCTGGAATGGGCAGTAATATGGACTCAGACAGACTATTCTCCCAAGTCCTTGCGATGAGTCTGGGCGATCCATGCACCCATCTGGCTTCAAATTCTAATTCGTAATTCTTGCCCCGCTCCAACTTGGTGATATCAATTTCGGCTCGATTGGCGCGGTTGTCTCCGTGTCCATGTGCGATCAAGTGAAGGCGTTCATTTTCCACAAAACTGTCACCGTGATTGCCCTGAATCAGCCAACCTGTAGAACTGTCTCCTTCAATGGATAAGCGTTCCGGGTTGGAGAGCAAGTTCTCGGTTTGGCCCTCCTCCTTGAATTGAATGTTCCGTAAAACCACATGGCTTTCTCCGGTCAGGTAAAGATGCAGTTCCTGATGATCCATGGTATGCCAGTGATCAACGTAGCCACGGTAGGGGACAGTAAACTTGAATTTTATAAACTCGGATGATCTTGATTCCCGACTGTCTTTCCAGGCTGAGGATACGGAATTTTCTGCTTCGGGATGAAGCAATTCCATACTGCTGCCTTTTCCTCTTGCAAGCTCAGGCCAATCTCCCTCTCCTTTGAAATATACCTCGTCGGCAAGATTGCCATCCTGGTCCAATAATCGCAGAAGCTCCCCATCATTCCCTAATTTCCCTTGAAATGGTCCCAAACAATTTAAGCCGGGATGGGTTTTCTGAATGGCCTCCGGATTCTTGGCAATGACGATATACTGACCAGATTCAATCCTTGTGTTCGAAGGGAATTCGTAGTCGATAGCATCCTCGAACCTCCATTGATCCAAAGGAATACTATCCTCTCCTTTGTTATACAATTCGATATATTCCAAGTCGCCTCGGCCAAAAGGTGGATCATACATGATCTCATTGATCACGATGGCATCTTGTGCGTGAAATTTGTTGGGTTGATCGAGAGTGTTCTCTGCACTGCTGTACCATTCCGTAGAATGGAACCCAGATCTTTGGAGCGATCTACCTGATTGAATGTCGACCGCAATGGCATCCAGGATCTCCTGGGTTTCCTGGTTTAGAAGAAATAGTTTCAATCGTTTCTTTCCTTTGGGAAGTCCTTTAAATCCTACAGAAGCTATGGAATTACCTTCGATGTTTCCCTCCAGCAATTGAGGTTGATTCAAACTGCCCTGGTGAGCCAGGGAAAGTCCACTTAAAGATATTTCATGGGGATGGGTGTGGGATAATTCAACTTTCAAATCGTCACCTTGATTAGGAAAGACGACTTCGGTGATTCGAATCTTTCCTTTAACCGGAGCAGCATTGTCTTGACTTGCTTCGGGTGGGATTTGAACCACTTTCCAGATGTTTTGTGAAGCATTTACCAGAAATTGCCTGAACCCAGCTTGAGGTAATTGCAGGGGAACTTTCAGTAATGAGTTTCGATTACTTGGACTGGCAATGGCCATGATGGCTCTGGTTGAAATAGGGCTGTCCAAACTAATTTGTCGGCCGTCACCCGGTTTGAGTGTTTCTGAAGCAAACGAGGCAACAGTTCTGGGCGTTGTTTCTGGATCATTTGCCGCCGTGATCCAATAGTGAGACAATTGTTTGGGTGATTCTGAAATATTTTCGACGACTGCGTAACCCTCAGAATGACCAGTCATGCCTATTTCCACCAACCTGATGGGCAATTCCTCTATTCGAGTCACCATCCAAAGTTCTGCGCCGAAAACCAGGTCGGTGCTGGTTTGATTGATCTGGTGAACTTCGACGGCAAGCGTGTTGATTCCTTGCTGAAGGGCGTCACTATTGATTCTAAAAACTCCTTCCTCAAGGATTGCATTTGCGACGGATTGGCTGGCTGGCGCATCCGGTCGGGTTTGTCCCCGGCGGCTGGGCATGCGACTAAATCCTATGGCGTTGCCGTTGAGGTAATAAATGGCTCCATCATCCAATACTTGGTTCACTTCAACATATCCGTCCTTGATGTGTTGACTTAGAATGAATTGGGTTTTGAAATAATAAGACATCGGACCCTTCCTCAGCGGAGTTCTGATCCCAGGGGAAGGAAGGCTCTCGTTCTCGAATCCTAGTAAGCCTTCTCCAGATTTCCAACTACTGTCATCGAAGTCCGGAGACATCCAATGGTTACTGATTTGGTAGTCTCCTTCATGGTATCGCCATGAAACTTCCATGGGCAGTAACAGCTCGCGGTTGTACTTGGCATCGGCATTCGTTAGTTGAAACTGGACGCCCTCTTCGGGAAAAGTTCCGATACCTGGAGAACCTCCCGGCTTTGCGCTGGCTTTCCAGTTGCTCCAGTGATTAACCGTTCGGTCCTCTTCTTGGATGACCATACTGTAACCTGCGCCAGCTGCCTCCAAAGGCCATGGTGGGTCATTGTTAAAATTCAAACGACAAAGACCAATTCCGTTTTTATCTCTCAGCTCGAGTTGCTCTTTTCCCCGGTCAATTTCTCCCTCCCATGGCCCAAATATTCTAATGTGATCTGGGATTTTGTATTGAATACGAAATTCGTTCGGCTTTGCTTTTGTGATTAATAACCGTTCAAATGGTTGAATGAAACTGGATGATGGATCCGATCGATCAAATGTTGGAAAAGAATATTTCAGAGACTTCCCTTGAAGAGTCCAATCCGCACAGTCAAGAGGTGTGGAAGTTAAATTTTCCAGTTCGATCCAGGCAGAATCTTTCTCCAGCTTGGGGTGATACATGATTTCGCTGAAGATGATCTGGTCGGCAAGAAGTTGGGGAATTGGGAACGAAAGGATCGCCCAAAGCATCCATCCACAAGCATGACGGACAAATGAACCTTCTTTACCTTTATGCTGTGATTTATTTTTCATCACATCCTCCTGACACCCCTTTCGAAGGGAATTCAATTAGGCCAGATCTGTGTTGGCACCCGTGGATTGTTCCCTATTACAGGGAAGGATCAAGGACAAACCAACGGCAACAACCAGATTTGCCAGGAGGCCGTATAAACCCTGATGGAAACCGGATGATTGAACCCAGGTATTTCCATAAAGTGCAAAGGTGACGCAGAGTCCTGCTACCAACCCCCAAAACACTGCCCTCCCATGCAGTCGCTTCCAATGCATCCCGAGCATGAAACCAGGCGCAAGCTGGACCAGCATGTCAAATTTCAAGTCCAACAGTTTGACCAAAGTCGGTTTGGTGGATAATGAGTTCAAGTAAATGGCGACACCTGCCAGAATTCCCACCACCAACCAGGAAAGCCATTTTCCCATGAAGGTCAGTTGAGATTCTGTCGCCTTGGGATTGATGAATCTCAAGTAAAGATCCTTTGTTGTCATGGAGGATATCGTCAACATGCAGGAGTCAGCCGTGGACATTAAGGCACCCAATATCGCTGAGAACAGAATAACCACCAGCCAGTAACCAAGCGCTGAAGATTGTTGCACTTCCCGGCAAATGATCGTGAGGATACGGTCGCTTTGAGAGCCGTCCAGGCCTGGAAAGTGAGCTGCGCCAGTCACCCCAACCAGCACCGCAATCCAGGCGGTTGTGAGTGGTAGAAATACCATGGCCACCAAACTATTCCTCAGTACTTTTGAAGATCTTGCGGCGTAAATGCGTTGTACGGCCTGGGGGTACAAAGAAGCTCCCAACCCGAAAATCAGAACATAACTCAACCACCTCCTGCTTCCCAGTGGATCAGGTGGAAGCACCTTGGCACGATCTGAATCGGTGCTTTCCATGAGTTTTTGAGTTGTTTCAGCAATTCCGCCAAATTGGGTCCATATGAGAAAAACCAGAACACTGAAACCAATCATCAAAATCAAACCCTGCAGCACATCCGTCCAGGCAACAGCTCTAAATCCCCCCATGGTTTCATAGACCAACATAATTACTGCCAGCAACACCACTCCGACAACATAAGCCGTTTGAGGTGGCATGGTGGTGAGCCCCTGCAATGCCCTTCCCATTGCCATCAACTGAGCCAACAGGTAATTGCCCAATGCCAGAATCATTAATACTGGAGCGACGATGTTGATACCTTTGTGTCCATAGCGATGGTTTAAAAAATCGTTGGGAGTGATGAAATGGTGTTTTTTGCCAAGGCGATGCAATCCAGGAGCAAACAGCAGATATCCCACAATGATGGCGGTCATGAAGTGCACCGAGGTCAGCCATGAAAATCCAACTCGGTAAGCTTTGCCGCTGAAACCAAACATGGTGTTACCGCTGTACTGGGTGGCGTACAAGGTTAGCAGAAGCACGATCATTCCAACGCCCTTACCGCCGAGGTAAAAATCACGAAGGGAATTACTCTCCCTGGCCCGTCCCCCAAGCCAGCCTATGAATAGCAAACCCATGAGATAGCAGACAAGAAAGGCTATCCCACCCCAGCCAAATGGCATCACACTCTCATTCATGGGCGAGATTCTTCAGGAGATGGAGTTTCTGTATCCTGATCGTCCAATGGCCATTTTGTCATCAATAACCATGAAGTAAATAGGGAGGCAACCAGTGATGCTGCCAATGAGCATAATGTCCAGATCGGTAATCCAAAGAGGGTCCCTTTGAAGTCGGTTGGCCAATACCAAGGTACCCCCACCAGTATCAGAACGCCGTAAAAAGCCCATATCCACCAGGACAGAAAACGACCATTTCCGGCAGGATTACCCTCGGTTTGCTTGGAGTTGGAATTTGCTGGCATTGGATTGTTCAGGGCGGATCACCAGTCAGCAACTTTTCAAGACTTGGTTACCTATTTTGCCAGAGGTTCGTTAAAATCGGTATTTGGATCTTCAAGATTGAGCTCCTTGATCCAGATATTTCGATAGCGTACATCATGACCCTCGCACTGAAGTTTCAGTCCTCCGGGGCGGTCGGTGATGCCCAATCCTCCATTGTTCCCTCCGTCGATACCCGAATTTGGACCTCCCCAAACTTTGTTGATGTCGAAGTTGGTGTGAACTTTTTGGCCATTGAAATAAGCGGTAACTCTTGCCTTCTCCGTCCTTTTACCGTCTTCGAAGCGTGCGGCACGGAAAGTGAAGTCATAGGCGTTCCATTTTCCAAGCCCATTGTAAGCGTGATACGGAGATTCACTTTCATTGATCACAGCCCCCATGCCGTGTTTGGTTTTATCACCGTCGAGCACCTGAATTTCATAGCGGTTTTGAAGGTATACCCCACTGTTTCCTCCCGGATTGGGAATCAGAAATTCGACATGGAGTCGGAAATCTCTAAATTTCTTTTTCGTGACAATGTCCGCTGCTCCATAAACACCCCCAGCCGCAGCGGGATCATCTGTCATGACAACCGTTCCTTCGTCCACTGGATCTTCAACAATCTTCCATTTGATCGGCAGGGAAGAGTTATAGCGAGGTCCTTCCCAGTAGGTCCATTTCTCATCCAACATTTCCCGGCTGCCATCGAACAGGACCTCAGCTCCAGGCAAAGGTTTGGCTCCGACGCCAACTTCGGCATTTGATGTGAAAGAAACGAGGATCAACGAAAGGGAGATGCCTGACGTCCACCACTTGATTGGATTAGTTTTCATGCTTTTTCAAAGGGAGCTATTCGAAGCCCAATCATTACCTCGAATTCCTTCGACAGCAAGGAAGATTCCGCAAGGAATCAAAAATCCCCTCGCAATACAGCTGCTTGAAAAAACTGGCAGGTTCCATCATTGGAGAGCTGTGTCCCTGGATCTCCATAAAGTTCAAACCCTCTTTTTAAATGCTCGTTGACGGTTTCTTCCAGTTCTTTGGGTTCTGATGCGATGATCAGCTTGTATTCTTGAATACGATTTGACATGGCTTTGTGGTTTGTTGACGTCTATCAATTATTGCCGTCTTCAGGATAGATCTTTACGCATTTAACATGGCCCCATATTTTAATGGAAACCATTCATCGAGATCTGCCCATAACGGATCTCTTACTCGTGACTTGTGGAACGCCTTAAATCGTGGACTTCATTCTTAAAAAAAGCAAGATTTCAATCCATAGGTTGTCGGCATGTTTCGGCTTGGTTAAATGGAGTTCGTCATGGTTTCGCTTTGTTTGTGTTTTCAGTCTTTTTATTCTTTTTGTCGGGTGCAGGGAAAGAGAAGTGCCCTCGAATAAAACAGATTGGACACCGTCAGGAACAGATGATGCCGACGATTCGGTATACGAGAATCGCCGTCAGGAGCTTGAACGAGAAGCCTTGGCTGATGAAATCCTGGCAGAGTCTTATGGTCAATGGATGGAGTTCATTTGGGACCGAGTCAAGGAATCGGACGATAAGCTTGGAGTCCTTGGTGTGTCGTCAATTGATTCCATACAATTCGGTGAATGGAGCGATCCAAGAATGATTGAACACGACATCATTCTTCGAGAAATTCAGGAGCCTTCCAACTCATGGACACAAGAAGATTGGCAATCTTGGTTGGGGCAGCTTAAGTCGCAGGGCATTGAATTAGATCAGATGCAGTGGCGACATATTGGGTTTGATCCGCAGGCGGAAAGCGGACCAGCCTCCACCTATACCTTCGAATTTCATGCAAAGCAGATGGAAACTGGAATCCGATGGATTCTCCGTGGCAAAATGGTCCTTCAGTGGTCTTCCTTGGATGCGTCCAGAATGGGTAATATTAAAAACATCACCATCAATCAGGCGACTCTTTTGGAGCGGAAGGGGCTTCCTCCATTTGAGCACGTGGTGGCGGCTGACGTGTCTCCCTCTGAACAGGAACTTGTGCTGGAACCGAACCTGCAGGTTTTGGATCTGAATGCCGATTCTGCTCCCGAAATCATTCTATCCAGGATCAATCGAGTCTTCTGGAATCAGGGGAACGGTCGGTTTCGAACCGGAAATCTATTGGAATTTCCTCTGGATCAATTTCATCAAGGAATCACCGCGGATTTTAATGGAGACACTTTTCTGGATTACCTTGCAGTCACCACCCAGGGACTCGCCTTGTATTTGGGAGATGGTAAAGGTGCCTTTGCTCAAGCACCTCAAAAGCAAAACATATTCCATGAACAATTGGTGAATCCTTTTGTTCTTACGGCTGGTGACATCGATGGAGATCGAGACCTGGATTTATGGTTGGGACAATACAAGGTTCCGTATCAGGATGGTCAGATGCCAACCCCGTTTTATGATGCCAATGATGGGTATCCAGCCTTTTTATTGATCAACAATGGTCATGGTGAGTTCAAGGATGTCTCCAGGGGATCCGGTTTGGAGAAGAAGCGATACCGTCGCACGTACAGTGCTTCATTCGTGGATCTAGATGAGGATTTGGATTTGGACCTGGTCGTGGTGAGTGATTTTTCAGGTGTTGATTTTTATCAGAACGATGGGACCGGACACTTTGAAGACATGACTCCTGAATGGGGAGGGGATCATTACGGATTTGGCATGGCCCATTTGATGGGGGACTGGAATCTGGATGAGCATATGGACCTGCTCATGATCGGAATGCATTCCTCTTCCGCCGAACGTTTGAATTCGCTGGGTATCCATTTGCCTGAAACTGAGCAAGCCTCCGACATGCGAACAGCCATGGCATATGGTAATCGAGTATTCTGGGGAAACGGTCGTGGTGTGCGTCAAATCGAAGGGGTTCATCCCATGCGGCAAACGGGATGGTCATGGGGTACGGCCAACATCGATTTTGATTTGGATGGAGATCAGGATGTTTACATTGTCAACGGTCACATTACTGGAGCACGCACCTACGACTATGAATCCGAATTTTGGCGTGAAGATCTGTTTCTGGGAGATTCCAATCCTAACCCGGATTTAGCAAATTACTTTGAATCCAAACAGCACCGTTATCAGCAGAAAGGAGCATCCTATGGTGGGAACGAGCTGAATCGATTTTTCCTGAATGTTGATGGAAAAGAATGGATCGAGGTTGCCTACTTGTTGGGGTTGGCAATGACTCAAGATTGTCGAAATGTCGTTGCTGCGGATTTTGACGGTAATGGATTACCCGACCTTGCGGTGACAACTTTTGAACTATGGCCCGACGAACGGCAAGTGCTTCACTTGTTTCCAAACTATCATCAAACCGAGCATCAATGGATTGGGGTTGAGTTGAGAGAAAAAGAAAATTGGCCGCCTTTGATGGGAGCTAAATTGAAGATTAAATCCAGGAACAGAACATTCGTTCATCCTGTTATCACAGGCAATGGCTACCGATCCCAATCTCCCTATCGTGTTCATTTTGGCCTCGGTCAGGCCGATTCAGTCGATGAAGTGACCATCAATTGGCCGGACGGAACCAAACTGATGTTTCCAATCGACATGGTGAATCGATACCACAGGATAGATTTGATGACCTCGCAGGGAGAATAATTTTTTTGAACTGACGGTGATATGTTCGGGAGATTTTAATCGTTTCGATGAGCGAATCAAAAGGAAAGCCCTTTGATCAGAGCCCTCAAATAGTAGGCCGAGTCTTCATCTGGAGGCACACCTTTTGTTTCTTCGAAAACTGTGAAGACCTTTTTCTCATCTGGTCCTGCTTCCCTGACGAGATCTATAGCGTATCGCATTTTTGAAATCTCTTTCTTGAATTCACTTTGAGTGGAAATATTGGGAGCGTGACCTTCCACATAACTGGCGGCGTTTAAGCTCTCAATCGTATCCAGCAGAGAAGTTAATTGCTGAAGCGTATAGAAGGGCTCGGGGGCATAGAAATCGCTCGAAAGGCAATCCCCCAGAAAAAGCACACGATCTGGCACTACGAACACAATCGTGGAATCCTGGGAATGGTCTCCACCCACATGTTGTATCCTGCACGTCACGTCGCCGAGTTTCAAATTCATTGAATGGTTGAATACTATGTCGGCCTTGGGGACGTTTACGTACCTTGGTGAGGGCATTTCGGCTTTAATATTTTCAGCACCTTCCCTGGTTTCGAGTCCCTTGGCCACTTGCTGCTTCAGCCCGGTATCACTCCAGTCACGCTTTGAAAGTTCGTAAAGTTTATCCGCCGTCAATGCATGAGCAATGACGGGTGCCCCCACCTCACAGGCTCCAAATACATGATCCCAATGCCAGTGAGTTAATACGATATGTTGAGGGCTAGCAATTCCCTCCAAGGTCAGCAAATCAAGGAACTGTCGCGCATGGGTTTCCGAAGCACCTGCATCCAGCATTACCACACGATCCGAGCCAACCACGGCGCACAGTGAAGGGCGGTCGGGTTTTGCCGGTGGCATCCAATAAACATGGCTGGAGATTTTTTGAAGCTTCATCTCACCTGTCCTCAGGAAAGTTCAAGCAAGCGCCATTTACCTCGACCAATCCTTAAACGGGAATTTTGAAAGCATCGCGTTGAAGTATCTTGGATCGCCGGATACTTCTTTGATGATCCAGTTCGGAAGTTTAATTTGCTGGTCGATGGATTGGAGTTCGACTTCCGCCATGATGAGTCCTTGGTTGTCCCCTTTGAACTCGTCGATTTCCCAAAGCATACCTTCGTGATGAATGTAGTGTCTAACTTTTTGGACAATTCCTGTGTCACAATAGTGTTGAAGCATGTGTTGGGCATCAGACAAGGGGATTTCGTATTCGAATTCGTCACGTTGAATTCCCTCACGTTTGGTCTTCATCGTCAGGAATCCTTTTTCTCCCATGATTCGAATTCGCATGGAACAGGCCGATTTGGTGGAGATATAACCTTGTTGGCAGCTCAGGCTTTTTTCTGATCTTCGCCAGGCTCCATCAGGATCAACCAGGAATTTTCGTTCGATTTCTGTGCCCATAAATCAAGTCCGGGTAAACTAGGGCGTGATGGAAGAGTCGGCTACATGAATTTCCCCGGCCGATGATGAAAGGCATTTATCCCGCATGCGTCTTTCAAACTGAGTTGCTTTTTCTTTGAAACATTGATCCCCAATCTTTTTACACTGGGATTCCAGTGCTTTTTCCCTCTGACGAATCAGCACATCACATCGTGCCAATTGGTCTGATGAAAAATCGTGTGCGGACACTTGATGGATGTACTTGCGATAGATCTGCAGGTCCTGGTGAATTCCGAGCAGCTTTCCGAGTTTGGTCAAAGCCGTCAATTGCTTGCGACTTTTGGGGCCTCCATGCTGGCTGAAAAAATGAAGTTGATACAAAAGGAATTTACTCCATTTCCTCCAATCATGATAACGATTGCGGTCTTTGTCCTCATAAGCACTTTTGAAACGCTTTCGAGCCCTGCTGTAAGTAGCGCTCAATCCCTGAATTAGTTTTTCATCGGAATCGGAGGCCCATTTGGTCAATTGACGGTTCCAGAATCCTATCTCTATTTTTACTGGCTGACGGATTTTTGACCATGGGATGGTGGCTGGAGACTCTTCTCGAATTTCATTTAATAAATCTTCAAGTGCCTTCAGGCTTTTGATGGTTTTTTTGTTTTTTGTTTTTTTAAGCAGCTTTTGATGCGTCTTCATGAGGACATCCCGATCGCGTCGCCCTGAGAGAATCATGCCCACCTTCTTGATTCGCAGGTTTGCATAATTGATGGATCGGACTGGAAGCAGGGGTCTGATTAATTGCTGATAACTCCTCAACTGTTTGATCAGGATGCGCTGACGGTGGACGGATTCTGCCGAAAGGGCATCGTCAGCCTCCGTGCGCTGATAAACTTCCTCCAACAGGTTCAAAGCTGCATGATGTAACACCCTGCACCATGGAGAAATTTTCTGTTCTGTTGTGTCCACAACCACCAATAAATGCTGTTTCGTAGTAATCTATGAAAAGTGGCGGATAAATCGAGCGTCTAATTGTTACAATTTTAGCCTTTGTCGCGCGCATCAGGCGTTGTGATTGATTTCGAAATGTTCTTTCCTGTTTCAGCTTGCTGAATTGATAGACCTTCTACAATCTTTCTGCATGTCGAAGACAGATTTTGATATTCATTATGTGGCCAAGTTAGCCCGATTGGAGTTGACTCCGGAAGAAGAGGAAACTTTCAGTCGTCAAATCGGGCAGGTCATCGATTATGTAGAACAACTTCAGAAACTGGATGTGAGCGATGTCGAACCTACAGCCCATCCAGTGCCGCTTGTCAACGTGACCCGCAAGGATGAAGTCCGTGAATCATTGACCAATGATGAAGCGTTGTTGAATGCCCCGGCCAAGGGCAACGGGTTGTTTATGGTGCCAAAAATCGTCGAATAATCTGACACATTACTTTCAGGAATATTCCAATATGGAAGCTAACCCATCAATTTCAACCCTTCGGCAAAGTCTTCAGCAAGGCGAGATTTCTTCTCGCGACATTGTCTCTTCGTATTTGGAACGCATAGCGGCTTCCAATTCAGAATTGAACGCCCTGGTTCACGTGGATCAGGAAGGAGCGCTGGCTCAATCTGATGCTGTCGACCAGGCTTTGAGCTCGGATTCCAACGTCGACAACAAACCTTTGCTTGGCGTGCCAATTGCGGTCAAGGACAACATTGCAGACAAAGGCCAGCCGCTGACCTGTGCCTCTAAAATGTTGGAGAATTTTATCGCACCCTATGATTCCACGGTGGTCAGCAAACTCAAAAATGCAGGTGCCATTATCATAGGTCGAGCTAATCTGGACGAGTTTGCCATGGGAAGTTCCACCGAGAATTCAAGCAGAGGAGTCACTCGCAACCCCTGGAGCAAAGAACATATTCCAGGAGGTTCTTCGGGCGGTTCCGCTGCGGCTGTTGCCGCTGGATTCTGTGCAGGTGCATTGGGTTCCGACACCGGGGGATCGATTCGTCAACCAGCTTCCTTTTGTGGCTGTGTTGGCATGAAGCCCAGCTATGGACGAGTCTCGCGCTACGGATTAACCGCTTTTGCTTCCTCCTTGGATCAGATTGGTCCCTTGAGTCAAGATGTGCGGGATACAGCCATTTTGTTGAATGTGATCGCTGGCCATGATGACCGTGACAGTACCAGCGTGCCTCAGGATTCTGAAGATTTCACCCAATCATTGGGCGAGGATATCAAGGGGCTGAAGATTGGATTGCCCAAGGAATATTTTGTGGATGGACTCGATCCGGGAGTTAAATCTTCAATTCAATCCGCTGTATCCCAATATGAAAAACTGGGAGCGGAAATTGAGGAAGTTTCTCTCCCACACACGGAGTATGCGATTGGAACCTACTACATCATATGTACTGCGGAGGCCAGTGCCAATCTTGCGCGCTTTGATGGAATTCGTTACGGCGCCAGAGTGGATGGTAAGGATCCAGTCGAATTATATTCCAAGACTCGAGGTGCTGGGTTTGGCTCTGAAGTGAAGCGCAGGATTATTCTTGGAACCTATGTTTTGAGTAGTGGTTATTATGACGCCTATTACCTCCGTGCCCAAAAAACGAGAACACTCATTCGCCAGGATTTTGAAAAGGCTTTTCAAAAAGTCGATCTGCTTTTAACTCCTACCGTACCCACGCCAGCCTTTGGAGTAGGGGAGAAAGCAACTGATCCATTGCAGATGTATTTAACCGATATCTTTACCATATCAGCAAATCTGGTTGGTAATTGTGGCATCAGCCTCCCTTGCGGGTTTTCAAAAGATCCCAAACTACCCATTGGCCTGCAATTGATGGGGAAACCATTTGAGGAAACAAACCTTCTGAAAGCTGCTTACGCGTTTGAGCAAAGCACAGACTGGCATCGAAATTTTCCCCAATCATGAAGCGCGGCTTGATTATTTTTCTTCATGCAAGACGTGTGAGCCGCTCCACTGCATTTTCTGTCTGAGTGTGTTGAAGAAGGAGTTTTCGGGTAGATTCAAGATCTGAACTTGATCTGGAATGGCGTGGATACGGACGTTGTCATTGGGGTCCAGTTCGATCTGTTTTTGTCCGTCTGCAGATAAAACAGTTTCCACCCTTTGACTTAGAATACGAACTTCAATGATTGAGTTCATATCGACGATGATGGACCGGTTGGAAAGTGTGTGTGGGCAAATAGGGGTTAAGGTGAAAACGTTTGCTCCAGGTGACACGACCGCGCCTCCGGCTGAAAGGGAATATGCAGTGGAACCGGTAGGGGTGCTGATAATGAACCCGTCACATCGGTATTGAGTGACCAATTGACCATCGACGATGACTTCAAGCTCGATCATTCTTGAAGCCATTCCGCGACTGATGACCAGGTCATTGACCGCGGTTAAGTCTGGCTTTTTCTCATTGGTTCCGGTGACTTGTGATCTAATGTAAGGGCGTTTATCCAGGCTAAGTTGTCCGAGCCATACTTTTTCCAAAGTGGTTTCAAGCTCTTCAACTGGAGCAGCTGTTAAAAAACCCAGACCGCCGGTATTGATCCCGAGCAGTGGGGTTGGCGTACCTTTCAGAGAACGGGCGGCATGCAGCATCGTTCCATCACCACCGAACACGATTAATAGATCCGACTGCTTGGCCGTCTCAAGAATGACATCCATACCATCCGTCTGGAAAGCTTCGACGGAGAGGGGGCGAGCATCGTGGATGACTTTCCTGCCCGAGGCTGCAATGATTCGATGAGCCTGGTCAATGGCCTGCTTCCACGCCGGCTTTCCCGGATTGGCAATCAATCCAATGCGTTCCGTTTTAAGATCAATATTTTTCAAGCCACACTAAAAATTCTTTGTTTCCTGCAGGACCTTGGATGGGAGACTCAACCAAACCTTTCCACTTAAGAGGAAGTTCACTTGTTGCAAAAAGTTCGAGTGATTTGAGAATGCTTTGGTGAATCAAGGGGTCACGTATGACACCTCGACCTTTATCTGCTTCTTCCTTTCCTGCTTCAAATTGAGGTTTGATCAAGGCGATGATTCTACCATTGGGCTCCAATAAATCAACTGCAGGTGGCAGGATATGCTTCAGCGAAATAAAGGAACAGTCCACCACGATCAGGCTGACTGTTTCCGGCAGTTGGTTTTTCCGCAAGTGCCGGGCATTGGTTTTTTCCATCACAACCACTCGCTCATCGGTTCGTAATTTCCATGCGAGTTGACCCTGTCCTACATCCACTGCATATACTTTGGAAACGCCTCTTTGAAGAAGGCAATCCGTAAAACCTCCTGTTGAAGCACCGAGGTCCGCAGCGATGACGTTCTGAACATCCAGATCAAAATGTTGGATGGCATGATCCAGCTTCAGGCCACCTCTGGAAACAAATGGATCCTGTGCTTTCAATTGAATCGCCGCGTCCTGTCGAACCTGCTGCCCAGGTTTATTGGCCGGGCAATCATCCATCAAAACCTGACCTGCCATGACCGCGCGTTTAGCTCGCTCGCGGCTTTCAAAAAATCCTCGATCCACCAACACCTGATCCAGTCGTTTTCGATGAACGTTCACTTAAAGGATTCTAGTCGGTTCGGTGGATTCATGCAACGTATCCAAATGAATATGTTCTTTCAAACGGAGCCGTTGTTGTGCCATATTTCGTTTCTTATCCATGAAATTTCTTCTTAAATCCTTCATATTATTAGTAATCATTGGTTCATCACTCATTAACCTGAAAGCTGCCAAGCGGCCGAATGTCCTTTTAATCTGTGTGGATGACCTTCGTCCTGAGTTGAATTGTTTCGGTAAATCTTACATTCATTCGCCCAACATTGATCGGTTGGCTTCCAAAGGGAGGATATTTCTGAACCATTATGTACAGGCACCTACCTGCGGGGCTTCCAGATATACGTTGTTGACGGGACGTTACGGATCCCCTGGCAACGATGCATTATTTCGCCGCGCGGCCCAGCTTAAAAAACAGGCCAGTGAAATTCCTCCAACCATGCCTGCATGGTTTCGCAAGCATGGGTACACGACTGTGTCAGTTGGAAAAGTTTCGCATCACCCCGGGGGATTAGGCGGACCCGACTGGAACGACCCCAGCTTGCTGGAAATGCCGGATTCCTGGGATCGTCATTTGCTACCGGCCGGTCCATGGCAGCACCCCAGAGGTTGGATGCACGGTTTGGCGAATGGGGAAATTCGTGTCCGGGCACAGGATATGGATGTGTTTCAGGCGATTGAAGGTTCTGATGCCATTTATCCTGACGGCAACTCCGTGGAAGAATCATTGCGTCAAATGGAGAAACTAGCTGCCGATTCGACGAAACCGTTTTTCTTGGCGGTAGGAATCTTGAGACCTCACCTGCCCTTTGGTGCCCCAGCCAAATACATGGAGCCCTATCATGACATTGAATTTCCGCCGACACCTCATCCAGAAAAGCCCAAAGGCAAAACAACCTGGCATGGATCAGGTGAATTCATGAAATACAATCTCTGGGGTCGTGATCCCAATAAAGATGCTGCATTTGCCCTCGAAGTTAGAAAGCATTATGCCGCTTGTGTGAGTTATGCCGATGCGCAAGTGGGGCGATTGCTGGAGCATTTGGAAAAGACGGGGGCTGCGAAGAACACTGTCGTAGTGCTCTGGGGAGATCATGGATGGCATCTCGGCGAACATGCCATCTGGGGGAAGCATGCCTTGTTCGAAGAATCACTCAGGTCTCCGTTGATAATTTCCCATCCGGGTATCCATCAACCCGGTGTTTCGACCCAATCCATGGTTGAGACCCTTGACGTATTTCCCACCCTATGTGATTTGGTCGAAATACCCAAACCCGATTTTGCTCAAGGTGTTTCGCTGAGCCCCATATTAAGTGAAGCCAACTCACCAGGTCATGCTGCGATTTCTTACACTGGCAAAGCTCAAACCATCAGAAATCACTCACATCGAATGATTCTCCATAAGGACGGTTTTGTGGAACTGTACGATCACTCAAGTAGCGAAAAAGAATCCAGAAACATTGCCTTTGGAAATGAGGACGTGGTCGCTCGACTTACGATGATATTAGCCAAAAGATTGGGCCATTAACTCCGGCCTTTTCTTCGTTAGTTATATGCAGTGAAAGCCCTTAAAAATTCAGAGACTCGACTGCTACGGTCGCAGCCTGCATCAATCGTTCCGGCATGATTCCCAGATAGATCATCAAAGCACTGCAGACCCAAAGCGTAGCTCTGGAGAGTGGTGACATATGAATCGTCTCTGGAATCATTTGCTGTTTTCCCCAGTAAATGGTCCGAATGATTCCAAAGTAATAGTACAAAGAAATCACAACACCAACAATGGCGACTCCGGCCAGATAATAGTAAGGTGCATAGGCAGTGGCCTGTTCAACAACTGCCTTAAACAACAGGAATTTTCCGAAGAAACCGGCCAAGGGTGGAATGCCTGCCAGTGAGACCATGGACAATGTCATCACTCCTGCCAGGCCGGGAGCCCGTTCGTGGAGTTTTGCCAGATGAACGATATCTTCCGCCCCAATATGCCTCATGACCAGAACGATGACCATGAAAGCGGCCACCACTGTAAACATGTAACTGTAGAGATAATAAAGAATGGCTGTGGAACCAGAGGCACTCATCGCTGCAATACCCATTAACAAGTAACCTCCATTGGCGATGCTTGAATACCCCAACAGCCTCTTGATATTTCTCTGAGGGAGTGCGCAGAGGTTTCCATACAGGATGGTGACACCTGCCATAATCATCAAAAGCTTTTCCCATTCGATGGTAATTTCAGGGACAGCCGTGAACAGGAGGCGCATCAACAAGGCAAACCCTGCTGCTTTGGAGCCGATGGCCAAAAATGCGGTGGTGGACGCAGGAGAGCCCTGGTAGACGTCCGGTGCCCAGATATGAAATGGAAAAGCTGCGATCTTAAACGCAAGACCTCCGATAATCATCAACAATCCAACCAGTAAAAGGGGGTTGTTGGTCATTGTTTCAGATTTCTCACTCAGCTCCGCGAAGTCCATTGCACCAGTTGTGCCGTAAACCAATGCAATACCATAAACAAGAAAACCAGAGGACAGGGCTCCCAGAATGAGATATTTGATGCCCGCTTCCAATGAAAACAAATGGCTCCTCAGGAAACTTGTGAGGATGTAAAAGGTGATCGTCATCAGTTCCAGCGAAACAAATAAAAGTGCGAAATGGTTCGCGGAGGCAGAAAACATCATGCCGGCAAGGGCAAATAATATCAGAGTGAAATATTCTCCTTTTCCGGATTGAAACTTTGGAGAGTATTCAATGGACACCACCACCACCAGGATAGCTGCGATCAGAAAAAACCTCTTAAAGAATAAGGCAAAACCATCCAGAATATACATGTCGCCAAAAGCAAGAGTGGCGGGGTTCCCTGACATGCTGAAACTGCCGAATAAAATGAGAGCAAGACCGGCAGCCGAGGCATAGCCCAGCCAGATTTTCTTTTCTCGAGGCAGCCAAAGATCAGCGAGCATGACAGCGATGCCCAGGCCGATCACGGCTATTTCTAATATGGATGCTGCGATATTCATCGACTAATATGAATGCAATCTAGGGTTAATCTTGACCGGCCAATTGAATGTTTGATTCCACCGAATCTGTTTCTTCCGCCAACATGATGGTTGAGTCTTGTGTGCCGGCTTCAATGGATTTAACCACCTCCGCAACCGATGTACGGATTTTGTTCGTCAACAGGCTGGGAAAGATTCCGAAAAACAGCAAACTTGCGACCAGCAGGACAAATGGAAGTTTGATCCAATAATTGGCTGCGTCCTCAATGCTGGATGCCTCACTGGCAACAGGACCGTGCAAAATCTTGCGAACGGCTCTCAGGGCATATACTGCCCCGATGATCAAAGCTCCCCATGCCGTTGCGACCACAAACCATGGAAGCGATTTCCATGCTCCAAACAGAACTGTAACCTCGCCGGCAAAGTTGGCGAATCCTGGAAGCCCGCATCCAGCCATCATGGCCATGACAAGCAAGGTTCCAATAAAAGGTAATTGTTTGAGAGTGCCCCCATACTGGTCCATCTCCAGGGTTTTCTTTTGATCGTAGAGGTAACCGCTCAGTCCAAATGAAAGTGCGGCCAGAAATCCATGAGCAACCATAACCAGTACCGCCCCGCTGATGCCAATCAGGTTCATGCTCGCAATGCCAAGGAACACAAAACCCATGTGCGCCACGCTGGAATTACCAATCAGCATGTTCAGGTTTTTTTGACGCATGGCAACCCATCCGCAATAAAGAATGTTGCCCATGCACAACCAAGCCAGGACCTCCAGCCAGACTTGTGCTCCCTGGGGGACCAGAGGAAGTGCGATTCTAATTAGACCGTAAATACCGAATTTTTTCAGGACACCTGCGTGAAGCATGGCAGTGGCGGTTGGTGCCGCTCCATATCCAATAGGCGCCCAGGTGTGAAAAGGCCAGAGTGAAACAAGTATTCCAAATCCAAACAGCAGGAATCCGAAGATCGTGGTTTGAGAGTTGGCCGAAATTGGGTTTTCTTGCAACTGCTCTTGAAGTGCGATCAGGTCGAAAGTTTTTGCGCCGGATTGAACATACAGCAATACCAGTCCGACCAGTGCCACCAAGGCTCCCAATGTGAGATAGAGGGTCATCTTATAAGTGGCAAAATTCTTGTCTTTTCCGCGGCCCCAAATGCCAATCATGATAAAAGTGGGCACTAATGCCAGTTCATGGAAAAAGTAAAAGAAGAAAATGTCGATGGACATGAATGCTCCCAAGATTCCCGCAATCATAATGAGCATCAGGAAATGAAACTCCTTGATTCGATCTTGAATGGTCCTTGAAACACATACCGCTGCAAAGCTGACAATGGCTCCCATCAGGATCAACCCGATGTTAATTCCGTCGGCTCCGACCTGGTAATTGATGTCCAAAGCCGTGACCCAGGCAGCTTTTTGATAAAACTTATAGCCCCCGGGTCCTGCTGTCGCACTGTTGAAAGTTAAGAATGCTATCACCGCGCAGAGCATGGAGAGTGCGGTAGTGGCAAGAGCGACGGTACGTATGCCTCCTTTTGCTGATTTTGGAAGCATGGCAACCAATCCGGCGCCCAGCAAAGGTAAGATCAGGATGAAAGTTAAAATAGACATGTGTTACAAAATTCCTCCCATTACAAAATACATCACTAACGCGATGCCGATGACGAACAGGAACGCATATGTATGAATGCTTCCCGTTTGGAACAAGCGGATACCTCTACCCAGCACATCCACTACATTTGTCAGTCCTTTCACGATGAAACCGCTG
>CAYFHO010000068.1:0-28961 GCA_964342825.1 uncultured Verrucomicrobiota bacterium
CGAGGGACTGGACGGTCAGATTTACCTGATCGGCTACGACGGTTTGATTTACCGGGTTGCTCTGGATTGAGCGTTCAATCCTTAAGCACGGTTGTAATATCGTGCTGATTAAGTTTCTTCATTTTTCTGTAGCTGTTTATGCTTTTTGGTATTGATGTTGCTTACATATTAATAGTTCCAACCTGTATAACTTAAGCAATTTAAGACTCTTTTGAGTCAGCCCTTGAGTTCGGATGAACACCTTTTGGCTCATTTTGAGTTTAATTTTAGTTTTGCAGATTCTTCATCTCACAATCACGTTTTAGAATCTGACAGATGGTCATATGGCTTTGACAGATTTGGTAATGAGGCTTATGGAATACATTTTTTGCCTCCCTTAAGAGGGGCCATGTATCAATTATCGGGACCTCTGGTTGAGGGAAAAACTCCACTGACCATTTCATTTTGGGCAGATCCTTTCAACTGGATAGCTGAACTTCGTCAACCTCCTTCGCTAATGGATATTATAAATTTTTCTAAAGAAGGGAATGATTCAGAGTCGGATAAGGATGATTTTTGGCTGCGATTCGCCTTAGATATTCCAAACAAAGCTCAGACACTGGTTTTTAACTCGAGTACCCACATTGCGAATATAGAAACGGTGCTCCATGAAGACACTTGGAGGCATTACACCATAGTCTTTGGACAAGATGACAATTTTGCTTTCAATAATATTCAGTTCTACATTGACGGAGAATCTGCGGCTGTTACTTCCAGTGAAAATTGGAATGAACAGGAGTATGATTTTGCTGCCAATCCTTTCAACATTGGTCGTTCCTTTCTTAATGACGCAAATGCTTATATTGGTAATTTGGATGAATTGAGGATTTACAATGCTGCTTTAAAATCTGAAGAAGTCAAAAATCTATACCAATTTGAGAAAACCAATGACCCAATTGCAAACGCTCTTCCAAGATCTGCGGTTATAGAGCCTGTAGTCGTTGATGGCATCATAAGAGACATTAACATTCTGGATTCTGGTGACGGTTATGTTGAACCTCCAGAGATTTACATTGTTGGGAAACCTAACGCTGGTTCAGGTTACCGTGTAAGTCTTAGGAATGGTCAAGTCTCTCGTATTACCGAAAAACCCGGGGCTGGAGGTGATATTCGAGTTGGAAGAAGGACTAGAGTAATTATCGGGAGTGCTCCATTTGATCCGGAACTATCCATTAGCACCAACCAAGGAGGGGGGATTCAATTAGGCATGAGGATTCGAGTCAGAACAGCATATCAACTATACTCCTCAGTGGATTTAGATCAGTGGGAACCTCATTCAGATCCAATCAATTCATTTGACGAAGCCATTAGCATGGATATCGATGCTGGTGGTGTTGGGAGATATTTTCAGTTAAGAGAAATCGAGTGATTCTTTGGTTCTGTTTTCATTGCTTCCAATCTTAGTTAAGCTGGTGGAACGCTACTCAATCCTTCTTTTGCGGAGGATTTGGGCGGGCGGGTTTAATTGATCTGTTACGGCGTGGAGATCTGTGTGATCGTTCTGGATTGATTTTTTCCGAGGTGTCCAGGCCTGCCTTTTCAATATTAAGTTGGGTAATTTTAGCTTGGATTTTGTTGATTAAATTGGCGCATTGAGTCAGGAAAATCAGGAAAATGCGATCGCCCCTAAGTGATTCGTGTGTGAGTTCATCCAGAGCTTTGAGTTTGATGCGTGTGACCTTGTCCAGCATGGCTCTCAACTCGATGATGTTGTTCGATTCCATTTGTGAACGTTCGATGGTGACGGTTTTGGTGAGTAATGCGTCCAGCTTGTCTTTCTCAAACAACATCCGGCGTTCGGCATCTTTTTCCTTAATGCGCTTCCACTGATCCCATAATAGATAAAGTCCGGCGAACAATGCGAATGCCAGTTCCTTGAAGGCAGCCAGGGTCTCCATGATGTTGGCCATGTAGCCAACACGGTCCGAGGGGTGGAAATATTGCCGGGCTCTTGGGTGTAGTCGAAGTCGACTCCAATCCCTAATCTCCTCCAAACTGTGAAGTGTCGGCAGGTTCATCCAAAGGTTGTGCTCAAACAGGCTTTCCAGCAAATGGTCCACCACCACCGGATGAACATCTTCACGCGTGACCAATAGAGAGGTCGTTGCGACGGTGATGCAGTCCACATCTGTGGGGACGGTTCCATAACCATAAAGCGCTTTGGGGATCACCATTTGTCTGAAAAATGGGCTCTGCATTGCGATGGCTTCTGCGTATTCAATGGGGATCAGTCTAAAGTTGCCGGTGTTTAACAATTGTTTCAGGTCTGGGTTCATCATGCCCGCAGTGACAATGGCGGCCTCGATGCTGGCGTCGTTCAGTATTTCGAGAAAATAAGATCTTCGTGCCTCAAACTGACCTTCCTCGATTCCATGATAACGAAGAATCTTCATCGCACTGTCCTGCATGCCTGAATGAGCGGCGCCGATGTTGATACTTTTTCCCTTCAAATCGCCGATGGTTCGTATTTCGGATGTTTTTCGAACAATGACGTGGACAAGTTCAGGATATAAAGGAGCAATGATCGATAGGCCTTCCAGAGAAACGGCGCCTCCTTGAAGGATGGCGATGTCTGTTTCATTTTGGCTCAACGCAGTTTGATTGGCGAGGGTGCCGGAACTGGGCAATACTTCCAGAGTAGCTCCCGTTTCTTCTTTCCAAATTTGGCTGAGAATTTCACCAACCTGATAATACAAGCCCCCCGCTTCTCCGGTCATTAAGGTAAGGTGGGGAGGTGTTTTCTCTCGTGTGGCGTACCAGATCGTCACCGAAAGAGCGAACATGACCACCATGGCCCAAGCCATCCAAATCCTTGGCCACGGGGTTGAAGAAACTTTTTGTTCGGGCTGAACCGGTTGCTTTCTGCCTCCCCTTTTTTTCGATGGATTTGGTTTTGCTGGCATGATCTGGGGAAGGTGATCTGTTTGCTATCGAATCCCCTTTGCTTCCAGGCTTTTGATCTCTGAATCCCACATGGCCCTTTGATCCTCACTAATATTCGGATCAGGCAAAAGGCTGCGGCGACTGCAGTGAACCAGAGCTTGGAGGGTTTGATAATGTCTAGTGGTTTCAATAGCCGCGGGGAGGTGATCGTTGACCACTTCTTTGATGGTGCTGAAGCTGAGTTGATCCTCCTTGTTCATGGATTTGCGCGCGATTAATTCAGACCGCAAGGACGCCATGGCCGCAGGTGAATGGCTATTGAGGATATCCATCAGCTCGGAAAACTCTTCCTCGCTCAATGCATCATTGATGACGGGTTTAACAATCCATTGGATGAATGCCCGTTGATCCTCCTTCTCGGGATCGAGGACAGGAATTATTAAATCGCCGACCCGACCTGGCCTCCTTAGATCAGGGGACAAAAGATGAATGCGGGCGGTGATGAGCAGCCAGAAGACACGACCCTTTAACTTTGGATCCGACATCATGGCCTGGATTTTTCCAGTCAGGCGCCTTTCGGTTTCGTGTGCGTTAGGCCCGATGGCTCCAAATTGAGTGTCTGCTTCATCGACAAAAATAAGAACTTTCGAGAGTGCCTCCAGAACGCGTTTGAGGCGTTCGAAAATCACATCCGTTTGGCCGAACCACTGTGAACGGAGGTTTTTCAAAACCAGGACCACCATGTCCAGCTCCGCAGCGACCGCTTCAAAGATAAATGTCTTGCCACTTCCAATGGGACCGCAAACCGCCGCGCCAGGTAAAGCCGCCGATCCTTGGATTTCAAATCTCGGGATCAATTCCTTGTTTAGAAACTTCTTCAACTTTTTGAATCCAACCACATCCTTGAGTCTGTGCTCAGGTTTCTTGAACTCGACGACAGAATCACCCAACTGGTTTTGAATAAAGGATTCCACTTTGGCGACGACTTCCGAAGGTTGAAGTTTTTCACGCGCATGAGCCGCACCTTTCAAAAGCTGGAACAATGCCTGAAGGGATAGCCCTGCAGTCAGCGTTGCCAGTTGCGTTTGAGTGCTCCAGAGTTTGAGTTGCTCTCCTTCATTCAAGTGCCTGTTGAACCAGGAAATAAAATGCTTGCGAGCCGACTCATCGGGAGACGGGATTTCAGTTTCAAGCAGGTAGGGCAGGTTGGCCACTCGGTGATGGATCAGACTCCGGGATTCAGCCAGCATGATCACCGAATCATCCGACCTCAGAAACCCTTGATCGCTGAACCAGTCCTGGCAGATCGCCACACGCTGACGTCCCACATCACTGAGCTGTGACATTGGGGATTCGGGTAACAGGAGATCCGCTCCTTCAATGAGGATCAGAAGATTGGGCTCCAAAATAGGTTTTCCGTCGTTGATCGATCGAGAGCAAAGGCACATTTGGCGCATCAATTCCAGGGCAAGAGTCGGATTCCCAATGGCTTTTTGAAGGTGCTGCTCAAACTCTTTTTCAACGGATGGAATGTCCTCCTGATTTCTGCCTTTGTTCAACATGCGCTGAATGGCGATGTCTTCACTGTTGAGACCGGTTCGCCATTTGACCCATGCACGCTTCATCAGTTCGGCATCCGAGTCGTGCAGAAAGCGAATCGGACCGTTCAGTTCGTGGATGACCAGGATAAAATTTGGCAGATCCCAGTGATGAACCAAAAAAGGAAGCAATGGGACATAATCCTCTTCATCTTCAGTTTTCTTGAAAAACAGGTCGTGGATGTTTCCCGTCAGGAGCAAGGTTCGAGCCTGTCCGGAATTCAGGATTCGACCTGCTTGTTTCAGAAAGGGTGTATTGTTGTGACTCATGGGGAGACAGGTTAAATCGAATAGTCTACGCGCGGTTCACAGCGGTCCTGGTTGAAGACTTCGTCACGCAAAGCGTTTCTTTGTTCGTCGAATACTTCGAACTCCAGTATGTCATGAGGTTCGAAAACGGGTGAAGATTTATCATAGACAATCGAAGCTCCAGGAAATTCTGAGTGGCCCTCGGATTTCCAGTCCCAGTATTGAGATAAACCGATCAGACGGTCCCCTACGTAGATCGCTTCATTCAACTCATGGGTCACAATGATCAATGTATAAGGTGGAGCCTGACCTTCCTTTTTTGCAGCTTCATTCTCCGCATAAAGGAGCAGCAATGCTTTCTGGAGTTCTTCTCGAGTTGCCTCATCCAGTGCACCAAACGGTTCGTCGAGCAAAATAATCTCCGGCTTCATGACCAGGGCTTGTGCAATGGCCACCCTCTGCCTCATGCCACCTGACATTTCATGAGGGTATTGATGAATGGCATCGCCAAGCTTGACACGATCCAGGAACTCAGCGGCCTGTTTGAGATGTTCCTTCCGCAATTTACGCCATGCTCCCCAGCGAAAGGTGCGAAAAGCAATGGATGTTTCATCCAGTTTTAATCCCAGGGCCACGTTTTCAACAGCGGTCAGGAATGGGAACAGGGAATAGTGTTGATAAACAATGCCTCGATCTCTGCCCGGTCCGGTGACGGGTTTGATGGCATCTGCAGGGTTTGTGGAATAAGTCAGTATTTCTCCTTTTCGGGGAAGGTGGGTTCCCACAATGGCTCTCAAAAGTGTCGATTTGCCGCATCCGCTTGGACCCACCAGACTGACAAACTGACCTCTTTCAATCCTGAGATTGATGTCATGGAGCACCTTCTTTGGGCCAAACCAGTGTGAAACCGATTTACAATGCAGGGATAGCAGGGGTGTTGATTCTGTTTCCATGAGCAGTCTTAGTGTCGGGCATCAAACCAGGGCGAAATTTTCCTCTGCAACGTTTTCAATAAATAGTCCATTGTGAATCCAAAACCGGCGAGCAAAACCAGGTAAGGGTAGACGACGCTCATATTGAGGAGTTTGGATTGAATTCGGATGCGATATCCAAAACCCACATCTCCGAACAGCATTTCAGCGGCGATCAGATAAACCATGGCAGGGCCAATCATGAGCCGCAAAGCATCAATCAGTTTGGGGAGGACATATGGGAAGATGATCGTCCAGATGACTTCCATATGAGAGGCACCCAGTGTGTAAGCTTTGTACTGCAGCTCTTCCGGAAACTCCTTGACCGCTTGGAACACACTGATGGCCATCGATGGGAGAATACCGAATACGATCATGGTGATATACATTTCCATGCCCAGGCCTACCAGGGCCATGAAAACCGCGATGACAGCCGTCGCCGGAACTTTCGCCAGAAAGGATAAGGGTGGATGAAAAAAGGCTTCGATAGGAGCCAAACAGCCCATTCCGATCCCAAGTAAACAAGAGCCCAGAACTGCGATGCCTAAACCTGAGAATAATCGAATAGCCGTGGCTTTGGTATCATCGGTGAGCCAACGGTCTTCCAGGCGTTCATTCCAGGTGATCGCTCTCTCCACACCCTTCGCGAGTTGACTCCAATTGGGGATGGTTGTGTCGTTGGGGTTTTCCTGATGCTGACGATGGGAAAGCCAGGTGTATCCAATCAAAAGACACACTACTGAAAGAATACCCAGCAGTATCTTTGTCAAGGGTTTGATAGGGCGTCTGATCATAGCTGATGCCAATCATGAAACCGAACTCTCACCAGTTTGGCGATGATAAAAACGGGGATCTTTTATAGGGCTTCCAGTGATTTGCGATGGATTTTAGTTCGGAATCTGTTATTGGATTGATCAGTTTACGCGACGTTGATTTCAGGTATGGGGCAAATTTCAAAGGTTCATGGAGTTGACCTGTAGAACGATTGAATGAGCAAATCCTGATCCGATAACAAATTCTAAATGAAAAATCTATTTTCGAAAATTTGCCTCTTCATGCTTGTGCTTGGTCTGCCTCTGACACATGCATCCAATGTTGCTGCACCGATTCGCGATCAACCCAATATCATTTATCTCATGCTGGATGAATGGGGTTATTTTGAATCCGGGCACATGGGCCATGAAGTCTTGCTCACGGCCAACATCGATCAATTTGCCAGCGAGGGAATGCGATTTACCAATGCATTGGCAGGAGCACCTGTTTGCGGGCCGACACGTTGTACTTTGCTGACGGGCCTTCACTCCGGTCATACTTCCATGCGAATCAATAACGGTTTCGCTCCCATTCGTGAAGGGGAGCCAACCCTGGCCAGCATGTTGAAAAGTGAAGGTTACATCACTGGTGGTTTCGGTAAATGGGGGATAGGTGGCAGAGGGACTTCAGGCGTTCCTGAGAAACATGGTTTTGATGAGTTTTTTGGATACTATGACCAGGTCCACGCCCATACATATTATCCACAATACTTGATCCACAACAGCAAGGAAGTTCCACTTGAAGGCAACACCGGGATCAGTTTCTACGAAGGTGAAACCCATGCCCAGGATGAAATCTTCAAGCAGTCCATCCGCTTTATCCGATCCAGCAAAGATCACCCATTCTTTTGCTATTTACCCTGGACCCCACCTCATGGCTTGTGGGGGATTGATGCCGACGATCCCTCCTGGAAGTTGTTCAAGGACAAACCCTGGACCGCAGGGCAAAGGACGGAGAATGACGCCAAGGTTTATGCGGCCTTTTTGCACATGGTCGATCGACAAATAGGTGAAATCATGACGCTATTGAAGGAATTGAGTATCGATGATCATACCCTTTTCTTTCTATGCGGTGACAACGGAGGCCAGGATTATTTCAAAGACAGCGAGCACCCGCATGGGTTCTTCGGGCCGAACTTGAATCCACATACCGGCGAACGGTTTCGTGCTGGCAAAGGTTCTTTATACGAAGGCGGCTTAAAAGTTCCGTTTTTGGTCCGATGGCCTGGAAAGATCAAGGCCGGTTCAGTCTCGGATCATCTTCTTTATTTCCCAGATGTCATGCCTACTCTGGCGGCATTAATTCATGCAGATTGCCCAAAGACAGATGGTATTTCTTTTTTACCGACTCTGCTGGGGCAGTCAGGCCAACAACAACATGCCTTCATGTATTGGGAATATCAGAACCAAACAGCCGTTCGCATGAATCAATGGAAAGCTTACAAGGGCCGAAACAACAATTGGCAGCTTTACGACTTATCCAAAGATATCGAGGAAAAATATAATATCTCCTCAAGCAACCAAAACATTCTCAACCAGCTCATCAAATTTGCAAATACCTCCCATGTGCCAATCAAGCCAGGGGAAATCTATGATCGATCCCTGATCGAAAAGGATCGGCGACAAGCTCCGCATAATCGGAGGTAGAAATGAATCAGTCTATTGTTTGCAAAATTCTACTTTATCTATGAGAATGGGTAATTAACAAATAGAGTAAATCTAAAATATTTAATAATTGGTTCTTAGCTATGAATACAAAACCTATTTCGATTGCTAGTATTTTTTTATTTCCGCTGTTGAGCATTGGGATGGAATGGGAGAGATTAGCTGATCTTGATCCTCCCATACGATCACTTGCAATTATTGAAGATAAAATGATAGGCCTCACTATTAATGGGGTGATTGTCAAATCATTCGATCAGGGGCTTAACTGGGTGCAGTCTAAAGCGTTGAATATTTCAAAAAGCCCATTTGCAAGTTTGGCTATCTCCGGTTCCGTTGTTTATGCACCTGGAAAAGGATCTGTTCTTTACTCTGAAGATTTTGGTGAAACTTTTCATCAAAATACACATGACCGGTTAGGTGAGATAGGTCCTATTTTTACCATTGGTGACTCGATCTTATGTGGTAATTCGGCGAATGGTATTTGGGTTTCTCTGGATTATGGGCAAAATTGGCGTCCAACGGGTAGTTGGCAATCTACAGTTACATCTATCGCTGGAAACCATAATATTCTTTATATGGGAACGCAAAATGGAGGAATTCTTCAATCTTCAAGAAACAATGGTCTTAGTTGGCGGGCTAAGTTTCAAACACCTGGCTTATATGATCCTATTGAGGGTTATCCTGATATTTTTTCCTTGCACTTCTCCGATGGTATTTTAATTGCAGGAAGTAGAAAAGGCGTTGTTTATATTTCGGTAGATGATGCAAATAGTTTTACGAGAAAATCCGTTGTAGCTGGAGATGTTGTAATCACCAGTATTAAAAAAATCGGTTCGACTATTTACTGTTCCTCCAATACTGCTGGAGTGTTTAAATCAACTGATAACGGTAATACTTGGGGGGCTGTGAACGACGGTCTTGGTTCACTTTCTGTCTTTGCATTAGAAACTTATCAAAATCGAATTTATGCACTCTGCAGTTCGGGGTTATATTTTTTTCAAGAAGATGAGAATAGTGTGACAGAGGTTCCTAGTGCTACACTTAATATACGGACTGCTTTGGAGTTAGAATATGAAACTGTACCTGGTTTTTTTTACCAGCTTCAAGGATCTAGCAACCTAAAGTCTTGGTTCAATATGAATGAACCTATTCTCGGTAATGGGGAATCAGTAAATATTTTGAAAAGCACTAAAAACTCCAGGTTTACTTATTTCAGAGTAGTGGTAAGTCACTGAAATAACCGCACCTACTAAAACATGCCCTATGTGTTCATGGAGCGGCCAATAATTGTCTTTCCAATTTCTCTTTTATTTCCCCTCGATTTTCGAAGCCACCGTTTGGATATAGGTTGGGTCAAATCGTAATTCAGCTTGGTTGCCGTCTTCTGTTTTTCCATAGCTGAGAGCTGGGGCGCGTCCTGTGATTTCATGATCAACGCAGAAGGAGACGACTCTATCCATAATTTGCGGTAACACCTGACCATTGAACAAGGCGATTGCCTCACCGGGTGTTGAGATAAATTTGGTCTGGCGAACGACTTTATTCATTGCTTCCAGGTCAAGATTTGAAAATTTCTCACCCAGTGCTGTCAGAGTGGCATCTCGTGTTTCTGGTTTGTTCATGCGATCAGCGACTTTGTAGAATGCTTCCGCAATGGCACAGGCAAACTCTTCTCCACCTTCTTTGGCAAGAGAGTCTTGAGCCATGATGACCGAGTCAATGATTTCAGAAGGAATGCCTGTCGAATCAAACAGAACTTTGACATCCGAACGTTTTGCAAGTGTTTCCAACACGAATGGGTTCCAGACCATGATGGCTTCGATACCTGCTTGTTTTTGCTGCATCGCAGCGGAGGCGGCACTGGGATCCATGTTGCTGAATGAGAAATCCTTTTCTTTATGTCCGGCATTTTCCAGATTGCGAACGAAGCAGTATTCCGAGACGCTCTTTTCGAGTCCGTAAACCTTCTTACCCTTTAGATCCTCCAGGGAGTTGATTGAATTGACCACAATACAGGCATCGGCACCATGGCTGGTGGAGGTGGGCAGGATCATGGTGGAACGACGACCAATAGAAGGGTTCAGAGAATCCATGTTGGTCAGACAGGCAGCATCGACCTGACCTGCGCCATACATGGTGATACAGGTGTCATAATCGGCTTCGTGCAAAACAATATCCACTTTCCACTTTTCTTCAATGGGCCCCAGTTCACCTTTCTTCCCATTGATAAACCCATCGATGTGGGCAACCCCAAAGGTGCTCCAAGAAGGATATTCACTCCAGGCAAGAGAGAAAGTAGGAAAGACGGACTCTTTGGCAGAGGCGGTTTCCTGCTGCGGTGTGCTTTCACCGGATCCGTCTCCGGAATCAGGTGACGGTTGAGGTGTCGAAGTTTGCTCTCCTCCGCAACCGGCTAATCCCAGTGCCAGGGTAAGAGCAGTGAATGTTTGGAAAAATTTAATGGTGTCTTTTTTCATATTTTTAAATTGAGTTGTTTGATTTGTTCGAGCGTAAAAGAATGGTCTTATTCGGGAAGGGAAGTGTCCTTCTTTTCGTTTACGCTGGTGGATTTCGATTTTTCTTCCGTTTCAGAGGCCAGACCAATCAGGGCATCAAACTCACTGGATGATTGGCTTTGACGAGCAAATTCCAAAAATTCAGCCTCTTGAGCTTTTGTGTCTGTACCAGCCAGTTCTTTGGTGATTTTGGCTTCTGCTCGCAGTTCCTGACGCATGTTTCGAAGATTCTGTAGTTCTTCGGCCGTACCATCCTGTGCAATACCCGTCAAGGTTTCCGCCAGTTCTTTCTCCTGCTTGGCGGTGATCACATCCGCCACGGTGTCTGCTGCTTCCGATTTGACCTTATCGACTTCTCTGAGCAACTGTTGAAGTTGAATCTTATGATCGCTGATATTTTTGCGATATTCTTCGACGTCCTGTTCCAGCTCACTGATACGTTCCTGTTTCTCCGCCAAAGTGGAAGAGAAGTCATTGAAGGCTGTCAGGCAGCGTTTGTAATCTTCATTGGCATGGATCTCTTCTTGGGATTTGCCGCTGTCTTTCAGTTGTTGGACGGTTTGTTTTGCCTTTGCCAGAGCACCAGCTTTGAGACGTTCCAGGTTGGCGACCTCATCCGTGAGATTTTTGATTTTAGAAATCTTTTTTTCCTCCTGTGCAATCAGGCCCGCCACTGCCTGCTTGTACTGATGGATACGCGAGATTTTGTCCCGAACGATCTCATCGTATTTAGCTTTGATGACATGCGGGTTGGTATCGATCACTCTGCGAGCCGCATCGATTTGCCCGGTTAACAAATATCCCACTGCCTTAAACCATCTTGTGACTGCTTTGAACATAATCTTACTCTTGTTTTAATTGATGAATTTATATTCTACCTTGTAAACCCTGCTCAGCTTTGAGACTCCAATCTTTCATTCTTGCCTCTACTTTTTGGGCAACCTCGAGACTGGCATCCAATTCCTGTCTCATTTTTTTAAGATCTTCAGTTGAAGACTCCACATGGCCCATTTTTTGTAGTGAAACAAGCGAATGACTTAATTGTTTCACGCAACATTGGATTTCATGAATGATTTGTTCGCGTTGCTCCAGAACAGGTTGCTTTGCAATCTCCGAACTGAGCTTTTCAGCGGTCTCCCACAAGTGATGGGTTTGCTCAAGCAGGCGAACACTGTGGGCAAAGAGGGATTCGACCTGGAGTCTCACATCGACCATGATAGACCACTGGGCTGAGGGAGCGTTTTTTTCCAGCCCCTCGAAGGTCGCGACCAATGCCCTCAGGTCTCTCAAGGCTTCTTCAGGGCGCGGGTCACGGTCCGAATGTATCAGGACTTGTTCCAACTGATCCAATTCCTGTTGATGCGCTTGATGTTGTTCCTGTTCCAGTTCGCTGAGGACTTTTTGTGCAGTCGATTTTCCGGATAATAAAAGTTTTGAAACAAAAGAGCCCCCACCAATCAGGATTCCTGCTATGCCTCCGAAGACAAACAGTCCTGCGTTTTTGAGATTAAATGCCCAGGCAGAGACCATGCTCATGAACCCAAGCATGGCAGGCGCCAGGACGAGCGGACTCGATGCCAGGCGCAGCATCACTCGCTTCTGGACATCGTCCTTGGCGGTGGCGCCTGGTGTTCTTGATTGGGCTTTGTTGGTGGTCCCGCTCATCTGAGAGTCGAATGTATCACATCGTGTTACCCATTGAAAGAGCCAGCTGGGAGTTGTTCTCCGAGCGGGCTCAACCGCAACTGTGGAGAGGATCTTTATTTGGTAGGGACCTGCTGCCGCAGGTCCGCGAGCGCGTTTGGGATTAAATATGTTACAATTCCAATTGGATGCCTTCTGGCCGAGCAGCAGCTCGGCCCTACCTAATGGTAACCAATTGAGAAAAGTGTCAGGCATCTTTAATAAGGTTGTTGACCCACCCGGAAAATGACCGACTGGTAATGCCCGTTCTGATTTCCGGAGGGAGCGGCTTGCGTTCGGATTCGCCAATCAGGCAGCCCGTTACTTTTCAGCAATGAGGCAACCGCTTCTGCTCTGGCCTCTGCTAGGCGTTGATTGGCAGAAGCATTTCCTTCCGCTCGTGTTTGGCCTATGACTTCCAGGTAAAAATTGGGAAACGACTTTAAGCGTTTGACCAGGGAAATGATCTCTCTTTCGCTGGATCGACTTACATTGGAGGATCCACGAACAAATCCAATGGCATCTACCTGTAATTCACCCACAGGCATCAACTGGTTCCATTGTTGTTCCGAAAGAGGGGCAGCAGCGGTTGTGCCACCATCTGTCAGTGTTTCCGTCTGGTTCTGCAGGCCGGAGATGAGATTGAGTTCTTGCCCCGGATGGAACTGACTGGCCTTTAAACTCCTTAAAATCTGATCATAATAAAGGGTGTTGTATTGGCCATTGAGGGGGTCGGATGAAACACTTTTCGTCTTCATCAAGACACCCATAATGTTTCCAATCATGTCTTCCAGGTAAGGGTGCGTTTGAGATGAAGCACCTCCCTCCAGTCCAAAATGCGCATAATTATCAATCGTGTTTTTCCATTGAATCCCTTTAACCACGGCATCCGCTAATGATGAATCGAGTTTTTCTGTATCCAACAAATTGGCGTCCTGGGTAATCAATTTCTGGAGTCCGTTTGATTCATTTTGATAATGAAACAATGCTCTGAAATATCCCTCAGCAAAGGTTTCCATCAATTCAGGATGGTCCTTCAGGAAGGAACGTTCAGCTACAAGCACATCCACGATGTAACCCTGAAGTTGAGAGCTGTCCAACAGTACCTTGTAACCGGGTTCTTTTAATGCCTTGGCAATGTGAGGCTGCCACATGACATAGGCTTTTTTTTCTGATGCCCTGGACTTTTTCAATTGATTAAGCACCTCCTGTGATCCGTCTTCGGGCGTCAACCAGTCTTCTCCGATATTGGGTAAACTAAAATGAGCAAGGATAACCCGTGCTAAAAATTCACTCGGAGAATCGGGTGTCAATACAAGGCGAGTGGATGGTTGATTCAGGTCTTGAACCGATTTGAAGGCCGATTCGTGAGCGACCAGAGCATCGCCACCCTTGGTCTCGTCCAGGATCATCACCATCGAACCAGGGAAGGATCCATTTTGAATTCCCGCGTTCAAATAAGAATCAATGGTGAAGACTGCCAATTGCGTCTCTCCTTCTTCCAGTTTCTGTAAGCGACTGGAGTAGTCGGCTCCATCATCGATGACATTCAGTTTAATTTGTTTTTCTGCCAACCACTGTTTGAGGATCGGGGATCGAAGGATGGCATAACCGCTGAAAGAATCCGTGGCGACGTTGATTTCGTGTTCATAACGGCTGCTTGAACTGGTGTCCTCTGTCAGTTTGTTACTGAAATAAGGGTGGACCAGAAATTTGTAGGCAACAGCCAGTATCAGGAAGATAAAGCACCAGGCTATCGTTGCGATCAGGCATCCTTTAGATTTTCGCTCGCTCATAGTTTCTTAAACAAGGCTTTTAAAACAACCAGTAACACGATCAAACCTAGAAATATCAATTTGATTGTAGTGCCACTTTTTTCGATGGTGACGGAATCCTGCGTGTGGTGCGTCGTGGAAGTTTGAGGTGCCTTTGCTCTGGAGTTCACGGCGTTTCGGGCTTGTTTGCTTGAGGACCCGATGGGCTCATTTCCGGAATTGGAAAGGGAGGCAATGGCAGTTGATGCAAATTCCATGGGCAATGGTTCCAACACATCAAAAGCATCGTCATCTGCCATGTTTCCTTGTTGGCTCCCGACTTCCGCAAATACTTCGGCTATTGCCTGTTTCAGGGTACTGGCGTCATTGGCTCGTCGATAAGTGTGGACTTTGGTGGCCAGTGTATGGTCCTTTTTCATGGCGACCCCGATAACGTCCACACGCAATCCTCGTGACAGAACTTCAGGTGTGTGTCGATCAACCAGATCCCTGTCATTTGCCTCACCATCGGTTACCACCAGAAGGCGGTATGTTCCGTAACCAAATTGGGCCTGACGTTCCTCCAACAAACGATCCGCTCCTATTTTAATGTACTTTCCCAGGGGTGTTCCACGGTTTGGTTTGATGGAACGGATGGCAGGAAGAAGCGTATTGTCATCGCGTTCACCCAAAGGGTAAACCCAATGATCTTTGATTCCGGCGGCACTGAAGACCAGAAGGCCAACGTGGGTTGACTGAGGGATATTGCTCAACACCTCGATCAAAGCATCCTTGGCGGCGTCCATCTTGGGTTGATTGGTGCCGGGCATCTTCTGTTTCATGGAGCCCGATGCATCCAGGACGATAACAACATGATCAATGGAATTTTGCCCCAAGGCACTGGACAAGGTGCTCAACAAAAAGGTCAGAGCAGTGCCTGCCAGGAGTGGTCTCATTAAAATTTTTTTCATAAGCGAATCAAGTTGGTTCTGGCTCTGCCCACTTTAAATGGCAGAGACGGTTGAACGTCATGAGTTAATTTGGATTTCCTGTGCGCCAGGAAGGTTGAACGTGTTTCCAATTAAAAATCAAAGTCGGAAGCGGTGGTGGCTTCTGCTGGAACTCGTATGATTCTGAATTCAACACGCATATTCTGTTTGGCTTCATTGAGATTGGATGGTTTCGCAATGAAGGGTTCACGAATACCCACCCCGACAGGCTGAATCTGGCTGGCATCAATGGTGACACCCTTTCCGGCGGCGTATTTGCTGACGGCATTCAGCACTTGTTCGGCGCGCTGTTTGGAAAGATTCAATGCGGCCTGCATGGTTTCCCGTGGATTGAACTCCTGTGCTCCATCAAAGGCTCCAGATTCAATCAAATTTGCCAGGTTCTTGGTGGCCTCCAGATCCAGAGGTCGACCTTGCAAGGAGTAGGAATAATTCCCGCGGGAACCAGATCGTTTCAGGATTCCTTTTTGCAATCCTGCCTTGACGAGATCCAACAGCGTTTTAGTCGGATCGGAGTGTCCCCGGATGGCGACGACTGCATTGCCAAAACGTTGTGACGTTTCAATCACCCTCTGGAATTCTGCCCCATACTGAACCGCGCTGAATTCAGTCTGATTGGGTTCAAAGTTAATCGTGAAACTCAAAATGGTTTTATCATCCAGTTCGCCACCGGAACTCAGCATTTCGATTTCTTCACGGACCGCTTCTGCACGGAATCGTTCCTGACGTTCAATCGTCGTTTTAGAAAGATATTTGAGAAACGCATCTGATTGATAATTCAACCCTGAGGGGAACAATCCCATTTTTTCTTTGGCATAACCCTGATCGACTGCCAATTTGAGTGCTGATTCCTGAAAAGCCTCAAAACCGCTCAGGTTTCCTTTCTGCGTGAAGAAGACAACGTTGCCAGGATACCCCACAAACGAGCAATCCGAGATTAAACCATGCGCTTCCTCCAGCACCGGGATCACCTGATTGCCATAAATGTCCTGGGTCATTTTGAGGACCTGCTCATACTTTGCCGATCCCCCTGACTCATATTGGCGTTTCATGTCCACCAACTCTTCGGTAGCCCTCAAGTAACCGGCGACGAACTTGGTGATCATTTCCTGGTTCGAATCATAAAAATCTTTTCGACATACATACACATCTGCGATGGATCGTGAAAGTTCTGCTGTGGACACCAACACATGAGCACCCTGCACAGTTCCCTCTGCGCCTGTACCTGTGCTTTCAAGTCCACCGCACAACCCCAACATGTCGGGAGTGATGGCGAAACAGGCACTGACTTGAGGATTCTTTTTCAGTAGCTCTGCAGGTGAGTCTGGCGTGCCGGTCAAATCTTTGGCCCATCGAATATTGACATCGGACCAGGATAGTTGTGCGGTCCTTAAAATATCGTCCAGCATACCAACATGGGGACCACCTTGTTGGATGGCGATGGTTTTTCCCTTCAGATCAGACAGAGTTTTGATTCCTTCACGGGCGACAAGATGATCGCCAGCGGACCAGGTCATCTGCATGATCACCACGCCTTTGGTGCGGGGATCGGAACCGATGATTTCGGATGCCATCCCCATCATGCGAAAAGTTCCGCGTAAAAAAGGAGTCTTTCCTGCCAGGTAATCTTTAACCTGCTGAACAAAGTCGTCCCCGGCCTTCATATTGAACTTCAGGCCTTGTTTATCGAAGATAGACCCACTTTTAGTTTGTAAGCCACCATTGGCATGAAATGTGGCCACATCACCGCCCCAGGTTATATAGGGAAGTTGAAGCGGTCCTGAGGCATTGACGGATCCAATGGCCTGGTTTCCTACTGCTGATTTAAACGAAGCTCCCTGTCCGTAGAGTTTCGTTAGCGGTGTCATCCAAAAGGCAAAAGCCAAAAGGATGATTGCAGTCAACACACGTTGGATGTTTTGATTTTTCAAAGACGGGGATTTCATAGGGTGTTTTCGATCATTTTCAAATTCACTTTCAAACAAATCTTGGCGCATGCCATAAACTTCAGGGCAAAGCTTTCGAATTGCTATTACACAAACCGGTCAGTTTTGTAGCATATTCGCGAAAACAGGCCAATGGATTTTCCTTACCGATTGACTCGTTGGCTGGTCGTTTCTAGTCTGGGTGCATGAAGCTTTCCCCAATTTACTCGGTACTTTCCATGATCTTCATGCTTCACGGTATTTTATCTGAAGCTTACGGAGAATCCACCCATCGCCCCAATGTTCTTTTCATAGCTGTGGATGACATGCGCCCGGAAATGGCTTGCTACGGTGGCAGAGCGATCACTCCTCATATGGATAAGCTGGCTGCATCCGGATTACAATTTGACCGGGCCTATTGCAACCAATCTGTCTGCGGTGCGAGCAGGGTTTCACTGATGACTGGGCTTTATCCTGAACGCACTCAGGAACGCACATATCATGTGACCAACTGGCGTGAACGATGGAAGGATGTGATCACATTGAACCAGCATTTTATGAACAGCGGATACACGACTGTGGGTGTCGGTAAGATTTATCATGGCAGTCGAGGCCCCGGCGTGGATCCGGATCATTGGTCGGAGTGGATCATTCCTTCTGCTGGCCGCGAATACGCCAATCCGGACAACACAAAACTCAAAAAAGCAAATCAGCAAAAAACAGATGGTAAACGACGAGGCCCGTCAACTGAGGGATTTGATACATCCGATGAGACACACTTTGATGGCCAGCGTGCAGCCATAGGTGCTGAACAAATTCTAAAACTGGCGAATCAGGAGGAGCCATTTTTTGTTGCAGTTGGATTCACAAAACCTCACTTGCCGTTTGTTGCTCCAAAAAAGTATTGGGACTTGTATGATGGACAACGTTTTGAGCTTCCTGAGAATACAGTCAAGCCTCCAGGGTATCCAGATTATGCCAGTAATGTGAATGCAGGCGAGTTACGGGCTTACAGCGATATTCCCCAGGGAATCCCGCCGATTGAGTTTCCTGCATCCTTGAATCATCGCCTGATTCAGGGGTATTTGGCATGCGTCAGTTATACCGACCGAAACATCGGCGTGTTGTTGGAAGCCCTGGAAAAAGCCGGTGTGTCCGACAATACGATTGTTGTACTTTGGGCTGATCACGGTTGGAAGCTGGGCGATCATTCCAGCTGGTGTAAACATACCAACTTTGAATGTGACAATCGTGTGCCATTGATGATCCGGTATCCAAAGATATCCACCGCCAAAGGACGCACTCAGGCCCTCACTGAATTGATCGATCTTTATCCAACTCTTTGTGACCTGTGTGGCTTGGAAAAGCCTCAACACCTTCAAGGGAAAAGCCTTCTTCCAGTCTTAAAAAATCCCCAACAATCGCACAGAGCGTTTGCTTATTCTTCTTATCCGCACGGACGGGGAAAAGGATTGAAAGCGGTCACCGGACATTCTGTTCGCACCGAACTTTTTCGTTATACCGAGTGGTGGGAAAAGGGGAGTGACTTTGTCGTGGACAAGGTCTTGACACATATCGAATCCGATCCTGGCGAAATCACTCGAGAATCCAGCCAGCAGGAACTTGAGAGGATGCTGTCTGCCCTTCTCAGGGAAAAAGTCATTGAAGTAAGGCAACCGTGATTTTTAACACATCCATCATCTTCCGACCTGTGTACTCCGGGCTGGATCATGGTTTGGGTTTTTTTCTGGCATTTGAGCATTCACCTTATGACGCCATCGGTTTAATTTGGCTCGAAGTTCATCTGCCTTTTTTGTTGAAGTCTGGGCCAGGTTGATTTGTTCACCCAAATCCTGTTTGAGGTTGTAAAGTTCCACTTTCTTGTTTTCGTGAAATTCAATCAACCTCCAGTATCCGGATCTAATGGCGCTATAAGGACCGTCTCCTCCGGCATGATAGTGTGGGTAGTGCCAGAACAGGTCACGCTGCCATTGGGTTTCGGGGTTTTTAAGTAATGGAATAAGGCTTTTCCCATCCATATTTTCCACTGAAACGGAATTTGTAATGAAGGCCATTTCCAAAACTGTGGGCAAGTAATCGATGCTCATGATGGGGGTGTCGCATTGAGTGCCAGGTTGCGTGACGTTGGGCCAGCGTATGATGGTTGGAACTCGCACCCCTCCTTCATATGCGGACCCTTTTCCTCGGCATAATGGAAGGTTTTCAGTGAAGCCATCATGCTTGCCATATCTTTGGGTGAGACCTCCGTTATCAGAAGTGAAAACAACGATCGTGTTCCTGGCGAGATCGTGTCGTTCCAATCGATCCAATATACGCCCAACACTTTGATCCAGACTTTTAACCATCGCCGCATAAGTTGGGTTTTTATGTCTGGAGCGAGGATTGACCTTACCTTTGAAATATTCCACCAAATCATCCCTTCCCTGTATGGGGGTATGAGGGGTGTGGTAGGCAAAATACAGGAAGAATGGTTGTGATTTGTTTTGATCGATGATTTCCAGAGCTTTGTCAGTCAGGTAGTCCGTCACATAATCACTTTTAGATTCACCTTCCTGATTGAACCCGCGTGGTAAGTGGTAACCGCGAGCTTGTCTGGGCTTGAGGTGTTGGATGTTAAAACCGTGGTGCTTTGGATCGCCGTATTCAGCATCTGGTGGGCGAGGGGCCAAGTGCCATTTGCCCACCAAGGCTGTTTGATAACCTGCTGCTTTGAGAGCCTCAGCCATGGTCATATGCTTGTGCTCCAGTTTTTTGGTCCAATTCGGTATCTTTAATTGGGCGTAGGGTCTGTTTTGACCGGCGATGAAATCAGTTAAATGTAATCGTGCCGGATATTGTCCAGTCATGATGGAGGCACGGGTAGGGGAGCAGACGGTGCAGGCAGCATAAGCGTTTGTGAATTTGGTTCCTTGTGCCGCCAGTCGGTCCAGATTTGGAGTTTCATAAAAATCGCTTCCAAAACATTTCAGTCCGGTCCAGCCCAAATCATCTGCAAGCAGGAAGACGATGTTTGGTTTCTGTGCACACAGAGCCGTCTTTGGCAATCCGTAAATGCCAAAGATAATTGCCAATACCAGGGTCAAGTTTTTCATGGGTGTTTAAGGATTCAACTGTCACGCGTGCCGAATTGCACGGTATTTTTTATCATTCATAAAAAAATTGAAACAATTACTCTCCTTTAAACAAATAAGTCATGATCACCTGACTGGATGTAAAACATCTGTACGACTCATGAATGCCCTTGTTTTAGAAGACCTGCATAAATCATTTGGATCGCTCAAAGCTGTGGATGGCGTCAGTTTTGAGGTGAAGGAAGGTGAGCTTTACGGCCTCCTGGGGCCAAATGGGGCCGGAAAGACAACAACCATATCCATGCTCTCCGGGTTGTTACGACCAGATAGTGGGAAAATACAGATACTTGGCCATGATTTCTGGACCGATCCTGTTCGATCGCAGCAGAAAATGGGAGTTGTTCCACAGGAAATCGCACTTTATGAAGAATTAAGTGCAGCCGAAAACCTTGTGTTCTGGGGCAAACTTGCCGGTCTTGAGTCCAAGTCAGCCAAGGTCCGTGCGGCTGAATTGCTTGAAACCTTGTCCTTAAGTGATCGAGGATCTGATCCGGTGAAATCTTTTTCTGGAGGGATGATGCGGCGCGTGAACATCGGTTGCGCACTCATGAACAAGCCCAAGCTATTGGTTCTGGATGAACCTACGGTGGGAATTGATCCACAGGCCAGATTGAACATTCTCGAATTCATCCAGGGACTTAAAGACCAGGGTACCTCCATCCTTTACACGACTCATTATCTGGAGGAAGCCGAGGCTTTATGCGATCGTATAGGGATTATTGATCAAGGGAAATTGTTGGCAGAGGGTACACTTCAGGAATTGCAAAATCGACTTGGGGGTGATCAAATTTTTATCCTCGAAGGCCAGTTTAAAGATGTTAATCCCAATGAATGGATAGAATTTTCGGAGTCCTTTCGGATTTTGAAGCGGACTGATGAGCAATGGACCGTTTCGGGACTTAAGGAGAGTCATCCAAGCGACAGTCTCAAAACCCTGCTCGATATTCCGGTGCAGCTCGAGAACGTCACCTACAAAAAACCTTCGTTGAACGACGTTTTCATTGAATTGACAGGTTTCGAATTAAGAGAGTAATCATGATTCGATCACTCATACACAAGGACCTGCTCCGGATGCGTCGAAATCCGTGGCCTTTTATCATTAATCTGGCGCTTCCGCTGATTATTACCGCCGTTATTGGGTTGACTTTTGGGAAGTCTGATTCTGGGAAGGGAATGGGGAAAATTCAAATCGCTATTGTTGACGAAGATGACAACTTACTGGGGGGAGTGTTGAGTGGCCTCTTCAATCAAGGAGAGGCTGAGGATTATTTTTCTGTCGTCTACTTGAACCATTCCGAGGCGCTAGAGCTGCTGCAGCGCAATAAACTCAGTGCTGTTTATCTCATTCCTAAGGGTTTCTCGGAAGCTTTTCTAAAAGGAGAACCGATTCCTCCTATGGAACTCATCAAGAATCCAGCTCAAAGGTATTACCCCGCGATTGTGGAGGAATTCCTAGGAGTCATCTTCGAGGGTTTGAATGTCATTGCCCGGAATTTGAAGGATGAAATGCCTGAGATAATGAATGCTTTCAAGGAAGATCAAATGCCAGACATGGTGAGTTTAGGGTCCTTGATCATTCAACTTGGGAAAAAGTTTGAGAAAGCCGAGGATTATTTGATTCCGCCATTAATTACATTTGAAGAATCCAAGACGGTCTCAACGGATGAGAAGAAGTCGGATGGTTTTAACCTTTTCGCGCTTCTGTTACCGATGCTATCCAGCGTATTTCTCCTTTATATTGCTGATCAATCCATTCGAGACATCTACAAAGAATTGAATCACAAAACGCTGACGCGGATTAAAAGCATCCAAAGCAAAATTCTTCCTGTTGTTTTTTCCAAAACGATACTTGCCATGATCGCCTGTGTCATTGGTGGTTTGATTTTGTTTGTTGGGGGAGGAATGATTTTTGGGATTCAATGGCAGAACCCGGTTCAGATTTTCATCCTTCTCTTGAGCTACAGTCTTTGTGCAGCGGGTTTTCTTTCAATGCTGGTCGGCATTTTCAAAACAGAGCGACGTGCCGAGAATTTCAGCAGTCTGATTATTCTGGGCATCGCTTTTCTTGGAGGTGGATTTTTCACGACCGATTCCATGCCGGCTTTTGTGAAGGAAAACATCAGTCCCTGGATGCCCAATTATTGGTTCATTCAAAGCGTCAGAGCGCTTGAGTTTGGGGATGTTGCTGCTGATTGGGCGTTTGAGGTTGTCAAAATGGTTTTGCTTGGAGGGCTGTTCTTGTTGTTCGGGGCCATCAAGATGCATCGAAACTTGGAAAAGGGGGGCTTGTCATGAAGCTCATGTTGGAGATTACGTTGAACGATCTTCGCCTTTTCCTGAAGGATAAGGCCGGATATTTGTGGCTCTTCCTTGCTCCACTGGCATTCATTTATTTCACCGGCATGATCGGGAATGGATCGAGCCGAGCCCCTTCCAATCCCCGACCAAGTGTTGTGATCGAAAATCATGATGCCGGGTTCATGGGGCAATTGTTGATTCAGGAAATGGATGCCAAGGGTTTGAATATCATTGATTCGGATCCGGATGGAAAAGCAAGTCGTCGTATTATGATTCCCGATGACTTCACTGAAAAAATTCAAAACCAGCAAAAAACAAAAATCGTTTTTACAACTAAAGAGAGTTCTTCCATAGAGTCGGCTATCATGATTGAAATGCGGCTCCTTCGGGCAACTCTTGGTTTGAATGCACATCTTGTCGAATGGGCAGCCAGCGAAGACAGGGGAGAAACTCGTTCACTGAGTGAGGATTCGCTTACTCAGTACCTTTTGGACGAAGACCCCGTTGCTTTGAGTGCCAGTTTCTCAGGGAAACACCCCGTGCCTTCAGGATTTAAACAATCCCTCCCGGGATACCTGGTTATGTTTATCATGATGAATCTTTTGATCTTTGGGGGAACCAGCATTGCCAACGAAAGAAAGAATGGAGTCCTTCGTCGACTTGCGACGCTTCCAATTCGGCGCTGGCAAATTGTAGCGGGAAAAATTGCAGGTAGATTTCTCCTCGGGTGTGTGATGATTGGTTTTTTATTGTGCTTGAGTGGAGTGCTTTTTGGAGTTGATGTCACTCAAGCACCTCTGGCATTGCTCCTAACTTTGGGAATATTTACTTGGCTGGCGGCTTCGCTGGGAGTTTTGGTGGGTTGTATTAATTCCAATCCTGACAAAATTGTCGGACTATGTGTGGTGCTTAGTATGATGATGGCAGCGCTGGGCGGCTGCTGGTGGCCGCTGGAAATCACTCCTGAATCGATGCAACTCATTGGACACGTCTTCCCAACGGCATGGGCGATGGACGCCTTGCATCAACTGATCAGTTTTGGTGGGGGATTATCTGAAATCAAATTGGAGTTGGCTGTGCTTGCTGGATTCACCTTGGTCTCAAATTTTCTAGCCGCTCGATTCCTCAAATTTTCCGATGCTTAACGACAAAACCCCGCCTCCAGAAGAAGGCGGGGTTGGGTTACTCACAATGGCAACTTTATAGCACTACCAGTTGCTGCCTTTGTTATGGGAATCGCAATCAAGGGACCAAGCGGAAGAATTTGATCCCTTCTGCAGGTACGGTTTGAGGGGTGGACTGGTCCGCAGAATTCCTCCAGGGACCCGTCACTGTTGCTGCTTCCTGCAGTGTAGCATTTCCTTCCCAGGAAAGAGTGATTTGCCCTCCCTGTAATGTGACCGGATGAAAGGAAAATACTTCGGGTTCCGTAGTTGGAGGATCGATTTCCAGAACCCAGGCAATGAGTGCGTCGAATAGTTTTAATCCGTTTTCGTTAAAAGATCGAAACTGGTCATCACCGGTGATCGCAAGATGGGCCATGCGGGCTGTTGTGATGGTTCCGTCCAGTAATTCCGTTCCCTTATCAAATCCCATCAGTGCAGCCTGTCCGCCTGGTAATGTGGCCACAGTAGTGACCGTGTCCCCTTCAATGGGATTGTTACCAGCATGGTGTGATCCTGTGGAGGAACCGGGAAGAAATCCATCCGTGAAAGTAACTTCACCCTCAGGGAATCCTGCCGCGATAGGATGTTCGGGTGCGCTAATCACTACTGCCGTCACATTGTTCGCAATGCCTCCGCCGCCTGTGGCGTATTGGAAGTTATCAATGTCAGCCTGCTCCACATTAACCAAAGGAATTCCACTTGCATGCCAGGCTTGTGCCCCGGCTTTGTTGGAATTGACCGGCGAGGATACATAAACCAATTTTGCATCCAATGCCTTTGCATCATCGATCAGAAATTTCCCGGTTTCGGTGTCTCTATTGTCTACCGTGTCATCGTCGATAAGCAGAACGTCGAAACCAAACTGCTGCTCCAATCTTGCCTTGATCGCCAGGTCAGATTCCTTTTCTCCCACATTGGTGATCAAAATAGCTACTTCACCCGTGCTGGTGGTGAAATTCCACGTGTTGGTGATTTCTCCATAAGTTAATTCAACTTGAACCGTAGATCCTCGTTCGAATAACTCGTCGGGTTGATAGGTAACAGTTCTTTGTCGTGAGACTCTTGCATTCACTTCTTCACCGTTGACTTTCAGAGTGACCGGAGTCCCGCTCGGCAGATTTTCTATGACCGCTTCAATGGATGTGGTTACGGAAACAGAAGTGGCATCCGGAGCAGGAAAGACGGAATGAACATAGGTGGGTTCGATATTCGTTAGTTTCTGCCAGGCTTTGATGGAATTTGGGTTGCCTGAATCATTGATGAGTATTTTTTGAGCTGTTTCCGGATCCTCGGCGAACTCGTTTGGATCCAGTGAGAAAAATTCCAAAGCACCGCCGTCGGTAGGAATGGTGAAATTTACTATTGGGTCATCCGAACTTTCAAACTGAAGTAGGCGAAAGGAATAGAGTCCGTCGGATTCCACATTGAGAATCATGACATCATCTGTAGGAACGGGCCGGGTGCCTTCTGCCTGGCCGAGAATTTGCACATCAAATACATCGCGCGCATCTGCTCCGGTGGCCAGTTGAAAACCATCCTGACTGTTGACTCCTATGGCATAGAGTCCAGCCTTAAGTTCAAGGTAGGTGGACAATTCAATGGCATATTGATTGTCATGACCTCCTGAACCAGGAATGCCTGGGAATAAAGAATCGGCACTATCCGGTGCAGTAAAATTACCTTTTTCCGGCTGCTCTGCGTCATCTAGGCTTTCCACAAAATTGACCACCCCATCAACAGTGAATGATTGTTGAGAGGCTTCATTGGCAAAGATATCTCCGGAAAATGGATCCACCAAAGTATCCCTGATTTGTGAGTTTGCTCTGGAAACCGATGCAGCCAAACCTGCCCCTTCTCGAGCCTGTCTGACGGTTCCAAGAAATCCTGGAGCAGAGCTGTCTTTGGTATCCAGGGGATAAGCAAGGTCGGCTGTCAAATTGACAAAATTGGCGATTTCAAATGACCAGGTATGCTCCCGCATGACGTTGTTCGTGTCGCTGAATTGAAGTGTGGCACTTTGCACGGAGTTGGGGGCAAGGAAGTCAGGTGTCAGATATTGAATGGTGGTGATGGTTCCTGATTTTTGAATCCTGGCATCTCCTGTAATATCCGTTCCGGAAAATGAAAGCTCAATGGAATCCCGGTCGATCTGAGCTTCTCCATCTTGCAGTTCAATGGTGATCGTTGGGCGGGGGAATATTCCGGTAGCACCGGGGCGAGGCAGAACCGAGACCGCTGTGGGTGCTGAACCGGTCGCCGTTCTGTAGGCTTTAATACTGTTTACGTTGGAAGAATCATTGATCAGGATTCTTTCCTCTCCCATCATCGAATAGAACTCAATGGCAGCGGTTCCTCCGCCGTCCCAGTGAATCAGGCGAACCGGGTAGATACCTGCTTCCTGAACTTCCAGGTCCCATTCAGTGTTGCCGCCACCTCGTGCTCCACCAAATACAGCTCCGGCAGGCTGTACCGCAAAGGCGTCTTTTGTATTGGTGCCGACACCAATCGTGAAACGAAATCCCTCATTACTGTTGACGCCCAAACGATTCAAACCTTCTTTCAGTTCAAGAAATGTAAGGATCTCCATCGCAAAATCATCGTTCAGATTTTCGCCATTTCCGAAACCGGGAATGGCCGGGTATTTGTCATCAGGCGTGAAGTTCCCTTCATTTCCGATCGTATCCAAAAACGGGTCGGTGGCATCGCTGAAGTTGATGACCCCCTCAACAATGAAGTAACCATCCTGATTCGATTCATAGGAAGTATCCATGAGGTCTGCCTCATTTTCATAAGGAACACCATCTTCATCCCGTAGTTCTCCGGCGAGTTGAAGTTCGACTGTATCCAAATCATGTCTTGGATCTCGCTGAACTCCGCCCGGTAATTGATGCACCTTGACCAGAAATCCTGGTTCTGCGGTATTTATGGATCCAGCAGGTGCCGCAAAACTTGGCGGTATGGAGGTTTGACCTTCCACTTGTGTGATGGCAGTCAGTAAACAGCCTAGAAGAAACAATGTTTTTAAAAAAGTTTCCTTCAGATTCGAAACTGTAGGTGTGAATTTTTGCATATTTATATTTGTATATGGGGGTTCATGGTTTGACTGGAAAAATTACATCGGGTTCATCCAGGATGCGGGAAAACGGATCGCAGAACTTATGCATCTCTGCAAAGTCACAACTGACACAAAAATGATCAGCAACAAAGCTCATGGGATGGTTTATTTATACCGCAAAACCCCACACAATAACCATACGTGATACCGTATTTTTCTTATGTTATTGCGTATTCTTCACGCCCAGCTTTTTGGGAGAGCACTCTGGATATCAAAAATTCGACTCTTGCGTATTTATTGAAGAGTCGAATTCTATTGCAGGATGCTCTTGTAAAATTTTCGATTTATTTCGGGTTTAATGGAAGAAATTCGGTGGTGCTCAACTCAGGTGATCCCCCGCGTTGTGCGCACCCAGCACAGGTGAAGATTTTGTCCCCCCACAACGCTATTCCTGTCCCGTGGCGACCTTGTCTAAGATTTGAGGCTCGTTTCCAGTTTTTGGTTTCTGGATCAAAAAGTTCAACTTCGTCATGAGCCTCCTTTTGTGTGCTGCTCTCTCCGCCCGCCACAAGAAGTTTTGAGTCCAGAACAAAATTGAAGCAGCCTGCTCGAGGCGTTGGCAGGTCTCCTTCCGGAGATGGGAGAGTGGTCCATTTTTGAGTTCCAACATCAAATACATCCACTTCCGCAATGGTAAGCTGAAAGACTTGTTTATTGACCCCTGAAGTTTTTCGTCCTCCTGCTGCGTAGAGTTTTCCTTCAATAAATGAAATTTGAAAATGGTCACGAACTCGCGGTGCATCAGGAAGCATGGCCCATCTTTCTGTTCTGAGATCATAGGAATCCAACCATCGGACCCAACCGTTCCAGTGGCCATTCTGTATCCCGCATGCTAGGTAAAGTTTGCCCTGATAAATGGCTGCACCAGCACCACCCCGTCGCCTGGATTCTGGGATTTTTGCCCCCCATGACCAGGCGTCTATCTGCGGATCGTAAATCAGGATGCGTTCCAGAGAAGTTTCATGAGGATATGGACCTGTCATGGCCCCTGCAATAAGAATGCGATTTTGCCAGACGACAGGTTGAAAGTGATGAATTTCTAAAGGTGGCCTGGCGCCCGTTTTCCAGACGGCCGTTTGAGGATCCAGAATATCCACAGGTTTGACACCCCGGCCACCCAGGAGAAAAAAGCGTTTTCCGACTCGAACGAAGGCAGCTTCATGGCGTGCATGAGGCTGCCCATTGGTTTCCAACGATTGCCAGGTAGGAATCTCCTCAGCACGGACTTTTGGTAAAAGTTCCAAACTGGTGGCCATCAATATCAGGATCATCAAGACGTGAAACTTCCTGAGCGAACAAGCAAGTTCACACCTCTTGTTTTCCTTGATAGAGGATTCCATGACTTTACAAACCTACCTGGCTTTCGTTGGGATGGATTAATGATAGAATTTCTGCTGGCTTACTTCCGGATGATTGCCAGCCAATCCTCGTGTGTGTCGGAAGGGGGATTTCCTATGGAAACCTTTGCACCTCCCTTGACACGGTTGATGGATCCTTTTTGCAATTTTCCACCTTCTCGTGGATTAAACCATCGCACTGAGAATCGACCTTTCACATCACTTAAATCCAAATCTGAACTGCCACCTTTCGTTAAGTAGACAAGATAGATTTCACCGGTCTTGGCAAAACAATATTTTTCATTACTGTTGTTTTCATTACCTATCAGTACGTTCTGATTGGACATGTCCCAAAAAGGAATTTTCTTCGATTTGAAAAATTCCAAGGCAATACGACAGAAATCCCATGAACGGTCCCGGCTGCGCCAATCCTGACAGACAAGATCATTTTCAGGCAGCTGGTATCCGAAATAATATTCTACACCGGCTCCACCAGCCATCAGAGTTCCCCAAAGGCAATTCTTTCGAATGTCATGCATGGTATAAGGTTTCTTGTTTTGTATGCCTTCACCGCTATGGCCTTGATAGCCAGGATCCGGTGGAACTCCCATGCTGGCTGGACCTTGTTCATCATTTACAACGATCCAGGGCTTGCCTGACTTGGCCGACTCGGTTCTCCATTTTAACGAACGCTGGTGTGCCTGACTCCAGGAATTTTGAAGGGAGGCTCCGGTTAGTAATCCAATAGGAAACCCCCCGGCTCTGCCGGGGAGACTATCGAAGTTTGA
>CAYFHO010000069.1:0-28604 GCA_964342825.1 uncultured Verrucomicrobiota bacterium
GTTCATATTTCATATGTAGAACAAAAACCAAGTTCCTTAACTTAAAAATGTGATTGAAATTATTTGGCGACGAAAAAGAACTTGCCTATTGTCCCAGGCTTATCGTCAAGAATTCAAAATCCAGAACACAGGACATACGCTTTGCCATTCTAGCGTGGATGCCCCTACTCTTTGCCTTAGTGATACTGACTTGGTCATGGTACACACAAGGAATCGCATGGATCATACTAAGTTCAGACATTGATCCGTCTGAGAAAATTGAAAAGATCAAATCCTTCTTCGATTCCTTTGGAACATCCGCCCCTTTGATCTATGTCCTCTGTGTCACCATCGAAGTAACGATTGCGCCTATCCCAGGTTTAATGCTCTATGCCCCGGGTGGAGTCATCTTTGGAGGTTTTCAAGGAGGACTCCTTTCACTCATTGGAAACACATTGGGGGCGGGCATTTGTTGTGCTGCGGTGAGAGGTATCGGGGATGCCTGGATGCAAAGCTTTTTCTCGAAAGAAAAACTTGAAGTAACTCAAAGTGAACTGAATCGAAGAGGCGTCTGGCTCATTTTTCTCCTTCGAATCAATCCACTTACATCTTCTGATCTTATATCATATGCAGCTGGATTAACCCGCATACCCATATGGAAGGTTATGACAGCAACAGCAGCAGGAATGGCTCCATTGTGTTTTGCTCAAGCTTACCTGGCAGATAACATCATGCGGAGATATCCCTGGTTACTGTATCCATTACTCGGTTTTTGCATCATTTACTTGTTCGCCATTGTCTTCATCCTAAATCGAATTCGTAAAACCCCCAAAAACCATAGGGGTCACGTCTCTAAATTCAATGATTAGTAACTCATTGCGAACCCAACACCATCAGGCTTCTTTTTTTGTTAAGTTTTCAGGCCTGATCATTTAGGTTTGGTTCTCCATGCAGACAGCCTGATCCCAAAACAGATCCATGCCAATCGGCGGCTAGCTTAAACCAAGATCGGGAGAGTCAAACCACCTCCAGACAAGTGATATTGTTGCATACCTCAATCAGGTTGAAAACCAGTCATCAATATTATGCACCGTTATATTGCTCTTATCCGATTCACCGATCAGGGTGCCAAGGACATTGCTCAATCCACCCAGCGCGCGGAAATATTTGATGCCGCCGCAAAGGAAGCAGGCGTTACCATAGAAGGTCAGTACTGGACTGTCGGTTCCTACGACGGCGTGCTGATCATTCGTTCAGACAGGGAAGGCAAGGTCCTTCGCTGCCTCGCGGAATTGGTCGCCGATGGCAATGTCCGCACCCAAATGCTGAAGGCATTCGACAGCGCCGAGTTCAAAAGTATTCTCACTGTCTGAACTCACGTGGCCTGAGTCAAAGGTCAGCAGCAGAATTAAAACTCCCAACAACTTGGGAGCAGCGCCCATCGATTGTCTCAATGGGACTTTGGGCAACACTGCATTTAGTCCTGTCCCTTTAGCTTACTTTAGATTCAATATTGCTTCGCCAATCCTTCAGCCACAAGTCGGCCGCTGGTAATGGCCCAAGCGATATGAAGGCCATGACCCCATAGAATTTGCCCACCGAGTCCATTCTGACCGATAGCATAAAGGCCTTTTATGGGACGGTTTTGGGTGTCGAGCACACGGAGATCTCGGTCAATCGCAGCCCCTCCTTCAGTGGTGGTGAAATACGCTCGGACTGGTCCTAGCAATACCCACTCGTTGCCTTCGAGTATGGATTGCCTTTTCGCGGAACGATCCTGATTGTATTGGTTCACCGTTTGCTGAAGCGCACTTGAGGGGATGTCTTTTTTACTTCCCAAAGATTGTATTGAATCCGCTTTGACCGCCACATCAGGACGAAGGCGCAGGTAGTCCTCCACATAGGCATATGCTATTTCAGGTGCGGTGGAAATGAAATGTGGCCATGTACCGAATTGTTGAATCAATCGCTCATCAAGCAATATGAACGCATCCTTACGAGGTTGCTGCGCCACTGCTATTTCGCGCTCAGGCCATTGAACTTCCTCACAAAAACGTTCTCCCTTCCGATTGATCAATATGGCCCCTTGCTCAAATAAACTGTTCTCCGGGTGTTGCCAAGTCACCAGGAGTCGCTTGATGTAAGCCGCGATCCAGGCTTTGGGGACATAGGGCAACAGCTTGCCAGCAATTTGTGCGATCCATCCACTGGCAGGTAGGAGTTGGGAGGCATGATCTCGACGGGTAGCGGGAGGGATGAATCGAAGTTCAGGTCCATAGGTGATATCCATGTTCAGAAGATTTGCTCCGATATTTTCAGCGAGGCGATGCCCATCCCCCTTGGCATTTGGATTAATACCATCGATGGCGGCAAATTTAGATCCTTTGAATCGTTCAATCATGGAGTGTGAGTTGGCATAATCACCCGCTGCTAAAACAACCCCAAGCCTGGCTCGGTAAGTTTGAGATCCTTGATCGTTTTCAGCGACAACACCCATGACACGATCTTCTTCTTTTACGAGTTGGGTGACGCTTGTATAGCACAAGAGTGTTCCACCCTTTTGGATCAGCCTGGAATGCAAAGCGGCAATATACGATTTGGCGTTCGGGACGACATTATGCATGCGCGGCACTCGATTCGGGGGCTCAGGAGAAGGGCCATGGAAAACCAATCCGAGTTGGTTAAGCCAGTCCAGAGTGCGTGCACTTTCACTTAAGAAATATCGCCGTAAATGATCATTATTTTTCCTTTCAATAGAAGAAGGTGCAAATTTGCTCGCATCTTGTGCGTGATCATCCAATGAATCTTTTACACCATCACGCTGTTGATAAGTGCTTTGATTAGCGGTGAAGGATCCAACGGCAATGCCGGTCGTGCCTCCAGGTTTAGATTGTTTCTCAAGCACGACCACTGATAATCCCAATTCGGCACATCGAGCGGCCGCCGCAAGTCCACTGCCACCTCCTCCTACTACAATGACGTCATATACCCGGTTCATCGATCTATTGGGTTATTGCTGGTTTGTCATGAGGGAATTCGTTTTCAGGTGTTTTATAGTGGAGGAATGCTTGGTTTAGATCAATCTTTCCATGATAGGTGTTGTTAGGGGTAAACTGGTAGATCGAGCCAACCCTGTTGCCCCGTTTTGGAAAAGGGAAAGCTAACAAAAAAATGAAGTTTCTGAAGTGATTCCAATGTAAAGCAGTTGAAAGTTCGGATGAGATCAAATCAACAGACCGGCAGCCATATGTGTCAGGTAAAACGTTTGTCAGTCCGAACAGGTCAGCGAATTCAGACGGATGGTTGACTCTCAATCAACAATAGAGATATCCTCCCTTGATTCAATATTGAAGCTGTTATGAGAAATTTCGAGAAAATGACTAAGGCTGAGGTCGTTGCAGCGCAGCGAGCATGGACCCAGGCAGTGATCGACCAGGACGTCGAGAGACTTCTCTCGCTTTACGATTTTGGCACGCCTGATGAACCATTGTTGTTCAAGCCCACATTGGCCGACGTGATTCGTTTAGATGAGGCGGGTGCGCGTTCCTATTTCGTGGGCGGCAACCCGGACTATCCGCATGACGGAGGCTTCTTGAACCACGGTTGGAAGCACGTGGAATTTCAGAGTGCCGTTGGGCCTATCATAAAAGCGGGAGGATTGGGTTACAAGGACATGGGACACTATACGTTTGTTAATGCAGAGGGGAAGGCGACCCGGGCTGACTACACTTTCGCCTACCACAAGCTCAATGGCAAAGCGCTGATTTCCCTTCACCACTCATCGCTGACCTGGATGCCTCCAACAAGCTGAATCACGGAAGATTGATCTACCAAAATCCACCGGGCAATCCCTCTCAATCCAAGGGAAGTGATTGTCCGGATAGGCAGCGAACCTGCAAAACGAGTTGCATGGAGTCGATCACTCACCTGCCCCCTGATTGCTGCGCATAAGGGGCCGCTTCGATATTTAGCCACCCATTGGTAATCGAAAAAATAGACTTCTCATTTTATTGCATTTAAACCTGACGCCTTGGCTGATTACCCCATTTTAGTTAATGGTCTGAATGCTCATAATGGTCAGTCCAAAAACAAGGGTTGGCGGTCGTAGCCAATCGCAGGCAGGAAGCGAACAAAGGAAAACCCCGGCCGGGGCCGGGGGTTGCAAATGAAGAGTTTTGGACGTCATTGACACACGATCCAGCCTACTCATTCAGCTGGACCACCATGCCAAGGAATCCCGAGACGCTCTCATCCACCGGAATAGGACTGCGAAATTTTCGAGTCTCAAAGTCGCCATTGATCAGAGGGCTACCGACCTCGACGGCGGCGGAAACTTGATCGCCAAGCAACGAAAGATCGGTGTTGTATTGAAATGATATTTCCGCATCGGCAATGGAGGTACGGATCCGCACATCAAAGGTCAGATAAGCCCGAGTGTCTCCCGCAATCCCCAACGACTCGCCTGTCTTGATTTGAATATCGCTCGCGAAGCCTTCGAGTTCTAGAACGTTCAATTGGCGTCCGAGGATGTATTCCGCCAGATTGCTGATGCCGTCCAAATCGGCATCTTGCAATGGGCCGGATAGTTCGGGGGGCAGATTGGCGATGGCTGCCAGAAAATTTTCCGGCAAACCAATCGGATCCGGCGTGGAGGGATCTGCATTGAACACATCCGTGGAACCTATGAAGATACCTTGGGAGGTGCGAAAGACCACTTCATCGTCTGTCATCACATTGATTGATCCGCCAGTGTAGGGTACTCCAAATACAGCTTCGTTCAAATCGAGAACGCGCGTCAGCGGACCTTCATCATATTCGCGACGGTAAAGCGAAATAAAATTCTTCCTAAGTTCTAAATCAAAAAACGATCCCGTGAAATACAGGCCGTCAGGTCCCACAAAATAGGAACCCTGAAGTCTCTTGCCATCGGAAGTCTCAAAATTGCCCATGGGCTGAAACACACTCCATTGCCCCGCTTGGTAACGAAGTGCCCGGGTGAAATCCGCAATGAAAATGGATCCGTCGGGAGCCAGATCAAACTCCGTTATACCTTCAACAGGCACTCCCTCAACCGCATCACCCAAGGACAGCAAAGTGGACAATTGGCCGTTCTGATAAGCGACGACAGCACGAGGTTCAAGATTCCTCAGGAAAACCGAGCCGTCGTCCGTGATCCTGGCCTCAATGGAGGAATCGATGAACCGATTGAACGATTGATCCGTTCCTGGTATCGTCATGGTACTGTCCGCGATTTTTTCAATGCCTTCCTCGGTCCAAAGGAAAATGCCGTTGGCACCGGTGGTTGATTCCCCTCGAAACACGATTTTTGAAGCGTCCGGTGAGATGAGCAATGCCGCTCCGAATTGCGCAAAATTCCCTCCGCCGGGGTAAGGAGTCACGCTTTCCTGCGCGATGATGCGAATATCGCCTTCTGTTGCCAAGACGATGAAATGGGGAAAACGATTGTCGTATCCGATCATCGCCACGGTTCCATTATCCGCAGCAGCCGGAAAAGAATAGTAAAACTTTCCTTCCGCTCCCTGTCCCAAGGCCTCTGTGGCCAAGGGCGCATACTGGGTGAAACCGGTGGGAGTTAGTTTGAAGATCGCACCCTCGCCCCGATTACCCAATTCCGTTTTCATCGCGTCCACCAGGAACACATCTCCACCCCCGGCGGCTACGTGGAAATCTCCTGCTGTTCCCGGCAATCCGGTCAAATCCTTGACACTGCTATAAACCTCTTCATATCCATCTCCAAAGTCGGCCCAAATCATGCGCGTGTAGGTTCCATCCACGAAAGTGGAAAACTCCCCCACGCGGGGCTCCAGCGAGAATAGACTACCTGACAAGACCTCTCCATTGTAGTTGAGCTCAAACCGTTCGAACTGAGCGTTCGCGGCGATGGAGGCGGTGGCGAGTAGCGACATCACAATAGTTTTCAGACTCATATACGCGAACAAATGAACCGAGATCGATCCCCAAATTCAAGCGGGAAGTGAGAAATTTTAAGTCGTAATCCACCCACGCTATTTGGTCACAAAAAGATGTTGAAATGAAGGACGAGGCGATTGCCACAGACCCGCTAACACTGCCACCGTGTTGAAGTCATCACGAATGGCCTAGCCCCCCACAATCCAAAGGGATGGTGGAGTACCGTTTCTCCTGGATCTCGATGTGAACGATCTTCTGTAAAGCCGAAACTCAATGTCGTTTGGCTAATGGGCAAAAACAAAAAGGTTCGTTCAAATGAACAGGCTGAATATCCAGGTCCAAATTCCGAAAAACCCGCAAATGATTGCCCAGGTTATCACCAAAAAGAAGGATGCAGCATACAACTGATTTTTTGAAGCAATCCACCCAGCAAATCCTGGTAATAAAATCAAGGAACCGATGACCACCAATCGCCCATAAACTAGGTCGCACCACTTGAGGATTCCGTTGGAAGGAGATGGAATGGTCCATACCGCCGTGTAGAGGCCATCATTAAACGGCGGGACACCGGCGATTTTCATACGACTGATACCACTGTAGAACAAGCACACACCGACGAGCCCAAGGAGGCAGGCTGCGACAAATATTACTTTTCCAAAAAGTGTCATCTTTTATTACTTCCCCTGCCTTACGTTCAAACCATTCAATCTGTTTCTAATTGGTTTTGATTCTTCTCAAGCAATATTTTCGCATTGCCTGTGATTTCTTCTATAATGCTGTTTCTCCTCTCAGTGGCAGCTTCGTCTGATTCGCTACCTATCAAGATCACTTGTTGGATTTTATTTCTTTCCTCTATGAAAAAGGAGTTCAACTCGTTGATCAATGCAGTTGGAATAGAGTAATGAGGAATCAGGGAATTGAACAAATTTTCAGCATCAAGAAATTCCTTAAGTTTTGCTTGTGCGCCTAACCCGACCATTCGCCTACCTACCATTGGACTAGGAAGCACATCAAATGGACCGTGCCATGTTCGGGAGGTGATAATTTTAGATTCCCGAAACATATCTATAATTGTACTTTCGTATTTACTCAACACCGCCAGCGGAAGATTGGGATTACGTTTTTTAAAATCATTGAATGTGCGCTTTGCTGGCTTATTTAATTCCCACCTTCGATACAAATTAAAATTTTTGGGGCCAACTAAATCTTGCAAAAATTTCAAGTAATCAGACCTGGCTTGGATTAATTTTTCACGCTGACTTTGGAGCGGTAGAGCCATGAACTCCAGATAAGGACGTTGGTTTTTTAAAATTTGAATTTCGTGGGGTGGTATGTTCCATTCAGTATAGACTTTTTCATATTCGGCATCTCTGGTAGCAGCCCACAAAGAAGCATCGACCTTATTCGAGATTCTTTTTGTCAAAGGATGTTCTTCGAAAAGAGATATCTTATTTTTACCAACCAATGCTCGCACGGTATCGTCGTATTCTTTTCGTTTATCCAAGAAAGCTTGACGGTAATCGCCATCGTCAATAGCAAGGCGCAGAAGATTAACCACTGCTATCTTGAATATTTTTATCTGTTCTGGATTTAAACCAATTCTATGAAAGATTGATGAATACTCCTCATCCACTTCCTTGGCAAAAGCTATGACCCTGTTATAGGTTGGGGGCATTAACAACTCTTCGTTGGTGATAATATCTCTCTCACCATTGAATCCGAGCGAAGAAATGTCGCCCTTGGATGAGCGTTGAGCAAAAGCATCATTTTCAGCAAAAAATGCAATATGGATTCCAACAACTAATGCCAGAACCTTTGAAAAATATCTGCTTAATAGCCATCTATCGGCATACTTCATGTACTTTTCCTTCCGCTCGACCTAGTTCCACACCTTTAACACGATTTACTCCCTTTTGTGCCATGTAGGCCTTTGACTTCCAACTACCTATTTAAGTTCAATTTTTAAACCCGAAACATTTGGGGCGGCATCATTGCTCAATCACTCCGGATACCAAAATGGATGAATGACACTTCCAGAGTGGTTGGTTTCCCACATCTCACGTTCGTGAACCCACTCGGCGTGCCCGTCCAGAAGTCCGTTGTTACTCCCACCGGAATGAATTTTTTTCTGATGAAAAAATGGCACCTGGATTTTACGATCAAAGCTAAGACCAAATCTCTCCTCCAGTGGAGTCCAAATCGCATCCAAACCATGATCCGGTGGTACCTTTTGTTCCCATCCACGCGTCCAGTCATATCCTCCATCGGAGTAAGGCAAGGCAGTGCTTGGTTGCCGAAATCGAGTCGTCTTCACCTTGAAAATGGATTCTTCATCATCCGTTGGACGAGCTTTGGTATTCCATACGAATAATGCCAGTAATTTGCGTTGCTTCTTGACAGTATCAGGATCACAGGCGATGCCAACAATCGCAGTATTACGAATGACTGCTTCTTTGGAATATCGCTTCACCTTACCGGCAGGACAAAAGAACCAGGATTTCAGGTAAGGGTTCAGTAAACGTACGTAATTGACATTACGGGCATCACTATAATGAACGAATCCAGAAGGGAGTGCATCTTCATGGTCGTCGATATACATCTGAGTTGCCAGCAGACATTGATTCATGTTCGAGAGGCAACGAACCTGATGCGCATTAGACTTGGCCTTCCCCAGTGCAGGCAGCAGCAATCCAGCAAGAATCGCGATGATCGCAATCACGACCAGTAATTCAATCAACGTAAAAGCATGAACCGCTTTGTTCCGAGTTACCCACTTCATGGATACCTACTTGTATGGCATCATAATCCGGTGAAGTAAAGAAGATCCGGGACTGCCATAAAGGTGAAGCATATGCCAGTAAGCCAACGAAAGCTACCGCGAAAAAGCACTGTATGAATCAATTTTTATCAGACCAAACGCAATGCTTATCAGGAGAACCTTCAGCCAAAAATGTTACCAGTAATAATCAAATCTGGTTTACCTTGGGAAATACATTGAATGGTCGTTACGAATTTTCTACTCCTTTATGAAAGCATTGGAAACTAAGGCGAGACTTGAAAAATTTTACTTACAATCGAGAGAAAAGTGCGTTTCGCAAGTCGCTCATCAAATACGAGCATGAATATTTCAACAGAATTTGACGGTAAATTGGTAGGTGTTACACGCGAAATAAGGGGAAAAAATGGCAATGGTCATCTGACCCTCCAAAGAATCAGCAACCCGGTGAACAAACAAACCTTCAACGTGCATTACGATTCAGGAGGAGATAGGCTTGCCATTGATAGTAAAAAGCAAACTTGCTTTGTTGGATGTTATAGAGTCCACGGTATGGGGGCTTACTCCATGCGCGACGGGCAAGAAATCTGGCGAAGGAAAGATCTCAAGAAAATACAATCCGTCTCGACATTCCCATTTGAAGATGCAGTGTTCTGTGGTCGCGAAGGTGCAGGCCATGTCCTTTGTTCACAAACAGGAAAGACAATTACAAAAACAAGGGGAATCAAAATAATGACCCACAGTCCATTTGACCGGACTGTTCTGGCTAGTGGAGATTCATTTGAATTGCATCGACCATATGGCACGATTCTTGGCAAAATAGAGAGACTTTCCTTTGGATTACTCAGTGCCTGCTTTTCAAAAACCGCTGTCTTGATTTCAGAATCCACTCAAGGTCTGAGGTGTTTCGACATCAATAGCCTCGAAATGCTATGGGAATCTGATCCTTCGCCAGGTTATCACTTTTTAAAAGTTGGTTTTTGCCCAACTTTGCAACGGTTTGTGGGGCTGCGTTTTTATTATATTGACCGGAGCGATCCTGATATGATGTGTATCCATTTTGAACCTCAGACCGGCAAAATCTTAAAAGAATTCTCGATAGGAACACCAACCTATTATGAGTTCTGCCAGGCAGGTTCTCATTTGATATCCCACGAATTCGGCCTTATCAGTGTTGACAGATGATCCACCAAAGTCTATCCAGCACAGGATCAAAGGTTCATTCAACAGCGGAATTTGGTTTTTAAATTTGGGGGTCTATTTCATCGCCTTCGTGATGTTAGGAGGACTGATCGTTTCTGCGGTTGGATTTTGGACACCAAAAGTAAATGAATTCCTGTTGCCTCGTTTTGGATCTATAGGATTGATCCTGAGTGCCAATTCCCTTTGGTGGTTACATTGCTGGCATAAAGATCCAACACGCGCCAATCTGATCACAGCCAGTTTCATGACGATTATGCTCGGTTTGCTCAATGCCTGGCTCCTGATCAAGGTTGGGACGACCGATGTCGCAGAGAATATTTATCTCTACAGACTACATTCATCGTGGATTTGGTCGGTAGGATCCTATCTGACTGCGGGGCTTTACATGGCATTGGTTGCGCTGCTTTACCCACGAAAAGCACCGAAGCCTAAAGACCCAGACCAGGAAATATCGTAGCTGACTACAGGGGTAAAAATTCAGATGAGGCGAAATATGAACTCTCGTATTTTCCAATGACGAAGATCGAAAAATATCCATCCAGTTCCGCAAAAAAATTAGGACTGCTGATGATTCTTTCCACCGTTTCTGCTGGGATGTTTTTTTTGATAAATCATGTTCAGAATCAAAAAACAAAGCCCACGCAAATTCCGATCAAAGTCGATCTTTCGGCACTCCACCCTGGTTCCAGTTTACATGTAACGAACACCCCCAGGGAAATGATCATTTCCATTCCAGACGGAGAAGCTCATTCCATAGGGACTTTTGAGGTTACCATGGAATCCCATCATTATCATGAATCAGGCATTCCCAGAGACGGCTCAGTGGAATCAGCCTGGATCTCGGATCTCAATGATGACGGCATCGAGGATGTCATGTTCGTGATCAGGTCCTCTGGATCCGGTAGCTATGCAGAGTTGACCCTGCTCCTAAGTCAGGGCAAGGGATTTGTCATTGATCAGATCCTGATGTCACTGGATGCCTCGGTTCAAGGTTATATGGGGCATGATACGATAACCCTGGTCGGAAATAAAATTTACCGATCCTTTCCGACTTATTCCGACAGCAAGGAATGGAGATTGGATCGCCAATGGGAGATCCAGGATGGCCTGGAAGGAAAAATTCCGGTGAAAAAAGCACCAGACTCGAACTCCAATCCATCGGGCTCTACGATGAGGTTATGGTATGACAACAAGGAAAAGGCCTGGAAACCTTGAACTCGTTATCGGGATGGATCATGTGAACTTTTGCACTGAATAAGCAAGCAATTGAAAGAACTGCGGCCTGTTAATTCCTTTGAATCATGATCCAGAAGGGTTACAACCTCGGTCATGAGCAAGACATTGTATTTGTTGGATGGAATGGCCTTATTGTATCGAGCGCATTTTGCCTTTATATCCAACCCAATCCGAACTTCCAAAGGAGTGAACACCTCGGCTGTTTACGGATTCATGAATGTGCTGCTCGACCTGAAGGAAAACCGTCAACCCTCTCATTTGGCAGTGGCACTTGACACCGCTGCACCGACTGAAAGACACAAGATTTTTCCGGCATATAAAGCCCAAAGAGAAGCCATGCCTGAAGACCTGGTTCTGGCAATCCCGGAAATCCACCGACTTTGCGAAGCCATGAACATCCCCTTGATCAAGATGGATGGTTATGAAGCGGATGACATCATCGGAACCCTGGCACGTCAGGCTGAATCCAAAGGTTTCACCACTTACATGGTCACACCCGACAAGGATTTTTCCCAACTCGTCACACCCAACATTTATTTGTTCAAGCCAGGACGCAAAGGGGGTGCACCCGAAATCGAAGGAGTCGAAGAAACCTGCAAACGCTGGCAAATTGAAAAACCTGAACAAGTGATCGATATCCTCGGACTTTGGGGGGATGCTTCGGACAACATTCCTGGCGTACCTGGTGTCGGTGAAAAAACCGCCATCAAACTCATCAAGGAACATCAGTCGATTGAAAACCTCCTTGAGAATGCAGCCGGCATCAAAGGTAAACTTGGCGAAAAACTGGTCACTCACCGTGACCAGGCGTTGCTGAGTAAAAAACTGGCCACCATAGATGTCCAGGTGCCATTGACCTTGGATGAGGCATCGATCGAACTCACAGAACCCAATGAAGAGATCCTCAAGCCGCTGATTATTGAATGGGAATTCAACACTCTGGGCAAACGCCTTTTCGGACAATCCTTCAAGGCAGGACGCGGTTTTGAATCACCTGAAAAATCAAACAAGAATCAAGCCCAAGTTGAACTGGATTTTTCACCTGCACAAAATAATGAAACCGAAAATTCGGCGAACTCAGCAGATGGCGCCCAGCTAAGGACCATTAAAGATGTTCCGCACGAGTATTCCTGCATCCTAACGGAGACCGAACTGGATTCCTGGGTTGAAAAGTTGAGTGATCAGGAGTGGTTTTGTCTGGATACAGAAACCACCGGTCTGGATCCCAAAACCGTGGAATTGATCGGATTTTCCTTTTGCTGTGAATCTGGCAAAGCCTGCTATCTTCCAACACAAGGAGAAGGAACGCTTCCAGAATCGGTCATCAAAAGAAAACTGACTCCACTGCTCACCAATACCAAAATCGGAAAAGTAGGACACAATCTGAAATACGATCTGAGCGTGCTGCTCTGGAATGGATACCAAGTCAAGGGTCCAGTGATTGATACCATGATTCTCCACAGTCTGGTGAAACCTGGACAGAAAAACGGAATGGATGTCATGGCCGAAGCGCACCTGGGTTACACTCCGGTCTCCATCGAATCACTCATCGGTCCAAAGGGGAAAGACCAACTTTCCATGAAAGATGTCCCTCTGGAGTCGTTGGCAGAATATGCTGCAGAGGATGCAGACATCACGTGGCAACTGTTTCAGAAGCTAAAACCACAGATTGAACAACAGGGGCAAAGGCGAGTCTTCCATGAAATTGAAATGCCACTGCTTCCCGTGTTGGTTTCCATGGAATATGAAGGCATCCGCCTCGATACCGATTCCATGGTCAAATTCTCAGCCCAACTACTGGACCTGAAAAACGATCTGGAAAAACAAATTCATTCGATGGCTGGAACGGAATTCAACATCGCCTCTCCAAAACAACTTGGAGAGGTACTTTTTGAAAAACTTAAATTGGTCGAAAAACCAAAGAAGACCAAGACAGGACAATACGCCACCAATGAAAATGTGCTGCAAACTTTGTCCAGTGAACATGAAATCGTTCGCAAAATTCTGGAGTATCGTGCCGTCACCAAATTACGCAGCACCTACGCCGAAGCATTGCCTCAAAGTATCTTTGAAAAAACGGGACGCATCCACACGACTTTCCATCAAGCCGCCACAGCCACAGGACGACTGAACTCACAAAACCCAAACCTTCAAAATATTCCGATCCGACGAGAATTGGGACAGGAGATCCGTCGGGCTTTTGTCCCCCGAGGAGATGGATTCACCTTGTTGTCTGCAGATTATTCCCAAATCGAACTGAGGATCATGGCATCCATCAGTGGGGATCCAGCCATGAAAGCTGCTTTTGATAGCGGAGAAGACATTCATGCAGCCACCGCCGCACATGTATATAAAGTAGACCTGTCCGATGTGACATCCGACATGCGTCGTCGAGCCAAGACCGTTAATTTTGGGGTCATGTATGGTATTTCCGCCTTTGGTTTATCCCAAAGACTGGGCATCCCTCGCAAAGAAGCCGCGGAGATTATCGAGCATTATTTTACCAGTTTCCCAAGTATTAAAGATTACATGGATCAAACTCTGGAATCTGCCAGGGAAAAGGGCTATGTCGAGACGTTGACGGGTCGAAGAAGATATCTGCCTGACGTGAAATCTGCCAACGGAACGATTCGCAGTATGGCGGAGCGCAATGCCATCAATGCCCCTATCCAGGGAACGGCTGCGGACATGATCAAACTGGCCATGTCGGCCATTTGGAATGCCATGGAAAAACGTTCACTGGAATCCAAGCTCGTTCTACAAGTCCATGACGAACTGGTTTTCGATCTCAAAGAAAGCGAAAAGGAAGAAGTGGCACCCATCGTCCGGGAATTGATGATCAACGCCCTCCCCCTTGAAGTGCCGATTGAAGTAGAAATGGGATTCGGCAAACACTGGCTGGAGGCTCATTGATTTTTTTGAATAGAAAGAAACTGAAATAGCTTTATCGTTATACTAAGAATTCAATTTGAGCGTTTCCATCATTAAAGTGCCAGGCGAGCAGCGGATTCAAATAAACCATCAAATCATGTTACAAACTGATGGAGAAACAGTTAAAACAATCCATGAATTCAGAAAAAACGAAACCTGGAGCAAAAAAAGCAAGAAATTCAAATTTTTTAAATTTTCTCTTTGAATATGGCCTGAGAATCGCTAAAAAACCACTGTCTCCGCGAGTGCGAAGACAGCGGGTTTTGGTGTTAGAAATAACCGTGTGTACACCAAGACCCGCTTTGTTTTTTTACCTCAGGATTCCATGATGCGATCGATGGCATTAAACCAAAGATCGTGAAGTTCGGTAAGGTTCCATTCATGACGCTCGTCATTGACCTGGATGGAGAGGGAATTGCCACCAACAGTGCCAATTTTTTCAACTGGTATCTCCAGCAGTTCTGCCTGACTGGTTATCTTCCCTACGAAGACGGAAGGAACGGAGACCACGATCCGACCCTGAAATTCTCCAAATAACAAAGCATCCAGGCGGTTTTTACCTGAACGTTTCAGCTGGATTTCCGCACCGAGCAAATGCGGTGTATGCCTGGCCGTTTCGCCTGATATGCAACATTCGGCAAGGGTAACCGCAAGTCCTCCCTCGCTGCAATCATGAGCGCTCCTGACAGCTCCCTGAGCGATCCAACCGCGAAGGGCGTCATGAATGGTTTTCTCTTTGGCGAGATCACACCGAGGGGGCAATCCTTTCTTGAGATCATGCTGAATCTTGAGGTAAGCCGAACCACCCAGGCCCTGATGCGTGTCCTGGCTGTCGACAGGAGCACCGATCAGAAGGATCACATCTCCTTCCTGCTTGAACCATTGAGTCGTGATGTGTGAAGGATCTTCAATCAAACCAACCATCGCTACGGTAGGTGTGGGATCAATGGCACCTTTGGGATTCTGATTGTAGAGACTCACATTACCGCCGGTCACCGGAGCATCGAAATGATGACAAGCATCCGCCAAGCCACGCACAGCCTCCTTCAATTGCCAGAAAAGTTCAGGGTGATGAGGATTTCCGAAGTTGAGATTATCTGTCGTACCCAGAGGAACTGCACCTGAGCAGGCCAGATTACGTGCAGCCTCCGCCACCGCGATCTTGCCTCCTTCGTAAGGATCCAAATAAACATAAGCGCCATTTCCGTCCACGGACATGGCAAGATATTTCTCGGGAGCCACAACATCGCGATTGGGCGAATCCTCTTTCAGGACCGGTAAAGAATCCGGTTTAACCCGGATCACAGCCGCATCAGAACCAGGATGCACCATGGTGCCGTTACGCACGGTATAATCGTATTGTCGATAGACCCAGTTTTTGGACGCAATGGAAGGCCAGGCTAACAGTGCTTTGAGATCGCCAACTACGTCTGTGGTGTCTGGAATGGAATCAAGATCCAGATGACGGGTTTCTTTCAAATATGCAGGCTCGGCTGCTTCCCGATGATAGATCGGTGCCTCATCTGCCAATTTGGCAGCTGGCAGGTCCGCCACGATTTCTCCATGATGTTTGACCACCATTTGTCCAGTGTCGGTGACAAACCCGATTTCAGCCCATGGTAAATCCCATTTATCAAAGATCCGTTTGACTTCATCTTCACGTCCCTTGTGAACGATGATCAGCATACGTTCCTGTGATTCGCTGAGCATGATTTCGTAAGGGCTCATCCCAGGTCCTCGCTGGGGAACCTTGTCGAGTTCGATTTCAATCCCAGTACCTCCTCGCGCCGCTGTTTCGCAGGTTGAACAAGTCAAACCCGCGGCACCCATATCCTGAATTCCGGCCACAGCCCCGGTGGCGAGAAGCTCAAGACAGGCTTCCATGCAAAGTTTTTCCATGAACGGGTCCCCCACTTGAACGGCTCCCCGCTGCTGTTCGGCAGATTCTTCGGTCAAATCCTGAGAAGCAAAAGCAGCTCCAGCCAGTCCATCGCGGCCCGTTGCGGGTCCAACGTAAAACACAGGATTCCCAATACCTTTGGCGGCACCCCGAGCGATTTGTTCATGCCGTAGCACTCCGAGGCTGAACGCATTGACCAGAGGATTTCCTTCATAGCTCTCGTCAAAGTAAACTTCACCAGCAACCGTAGGAATGCCGAAGCAATTCCCATAATGCCCAATCCCAGCCACGACTCCGCGAAACAAACGGCGAACTTCGGCTGAATCCAATTTTCCAAAACGAAGGGAGTTCACAGCGCAGATTGGTCGAGCCCCCATGGTGAATATGTCACGAATGATCCCCCCCACTCCGGTGGTGGCCCCCTGGAAAGGCTCCACGGCACTGGGGTGATTGTGAGATTCGATTTTGAAAGCAACCGCCAACCCGTCACCAATGTCGATGATCCCCGCGTTTTCTTCCCCCGCCGGAACGAGGACCTTTGCTGAACGGGTCGGAAATCCTTTCAATAACGGGCGGGTGTTCTTGTAAGAGCAGTGTTCACTCCACATGACTGAAAAAATCCCCAGCTCCGTGAAGTTTGGTTCTCGACCAAGCTGTTTGAGTATGAGCTGATATTCTTCCTCGGTGAGATTGTGTTGCCGGATCAGTTCAGGTGTGATTTTGGGTTCGGACATGCTGATAAAATTTTATGACTGAATGAGTATGATAATGAATTGCGAGCTGAATCACTACGGGTTTCACCTGGATGCGGACAAATGCTCTATCAGGCTGCGAAAGATCCATTGACCATCGGCACTGCCAATTGCCTCTTCGCAAGCACGCTCCGGGTGAGGCATCAAGGCAGCCACATTCCTGGCTTCGTTACAGACTCCTGCGATTCCTCGCACCGATCCATTCGGATTCGCATGGTCTTCCTTGCCCCCCTGAGAGGTGGTATATTGCCAAAGAATTTGCCCCCTAGATTCCATTGCTGCCAGCGTTTCTTCGTCCGCAAAATAGCAACCCTCGCCATGCGCAACAGGAACACGCATCAACTGGTTTTTTGGAATCGCACGGGTAAAGGGGGTATCATGATTGATGGTGCCAAGATGAACAAATTCGGAGCGAAACTGAAGTGACCGATTCCTGATCAGTGCTCCAGGCAAAAGGCCCGCTTCACAGAGGATTTGAAATCCATTACAGATACCAAGCACCAATCCGCCCTTGTTTGCAAAATCAATCAACGCCTGCATCACCGGACTGAACCTGGCGATGGCACCGGCGCGCAGGTAGTCTCCATATGAAAATCCACCCGGCACCAAAACCGCATCAAGATGACCAAGGCTTTCTTCCTTATGCCAGACATAATGGGCTTCATGCCCCATGACCTCGATGGCATTGACGCAATCCTGGTCACTGTTGGAACCTGGAAACTGGAGTACCCCAAAGGAAAATTGCTGGTCTGAGGGCTGGTCCGCGGATGTTTCTGAAACGGTGCTTGATTCGGCCTGAGTCATCTTTGAAAGAGAAATAAATCAGTTATTGCTACGTTGTAAGACATGGAAAAAGAGGAAATAAGATCAATCCTCCCATTCGACACGATAATCTTCGATGACTGGATTGGACAAAAACCGGTGGCATGCCTCCTCAATCCGAGATTCCATGGACGCTTTGTCGCCGGAGAGTTCCAGTTCCAGAAACCGACCTACGTGCACATCCTGCACCCCATCGTAACCCATGTGCTCCAACGCATTGAGCACGGCCTGGCCCTGGGGATCTAGGACAGCTTTCTTGGGAGTGATTATGATCTTAGCCTTCATGATTTACACTTCAAACCTAACAAACCCCATCATGCGCAGACAGAACGACTCTCGCTAGTTTTTTTTGTAAAACTGTGCTCATTAAGTCCGGTACAATCAACTTGGAAGATTCAACTCACTGGATTAACCTGCCCCAAACCCGGATGGACTATGAAAAATATCAATAGACGAGATTTTGTGATCAAATCAGGCCTCGCAGCGAGTGCCAGCCTCTTGCCTTTTAAACTAACAGGCCAGGCGATGCATCAGAAGCATCCCATTTGCGCCTTTGTGAAGTTTCTCCAGAAAATGTCATTTGAAGAGCTTGCCTCTACGATCAAGAGACTTGGATTCGATGGTATCGAAGGCACGGTTCGACCGGGTGGACACGTCCCTCCTAACCGGGTGGAGGAGGATTTACCCAAACTCATGCATGCCCTCAAGGCCAACAAAGTGGACATGACCATCATGGCCTCGGGCATCAATCGAGCAGATGATCCAATCTCTGAAAAAACCCTGAGACTGGCGTCCAAGTTGGGAGTAAAACGTTATCGAATGGCCTATTACCGATACGATCTGAAAAAACCTGTGGTGGATCAGATTGCCAATTTTAAGTCGATTGCCAAAGAACTTGCCGCACTCAATAAAGAGTTGGGCATGCAGGCCATTTACCAGAACCATGCGGGAGACCGCTACCTGGGGGGAACTATTTGGGATTTAAAAGAACTCCTGGAAGATATACCCAGGGAACAAATGGCAGTGGGATTTGACATTCGACATGCCAAAGCGGAAGGCGGTATGAGCTGGCCGGTTTATTGGAACGTCATCCAGCCTCATGTCGGAGCTGTTTATGTGAAAGATTTTCGCTGGGAGAACGGCAGAATCGTCAACGTGCCTCTGGGTGAAGGTTGGGTAGATGATCGCTTTTTCACTTCAAACCGTCTTGCCGGTTTTGACGGCCCCATATCCCTGCACGTGGAGTACCTGCAAAAAGCCGGTTTGAAACCCAATACCGATGCCCTTGAAAACGACCTGGCCACTCTGCAGAAATGGCTGAAGCAGGCTTAACCCGATTTCTTGATAAGATTTAACAACAAAGAGGCGGAACGGTAAAATTCGTTCCGCCTCTTCTGATTTTATAATAAACGGTCGTTACCCTTCCGCTGAATCACTCGAACATGGAAGCGTCCACTGCGGGAGTGGTGATCTCATTTTCGGGTGCTTTTGGATTGGGCGGGTTGGTGCCACGGAGGGTGTAGATATAGCTCGCAACCGCATAGATTTCATTTGGCTGCATCGACTCCTTCCAGGCAATCATCCCTTTGTCCGGCACACCGTCGGAGATGATTCTCAGATTATCTTTGAACTCTGCTCCATGAATCCAATAGTCATCCGTTAGATTGGATCCGACCAAACCTTGCCCCTGCGGACCGTGACAAGGTGAGCAAGAAACAATGAACGTCTTTTCACCTGCTGCCAGGACCGCCGTGTCGGTGGAAGGATCCATCGTGTCCATTTGAGAAGCAAACTTCTCAAGAGCCGCCGCTTTCTGCTCATTGGCGATTTTCATTTCAGCTTCATAAGCTTCCGCACTGGATGCCCCCATACCCAACACGTGGTAATACAGGACGTATATGATGCTGAACAATATGGTCAGATTGAACAACCATACCCACCAGCGAGGCAATTGATTATCCAACTCCTTAATGCCATCCGCCTCGTGATTGATCAATAAGGGATCTTTTTCTTCACTCATGATTGTTCTCCAGAATTTTTATCGTTCAAATCCAGTTCCAACGGCATACTTTCGGCCTCAGCAAGATACCCCTTGTTGAGCCGCATCACCCAGAGCAGCATGCCTGCAAAAAACAGGAAGAAAATGCTGAGTGCAATGATGCCGTATATTCCAACGCCCCCGATATCCAGTAACACGTTTTTGATCATTGTGCCACCTCCGCTTCTGGAGCTGCTTTGATGTCGGTACCCAGTCGTTGCAGATACGCAATCAGGGCAATGATTTCCTTGTCCGCCTCAGCGTTGTCAATCATTCCCTCTTTGAGGTTTTCAACAATCTGCAGAGCCTGGGCTTCAAGCTCCTGAGCTGCGGTATCCTCTGCACCTTCAGGATATGGCACGCCCACTTTTCGGAGCGCTCCTATCCTAGCCGGAAGCGAATCAACTTCCATTTCCTGGGTATAAAGCCAGGGATATTTGGGCATAATCGAACCGGGGGAAGTGGTCTCCGGATCCAGGGTATGCGTGTAATGCCAGGCATCTGGATATTTTTGACCAATACGATGGAGATCAGGACCTGTTCGTTTGGATCCCCACAAGAATGGGTGATCATAAACAAATTCCCCAGCCTTGGAGTATTCTCCGTATCGTTCGGTCTCAGATCGGAATGGCCGAATCATCTGCGAGTGACACCCGACACATCCCTCACGAATATAGATATCCCGCCCCAGTACTTCGAGTGGAGTATAAGGCTTCACACTTGAAATGGTTGGAACATTGCTTTTGATCAGATACATCGGAATGATTTCCACCAATCCCCCGATGGAGATGGCAATGATGGCGAAAACCGTCATCAGGATGGGTTTGGATTCAATCCATCGATGATGCCAGGGATCTTGTGGTCCTTCATGAGATGGCTGACTGATTGCAGGAGCCTGAGCTTCGACGTCTGCTTCAAGTTCACCTGATTTGGCGGTCTTGTAGAGATTCACGACCATGAGCACCATTCCAACCAGGTAAATAATACCACCCAGCGCGCGCATTTGATACATGGGGATCAATTGGGTCACCGTTTCGAGGAAGTTGGGATAGGCCATAAAACCTTCTTCGGTGAATTGTTTCCACATCATTCCCTGGGTCAAACCGCTCCAATACATCGGCACGACGTAAATCACGATCCCGATCAACCCGATCCAGAAATGGTAGTTGGCCAGTTTGGTGGACCAAAGCTTGGTATTATACATTTTAGGGAACAGCCAATAAAGCATGCTGAAGGTCAGGAAGCCGTTCCACCCAAGAGCCCCTGTATGGACATGAGCAATTGTCCAATCGGTATAATGTGAGAGGGAATTCACACTCTTGATCGACATCATCGGCCCTTCGAGAGTGGACATACCATAGGCAGTTACGGCAACCACCATGAATTTAAGCATGGGATCCTGACGCACCTTATCCCAGGCACCGCGCAAGGTTAACAAACCATTGAGCATTCCACCCCAGGATGGTGCCACCAACATCACACTGAATACCATCCCGAGGGTTTGAGCCCAATCTGGAAGTGCGGTGAACAACAAGTGATGAGGTCCGGCCCAAATGTATAAAAAGATCAAGGCCCAGAAGTGAATAATGGACAAGCGATAGGAGAACACCGGACGATTGGCCGCTTTAGGCAGGAAATAATACATCAATCCCAGGTAGGGAGTGGTCAAAAAGAATGCCACCGCATTGTGAGCATACCACCATTGCACGAGCGCATCCTGCACACCGGCATAAACACTGTAACTCTTGGTAAGGCTCGCCGGCATTTCCAGGGAATTGAAAATGTGAAGAATGGCAACCGTAATCGCAGTTGCGATGTAAAACCATAACGCAACATACATGTGCTTTTCACGGCGTTTGATGATCGTTCCCATCAAGTTGATGGTGAACACCACCCAGATCAAAGCGATGGCTATGTCGATGGGCCATTCAAGTTCCCCATACTCCTTGCTGGTCGTAATTCCCAAGGGAAGGGTCAAGGCGGCTCCGACAATAATGGCATTCCAGCCCCAGAAATTGATCCAACTTAATTTGTCACTGAACATTCTCGCCTTGCAGAGTCGCTGCAGCGAATAATAAATCCCCATGAACATGCCATTCCCCACAAAGGCAAAAATAACGGCATTGGTGTGCAATGGACGAATGCGACCGAAAGTCGTAAAAGCCAAATCAAGATTCATGGCCGGCATGAAGAGCTGAATGGCGGCCAAAAGCCCCACGCTCATTCCGACCAACCCCCAAAACACCGAAGCGATCGCGAAGGCTCGCACGATGCGATTGTCGTATTTGAATGTTTCTATATTAGTACTCATTTTTGTTGTTTATGTGCTATCCAGTTCTTATTGATCCAAATTTTCAGTATGCTCTTCATCGTTCAAAATCCTCATCGATGGCGTGCAGGTATCCTCGTACTGACCCGATCTCACGGCCCAGATGAAACAACCCAAAAAACTTCCCGCAACGACAAGACTAGCGATGATTAAAACGTAAACGACACTCATATTTTGCTGTTGATTAAGCCTGCTTTGCGGCCTTGCCACCTCGTGGCAAGGCAGGCAAAGGAAACGACGGTGATACTGCTCAGCGGCATCAGCACCGCGCAAATCAACGGTGACAACATTCCGCGCGCTGCAAAGGCAACTCCGAAAACATTATACAAAATGGAAATACCGAATGCGGTGCAAATCACACGGTTCATACCACCGGAAAAAGCAACCAAACGATCCAGATCCTTGACTCGGTCCGCTGAAAGGATGATATCACTGGCCGGGGTAAACCGTCCGACTTCTTCGGAGACGGCAATACCCACCTGACTTTGCTTTAAAGCTCCGGCATCATTCAATCCGTCCCCCACCATCACCACTTTGTGTTTCTCTTCCTGAAGAGCCTCGATAAATGCCAATTTGTCATGGGGAGACTGCTCAAAACGTAAGGAAGCCGCCGGCCCCAGCAAAGTGGATAACCTCGCTGCATCTCGATCACGGTCACCCGTCAATAATGCAAGTTGCTTCAATTTGCCAATCCGCTTGAGCATTCCATCCACTTCGGGCCGGTAGGAGGCCGTGATACGAAAGGAGCCCCGGTATTGCCCTTGTATTGCAACGTGAACCATGGATCCTGCATTTTTGGCATTGATCGGAATTTCAACGCCTCGCGATTGCATCCAGGCAGCGGATCCCATCCAGATTTCCTTTTCCAAAACCTGTCCCTCCACACCTTTGCCCGTTGTTTCCAAAAATGATCTGACAGGTTCGGGGTAAAAATCAGGACGGGTCAAATGACCGGAAATTGCCAGGCAGTGTGGATGAGTCGAATGACGTGCCAAGGATCCCAAACAAACGACTTCCTGATCTCGAAGTGGTTCCCCCAAAAACTCAACGGCGTTGCGATCGGCCTGAGTCAAGGTACCGGTTTTATCGAAGACCACCGTATCAATGCCGTGCAGGGTCTCCAACACTTCCCCGTTTCGGGCAAAAATGGACTTGGCTCCGAGCAATCTCAATGCCGCCCCATGAGCAAATGGTGCGGCAAGTGCAAGCGCACATGGACAAGCGACAATCAGGACCGAAGTAAATGCATAGACCGCTTTGCCGACATCAATGGTCATCCAAATCAGTGCGGATACAAAAGCGATTCCAATCACTCCAATGGTAAAATACCGACTTACCTGATCCGTCAATGAACGAATGGAGGAATCTGAGGACTTCCGAAAAACATCCTGATTCCAAAGTGAAGTGAGGTAGCTTTGAGAAACCGGTTTGATAATTCGAATACGTATACGCCCCCCAATCTGCTTGCCTCCTGCATACAGGCGTGCACCTTGAACGCATTCTTCAGGATCAGATTCTCCGGTCACGAAACTGTAATCCATCACCGCGTCTCCCTCGACCAGTTCGGCGTCCGCAGGCACCAGATCTCCGTGCCTCAGTATGAGTGTGTCTCCAGTCTGGACATCCGAAACGGGAACTGTCCGCTCCTGTTTCTCTTCAACCCGAATGACTGAAAGTGGGAAGAACGAGCGAAAATCGCGATCAAATGAAAGTCTGTCGTAAGTTTTCTGCTGAAAAATTCGCCCGCAAAGCAGAAAGAAAATCAACCCGCACAGCGAGTCCAGATATCCCTCGCCCGTGGAACTGACAATTTCATAGAGGCTCTGACCAAACAGGGCAATCAATCCCAGGGTTATGGGAAGTTCAATTGTCAGCACCTTCCTCGTCCAACATTTGAATGCGGACTGCCAGTAGTCGCTGGCGCTATAGAACATGACGGGCAAAGAAATCAAAATGCTCAACCAGCCAAAAAACTGCTGGAAGCCTGCCCCATTCCACTCATTCATCCCAAAATAGGCAGGCAAGCTGAAAAGCATGATATTGCCAAAAGCAAAACCTGCGACACCTACCTGCAAATGTATCCGTTTGAATTTGGAACCATTCTTTGGTTTGGACTGGTCTGCCCATTTCAGCTCTGGCTGGTACCCCAATCGACTTAATAAACTGACCAGTTGGCTCAAAGGCAGTTTTTCCAAATTAAAGTCGATCGCCACTTCTTTGCGTGGAAAATTCACTTTGGATTCGCCCACGCCCTCTTGAAGTCGATACAAGTTCTCAAGAAGCCATACACAAGCCACACAGTGAACGGAAGGGACGGAAAAGGTCACTTTGGCCTGGTCTCCACGACGAAAGTTGAGGAGATTTCCCATGATCGAAGGATCATCCAGATACCCAAACTGATCCAGTTCGCTGGTATCATCCACCTTGATACCCGACCCAGGCTGGATTTGATAAAAGTTGGTCAGTCCATTTTCTTTAAGAAGGTCATAGACCATCACACATCCCTGACAGCAGAAAGACTTGCCGTCCGCCCTGCTTGTAGAAGCATCAGGGCACGGTGTTCCGCAATGGAAACAAGACTCGGGCTTACTTTCCTTTCGAACCTCGCTGGTAGTTGTTGATTGTGTGGCTATCGGCGACATTGGGTATCATCCATCGAGTCAACCCCACTGCCACTGACGTGTAATTCGACCGACAGCTGAAGGTTCCTCGCTCAGACCCCAACAGGTTGAAACGGGACGTAAAAAGTGTCTTACACTTTATTGCTGTTAGATGATCAATTTTTGGTGTTGAGCATGCCAATAAAGGTAAGGCCCGAGGTAAAGCCCATCAACGTGGAACCGTTAAGAGAGGGCACTTGGCATGCTTAAGCACCTGCATGGTCGTGCTACCGCGCAAGGCATCAAGGAACCCTTTCTGCCCTTCAGTGGCCATGACGATCAAATCCATATTCTGCTCCTCGCTGCAGGAAAGAATATGATCCACCACATCCCCTTTCCACACCAACGATTCGTGCCTCCAACCATCTCGCCTGGGGAATTCAACCGCTGGCTGGTCCCCCTCCTCACCAATGTAAAGAGTCGTGAATTGAACCTCTTCCACACCACATAATTCGGCGAGACGCACAGCGGCGTTGACGGCAACCTGCGCGACGGGTGATTGGCAGATGGGAATCAATATTCGTTTGAGGTTGATGGCCCCAGTTTCTTTGGAGACAAAACCACTGACCTGCCTTGGAACGAACAGGGTTGCCACTCGGGAGTTTCTTGCAATGGGTTCCGCCATTGGATCACTCAACCATCTGGACATTCCTTTGCGTTGATGTGTGGAAAGCACAATGAGATCGGGCTCATGATCGGCAACGTATTTGATGATGATGGGAGCTGCTTTTTTTCCTGATCGGACAACCTTTTTTACCTTTAAACCCAATTCGGTCACATCGTCATGCGATGCGCCTTCCCCCAGAATGCCCCATTCCTGCAGCAGTTTTCTCACAGGAGGAAAGGCTCCCCAATGAACGTCTTCATCAGGTTCTGTCACATGCAAAAGTGAAAATTCACCCTGGGCAAGCTGAGCCAGTCGCAGGGCATGTGCCATGGCAGATTGATTGCCTTCTGAAAAATCGGTGGGGTGAAATACTTGTTCAAATGAAATTCCCATAATGATCAGTTCTCCTAATAGTTGATCCTCTCTCAATAAAATCTACCAAGGCAACATTCAAGCAATATTAAACTGCATTTAATTAAACATGAGCCAATTTTCGTAAAGCACTGGTCAAAAATTGCAAAGCGAAGCTGACTGATTCGATTTAATGCTAGTGAAGCTGGACCGAGTTCATGAGATTGACTCGGCAGAAATTACAACCAACTTAAAAGATTCATTTTATGTCAATCGTCACATTAGCCATTGTTTTCGTCGCAGCCTCATTTCCTTTAACCGTTCTTTTGCTTGCCCAACACTATTTGGGTGGAACTGATTCTGCAGCAAAATCACATTGAACGACGACCGGAGGAATCACCCCGGAAGATCGCAGACTTGGATGCCGTGCCTTAGCGAGGCCATCGGATCGTCCCACGTAGGGATGAATTCGTGGGCCAGGTAACCCTTGTAACCCGTTTTTAAGATCTCATGGACCACGGCGGGATAATTGATTTCCTGAGTGTGGTCCAACTCCCCTCTCCCTGGATTTCCTGCGGTATGGTAATGCCCAATGTAGGGATGATATCGCCTAATCCGACGGATGACGTCTCCATTCATGACGGATACATGGTAAACATCAAAGAGTAGTTTGAAGTGATTCGATCCGATCTCCTGGATCATATCCACGCAAAAATCCACATCATCCCCAAAATATCCTGGGTGCCCTTTCATCGGATGGGATCCGTCTCTGGAATTCAAGTGTTCCAAAACCAGCGTCACACCTTTGGACTCGGCCAGAGGTAAAACTTTTTTCCATGTCTCGATACAATTCCGGGCCGATTTTTCATCATCCATTCCTTCATATCGCATGCCGGTAAAGGTGATGACATTCTTGGCACCAATCTCGGCGGCAGTTTCAATCGCACGAGTCAAACCCTGAACCACTTTATCATGAAATTTGGGGTTACATGGTCCCTCACGAAATCCATGACCGCCGGAAACAAGTGAAATTTTCAATCCGGCTTCCATGGCGTCCTTGTAAAACGACTGCGAAATGCCTTCAATTCCTTCGAGTCCCATGGCTTTTCCTTGTTTGATGAGGTCAATCGTCGGCATTGGATTGAAACACCACCCCATTACCGAATGCCTCACAGGACCACCGCGTGCTTTATAATCCGGGTTCATTTGGGAGCGCGACAACTGGGCATCCAGTTTGAATGGAGAGACAGCCAAGAAGCCAGCTCCTGCTACATTGCGAATAAAATGGCGTCGTGTTGTTTTCATAGGTGATGCCGACATCCTAGGCTCAAACAGAACCAGAAAACCAGCCTATTTCGAAAGTGATGAAGGAATGCTTGAGTGGGCAAGGAGGATCATCGGTTTATTGTGAAAGCTTCAAATGCTGCATCATAAAAGTTTTGATATGCTGATTCACTTGCGGATCCTTAAATCCTCCGTGCTTACCACCCTGGACGGTGTAAAGTTTCACCGGCACGCCGACCTTTTTCAAAGCATCTCGTAGTATCTCACTTTGTCCATGGGCAACGAGTGGATCCTGGTCACCGTGAATGATCAGAAAGGGAGCATCACCAGCGTTGGCATAGGTGATCGGATTCGCCCGCCTGACCTTTTCCGGATGCTCCTGGATTGGGCCACCGATCAATTGAGATTCAGGAGAATCGTGTGCATTGTGATCCATCTTGCCCAGGTCACCATCCATGGCATCCATTTGAAGAAAATCGGTAGGTCCAAATTCATCAATGACTGCGGTGACGGAACTGGACTGATTCAAATTTTCGCCAACATCAAAATCCCGAATATCTCCTGTCACTCCAAGCAATGCCACCAAATGCCCGCCCGCAGACGCACCCCGAACCACCAATCGGTTCACATCCAGTCGATATTCATCCGCATGAGCGCGCAGCCATCGAATGGCACTTTTACAATCTTCTAGTTGAGCTGGAAAAATGGCGTGCTGGCTCAAGCGGTAATTGATGGAAACAATCGCCACTCCTTGTTCACGCCACTCAGAACCACGTGGCCATTTCTTGCTTCCCAAACGCCAGGCACCTCCGTGAACCCAAACCAATACTGGAAAAGGCCCCTCACCTGCCGGGAGATATAAATCAAGTTTCTGGCGCTCATGTCCATTCGTGACATAAGGGAGATCCTTATGGACAGGTCCAAAAGGCAGCGACGACTTTTTCTCCGCACCATGCAGGGGCAGGACAAAGATCGCCAAAATATAAACAATCAAACTCTTAATCATTTGTTTCATAAAGAAGGATTTCTCTTGGGTTTGTTTGGGATTGTGTGAATGCAATAATCTTAGATCAATTACCGTAACCACCCACTTGGCATGATTCTACTCAGCGGTCCTCAATAACTGCCTCTTCAAAATCTGATGGATTCACCCAGCCGGCACGAACTTTTTCACCAGACATGAATCGCTCATAAAAATGAGCAGTCCGCTTGTCGTAATAGGAGTATGAATCAAATATCTCCCCGCGCCCGAACATTCTTGGATCACCATGACGTTTGAGGTCCAGGACCATCAGGTCGCGCAATCGTTGTTTGGTCAAAGAATATCGCTCACTTTCAATCAGGTTTTGAACACAATCCTCATCTTGTGAAACCTGATAGAGTTCTTCCGCAGGTCGTTTCCCGAAATTCAACTGCCACCAGGTCTGGTTCTCTCCCGTTCGGCGCATGTTCAGAATCTGGGTCTTCATGGGGCTGCCATCACAATTCAAATAACCTGTCTCCGGATTTCCGGCAGGCCATCGTGCTGTTTCAAAATTCTGCAAATAAAGCCAATCCCGGGTCAGAATCCCACGAATGGGATACCCCCAATCATTAGGACGTCCAATATCATGTCTCTCCTTCCCAACAATCACTCGATTTCGGCCAGGATCGATTTGTCCTGATTTCCCAGATTGAAAGATATCGAACAGACTGCGTCCACTGATGCGTTGCATGATGGGAGATTCATCTTCAATGCCAGCCGCCTCAAGAAAGGTGGGGGCAAGATCCGTAAAATTGACAAAATCCTCGATGACACGACTGGA
>CAYFHO010000070.1:0-27673 GCA_964342825.1 uncultured Verrucomicrobiota bacterium
TTTTCCGATCAGGACGGCAGATGGCCAGAATGAATGGTTTGTCGGGTTGGCTCAGGAACCGATCTATTCGGGTCTTTGCCATCAGTTTGGCCTGCTTTTGGGTTTCCTCAACCGGGTTGCCTTCAAACCCCTCCTCATAGTAAGGCCAAAAACGCTTCAAATTGATTCCGGGTGGAATCACATGAAATTCAGTCAGATTGAAATTCTCATAATCGGAAAACAAGGAAATTTCATTTTCGGTTGAAGTCACCGTGAATTCGGCAGATGCCAAAGTTTGTTCCTCGGCATCGAAACGATCTTGAAAACGATACTGTGCATACGCCTCCTCTTTTTCCATTCCTGATTCCAACAACTTGGAGAACTTCGGCATCCCCAGAGAATGGGCTGAGTGTACGTAAGGGCGATTGAGTAATTTGGCCAGTTCGGAAACGACATAACCCGCATCTGCATAATGGCTGTGAAGCCAATCAGGTACGATGTCGTGTGATTTAATGTGAGTGAGTGCGTTGGATATGAAACCCTCGAGGCAATCCCAGAGTTTTTCCTTGGCCAGATACTTTTTTCCTCCGCAGGGAATCCTGCGAATATCGAATTTTTCGTTCACATGTTCGATTTCGACCGAATAGTCGCTGGACAAGTTTTTATCCTCAATCCTGCGGGTAAACAAATGAACGTGGTCGACCTCGGGACGTTTACTCAGCTCCCTGGCCAACTCCATGACGTAAATAATTTGCCCTCCATTATCCGAGTCCTTACCTATCTCCAGGTTTTCGCTGCGAAATAAACCATGAATACTGTAAAGATGAATACGCATGGCCAGAGCCTAACATAGATCTCAATCACAACAAGGGATTCCAAAATTCCATCCCCGCAATTGACTATGGGAACTTGGATGGAATAGTCTTCCGGTAGATATTTCAGGAATCGTCATTTCATTCATACCATCATGGAACCAAAAGCGACCATACAGATTGGAGATCAAAGCTATGAGTGCCCGACCTTAGTGGGAACAGAAAACGAAAAGGCCATCGATGTGCGAAAGTTACGTGCCGAGAGTGGTTATGTGACTTATGATGACGGTTATGGTAACACTGGTTCTTGCGAGAGTGCCATCACCTACATTGACGGTGAGAAAGGAATATTAAGACACCGAGGATATCCCATCCAGGAGCTTGCTGAGAACTCTGGTTTTGTGGAAACGGCCTACCTCATCATTTACGGAGAATTGCCCACCGAAGACGAGTTACGTCGGTTCCGTGGTCGTATTTCCGGCAATACCAACCTGCATGAAGGGATGCTGCGGATCCTTGACCACTTTCCTGACGACTCGCACCCCATGGCCATCATGTCCGTCATGTTAAATGCGGTAGGGTGTTATTATCCTGAAATGGCCTCCAACAATCGGGATCAAGACCTGGAGCATTTTGACTGGGCGGCGACCCTTCTATTGTCCAAGGTCAGGACAATTGCAGCACTGACCTACAGGATGAAGAACGGGAAACCCTGGATGTATGCCAAACCCAGTTTTCGTTATTGTCAGAACTTTCTCCACATGATGTTTTCAGAACCTTACCAGGATTACATGCCCAGAGAAGAAGTAATCAAGGCTCTCGACCTCATCCTGTTGCTTCATGCGGACCATGAACAGAATTGCAGCACAAGCACTGTTCGAATGATAGCGAGTTCAGGTGCCAATCTTTTTGCTTCCGTCGTTGGAGGAGTCTCCGCGCTGTGGGGGCCCTTGCATGGTGGAGCCAACATGGAGGTGGTTCGCATGCTGGAACGCATACATGCCGATGGTGACGATGGATCAAAATTCATTGCAGCCGCCAAAGATGGGAAATCACGGCTCATGGGATTTGGACATCGTGTTTACAAGAACTTTGATCCACGGTCCCGATTGTTGCGTGCCCGTGCGGACAAGCTTTTTGAGAAAATGGACGTCGCAGATCCACTTTTGGACATTGCCAAGAATTTGGAAGAGGCCGCACTCAAGGATGATTATTTTATCCAGCGAAAACTTTATCCGAACGTCGATTTTTACAGCGGCATCATTCTTCGGGCCATTGGGATTCCATTGGAAATGTTCACGGTGATGTTTGCGATTGGTCGCATGCCAGGTTGGATTGCCCACTGGCGGGAATTGGCCAGCAATCCCAAACAGAGAATTCATCGGCCACGCCAAATATATATCGGTGAATCCGAAAGGGTTTACGTGCCGATTGAAAAGCGTTGATCTGTTCTATGCCTCTTCCTCTGGCAGCTCGATGTGACGTCCGGTTGCTTTGAGGATTTTTTGTTTGAATTGTTCGGCAGTAACGTTTGTTGGAATAGCTCTGCATTTTTCCTCGAATCCAGGAAAATTCCAGAGGTTGGGGAAGTCACGGCATTGTTGGGGTTTGACCGCTTGAATGTCGCAACGGCCCTCGCTTAGAAATATGCAGGCACCATCAGATTGATCTTTGAGGGCAAGTCCGGTTCGAGACTGATTCAATCGGGTGTGTTTTTGAATGAAATCAGCCTCCTCCAGCTCCAGGAAATTTGCAATCCGAGTGATCTCAAGCTCACTGAGCCTGACCTGGCCGGGCCACCTGCAGCAGGCGGTACAACGCTGGCATTCATAGAAAATGGGCATACACCTCTGAATGATGACGAACGGAAACCCAACTCTTTAGAGAATTCAATCCAGGCTGATTTCCAATGCTGCTTCTTGTTTTAATTTGGAAAGATAATCAGGCAGCAGGTTCTGAACGTATTCCGCTTCCAATTGCACTTTGATACGTTCGGCCACCTCGGAAAAGGGTTGGTATTCTTTGGGTAAAATTTTGATCAGTTTGACGATATGGTATCCCGTTCCAGTTTTGATCACTGAGGAAACCTGTCCTTCCTTCAGGGCAAACACGGCATCCTCCAGAACAGGATTATTGCTTCCCTTGGCAATGGTCACCTCTCCTTGATTTGACTTGGTGACTGCGTCCTCAGAATAGATTTCAACCAACTTGGAAAAATCCTGACCGGCTGCCGCTTTCGCTTGGGCTTCTTCAGCGCGTGTGAGACGTTTAGCCTGCTCTTCCAGAGGAAACGGATTGCCGGTTAGTGTGCTTCTGAGTGAAATGTAAATATTTCGAAGCTCGGCTCGTTCGGGAATAGCAAAAGCCTCCTTGTTTTTTTCGTAGAAATCCCGGGCTTTTTCGTCGGGAACGAAGTAGCCGGCCTTCAGGTCCGTATCAATGACTTCCTTGACAATGGCCTGCTCCACAATTTGGGCTTTAAAGTAATCCAGGTCCATGCCAGTTGAGAGAAGTTGTCTTTCGAAAGCTTCCTCAGATGGGTGTTGTTGAATCAAATCCTTTAGAAACGAATCCGCATTCAAACGTCCTTTTCTTTTTTGATCGTTCGTTGCTTTTAAAAGAAGGATTTTGGTCGTCACCAACTTATCCAGAATCTGAGCCTCGATCTCATCGTTCATGTATGCCGGGATGGGGTTTCCCTGTGATACACGATTGGCCTTGGTTGTAATAACAGCCTTGTCGAGTTCGGATCGATTGATTTCAAATCCTTTGCCTTTTGCAACAATGACATCGCTGAACAGGCTGGAGAGATCGTTGTTTTTGCGAGCAATAGCCTGAGCCCAGGTGGACTGAGGGCCAGTAGTGATCGTTATTGCGATCAACCCTAGGATCATGGATTTTATTCCAAGACGATTCATGAGAGTTTTACGATTCGTATGCTACTGATATCTTCGTCCTGCTTGATCTCATCTAAGACGGCATCATCAGGTATGCTGTCCAGATTCAGCACGGTTAATGCATGACCTCCTTCGTGATCACGGTGCAGACTCATGTTGGCAATGTTGATCTGGTGCTTTGCCAGAATACCGCCTAGATGTCCCACGATGCCGGGTCGATCCTTGTTGGTGATCAGGCAAACCACCCCTGTCGGATCAATTTCAACAGGCTGGCTTTCGAGCCGAACAATGCGTGGATTCATCAGCGCACCAAAAAAGGTGCCTCCCGCCGAGGTTTTCTTTTCGGCTTTGTAGGCAGCCACGTGCAGCCATTCATTGAAATCTGTCTCCTCGTTGGACTTGATCAACTCCACGACGATACCCAATGATTTCGCCATCGCTTTGGCATTGATTTGATTGACATTATTGCCTCCTGCACTGGCCAAAAAGCCGGTCAATACAAAACGGGCGATAGGGTCGCTTGGCATTTCAGTGGCCTTACCTCCAAATGTGATCACCAAACGGTCATTTTGTTGAGGTGCCAGTTGGGAAACAAGTCTGCCAAGTTTCTGTCCAAGAGTAAGGTAGGGTTTGACTTTGGCGTAGGTTTTCGCGTCCAGGCTCGGCATGTTGACCGCATTCTGAATGGCTCCAGTGAGTAGATAAGAGCTAATGGATTCTCCAATCTCAATACCGACATTCTGTTGGGCCTCCTGCGTGCTGGCACCCAGGTGTGGGGTGGTGATGATTTCTGGAATATTTCTGAATGGATGATCCTCCGGCAATGGCTCCTTGGTATAAACATCCAGAGCCGCACCTGCTACGATTCCTGACTTAACCGCTTCGACAAGATCGTCTTCCTGAACGATACCGCCGCGTGCACAGTTGAGGATACGCATTCCTTTCTTCATTTTCCCAAAGGCATCCTTGTTGATCATGCCTCGGGTTTCATCGGTCATGGGCATGTGGACGGTGATAAAATCCGCCTTGGCGTAAATTTCGTCCAAGGTGGCAATTTCAACTTGAATGGCTTTTGCTCGGGAAGGGGACAGATAAGGATCAAACGCCAGGACATGCATTCCAAAAGCCTGAGCACGCTTGGCGACCTCGGTACCAATTCGTCCCAGTCCGAGAATGGCCAAGGTCTTGTTGTAAAGTTCTGTGCCAGAGAAAGCCTTGCGGTTCCACTCCTTGTTGCACATCGACATGTGCGCTTGTGGTATTTTACGAGCCAGGGCCATCAACATGGCGAAAGTCAGTTCGGCGGTCGAAATCGTATTTCCACCGGGAGTGTTCATGACAACAATCCCACGTTGGGTTGCCGCTTCCACATCCACATTATCCACACCCACTCCAGCACGACCAACGACCTTCAGCATGGGGGAGTTTTCGATCACCTTGGCCGTGATTTTGGTTTCTGACCGAACCACATAGGCAAAAACATCGTTTGCCATGGCAATCAGGTCCGATTCACTGGGACGTTTGTCGAGGACAACGACGTCCAGTTCGGATTGCTTTTGGAAATATTCGATTCCCTTTGCGGAAATTGGATCGCAGATCAATACTTTCATCTTTATCAAAGACCGGACAATTTAGGCAAAGCCTTGAAACAGGTCAAACCCGTAAAATGCAATGAACCGTGTTTTTGAAGTCGAATTCCATTTTGCCGAAAGGGCAGCATCGGCGGATCATTAAACTTAGCTCGATATAGTTGCCCAACAAGATCCCTGGCTTGGAGATGGCCTTTTCCGGTTGTTTGTAGTAATTTTTACCCGTGAATCGTCTTTTTCTGGATGCCCAATCGACCACACCTCCTTCAAGCGAGGTGGTGGAGGCCATGCGTCCCTACCTGGAGGATCAGTTCGCCTCACCAGCTTCCTCGCATTATTCAGGTAAGAAAGTTCGCAAAGCCATTGAATTGGCAAGGGAGCAGGTTGCAACGGCCTTTGATTTCGATGATCCCGAAGAGGTTATTTTTACCGCATCCGGAACAGAGGCCAATAATCTGGGAGTGAAAGGGATTCTCACAGCTCGAAAACGCTTTGGTCACCACGTCATCAGTACCCCACTGGACCATCCATCCGTTTGGTTTTCCATTCAGTCCATGATTCCGCATGGGTTTAAACATGACTTATGGAATGTGGATGAGATGGGGCATCTGCTCGGACTTGAGTGCTTTGAAAAAATGCTTTGCGAAAATACCATCCTCGTTTCCTTGCCGGTTTCAACTCCTGAATTAGGCGTTGTTCAGTCTGTTGAGCCAGTTGCAAAATTACTGGCAGATCGGGGAGTGGCTCTTATGTTGGATGCCACCCATGGAGGGGGATGGATTCCATTGGATTTTTCAGCTTTGAAACCGTCCTTGGTCAGCCTTGCACCGCATCGATTCCATGGCCCCAAGGGTGTTGGTATTTTATATAAACGTCGAGGGGTGACTCTCGAACCATTGATACATGGAGGGAATCAGGAATCGGGTTTTCGAGCGGGTACGGAAAATGTCGCCGGGATTGTCGGTGCTGGAAAGGCATGTGAGTTGTTGAAGCAACAATTTCGCGCGCGAGAAGAACAAGCCCGGAATCTTCAGAGATTATTGATCGACCTGGTCCGGGAAAAGATTCCATCGTCCGGAATCCTGGGACCTGGAATGAGTGAAGGACGTATTTGCAATCAGTTAAATTTGGTTTTTGAGGGGGTCGAAGGTGAAGCCCTCATGCTCATGGCCAACGTCAGAGGTCTCGAATGCCATACAGGGATCTCTTGTGTGAGTCGAAAACTGGAGAATGATCGCATTTCCAAAGCCACGGCATTGCCCGATGATCTTTTCAGAAGCAGTCTTTTACTGTCCTGGCATCACGAGCACAGGGAAAAGGATATACACCATGCCGTGGATATTCTGTCTTCGTGTGTCGGAAAACTAAGGGGAATGTCTCCTGTTTGGGAAAGCATGCAGAAGGGACACATGGCTTCGAGGTTGAACCTGTTGCCAGGAAGATTTTGAATTTGGAGGCAGCCCGTTGAATGGATTTGACTCCGATCATTTTCTTGAGGAAGTGTACAGGTGTTTCGGTTTGCGGTTGTTCATTCGTCCTTTTTCGATTATTTCTTAACTCAGATTTGAAACCATTATGAAAACAAGAAATCGTTCATTGCGCGATAGATGTTGTTTATTGTTCATTTGTCCATTGCTGCTTCTGACGGGGCCACTTTCGGTCGTCCACTCGCAATCTTTCAACCAGAACCAGGTGCTGGAAAAAGCAGGAGATAATGCGACTCAAATTCGAAAAGCTTTGCAGTTAGTACCAGATAAACAAAGGGAGGGAATGGAGTTCCTTCTATATCACATGCCAGAGCACGACCTGCAAAGTCTCTCCTCGGATTATCTTTTGGAAAATGTGGAGTACTCCTACAAGGCCTGGGAAACATCGCTCTGGAAGGACCAGATATCAAAGGACCTTTTCCTCAATAATATTCTTCCTTATGCCAGCATCAACGAACGACGAGATCCATGGAGGAAGTCATTTTACAAAAAGTTAAAACCGCTGATCCAGGGAATTGATTCCCCAGGGCTTGCGGCCGCAACTCTCAACCAGAAAATTTTCCCCTTGTTTAATGTCAAATACTCTACCAAACGAAAAAAAGCCGACCAGAGTCCGTTTGAATCCATGGAGTCCGGATTGGCTTCATGCACCGGCCTTTCCATCCTGCTGATTGATGCCTGCCGTGCTGTTGGGATACCGGCCCGGTTCGTTGGCACTCCTTTGTGGTCGGATCGCAGTGGGAATCATTCGTGGGTGGAAGTCTATGATCAAGGTTGGCATTTTACCGGTGCGGCGGAACCTGCCGGTAATGCCCTCGATCAGGCCTGGTTTATCGGTCGTGCCGCAAAAGCTCAGCGAGACAGCCAGAGGCACGCTATATATGCCGTTTCGTTCAAGCAAACCCCTCAACCATTTCCAATGGTATGGAAACGAGGTGCGGATTATGTTCACGCGGTCAATGTGACCGATCGTTACACCAAGCTGGGCGCATCCCTGCCACCCGGATATGTCAATTTGATGTTTCGCATACTGGATGGTGCTTCGGGAGATCGCTGCTCTGCACCGTTGACTCTCAAGCAACCTGACGGTGAAGTCATTTTTGAAGGAAAATCCAAGGATGAACGTTTTGATGCCAACGACCACCTGACGGTTGCCGTTCCTGAGGGGAAAACGTTCGAATTAAGCATTCCATCGAAAACCGGGGAGTCCATCACCAAGACTATTAAAGCGGAATCCGATGGTCAGTTGGTCGAATTAAAATTGCCGACAGACAAACCCTAACGAAAGATCCATGAACTTTTTTTCATATAAATCACTGATCTTTGCTTGTTCCTTAAGTTTCTTGTTGGCTTTACCAACAGAATTAATCCTCGCAGCCCAGCCGCCTGATGTGGATGCGTCCGGCAAAGCTGTTTCTGAATTGGCAACACAGCTCCAATCCGGTGCGTCATGGGAATCGTTGAATCAACAAACTTTCGCATCGACTCCATTGACCCAAGAGGATGCTGAACGTGCGGCGAAACTCATTGGGGAATCCTACCTGAAGCAATTGCGCGAAGAAAGGTCTGCGGAAATGACTGCTCAGGTGCTCAGGCATGGGGAATATTCGATGCCATTTTTTACCAAGGTTTATGGAGAAAAACCCGAAGGTGGAAGGAGTTTGTACATTTCCATGCATGGAGGAGGAGGAGCCCCTTCACGAGTCAATGACCGTCAATGGGAGAATCAAAAATCACTTTATTCACCTGAAGAAGGGGTTTATGTCGCACCTCGTGCTCCAACCGATACCTGGAACTTATGGCATCAGGATCACATTGACCCACTTTTCGAAAGACTGATTCAAAACATGGTGGTTTTCCATGATGTCAACCCGGATCGTGTCTATTTGATGGGGTATTCTGCGGGCGGGGATGGTGTTTATCAATTAGCTCCACGAATGGCCGATTATTTTGCTTCTGCGGCAATGATGGCAGGTCACCCCAACGAAACCACTCCTGATGGATTAAGGAATTTGCCGTTTGCTCTTTTCATGGGAGGAAAGGATGCCGCTTACAAACGAAATGAAATCGCGAAGGAATGGAAAGAAAAATTGAAGCAATTGAAATCCAATGATCCTAAGGGTTATACCCATTGGGTGGAAATATATCCTGAATATGGCCACTGGATGCAAAAGGAAGATGCTGTCGCCGTTCCGTGGATGCACAAGTTTACCCGTAATAAATACCCTGATCGTATCGTTTGGAAACAGGATGATGTTTTGCATCGTCGCTTTTATTGGCTGCGCGTGCCAGAAGGGAAAGCAAAAGCTCGATCCTTGATCAAAGCTTCTTTGAATGGTCAAACAGTTGAAATTGATCTTGAGCAGTCAAATGTCAAAAGATTGAACATCTTGCTCAATGATTCGATATTGAACCTGGATAAACCTGTCACCGTGATTGTCTCGGAAGAATCAATAATTAAAACGAATGTTCATCGATCGATTACCAACTTGATCGAGTCACTCATGGAGCGTGGTGATCCAAGTTATCTATTCAGCAGCAAATTTGAATTGAACTTGTCGAATAACTAACGAATTGGATTGGAACCTATGGACAATTTGCTGAACACGGTTGATGAGTTGAGGCGCATGTCCGCTTCCGAGTTGGCGGATGCGGGTGAGGATAGCCTGAAGCTCAGGCTAAAAGAACAAGGCCAGGAGGCTCGCGATAAACATGGTATTCTCTCTCCTTCGAATCTGGAAACCATTCTTTCTGATCCTGATTGTGTCCGATATCCTACGCGTCTGGTTTTGGAATTTGGTGAAATGGCCATGCATCAGTTTGCACATCCCGACATTGACATACGTGATGAAACGGGAAGAGGTCGGGTCATTTACCTCCGGCCCATATTAGGTAAACGTCCGGATCTCCTGGCTCTTGCTGTTTCTTACATGATCCCTGTCATCAACTACGGAGATCAAATGATAGGCGACGAACATTGCCAGGTTTATGGCGCTTCGATCATGGGGATGTCCGAGGATGTATATTACCAGGCCATCTGTGAGCTTGCCGATTACGTAGGAGCCGAAGAGCGCATGGCTGATCCTCAAAACGGCAACTCCAGTCAAGATTCAGGGCACGGCTGTGGATGCGGTTCCTGAAGGATTTACACTCCGTCATCAAACGCTAGACACAAGTCCCTGGGTTCGGACTTTGACCTTAACAAAGTCTCTCCAGTGCGAATGGATTGTTCAATGACCAACTAGTATTGCACCCGCACGCCGTATTCCTTGAGTTTCTCGATTTGACTTTTTCGGATACGGTTGCCTTTCAGGTAGGCTTTCAGGAAAGGAGCAAATCGTTTTTCACCTTCCGAATCCACACGAGCCATCGTGATCAATGGACTGATGTCACGGATGTTGTTGTACTCCAGGAAAAGGAAATTTAAGTTCTTCAATCCATCCAAAGGAACGAGGTCATATATATCGTTGCCATCCAAAGAAAGAGAACTCAGCCATTTGAGGTTGTTGATTCCTTCAATGGTTTCAATTTGGTTCACACTCAGGTGGAGCGAGGACAGTTTGGGGAGATCCAGGATGGGGTAAATGTATTCGATCTGGTTGTAACCCAGGTAAAGGGCTGACATGTTTTTCAGTCCGGAAAGTGGGCTCAAATCCTTGACCTTATTGTGGGAAAGCTCGATGTATTGCAGGGCCGGTACTTTGGCCAGGGCGGAGATGTCCGAAATATCGTTATTGGACAAGTCCAGTGATTGCAGCCTTTTCAGCCCACTGAGCTGAGAAATGTCCGTAATTTGATTTCCCGCAAGGTCGAGTAAGGCAAGACTTTTGCAATGTTCCAGTCCGGTCAGGTCACGAATGTTCTTCCCGCGCCCCTTGATGGTGGAGACATCAACCAAATCTTCAACAGTGATGGGTTCATCTGTGTTTCGTTTCTCGTAGACAGAATGGCGAACCACTTCTTCCAGGTTTTTATCCTTAAATGCAGAAACTGCGGGGGCTTTTTCTGCCTCAGCTTCCTGCGCTTGCAAGGAAATCATTGGTGTTACGCCAATCAACAGTGCCATCAACCATGTGTTTAAACCTTTGGACGTCATATTCTGTGTCTTATGTTGTTAGGAAACTGCCCCAATTAAAGACGTAAGACCGGTATTGAAGCAATCCATTTCCGAGGAAAAATATCAACGATTGATAAAAACTAGCTGTATCATCAGAAATGCTCACACATCTCGCTTGGCAAAAGGGAGGACCTGTCTAAAATAAAGCCGTTCCCTTTAAATTTATTAATCAAGTATTCTGAATGAAACCATTGTTATCATTGAATTGGATCGCTGCGTTGGCGTTTGCCTCAGGTTTGGGTGTGAATGGCCTGAAGGCGGTGGAAGAATCCATCGCTCCTGAACGGATTCCCGGTGCCAAACAAAGAAATGTTATCTTCATCCTTGCCGACGATCATCGTTATGACGCCATGGGGTTCATGGGCCATCCTTTTTTAGAAACGCCCCACATGGATTCCATTGCCAAAAACGGGGTGCATCTCAAGAATGCCTTTGTGACCACATCGCTTTGTTCCCCCAGTCGGGCTTCCATTTTAACCGGTCTGTATACGCATAAGCACCGGGTCATTGATAACAATCGACTGGTGCCCAAAGGGACCAAATTCTTTCCCGAATGGTTGCAAAAAGCAGGATATAACACTGCCTACATTGGTAAATGGCATATGGGAGGAGCCACCGATGCACCCAGACCTGGATTCGATCATTGGGTCAGTTTTCGGGGGCAGGGGTGGTATTTACCGCCCAATCCGGATTACACATTGAACGTCAATGGAAAGAGGGTGAAGCAAAAGGGGTATATCACAGACGAGTTGACGGATTACGCGATCGAGTTCATGGAGGATCAGAAAAATTCAGAGAAACCTTTCTTCATGTATCTCTCCCACAAAGCGGTACATGCGAATTTCACACCCGCCAAGCGTCACCAGGGTCGCTATGCAGATGCTGCCTTTACCCGTCCGGAAAGCGAGGCCAACACAGATGCCAATTACGAACTCAAACCACGATGGCTGCGTGATCAAAGAAACAGTTGGCATGGAGTGGACTTTCCCTATCACAGCGAGTTGGATGTTGAAAAATACTATAAAAACTACTGCGAAGCCTTGTTGGCAGTGGATGACAGTATTGGCCGGGTGATGGCTCAATTGAAAAAGATGGGTATTTACGAAGAAACCCTGGTTATTTACATGGGCGATAACGGGTTCATGTTCGGTGAGCACGGTTTGATCGACAAGCGGGTCGCTTACGAGACTTCCATTCGCGTGCCAATGATCATGCAGTGCCCGGAGCTCTTCAAAGGTAACAGTGTGGTTGAACGGGTTGTGGCGAATATTGATATCGGTCCCACTGTCATGGAAGCTGCGGGTTTAAAAACTCCCTCTCACATGGACGGGCAAAGTTTTATTTCACTTGCCCAGGGAAAAGAAGTTTCGTGGAGGGATTACTTCCTGTACGTCTACTATTGGGAAAAGAACTTTCCTCAGTCACCAACTGTATTTTCACTTCGTGGTGATCAGTACAAGTATATCACCTACTATGGACTGTGGGATACGGATGAGTTGTACGACATCAGAAATGATCCCGGCGAAACCAAAAATCTGATTGCGGATCCAAAATTCAAAGACATTGCCACTCAATTTGAGAACCAGCTCTATGCGATGCTGGATGATCAGGGAGGAATGTTTATCCCCATGAATCAGCCCAGGGGTGGTTACCAGAACAAGCGTCTTTCCGGCCGCGGTGGAAATCAGGCTTCAGATTTTCCCGCCAATCTAGTGGTCGACGAACCCATCAATCGTAATGCCCATTGAGGGTTAGCGATTCCGTCATACATGTTTAAGCCAATCCTCGGCATGGAGGTTTTCGTTCATGCCGGGGATTATTCTTCGGTTTGAGGTTGATACCAATGGAGTGCCTTCGGTTGGGATTCACAATAGTACACACATAATCCGCAACCCACACAGGCTTCTTCATCCAAAACTGGAAAATTATCCTGCATGCGGATCGCACGAATGTCGGATGGACAATACATGACACAGGCGTCGCAATAGATGTCCTCAGTATTCAGGCATGCCTCGGGTTGCAACCATACTTTGCCGATGGCCTTCACTTTGCCGTCGTCAGGCATGCTGAGTGCATCCGAGGGGCAGGCATGAATACAATCCATGGTCGAACACCAATGGCAAGGGTTTTGATGCAGTTTTAATATGGGAGTGCCTTCTGCCTTTCCTGCCAACGGCCCCGGAATCTCTATGATATCAAATGGACATGCATTCATGCAGGCATGGCATTTGGTACAAGTCTCTAGAAAAGCCTCTTCATCCTGTATGGCTCCCGGAGGGCGAAGGTAAGTTTTAGGTCGGGTGCCCGTTTTCAATTCCTTTGAAGCTTCACCCCATGCAGCAGCGATATCTCTGACTCGAAGTCGAAACAGGTTTCGTCTTGAAAATTTATCGCTCATGGAATTATCCGGGTCATTATTGCCTGTGTGTTGGTTGATGAAAATCTTATTTCAATTAGGCGGGATAGTGAACTGCAAAATAATACGTCTCAATGAAGACATCGAACATTGGATGGATACTCATTCAAGGTGTGACCATGAATTGACCATTGTCACGATGGGAATCTTGCCATCGGGATGTGGCTCGGCTTATAGTCCTTGCGTATGTTGGACATTCGTTGGATCAGGGATAACAAGGAATTGACGGAAAAGCGTCTTGCGTCGCGACGTGGAGGTGATGAGGAGAAGGTGGGTCGCCTGCTGGAGCTGGATGCTCAAAGGCGCAATTTATTGACCGAAGTCGAAAAGCTAAAAGCCGAACGCAAAACAGCTTCCAAAGAAATTGGGGCTCTGATCGGTCAGAAAAAACTCGAAGAAGCCGAGGAGAAAAAAGCTGCCACCAAAGCCATAGGTGATCAGATCACGGATCTCGACAGGCAAGTTCAGGAAACGGTTGAGGAGCAAAACAACATTCTGCTGAGTCTCCCCAACTTACCTCATGAATCCATCCCCGATGGAGCCAGTGAGGAGGATAATCCGGAAATCAGACAGTGGGGCAGCAAACCGGAGTACGGATTTCAACCCAAATCCCACGTGGATCTCTGTGATCAATTGTCACTCATCGATTTCGCACGGGGTGCCAAGTTGGCCGGCAGTGGTTTTCTTTTGTATACCGGATGGGGGGCTCGTCTCGAGCGGGCATTGATTCACTTTCTTCTGGACCTCCACACCAAAGAGCACGGCTACACCGAAGTATCTCCCCCCTTTGTTGTCAGTCCGGATTGTATGACCGGGGTAGGGCAGTTTCCCAAGTTCTATGACCAGGCTTATGCGGTTCAGGAGGGGGAAGATGCGGAAACGCTTGGTAAATTGTATCTGGTTCCCACAGCCGAAGCTCCGGTTGCCAACATTCACCGTGAAGAATTGCTCAAAGAAGAACAGCTTCCTATTTATTACTGCGCCTACAGCCCTTGTTTCAGGGCTGAGGCAGGAGCAGCGGGTGTCGGAACGCGGGGTATGATCCGTGTCCATCAGTTTGACAAAGTGGAAATGATTAAAATCGTTCCTGCGGACCAGGGCTATGCCGAGCTGGATGCCATGGTTGGCAACGCTGAAAAGGTTTTGCAGCTCCTCGACCTCCATTACCGTGTGATTCTTCTTTGCACAGGGGACATGGGTTTTGCCAGCGCGAAGACATTTGATATCGAAGTCTGGGCGCCAGGGCAGGGGAGTTATCTGGAGGTTTCGAGTTGTTCCAATTGTGAAGATTATCAGAGTCGTCGTATGAATCTGCGTTTTAAAACCAGGGAAGGGAAAAATGTCTTCCCTCACCTTCTCAATGGAAGTGGAACCGCCCTGGCACGCTTGTTTGTGGCACTCATTGAAACACATCAACAGGAGGACGGCTCCATCAAAATACCCAAACCATTGCAACCCTATCTTGGAGCGGATTGTATCCCTAATGCCGAGTAATCCGGTCTGCTTATCGAATCTATTTTCTCATTTTAGTTCATCATGACAATCATGCAGGTTAGTGGGGAATGTTTTCCCTATTCAAAGACCGGAGGTTTGGCCGATATGGTGGGAGCTCTGGCCAAAGCTTTGGCAATTAAAGGGGCCGAGGTTCAGGTAGTGACTCCATTGTATCGGGGTATTGCCGAAAAGTTCGAGGGAATGGAACTCCTGGATTGGGAACTGGATTTACAAATGGGCGACAGGATCGTTTCGGGCAAGGTATGGACCTTAAACCCTCAGCCCAACCTGACTGTCTACTTCATTGATCAAGCAGATTACTTTGATCGCCCCGGAATATACGGTGAAAAGAGCGAGGATTACCCAGACAACGCAGAACGGTTTTTGTTTTTCAGTAAAGCAGCAGCCAATCTGGCGCGGTATCTTGGAAATCCTCCGGAGATTGTTCATGCTCATGACTGGCAGGCTGGAATGGTGCCCGTGATGGTTCAGCACCAGCATCTGCGAGGTGGATGGCATCCTGCTCCCAAAACCTGTTTCACCATTCATAATCTCGCCTATCAGGGGAATTTTCCTTCCAGCTCTTTCTGGTATGCCAATTTACCTTCAGATTATTTTGGTCCGCACGGAGTTGAATTCTACGATCAGCTCAGTTTTCTCAAATCAGGCCTCATATTCGCTGACCAACTGACCACGGTCAGTCCCAAGTATGCCCAGGAGATCCTCACCGATGAATTCTCATGTGGATTGGGAGGTGTGCTCAATGCCAGAGCCGAACGGCTCTGTGGAATATTAAACGGGGTGGATTACAGCGACTGGAACACCACGGATAACCCGAATCTGGATGCTCATTATTCCATCAGCAAAATGGCCGGTAAAACCCGTCAAAAGAAAAAGCTGCAAGCAAGCATGGGCCTGCCTCAAGATTCCAAGGTTCCTTTGATGGGACTGGTGGGGCGCCTTGTGGATCAAAAAGGAATGGATTTATTGTTGCCTGCCTTGCATGCCTCCTTGAATCGCGGTTTTCAGTTTGTGCTTCTTGGCAGTGGGATGCCCTTTTATCAGGAAGGATTTCAACGACTTGCCAAGGACCACCCAGATCAAGTTGCCGTGACAATTGGCTATGACAATGCGCTGGCTCACAAAATTGAAGCAGCCTCGGATTTCTTCATCATGCCTTCCAAGTTCGAGCCTTGTGGTTTGAATCAGTTATACAGCCTCAAGTATGGAAGCGTCCCAATTGTCCGGGCAGTTGGGGGATTGGATGATTCCATCGTTGGTTTGGATGAATCATTGGAGGAAGCAACCGGTATCAAATTCAATGATTATGCCGTTACAGCTTTGGAATCTGCATTGAACCAGGCCGTCGACCTTTACGAAGATCAGAAAAAATATAAGAAAATTCGGAAGAATGGGATGCTTAAAGATTTTTCCTGGGAGCGCACTTCTCTCGAATATATGGACCTTTACGATGGAATGTTGCAGTGACTGGTCCAGGTCTGATTGTCACTGCTATCCCATCCATCAAATGGACTCATCTGCTTTCTCTGATTCCTCGTTCTGCGGTTCAGGAGGAGGAGGCTTAGGATGGCCTTCACGCTCACCATTCATGCCGGGACCAGGTCTTCCTCTATTGGGGTGAAAGCCTTCGGCACCGGGAGGACCTCTATGTCCTCCATCCAACCTTCGGCCCTCACTACCTCTGCCTGGACCGTTTCCAAATCCACGCCTTGGTCCACCGGGACCTTGATGACGTCTGTTTTTCATCATCTCTTCAAATTTTGACGCCTGGTCTTCGGTCAGATGCTCTTTAATCTCGGCGTTGACCCGACTGAATTCTTCGGAGATTTTTGGATGCATCTCTTTCATCAAGGCATCCATCCGTTCCTGCCCTGATTTGACAACCTGAGTGATATTGGTTTTTTGCGTATCTGTCAGTTGAAGGCGATTTCCAAACCGTTGGATAAAATCATGCATTCTGGGGCCTCGTGGCATGGGGTCCTTGCGAGCTTGCGGGCGACTTGGCGATTTCAAGTCGTTAAGAAAGGTGCCCGTCACCAGACCGGCCACATAAATGACCAAGGTGGCAACAATGATTTTCCAGGATTTTACCATGATTGCTCTAAAGCTTCGAGAGGCTGGGTCATTGTGAGCTGGAGTTCGGAAGCCAATGATTCAGAAGAGGTGTTGGCTTCTGCCGAAGTGGAAAGAGTAGCCCATGTGGTGATGAGTAACATCACTGCCACACATGGAACAGCAGCTTTCCACAGTCCCAGCGCCCACATCGCAACATTATCCACGGGTTTGACATCCCGTAGTTGAGCCATGATACGCTTTTCAAAGGCGTAAGGGGCTTGTTCGTTTTCCGGCAGCTTGCGGGCTGCGCGGATAAGCCGCTCATAGATGTCATTTTGCTTTTTCATCGTGATTTTCGGTTTCCTTGATCCAAGTGGATCCCTGTCCTTGTTATAAGTATTGTTCTTGATTGAAATTTTCGAGTAATTTGCGCATTTCCTTGCGGGCCCTAAAAGCCCTGACCTTGACCAAAGATACGGACCAACCGGTTATCTTTGCAATTTCTTTGACTGATTTACCTTCAATATCCAGCAGAGTAATGACCATGCGGGCTGCCGGTTTCAACTGCTCCAACAAATCGTAAACCAACTTGCTGACAGCCTCCTGATTTTCACGGTCCGGGCTTTCATCCTCTCCATAAACATCCAGCAAGTCAAAATCCTCCTGAGTGATCTCCGAGAAGGACGAGACCTTGCTGCGCTGGTGTTTCCTGAGATAGTCGTAACAGGTTCGTACACTGATTTTCATCAGCCAATGCTCAAATGGAGCTTCTTCTCGATAGGAGTCCAGCTTTTTGAACGCCTTGATGAATATCTCCTGCACAATGTCTTCCACTTCACTTTCCCGTCGAGCATACTTTCGTGCGGTTGCGAAAACTCGTGGCTGGTATTGTGCGATGAGTGATTCGTAAGCGGCTGTGTCTCCGGCCAGGACTTGACGAATGATCGCTTTTTCCTCGGATCGATCCAACTTGGTTTCATCGATCAATCCCACGAAAAACCCTTTCAATTGCAATATGTTCGGTGCTGCCAACACGTCTGGTCCTGGTTGATTTTATTTTGACTGACACGAAAGGCTGCTTTTTTATCTCGGAAGCATTCATCCCTTCATTCCCTCAACCAGACGTTAACTTATGGCTTCAGGTTACAAGCTCTGTCAAAAATCATCTGCCTTCGCCCAGTGTTTCGTAATAGGTACGGACCAAATCCGAGAATTGCTGTGGAACGGGATCGCGGTCAATGGGCACGACTGCTTCCTTGGAAAGACGTTTTGAGAGTTCCTGATTGATGCGTTTCTGGACTTCGAAGAGAGGTTTTTCAATTTGCAACTGAACCATATCCCATTGCGGCTCTTTGCCTTCGTTTCGTAATTCACGGCGAACCGCCTGCGCGCGATCTCGAATCGCCGCGATTTCATTCTGAAGTTCAGGCACATCCACCATTTCCTCTGCTTCTCTTAATTGATCGCTCCATTCTCTGAAATTATTGCCGGTGATGGGGCCCTGTGCATTGGAATTACTTCCACCATTACCTCCACTTCCTTGATTCATCCAGGCCTGGGCAATATCGCTCTGCCCTCCGCCGCGTCCATTTCGTAATCCCTGGCGTTCTCCTGGTTGTTCGCTGCCCTGACCATTGCCCTGTCCCTGTCCCTGGCCATTGCCTTGCCCCTCGCTTTGTTGGGAGGACTGTGCCATTTCCTCTGGCTGTTCCTCGTTGTCACCATTTCCGCGCCCTTGACCTTGTCCCGAGCCCTGGCCTGGATTTTCCGAGAGTTCTTGAGATTGTCCTTGGCCAGGCTGGTTTCCTTGGCCTTGTGCCAATTGGTTTGGATTTTCTTCCGAGTTTTCCTGTTCCGATGTGCTTGCTCCTTCTTGGCCATCAGACTGTCCTTGTTGGGGGCCCTCTCCCGTTTGCTCGCCATTTGCGGTCATGGCCTGAGAAATTTCCTGATTCAAATCTTCGGATAATTCATTCAGTAAATTCCGTGCTCTTCGCAGGCTTTCCACACCATCCCCAAGGATGCTCTCTGCCGCCCGATCAATTCTTTCCTCCAAGGATTCGATTTCAGGATGGATGCGTTGCTCCAACTCAGCTGCCCTGTCCACCATGTTGAGTCGTGACAGTTGTCGGGTTGTTTCCAGCATTTCATTGAGCTGTTCTTGATCTGTCTGACGATAAGCCTCACTCAGCTGACGGGAGAGCAGAGGTTCTGCAATTTCGGATTCATCACTCAAACGACGAATTTCCTCCATGATCTGATCCAGTTCCTCTTGCTGCTGCTGACTCATTTCCATGGCTTCCTGAGCTTGAGAGGATGCTCCCAGAGATTGGCGTTGCTGCGCTCCTTCTGCCTGGTTCAAGCTTTCCTGGATTTCATCCTGGCGTTGACTCATTTCGCGGGCACGCTGACGCAGCTCCTGCATCGCGTCGGTGAACTGACTGGAATTCCTTCGCCTGAAATCTTCCTTCATTTCCTCAAGACCCTCCTGAGCCCTCGCACCGGCAGCCAGTGCATCGGAGATTTCCTGTTCTTCGATGGATTCGGCCGCTTTTTGTGCCTGTTCCCGGATCTGGTCGAGCTGTGACATCGATTCAGCATTTTCTGGAGATTCGTTTTGTGCGAGCCGTTGGTTGAGCTCGTCCATATCTTCCAACATTCGGCGTTGTTCATCTCTCAGGCGCTTGAGTTCGCGTTCAATTTCTTCCTGTTCCTCCTGGGATTGGGCTTCGTTCAGAGCCGTCTGAAGTTCTTGCAATCTTTCATTCAAATCTTCCTGGCGACGTGCCAGCTCCTTGAGTCGATTTAAATTTTGGAGCGCCTCACTCTGCTGTTCGTCCTGAAGACCGGATGCCTGGCTCTGGGTTTCATATCGGTCTTGTTCTTCCGTCAAATCAAGTTGGTTTAATTGTTGCTGGGAACGACCGCCACCGCCACCACCTCCGCCGCTACCTTGAGTGACGTTGGAATCTTTTGGCTGGGCTTTCAAGATGAGTTGATAAGCGGTTTGTTCATGTACCAGGGCTGTAGACAGGGCTGTCATCGATCGATCGTGGATAGCGTCGTGCAGGGAATCCGCTGCGAGATCCATGGCCTCCTTTGCCTGGTTGAGGAGTTCGACCGCCTGAGGTTCTTGCGCTGCTTCTTCCAACAACGTTTTTACTTGAGTGATGGCGTCTTCCTGCGAGGAAAGCACGACTTGAAGGTCTTCGTGTCCTTTATCGGAAATGGCACTTCCTGACTGCTCACGTCTGATATTCCAGGTGGCACTGATAATCTCTTTTTGAAGTTCGGCCAGTTGTTGGGCGGGGTTTCTGCCTTGTTGACCTTGCTGTTCTTGTTGTTGCTGAGCGTTCGGCTGGCCTTGGCGAAAGATCTCCTCAAACGGACGGATCTCACCGAAAAACATGTCCGAGTATGCTCGGCGTATGTTGCCGTCGGGCCCCATATCTTCTGCCCAAAGATAATATGAAATGAGACCACCGGGTTCTAAATTCAGGTCCTCAAGAGTCAGTAGATGCGACAGTGCCACTTTCTTTTTAGCGGGAGCCTCCTCTCCCAATTTGATGTCGACTTGCTCCTGTCCGCTAATCTGGTATCCGAATCCATGAGCTTTCAATCCAAAATCATCCCAGGTTTCCCCTTCAAATGTAACTTCCTCCAGTGCGGAGAATCGTTGATCTCCCCCCGGGAAGGTGAATTTTAGGGCAGGGGGTTGGTTGGTGGATACGCGGATGACAATCTCTGCAGGAAGTTTGTTTGCTCGACCCTCAGCATCCTCAAGGTCCAACAAGTAACGGGTTGAAGATTGCAGGACTGTGGAAAGTTTGTAGGTGTTGGACCGGGTCGTGTCTGCCGTCAGGCTGATCAGGTTTCCTTCACGATCTTTCAAATTTGCTTTGATAACTGGTTTGTTCAACAGAAACTCGTAATCAAGTTGAGTTCCCTCCACCGCTGAAATTCTCAAAGTGTCTTTGATGGTGCGCGATTCTTCTCCGGTATACTCTGGGTATTCCAAGTGTGCGTTAGCCTGCTGCAGTTTGGGGTGTTCAAAAATCGAAAGTTTATAGGTCTCCGATTGATTATCGTCAAATTCCACAAAATAGGCCGTATCTGCCTCGACCGACATCAAACTGGCTCCGAAAAGAGGGTCATCCATGCTTTTGTTCATGGGAAGCCTCCTGGTCTGTCCGTCGGCCGGCATGACGACGAGGTTGACTTCAGTCGGAACTTTCTGCCCGAATCGCGCTGTAATAACCACCGCGTCTCCACGTTCCAGTTCGGTATTGCCCGGTTCAACCGCCAGTTTGCCTCTGAAGACAGATGGCTTGTTGCCTTTCTTGGCAGGATCAATCGGTTTGGAGAGGAAGAATGCCGCCAATGCGACAACCAGCAAACTGGCAAATCTGAAAACTCCTGCGAAAAACAATTGGATGTGGAAAGGTTGGTCCCAGGGTTCCTTGAGGTTGTTTTCCAGCGCCTCTCGAATGACACGTGTTTGCAAGAGATGATATTCACCTGAATTTGGATCGGGTTGTTGATCCAATGCAGTGATGAGAGCTGCTTCCAGTTTAGGATGATCTTGCTCAATTTTTCTGGCCACACTTCTCAAGGATACTTGAGTCATGCGGTGTCTTAACCAAACAACGATCGTTCCAACGAGCCATAGCCCCACAAAAATCCCCAGACCATTTGGATGGTCCCAACCCAGAACCTGCTTAAGCCATGCGTAAATCAGCCCCAAAGCACCAAGAGCAGTCCACAGCAAGGTGATTTTCTTCCTGATCTGCTGCTGGCGATGGCATTTAACAATAGGCTCCAACGCTGCTGTGATAATGTTGTTTGGCATAAAAAATCCTGACTTGATAATGATCGCTCTTAAATTCTGGCATACTCAATGGATCAACCCACTACTCATTCCACCTCAATCGCACAAACAGGTGACCCTTGTATGCCTTCCTGAAATGGCGTACTATATGCAATGGTCCTCCTTCTCTTCTACATTGACATCGCTAAAAAGCAACCTGATATGTCACAGAATAGAAGTAGACAGTTGAGGTCAATGAGATGAATTTCTCCTCTTCCTCAAGTAAGGGTAGATTGCTTCAATATAAATCAGCGGTTCTGGAAACCTTGACAAAATTCAGCTTACGAATAGTATATGGCTCCAGATACCAAAAGGAGCACGTGCATTTGATGCACTTAATTTAACCAAACCCCGACACCAATGTTATATCCAGTACTTGCCTGCAGGCTTTCCGAGCGTTGCTGTACCTTGTTACAGAAAATTCCCTTATCAAGTCGAATCTTGACTCCTTTGAATTCAGCGCTGATTCAAAATTCTGCGAGGATGCTCGTTGTATTGGGCATGGCCCAAGCGGGCTTCAATATGGCGAAAGCGCAGCCGAATGTTGTGACTCCCCAAGTCAGTATTTTACAGTCCAAATTGTTAAGGCAGGGAAGCATCAACGGAGGGTATGAACTCTCCAAGGTCCTGGAATCGGGAGGGCAATTTTTTAGTACCGCCTACACGCCTACTGACGGTATGGGTGAAGGAGAATTTGGTCCCAAATTTGACCAAAGGCAGGCCTTCTATCCTCAACAAAATCTGCCCGTACTGAAAATGAACGGATTGGGGGCCAACAGTTGTTTTGATTGTCACAATTCCATCGGCAGTTACGTCCCGCCCAATTCCAAATCCGGAGCACTCATTCGCAAACCTTCCACGGTAGGGGGTGGAGGAGGCTTGGCTTCAAATTTATTCCAAAACCCTGATTTCCCAAATCAACTGGTCAAATTTTACCGGAACCCACCTCATGTTTTTGGGACCGGATACACTCAAAGAATTGCCACAGAAATATCTCATGACTTGCTCCTGGCCAAGAGTGCTGCCGAGTTGGCGGCCACCTTGAATCCGGGTATCCCTCAGTCCATTGATTTGATTTCAAAGGGAAACAATTACGGAACCTATCGTGTGACTTATTCTGCCACGGAGGATGTGTTTTCCGAGGATACAAGTCTAGTCAGAGGAGTTCCCGAAGATTTGGTTGTCCGACCTTTTCAACACAAAGGAATCGCATCGAGTCTACGGCATTTTGTTATGAGCGCTCTGGATTTTCACTTCAGTGTTCAGCCAGTTGAGGTTGTGGGATATGACACGGATCCAGACCAGGATGGTAAGTTCAATGAAATGAATTTTTCCTTAAACAAGGAAGGTGGAGATCAGGCATCAACAAGTCCTGCAGTAGACGTCTCCTTCGGCAATGTCAGTGCCTTAACAGCTTTTGTAGGTATGACTCGTCCTCCGCATGTTGAAATTGAGGCAGGAAAGGAGCAGGAATTTGCTCGGGGGCAAAGCATCTTTAATGGTTCTGGGTTGTCTGGATTGAACCCCGCATGTCAGCAAATGTGTGCCACCTGTCATCGCGAGAAGATGCGTATTGAATTACCAGTTTTTACTGTGGATAAACCAGTTATTCATGGGGATCTATCTTATCGTTCTGATGCTGGGTTGGGGGATAAAACATCTCCTACCAGTGAGGCTTTGCCCGTTTTCCAAAGCTTTTTGGATGTGTTGCAGGATTATTTGAGCAGCCCCTTGGTGCAGGATGCCATGAACAATCCTCAAAACGCAGCTGAAGATTTTCACGCATTGCTACTTGAGGAAGCCAGAAATAATGAGCGAACCTTCCTGCCTTCAGGATTTCATATCAATTTGACCTACCCTAATGTAAATGATTTGGACACAGCTCTCGAAGACCTGCCGCCATACATCTTCCCTCGCTTAAATGCCAATGATGATGGCTCTGTGGACATTCCTTTGATGAGTGATTTGATGTTACATGACATGGGTGAAGGATTAAGTGACGTTGAAGATCAGGAGGTGGATGTCGATGGTGTCTTCGTTCCTCGAAGGATGTATTTAACGCGCCCACTATGGGGAGTGGCTGATTCGGGGCCATGGATGCATGATGGTCGTGCGTTTGATCTGAGGACAGCCATTCTGATGCACCAAAGCGAAGGCAGTGAGGCAAATGATATCATTGAAGTCTTCAAGTCCCTTAATGAGGCCGATCAACAAGCCCTTATTACCTTCTTGGGTAGTCACAGGCTTGGCATTGAACAGCAAGTGCCAGTTGAATTGTTTCAGGGTGGAGGGAACCCTCCTCAACCATTGGGCGTAAGAAATATTTCCCAATCTGACGGACTGGTGACAATTGATTATGAAGGCACATTGCTCAGTTCTCCTGTTCCAACCGGCCCATATGAACCGGTTCCACAGCAGGATGCTCCCTACACATTCGAGCCAGATCAAGGTGAGACATTTTTCATAGCAAAATAACGTCAATCACTATCATATATCTATGTCGAACTATAAAATGGATTTATGCCATGAGGGGAATCGTTCGTGGGTGACCACCGGTTCCGAATGGGAAGGGAAAGTTGGATACTCCAGGGCCATTAGGACCGGGCAATTTGTATTTGTCAGCGGCACCGTAGGAAAGAATGTGGACGGAAGTATGCCGGCGGATCTCGTTGAACAGGCAACGAACTCACTCAACATTATTTCAACTGCTCTCAATCACCTTGGATCTTCATTGGAGGAAATTGTAAAATTGAACATCTTCCTCAAGGATATTACCCAGTGGGAATCCATCGCCAGCATCATTAAAAATGCCATTGGGAATGCCAAACCAGCCTGTTGCATAAGTCAGATGTCCCAAGGCATCGATGAAGCTGTTCTAGTCGAGATCCAAGTAGATTCTGTCATCAGTCAATAAAACCAAATCATTATGAGCGATAATAGCAATACCCCACTATACGGTAGCCGATTCATGAGGGAGTCTCTCCCTAAAACCAAAATGAATCAGGATCCCATTGATCCCAAAGCTGCTTATGCACTGATCAACATGGAACTGCAGACGCAGGGAAATCCAAGTATGAACATGGCGTCTTTTGTCACCACAACAATGGACCCAGAGTGTGATCAACTGATCCATGAAAACCTTGGAGTCAATTATATTGATACTGAGGTATACCGTGCCAATCTCGATATTCAAAACCGATGCGTCAACATGCTTCTGGATTTATACAATGCTCCGGATGTTGAAAAAGGGTGGGGCATTGAGTGTATCGGTTCTTCGGAAGCAGTCATGCTTGCCATTTTAACCCACAAGAGACGTTGGGAGGAAAAGCGAAAGAAGGAGGGGAAACCTACCGATAATCCCAACATCGTCATGGGAAATGACGTGCATTTGGTGTGGAACAAAGCATGTATTTATTTCGAAATTGAACAACGTCTGATTCCACTGCATCCGGAACTATTCACCATCACTCCTGAAGCGGTGATGGACAGGGTGGACGAAAATACCATTTGTGTTGTGGGGGTTCTGGGGACTTCCTATACATTTGATTACGACCCGATCGAAGAGATAAACGATGCTTTGGTTGATCTTAAAAACAAGGATGGACTGAATATTCCGCTTCATGTGGATGCTGCGAGTGGTGGTTTTATCGCTCCATTCCTGGATCCCGATTTCAAGTGGGATTTCCGATTGGAACAGTGTGTGTCCATTAACGTTTCAGGGCACAAATATGGCTTGGTCTATCCTGGTATCGGGTGGGCTCTTTGGAAGAATGCAGACGATGTGCCCAGTAGTTTGGTGACAGAAACCAATGTGCTTGGTTTTGTTGAGAAATCGTTCAGTCTGAATTTCTCACGGGGTGGAGCAATGATTTTGGCTCAGTACTATAACTTCGTGAGATTGGGGTGGAAGGGATACTATGAAATTCAAAACACCATGCGTGAAAATGCTCGTTACCTGGCGGCTGAAATTGAAAAAATCGGCAGGTTCGATGTCTTGAACAAAGGTAAGTATACTCCTTCTTGTATCGCCAAGTTAAAAGATGCATCCAAGTTCAACGAAGCTGATTTGGTTGCCAAATTACGAGAACACAATTGGATTATTCCCGCTTTTACCATGCCGCCTGACGCAGATTCTGTGACCGTCATGCGAATGAATGTTAAAGAGACATTTACGAGGGATATGGCCGACCTGTTAATCAGGGACATCAAGCAAAGTTTGAAAGATTTGGATGCGGTGCATACCAAACCTCACAAACAACCCGGTACCCATCATCACTAAAGGTTGTCTACAAACATCACTTTAACGCAAAAATTACAACGCAGGCACATCCATCACAGGGTTTGCCTGCGTTTTTACTGTACCTTATCTAAGCAATTGGACATTTCATGAGTCAGAAAAAGAAAAAATTCAGAATGAGTCTGGGTGTTGTATCCGGTATCTTATTGATCTTATGTGGCATCTTGGAGGGATTTGATACCTTCCTCGAGGAATTTGTGGGTTTCAAATTTGAAGGGCATTACAGCATGTTTGTTTTGGGCATGATCCATTTTATTTATGCTCTGACCGATGTGTTGGACGGTGTATTAACCATGGAGCATTGACAAGAGGGTGAGGCCCTGACTTTAAGTTTCAGGCGAGCAACGAATTTGATAGAAGGCTTTTATGATAAAAAATATTTATTACAATCGATTTAACAAAATATAATTCACACACCGGTAGCATTTGTTCATACTGCGTTTCATGCGACGAAGGAACAAAAAAGGTGGGATCGTAGTTGGGCCAATCCTGATTGTTGGAGCTATTCTTTGTCTTTGGGAGAACGAAGGACGCTTTGACTATTATCAAGCTGCAAAAAAAGCGCAGGTCCTTTCTCAACCAACAAGCCTGCCATCTGGACAGACCTCATCGTTCACAGGAAACCTAAAAACTCCTTCGATCGGTGGAACCTATATCGAAAAGGTTTCTGGATATTTTCAGATCAGGGAACACGCAGAGATTTACAGTTGGGAACGTAAGGAAGATGACGACGGGGTACGATGGACAAAAGGATGGTACCCCTATCTCCAGCAGAATTCTCGAAATGATGGCCTGCGTAAAACTCTGAACAGTGCCACATGGGTTGCTAAAGAATATGAGATTGATGATTTTTCAGTTGAAGGAAGCCAACGCTTACATTTTGTGGATGATTTTATTCCCATTTCTCCCGGTATAGTTCGATTAAATAAAAAAGGGCAACAGGATGGTCTCATCTCCCAGGGGAAAGTTTTTTACAAGCGCAATGCTCAGCCCGGAGCGGATCAGCTTGGAGATGAACGATTGACCATTTTTGGTATCCCTGCCGAGGAAACTGTCAGTTATTTTGGTCTCGTGCGTGACGGTAGGGCTATAGGTAAGCAAGTTGAGGTTAAAACTGGTCTCATATCCAAGATCATTCAGGAAGATGGAACCTTGCACCATCTAGTCAATGGGGATCGAGACACTGCCCTGGCTTCCATGAAATCGCACATCCAAAAAATACGGTGGATGATTCGCTTAATGGGAACCGCAGTCCTTGTTTTTGGTCAGTTAATCTTCCTGGGCCAACTGGTGCACTTGCTTGTTGCCATCCCCATATTGGGTCGATTGGTAGGTGCAGGGATCTTTGTCTTCAGTCTGGTAATGGGGGTTTTTATTTCTACCAGCGTGATTCTGTTGAGCATGATTTTCCACAACCTTCTCGTAGCAACGCTGGTCGTGGGCCTACTTGTTGTTGTATGGATTTATTTGAGCCGGGCAAAAAAGCGCTCCAGTCAAAAGGCTCTGGAATATCTAAGCAGGTCGCCTGTTTCTCAAGCTTCAGCGGAGACCATGCACTCGGATGAGGAGACAGCGACATCTGTTTCACCTGAGCGATTGCATGCAGTATTCAAAAATTTAGTGAAAGTTTCATTGATTGATA
>CAYFHO010000071.1:0-24177 GCA_964342825.1 uncultured Verrucomicrobiota bacterium
AACACTCTTCCCGCATGTAGATGCTTCAAATTATGGAATGAATTGAGATGCGCCCTCTTGGTCCCATTGCTGGTGCAACGGATTGACAGCCAATCGCACGGGCCGATGTCGTTGATAAATAGTGGTCATAAAAATACCCAACAATGCAGAAAGAAATATTTCGGCGAGGGCCTGAGACGACACCAAAATCATGTCCATCGATTTCACGTTTCCAATCATGTTGGACTCTGGTTCCAGGGCAGCATTGGATGAATCAAAAAGATTTAGATTTGCCAATTGTTCTGCACTGCTCATGGAAAGAGAGGGATACATCGATGCATAAGTTGCGACCCAGATAAGCACTCCGCTCAACCCAACCACAAGACAGGTCCAGGTGTAAAAAGAACGTGTGTGGCCGGGCTGAATCATATCCCAACCAATTTTAACCGCGAAGGCTCCCACAGGTAACAACGCAGCCCAAAAGTAAGCCCGATAAGGATGTTCAGAGAAACTGACAATACCCGATTCAATTAGATTGAACGAAATATTCAACACACCAAAAACAACCAAGCAGAGGATGCCCAACCCTGCCAATGCAAACATGAATCGATCCCAAATATTCCAGGGTTGCGAAGGTTGAATGTCCTCTTCGCCCTTGTGTTTTACGGGAATTAACGAATCGACTTCCTTAATCTTGTTTCGAAGCTTCTTCAATCGGGGCAGTAAATACTCCAGTTTCTCTTCATGTGTTTGGACTTGATGCCGCAACTGTTCCAAGTCCGGACCACATTGGTTCACGTACAAAGCACGATGATATGCTTCAACTTCAGCAGCGCCGGCCTCACTCTGAGAATCAGCCAGGTGCCTGATATAATCCATATGAATAAACGAATCCAAATCCTTTTGCTTGGGTGGCAGGGGCTCTGGGGAAAGGTTGTCGTTTTTATTTGAGGAAAAACTTTTCATTGATAGAAAATTCTTGATGATTTGGAAGGCTGTTGAATCGGATATGAGAACAAGGGAGGGCAATGATTTGCAGCGCTCATACAATTCGATGCATTTGCGTCGGCAATATTTTCCGAGATTCCCCAGGATTCAATAGCATTGTATCACCATTGAATCCTGGGTGAACACCTCGAAGACAAGCAATGCGGCTGCTTAATGTCCAGGACTCTGAAGTAAGCTAATGGAATACCAAATGATTACTGACTTCCAAAATCGCTGTCGAATGCATCATCGAAGGCATCCCCCGGTAAAAACTCACCAAACGCATCGTTTGAAAAACTCTGACGTTTCTTTCGATTCTTGGAGTGTTCCTCGAGCACCTTCATTTCCATTTCCAGCTCAGCCATTTCCTGAGATAATCGAAGCATCTGTGCGCGAAGTTGTGAACGTTTTTGTTCTATTTCCATACTGGCCAATGCAGCACTTCTTCTTTTTTGTTCCAGTTCCCGGGCACGTTGAATCACTTCATGACTTAGCTCCTCAAGCCCGTCAAAGGAGGGCACTGCGGGCTGAGACTCCACGTCCAATGCTCCTGTAGTATGACCATACAAATCACTTTCAGGCTCATTGAGGCCTGGCCCGGATTTATGAACCTCCGGAAGTGCCAAGCCTCGCTTAGCTGCGGTCGATGATCTGGACACCATGTAAGATTCTGGATGTTGTTTGCCTGAGTTTTTAAGAAGTTTTTGAACAAGCTTTTCTAACTTGATAATTCGGTTTTCAAGCGAGCTGCTGGGCTGGGCAGCAACAGCGCCATCAAAATCTGAATGAGCATTTTTTATTTCATGCTGACTCACTATTTGCATTTCAACTGGATGAGCATGCGTTTCACCGGAAAATTCAACGATGGCGGTACCGGGAACGTGCCTGATTTCTGGGGACCGTCCATATCTGCTGGATCGCTGACGAGAGCGAATCCTTTGAGGTTTTTGTGGTTTGGGAGCAACGGGTTCAGGGAGACTAAATTGACTTTCCCCTGTATACGCTGGCTTTGAAACATCTCCCGCAATTTGATACGGATTATCAGAGTTGGCTTCAACCTCCACCTCAACTGAGGCTGCTGCTCCACGAGCATTATTTCCAGGAAGAGAACCATCATCTGAGGTCATCGCGGTGTTGAAACCAACCTCATCACGATTTTTGACACGTGGTTCTTCAACCACGTTTTCAAATATGGAATTTGAATTTGTGGCCGGAGTAGTAGGCATATCAGAACTATCCGCAGCAGGTTCATCCGCGAGAGCAACACGCGGTCCATAGTGAAGGGTGATGGCTGCAACCAACAAGGCTGCCAAGGTGAGTAGTCCGGTGCTCAAACGAGCCGGACGGGGAGCGGTGTTACGATGATGATCGAGTAACATTTCTATCCTTTCTTTTATTTGACTTTGTTTATTCCACACTGCGGACGCCGCCGCCAGATGGCGGTCCCGCTCCCTATTAGCAAATTGGGTTAACATCAGGGCATAAGCTTTGGCCTTCCCTGCTCCATCAAGCACGAAATCATCACACGCAATTTCACGCTCCACATCAACTCGCCGGCCGATCAGCCAAACGGCAGGATGAAAAAAGTAAAAAGCTTGGATCAAATGTTGCAACAAATTGGTCCAGTCATCATACCGAAGCAGATGGGCCAATTCGTGTTTCAAAATCTGTTTCTTGGCGGAATCTTCTAAGGAATTCAGTAAAACTTCAGGCATCAGTATCATCGGTTTAAAGAAACCCAGAGCCATGGGCGTTTTGACATTCCGATGTATCCTTAAGGATATCTCACTGCGTCCTTTCATGGAAGGAGTCATGATCTGGAACATCTGAGTCAGATCAGCAGGAGGTGCAATGGCTTGTTTTTTGACGCATTGTAGAAGCCATAAATCATATCCCAACCTTGCCAAATTCCAAAGCATCCCAAATACGAAAACCCAAAAAATTGAAACCACAACCCAAGTGGGCAATCGAGCTGGAATCGTCCAATTCTGTATCCACTGTAGGAATCGAACGACGGATGAAGTATAAGTGATTGGAGATTCGGAAGAATCAGTCAAATTTGAGGCTACCCAATTTTCTGTTGGTGGTTTGATCTCCTCCTGATGTGGTATCAATGGGGCTTGATTCGAGGAAAAACTATGAGACGGAATGGCGGTTTGCGTTAAATCAGCTTCTACCTCATGCCCCCATTCATCAGGATGAATCAAACCTTCAGCCATGTCGTCATGAGAATCAAACGACGGTTCAAAAAAGACATTTAAGTCAGCTTCCGATGTTGGTTCAAAGACTTCGAAGTCGACTGGGTTCTCGGTGGATTTCCCTGAAACAAATGATTGAAGTTGACCGGTTGAAACACCATTCGTTGACAACAAAGTTGACTGGGCCGGCACGGAACGATCTTGCTTCAGAGCTTGAACGTCCTGGCCCGTACCGGCCGTCGCCAATAGGAAATGAATGACAGGGAATGCGCCCAGACAAACCAAGGTGCCCATCCAAATCAAATACTTTGTCGAGGCATTGATCTTCTTGAAAACCGCGAGCATGCACCAAACGAAAACTGTCAGTAACAACCCGTGGAATACCCCGTTGAGCAAGGCGATCACCGCTTGATCCAACCAGTTCATCCATGAACCGCTCATGCCTTCCTCCCTTCTTCCGGGAGATCCTGAATCCTTTGAGTCAAGGCTTCGAGATCCTCAGGACTTAAGTCCTCATCCTTCAAGAAACTGAGAACAAGTTGTGATGGTGAATCGTTGAAAAACTTGCCCAATAATTGTTGAACTGCGCTGCGGGCTGCCGCTTGGCGATTGATATTTGGCTGATAGACATGGGCACGACCTTGCTTGCGACATTTGAGATATCCTTTTTCATGCAGGATTCGCATCATGGTTAGAACCGTATTATAAGCTGAACCGGCTTGCCCTGCCAAAGCATCCGCTACATCTGCCACAGTGGACTGGCCGCGGTCCCAAAGGACTTCCATGATCCTGTGCTCGGCATCAGTCAAGGTGCTGGATTTTTTTCGAGCCATACGATCAATCTTTCGATGTGGTGGTTGCGAACTATTAAAGAATTAATTGTTAGAAGCAAAATGAACCTCCATTGTAGATTCGTCAACTAATTAATTAATATTTCGCAGAAAACTTTCGTTGGAATTTCCAGCATCAGCTAAAATCGAGATAGATTTATGGATTGGAAAACTGATAGCAAACAGCTTCCTGATCATTGCGAAGAAGCAGGTAGGGCCAAGCCAGACAAGGGGGATTCCAGGTTTTACCATCCAGAGCATGCCACTGAGCAATCACTTCAGATTGCTTGGGATTTATCTCCAACCAAACAATATCGCCCTTCTCGGAAAGAATCATGATTGCATTGTCCAGCAGGAACATCTGGCCATGGCCGTAGCGTCCTTCTTTCCATTGACGACGCCCCGTTTCCAAATCAATACAAGCCATCATTCCGTCATCCAAACCATAAACAAAACCATCCCTCGTTACCACATTGGTGAACTTGGCTTTCATGGTCCTTTGTTTCCAAATCTGTTTGGCGGTCCACTCACCCGATTCGTTGGCAGATAATTCCAGCAAAGCGCACCCCACCCCATAACCGCTGGTAATAAAAACCTTTGACTCAGGCAGAACAACAGGAACCGCAACATCCGGATACTGAGTGCCCCAGGCCATATCCCAAAGCATTTGATCACTGGTAGTGGAAAGTCCGGCCACACCTTTGTGATGCAGGTATAAGATCTGTGACTGCTCACCCCACTGAGCCAAGATGGGAGAGCTGTAGCTGGCAGAGAGTGCCGGGTAAGTTCGAAGTAGGGAACCAGTCTTCAAGTCATAGACGCGTAATCCACTTTCTCCGCCCTCCCCTGAAGGAACAATCACTTCTGATTCTATGACCAGAGGTGAGGGACTGAAACCCCATTCGGGAATCTTGGCCTTGGTATCTTCAATGACGTTGTGCGACCACAATACTTCACCCGATGACTTGTCGAAGCAATTAAGGACTCCGGTACTCCCCATCGTGACCAAATGATCTCCGGCAATGGTTGGCGTTGCTCTGGGCCCGTTGCCAGCAATGACAGATTGGTAGTTGGCTTCATGAGCGTGCTGCCAAATGAGATTTCCATTGGATAACTGGTAACAAGTGATCGCTTCCTGGTCTCCTGCCTGTTCTTGAGTGTAGGCCAAGGGCCCTTCCACGACAAACCCCGACCATGCTTGCCCAATGGGCTGCCGCCATAATTCTTTCGGAGGTGTCTGCATTTGTTCCCTCGGGATATTGACACCGGGTAAAACCGCGTTTCTGTTGGATCCCAAAAACTGAAGAAAACTCTGTTCAGCTCTCGGCATGGAGCCGAAATCCACAGCACTATCCACCTTTTCAATGGCCGATTGCTGAGAAGTTGAAGACTTGAATCGAATAATCGGAACCAAATCACCAGACACTCCAATGATTTCAAAAAACTGCGTACCGATACCAACCAACAAAGCCAACACCAGGACAATACTCAAGCGATGTTTCCATTTGGCTCTGGAGAAAAAGATCCACCACACCAAAAGCAGAATGGAAGTGATGATGGTGATCACAGCACTTTGAATGTTCTTCTCCTGCCTGGGTGCGTCTCTGAATTCCCAGACATAGGCAAAAGCTATGATGGCAAGGGTGCCAATCACCCACGAAGGCCACCAGCGTATGGATCTGGAAGAGTTGTTTTTGGAATCAGCCATGATCAATTGGAGCTATTTGATTTCAGTACATTGATAACCACTCACAGGCTGGGATATCTTAAGTTCTCTACCTGTTCCTGAACCTTGGCGGGCGGCGCAGGTGTAAAGGCGGTGACCGTCAGGGTCACTGCAAAATTGATCACCATTCCCAGTGAACCAATTCCTTCGGGACTGATTCCAAACCACCACTGCTCCGGGCCTGCTCCCGGGTTGTGGAATTTGAAATAATAAATGTAAATGGCCGTAAAACCTAATCCAGACAGCATTCCTGCTATGGCGCCTTCCTTGGTGGTCCGCTTGCTGAAGATTCCAAGAATGATCACCGGGAAGAAACTACTTGCAGCCAGTCCAAAGGCAAACGCCACCACTTGAGCTACGAAACCAGGAGGATGAATACCGAAGTAACCCGCAAGGATGACCGCGCCTCCTGCGGCAAACCTGGCCCACCGGAGTTCCTGTTTTTCGGACATTTGTGGATTAATGATGGATTTACCAAGGTCATGCGACATGGATGATGAAATAACAAGAAGCAAACCCGCCGCAGTTGAAAGTGCCGCCGCCAATCCTCCTGCAGCCACCAATGCCACGACCCAGGCAGGCAGTTGTGCAATTTCAGGATTGGCCAGCACCATGATGTCGCGATCTACATACAATTCATTGGGGCCTTCCGATGGAGAGTTGTTCAGCAAGGGTTGCTGCGAGGCTCCCAGGACATAAGTTCCATCTTCACTTTTTTGAAAATCAGGTTTTCCGGTAAAGGCTGCACCACTGGCATATTGAATCTTGCCATCACCATTTTTATCCACCCATGCAATCAAGTCTGTTTGCTCCCAACTCTTGTACCATTCAGGTCGAGATTCATAAGATTTTTCATGGAGGGTTTGAATCAGATTGACGCGTGCGAAGGTGGCTATCGCTGGTGCAGTGGTGTAAAGAATACCAATGAACAATAATGCCCAAAAAGCACTCCACCTGGCAGCATGCACGTTCTTGACGGTATAGAAACGAATGATCACATGAGGCAATCCGGCGGTACCAACCATCAAGGCCAATGTCACACAAAACATGTCGATCATGGATTTGTGTCCAGGTACGAAGCTTCCGGTATATTCAGGGAAGCCCAAATCTCTGTGTATCTGGTCAATAGCCTCCAATAAATAGATACCTGCATTTTCACCTCCAGCCACCTTGGCTCCAAATCCAATTTGAGGAATCCAATGTCCCGTCATCACATGAGAGATGGCGATGGCGGGAATCAAGTATGCAATAATCAAAACAACATACTGGGCAACTTGTGTGTAGGTGATTCCTTTCATTCCCCCCAAAGTTGCGTAGATGAAAACGAGCACCATTCCAATGATCACACCGGTGTTGATGTCCACTTCCAGAAACCGCGAAAACACCACGCCCACACCACGCATCTGGCCGGCGACATATGTGAAAGAAACAAAGATGGCACACAAGACGGCTACCACGCGCGCAACGTCTGAATAATAACGGTCTCCGACAAAATCCGGGACGGTGTACTTGCCGAATTTACGAAGGTAAGGCGCCAGCAATAACGCCAGAAGCACATACCCACCGGTCCAGCCGATGAGATAAACAGACCCTGTGTAACCGGTAAATGAAATGATGCCGGCCATGGAAATGTAAGAGGCGGCACTCATCCAGTCAGCCCCGGTGGCCATACCATTAAAAACGGCAGGTACACCGTGACCTGCTACATAAAATCCAGAGGTACTGCGAACCCGTGTCACAAAGGCGATGCCAATGTAGAGGGCGAAAGAAAGTCCGACGATTAGGTATGTCCAGGCTTGAATGTCCATGGGTTTAGGAAGAACAAAGGTTAATGAACAGGTGGAGGTGGAGTGGATTCTTCGGAAGATTTTTTACCACACTGCTTCAAATAGCGTACGTCCAGTCGTTTCATGATCAAAACGTAAGCCAGGATCACGAGAATAAAGGCGATAGTGGTCCCCTGTTGAGCCATCCAGAACCCAAGGGGAAAACCTCCCAACCGAATTTTGTTCAGTACATCCACGGCAAAGATGCTGAGAACGCAACCAAACAGAAACCAAATTCCCATGAGCACCAGCACCACACGGATGTTGGCATTCCAATAAGCTTTCTTCGCCGCTTTCACTGCGGACTCGGATTGATGTACTTCATTCATGATGGAGTGGATCAATGGATAACAACACAACCCGGCTTTGGCAATGATTTGAATTTGACCAAGAAGTAACGCTGATGCTGTACCTGAGATCGAAAAAACCGAACGGACTCCTGCCATTTACTTGACGAAACCGCTAGACCGCAAAACTACGGGTCAGAAACGTCAGCGACCATGCATCACCCAAGCCACCCATACACCTGCCAATGCACCACTTAGATGTCCTTCCCATGATACCCCTGCATGCACGTTGAAAATCCCGTAGAACAAGGATCCAAATAGAAAAAATACAAGCAATGAGAAGAAAAGAGCCCGCCAACTCTTCATCCACAAAGAAGCAACGATGAGAAAGGAAACCAATCCGTAAATAATTGAGCTGGCACCTATGTGAATCGCTGGGCGCCCAATCAGCCAGGTTCCCAGACCGCTGACCAGCCAGATCATTGCCAGACTGGATTTGGGACGATATCGATTGTCGGAAAACAGAATGGCAAGCAGCAGTGCCATGGGGCCAGCATTGGCCATCAGATGCGAGAAATCTGCGTGCAGCAGTGGACTCGTAATCACACCGATCAACCCCATCCAATTTCGGGGGAGTATGCCAAAAGCATCGAGTCGGTTCCCCATGCTGAAATCGATCATCTCCACCAATAAAAGTGCCCCGACCCAAGCCAAACCGACCTCGACAGCGCGCCCTAGGTTTGCTGTTCTTCCTTGCCATTTACCTTTGCCAGAGGATCGGGCGGATCGTTTTTTTGTTTTTGTCACCTTGAGGTAATCAGTCGTGTTGATTTGAAAATCGGTGCACAGAAGCTAAGTCAGGGTAAATCAAATCTCCAGAGAAGATTTATCAAAGTCATTCTTTACAACAAAGAAAGGTTTGCCCGCGTGAATGGTTTGCTTAGGATGCGAGCGCCCTTCGGTCCGTGGAGCCAGATAAAGGACATCCAGGCATGAGGAACAAATCAGGGCTTATTCAATAACAATGTCAAAGATGCTAAAATCTTCAGGGGCCATGGGAGCTGCGACGCTATTCAGTCGCGTGCTGGGCATGGTTCGTGAAATGGTCTATGCCCGCTTCATGGGCGATGGTCTGGTGGCCTCTGCATTCTTTTACGCGTTTCAGATTCCCAATCTTTTCAGACGACTACTGGGAGAAGGTGCACTCACGGCAGCCTTCATCCCAATGTTCAAAGAAAAAGAAATGCAGGAAGGGGAAGAAGCCATGTGGCAGGTAGCCAATGCAACGATTTCCGCTCTGATTGTCGCTTGTTCCATTGCAGTGACCTTGATCATTCTCATCTCCACCGCAGTGATCGAGGGTGTTAGCCTGGGCCTCAAGGCTCAGCTATTCTTCGGACTGCTGAGAATCATGTCTCCCTACGTCCTGATGGTATGCGTTGCGGCCGTCATGATGGGAATCCTGAATTCGAGAGGTCATTTCTTCATTCCAGCCTTGGGCGCCACCATGCTGAATGTGGTGATGATTGCCACTGTTTTTTTCATTGCTCCCAGGTTTGGCGTCGAATTGGAGGAAAAGATTTACGGACTGGCAGTAGGTATCCTGATTGCCGGGGTTGCACAAACCTTGTTTCAGGTTCCGTTGTTGATGAAAGAGGGATTTCGTTACAAATGGATCCCTCCCTGGAAAAATGAAACGGTAAAAAAACTCATCGCCAGGATCCTCCCCGGAGTCTTGGGAGTGGCCGCATTTCAAATCAACATCATTCTCTCCAATGCAATTGCCTTCAACGAAGCACCACATATTGTTGCTTCCTTCAATTACGCCGTCAGATTGATGGAACTGCCACAAGGTATATTTGGAATCTCACTGGCAACTTTCATGTTACCGATGCTCTCGGGACTGGCTGCCGAAAAAAAGTACGGCGAATTTCAATCCGGTCTGAGGCAGGGAATGGGATATCTGATCTATGCAAACTGGATTGCCACCACCATGACCTTTGTGATGGCAACCCCGATCGTCAGACTTTTGTTCGAGGGTGAAGAATTCGATGCATTTGCAACATTACGCGCCTCGCAGGCTCTGAAATGCCTGATTCCAGGTCTTGTCGCTTTTTCGTTAGTCAATATCCTTGCGCGCGCTTTTTTTGCTTTGGGAGACGTTAAAACTCCCATGCGGATTGCGGTGTTCAGCCTTTCTTGCAACCTGATTTTTGCCTTCTTCCTGATCCCCGCTTACCAACAGGCGGGTATGGGGATTGCCAACACCTTGAGTTCATTGGTCAATTTGGGGCTCATCTTCTATGCTATTCGACGTAAGTTCCCTAATATGAAAGTAAAGGAAATGATCCAACCTACCCTTACCGTGCTGGGATCGGGGATCCTTGCCGCGGTGATTGGCTGGGCTTTGTGGAAGTGGATTGTCAGCATGGTCGAAACTCCAAGCGTTTGGACCCAGTTAATTGAAGTGTTTGTTCCTTTAATTTTGGGCACTGCTTTTTATGGGATTTTGACATATTGGGCGGGGGTTCCAGCCGCCAAGGATATTTGGAATTTATTGCAGCAAAAACTGGACAGACATTAGCAATTTTAATATATCTCAAGGGTTCCATTTAAGGTAGGGTTGATGTGGAGAGAAACCCTAGAAATGCTGCTATGGCCCATAAATCTAAACGCATGGATGTAGGGATCTGGATGAGGCTGACCAAATTGGTGATGCTCCTGATGGTCATCGCGGGTAGTTTGGCCGTTTTTCAATGGTACAAACCTGTGATCCGTCAGAATGAGGGCATGCAAAAGCGCATCAACCAGTTGCACAAACAAATCGCGGAAGAAAAACAAATCGCGGATCAGATGAATGCAACGATTAGTGCCATCACCACCAACAAGACAACTTTGGAACGCTTGGCTAGAGAAAAGCTGGGTTACGCCAAACCTGGTGAAAAGGTGGTTCGTTTCGAAACCATCAACGCCCAGATCCCATCCAACTGAGCACGAGTCCGTTCTCGAGACACTGTGCCGTGAATGATTGCTTTTAATTCAACAAAGCAAATGCCCCGAAGCTCCACTCTTATTCTTCAGGCGTTTTGAACCATCAAGCCCGGATAGCCTTGTTGATAACTGGGGTATTTCAGACTGAATCCTGCTAACTGCCTGAGCTTCCGATTACTGATCCGCTTATGCGTGACTTGTCTCTTTGAGGGTTTAAGCGGATCATGTTCAACTATTTTCGGCATGGGATACCCGGAGGTATTTGCAAGCCATTGATAAAACTCCAACTGCGGAACAGGCGTATCGTCGGTAACATTATAGATCGCTCCCCTTTGACCTTTTTGAAAAACCGAAACTACGGCGGACGCAGCATCCTCTCGATGAATCATGTTCACCCATCGATTCCCCGGAGCTTCAATGACCGCATTTCCCTGTTGAATACGCTTCCAGGCATAACCTCTTCCCGGACCGTAAATACCTGACAATCTCAATACCATTCCGGGAAATCCGCAGGAACGATGAAGCTGAACTAATCTTTGTTCAGCTTCCACAAGAACCTGACCTGTTTCTGATTCGGGTTGCGTGGGCATGGTTTCATCAACCCAACCACCATCATTCTGGCCATAGACCCCTGTGCTGCTCAGGTAAATAAAGGAACCACGGATCGAGTCCTGCAATAAATCCATGATGTTAGAGAGTCCGTCACAATAAACTCTCCTGTAATCCTCCCCGCCGCCACGGCTGGAAGATGCGGAAAATAAGGCGTATTCAAATTCACCCCTTAAACTGGATAATGATTCCTTGCTGGTAAGATCCGCAGGAAACCAATGAATGTCAGGATGTGGTTGCGTCAATAAGGCTTCCGGCATGGTTCGACTCAAGGCAATGACCTCAAACCCTTGCTTTACCAACATGTGCCCGACGAGTGATCCGACATACCCATAACCTGCAATCAGAACCCTTTTCTTCCGCTGGCGTGTTTGATGTTTGATTGGCTCCATGCTTGGCACAGTCTTCCATGCAATGATAGGATTTGCCAGTCTGGTTGACGAATTTTTCAAAGAACTTTTGGAACTGAATGGTAGATAAATCCTCAAATATTAAGTGGGCAGAAGTAACAAAAACTCCGGAACTTTTGTCCCCAGCGGGAAATTGGGATCGCGCGAGAGCTGCGGTAGAAAATGGCGCCGATGCCATCTATTTTGGTCTTGCGGGTTTCAATGCACGCATGCGGGCAGACAATTTTACGATCTCGGACCTGCCTGAATTGATGTCCTACCTGCACCAACGAAACGTTCGAGGATACGTCACCATGAATACCCTGATTTTCGCGGATGAATTGGAGGCTGCGGAATCTCAATTGAGAGCGATCATCGAATCGGATGTTGATGCTGCCATTATTCAGGATATCGGATTATGTCGTTTGATTCGGTCCATCAGCCCGGATTTCCCAATTCATGCATCCACTCAAATGACCATTACAAGCAGTGCCGGCGTCCAATTCGCAAAAAGTTTGGGATGTCAATTGGTCGTGATGGCCCGCGAATGTTCCCTGAAAGAACTCGCTACCATTCAGCGTGAATTAAAGGAAAACCACAAAACCGGGGATCTGGAAATGCCATTGGAAGTTTTTGTTCATGGAGCCTTGTGTGTTGCCTATTCTGGACAATGCCTGACCAGTGAGGCATTGGGGGGGCGGTCCGCCAATCGTGGCGAGTGTGCCCAGGCATGCAGAATGCCTTATGATTTGATCAAGGATGGTGAACCGCTACCGTTGGGTGACCAAAAATATCTGTTGAGCCCTCAGGATTTAGCTGGCCTCCCCGCCCTTCCGGACCTGGTTCGTCTTGGTTTAAGCTCTCTTAAAATTGAAGGCCGATTGAAAACGCCCGAATACGTGGCCAATGTCACCCGTGTTTACCGAAAGGCCATCGACGAAGTGATGGAAGTCACAAGACCTGATCAAATCTCCGGCAAAGAACTTTTTGAAAGGTCCAAATATGATCTGGAGATGGCCTTTTCTCGCGGTCTTTACACCGGCTGGTTTGAAGGCATCGACAATCAAAAGTTGGTGCACGCCCGATTCGGAAAAAAACGAGGGGTCTACCTTGGGCGAATTCAAACGATCCAACGTGACGGATTTACTTTGCAAACCAACCAACCTGTCAAGGCAGGAGATGGCGTGGTGATCGACCAGGGGAACCCGGATAAGCCGGAACAAGGGGGGCGATTGTTTAAGGTCACTCAACTAAAACAGCAAAAGGGCAAATCGAAACAACTCCTGCATCTTTCCTTTCAACACAGCCGACTGGACACCAGCAAACTTCAGAGAGGCGACAGAGTCTGGAAGACAAGCGATCCGGCACTGGATCGCAAATTGCGTAAAACCGTACAAGATAAAAAGAAAACCTCTGGATCACGCATTGACGTCCATGCGAAGGGTTCGCCGGGTACACATCTTGAATTACGTGCAAAGCATCCATCAGGACAGACCGTTCAAATTTTTTCAAAATCGAAGATTCAAGAGGCCATCAATAGACCTTTGGATATTGAAATCATCCAACGTCAGCTAGGGCGCCTTGGAGAAACCGGATACAGTTTGGGCAAGGTAAGTTTCGAATGTGAAGGTCCCTGCATGCTTCCCGTCAGCGAACTCAATCAAATGCGCCGGGACATGGTCGTCAAATTGAATAACATTCCCTCATCAGGATCGAGGTGGGTGCTGAATTCAAATTCCAATCTGAACCAGCCATGCTTCCCTCCCCTCTCCGACACCAAAGGTCAATCAACGCCAAAGCTCATTCCACTCGTAAGGCATTTACATCAGTTGAAAACCGCTATTGATTTTGGTTGTGAACAGATTTACTGCGATTTCGAAGACCCAAAGAAATACCGGGAAGCAGTCAGCTTATTCCATAAAACAAGAGTAGATAACATGGAATCCAAAGGGACTTCTGGAATATGGGTGGCTCCTCCACGTATTACCAAACCTGGTGAAGAATGGATATTGAAACAGGTTCGATCAAGTGAAGCGGATGGTTACCTGATTAGAAACTATGATCACCTTGAATTTTTTAAAGACGATCGAAAAATTGCTGATTTCTCTTTCAATGTGTCGAATCCATGGACGGCCTCCTACCTGCTAACCATGTTTCAACTTGAAAGACTCACCGTCTCCTATGATTTGAATTTCGAACAAATGCGAGCCCTGCTGACCTCAATGCCCACAGAGTTTTTGGAGATCACCCTCCACCAACACATGCCCATGTTTCATATGGAGCACTGCGTGTTTTGTGCCTTCATGTCGGATGGCAAGGATTACCGTGACTGTGGACGGCCATGCGAAAAGCATGAGGTGGAACTGCGGGATCGAGTCGGACAAAGACACCCTCTCAAAGCCGATGCCGGTTGTCGTAATACGGTCTATAACGGCAGGGCTCAAACGGGTGCAGAATACGCCTCGTCCATGGTTGAACTTGGGATCAATCAATTTCGGATTGAATTCATCAACGAATCCGAAACGGAAGTGCTGAGGACGCTAGAAACCTATCGTGACTTACTTTCGGGAAAGGTGGATGGAAGTTCCGTGTGGCAAAGTCTCAAACTGATCAACCAACTCGGTGTCACGCGTGGCACCCTGGAGTCAAGCAACAAGGCGAGTTGATTCAAAGGGAAACAGTCAGTCGTTACAAAACTCCTCATTCTTAAAATTCCACGGAATAAAAATCCCAGAACCCCAAGTTGAGCAACACTAGCCTAAATCCATTAAATGCTTCTTAAGAAATGTCCAGGCTGTGGTCTGCATTTGTTGATTGAAAACGTGGCCGGTATCGTACTCCTGAATATATAAACGATCATCAAAGCCTCCCTTGGCAAAGGATTTGTTGATTTGCTCGTAGGCAGCCTTGACTCCTTCCTGATTGAAAAAATTGTCCTTTCCACCACCCAAAACCATTAAGGCTCCAGGCATGGAGAGGGCTGCGAGATCGGATAAATCCATATACCGAAACATGCCAGGAATGAGTATGGAATATCCGATGGAGTATTTGATGGTGTTCTGCAATTGATAGGGCATGGAGGTCATCCAGCAGACATTGACGGTTGCCTTGATACGATCATCCAAAGCGGCCAACATCATGGCTCGCATGCCACCGGTTGAGAAACCCACACAACCAATTCGACTGCGATCCACTTCTGGCCGACTCCAAAGATAATCCACGGTTCGAATGTCATCCCAGGCGGATATGCCCGCCCAAGTCGTCCCTGCAGCCAGTAAGGTTCTGTCTAATAAATGTTCGTAGGTGGAAGCGCGCACATTGAACGAATTGACCTGTTCGGGAGCCAGATCATCGGGACGATCCCACCAGGAATCAGGATCTCCATCCATCATGTAACGACGATTTCCCCAATAAAGCATGTCAATCACCACCACCAGATACCCCTGCCTTGCCAGATCCGCACCTATCGATTGGCCTTCATAGTAGCGTTGGCGGTAGTCGGTGAGGATAGCATGCTCACCTGTCATCCTGACCACTTTTTCCTTCCCCCACATGTAAAACCCACCGTGGTCATGCATTAAAACGACGGCAGGAGTCGAACGTTTGGCGGCATTTTTAGGCACCAATACGAAGGCTGGAACACGAATGTTCTTGGTCGTACTGAAGGTGATTTCTTCAATAATAAAATCACCTGCGTCTGTCTCCTTGATTTTGGTGGGACCGGGAGCCCACTGGACAGGGGTGTGATGCAGCAGGTCGACCAGGCGGTTTCTCGTCACGTGCTTCCAGATTTTAAGATCTGTATAATTGTCTCGGGTGAAGGAATAGGGAAAGAAAGCACGGGTAGCCTGCTTCTTGATCAATGGCCACATTGATCCGACATCCGAATCATAAATGGGACGATTGGTGGAGGTCTGAACAGGAACTGTGAAGGGAGTACTCGCCGTTTGGGCGTTCAATTCGGATCCCACCGAAGCCGAACCAAGTATTGTTGCCAATTGGGCCATGAATGTCCTGCGATCGGACCGGCGATTGGGTTGAGTTTTAGTATTCATGGATTTGAATAACTTTCGATCTGAGGGCTTTTATACATAAGATTTGGACGAACTCACCGCAACATGCCTGTCCAGATCGATCAAATACGGTTGGTATACCAAATGAAAAACCCGATCAGCCCTGAGACCAGCACCCCTACAGCCAACGCCCACCTGAGAAACTGGGCATGACGCTGCCGATTACTCCGCCCCATTCCTGGCAGCAAATAATACCGATGCTCTTCTTTGTTTTTCTTTGATCCGAACATATTGTTAAGGATTCAACGCAACCGTCCTCAAATCCTCTGACTGGGTTTTATTAAAGAGTCAACCTGCACCCACGTCAACGCATTGAATCGCCGAAACGATGTGCCCGATCCCCCATAAGCCTCATCGCGAAATCCAATCCGTCTTAAAACTGTAATTCACTGAGTCGAACGGAGTGTCGATGTATGGGTTCATCATCGACGGATTGAATATGATAGGTGATGACCGGATCCTTGGCCGTGGTATCGAAGCTCAGCAAACCAAAGGAACGTTTCGCATTATACCCAAACAAACTTTTTTCCATAATTTTGTGGATATGGATATTGGTCAACCGGGAGGACATGAATTCATAAAGAGGATAGGCATTCGGACGTTCGATTCTCCAAAGGTCTGAACGATGTCGGTCTGCGGCGATCAGGGCGACACCTTCAATACGATTCTCTTCGATGAACGAGAAGATCTCTTCCCTTTCTTCCGGGTATCCATCCCATGGATCTCGACTCCCTGGTTTTACCCCAGAAGCGAAAGGAACTGAGGAGGCAATGACCTTGAAGGTGCCTTTGGATTTTTTCAGGGTTTGATAAAGCCAGTTCATTTGTGACGCTCCCAGCATGGTGCGGCCTTCGGCCACTTTAGGGTTGGTCCGGTAATACCTGCAATCCAGCATGATAAAATGCACGTCCCCGATATAAAAATCATGATAGCAACCGGGAGATTCCACTCCATTTCCATAACGGTGGTTGTTCCAATTTTCCTGGAAGGTTTTCAAAACGGTACGCTTCCATTCCGGGCTGTCGGGATCATCCCCGTACCAGTAGTCATTATCTCCAAAATCATGATCATCCCAAATCGAGGCAATCGAAACGGATGCGGTCAATGAGCGATAAGCAGGCGACGATTGACGACGATAATAACAGTAACGTTGAATCTCGCGCTTTTCGGGTTGATCCACGTAGATGTTGTCACCGAGTTGAAGGAAAGCCAGAGGCTGATGGCTTTTGATTGTGGTGAAGACGCGCTCGTATTCCGGGGTATAGGCAGCCCCACCTCCAAAGGCGACTTTGAAAATAGCCGAACGATTTTGTTTTGGATACGTTTTGAACTGAAAAATATCCGGTATCTTTTGGTCATCCAAAATGAGGCGGTATCGGTAAGTCTGATTTGGCTTCAGTTTCGGCACCTCGACGGTTGCTGTGAAATCATCCTGTTCACGGGTGACAACGGTTTCCGAAAGAATGGATTTTGAGCGACGACCTTGTTGGACCGGATATAGCTCGACGGCAAAACTGGCGGCTCGCTCGGTTCGCACCCAAACGCTGGCGGATCGATCTGTCACTGCCCCAAGCATCGGGCCATGCACCCACAACTGGTTTCTCTCCTGTTTCAATTTTTGAAACTCGGGCAGATCGTGTAATACCTTGAGCATGGGGCGTGGACCAACGACAAACCGCTCAAAGGGTAATCCGGCCTTCAATCCACGGTGCACAAAATCCATGGCTTTCTCCCCTTCTCCTTGATGAGCATGAGCCACAGCCATTCCGAAAAGGGCCTCCTGTCGATTTGGGTCATGGGATAATCGGGTCTGATAGCGCTCGATGGCTTCATCCAGTTTGCCATCATAAATCAGTATCATCTCCTCGCGCCCTTCCTTGTTTGCCCAATCGTTGGGTGTCTGTGCTGAGGATAATTTTCCGACGTTCAGGAGGATTAAGAGGCAAACTAAGAAAATACCCTGAAAATATTTCAGCCAACGGAAACAGGATGGATTCACCACAAGATTTTGCATGACAACATCATTAGCTTTGAATCCCGCATAAAACAACTCTCGAATCCACAGGAGTTCAAGTTTCACCAATCGGAGGGATGAACTCCGCGAGTTCCCACTTTTCTCCTTGGGGTTTGCACAAGGTCTTTGCGATACAATTTGGGAGGCCTTGCGAATTCGGTCCACCACCGTCTTCCCCCGTTCCACGTTCGGTGGTTAGGAAACCTGTTGAGGAAGAAGTATGGGACGACGTGGAAGTCGGTCCCTCCAGGAGATATTATCATAGGGGAAAATGGTGATGCTTATGACAAATCCAAATTCCGTCGATGACGCCAACTCAAGAAAATCAGGCCAATGCTCATCGTGGTTGCAAAACCGATCGGTTCGGGTACGGGCACCGGCGCAATGTTGATTTCCCAACCAATGTCCCGCAGTCCCATGGCATCCAGGTTAGTGTATAATTTTCTTTCGTCGGTGTTGAGGGATGGGTCCATCGCGGCCTCTTGAACAGCGCCATCGAGAAGTCTCACACTCATGGTACCGTCCGCCCAATGAGAAGTTCCTGCCATGGCAACGTTTGCATCTCCGTTGGCCTGTTTGGAAAAAGCTCCGGTGAATTCTCCTGCGGTGACTTTCCCTGTCCATGATCCATCATTATCCACATCACCGTTCGCGGATCCATACCCAAGCACATGACTCAGTTCATGGATCGCTACAGAGAAAAAATCAATCATCCCTCCTGTCGGATTCGCGATACTGGCTGGGTTCGCGTCGTAATGCCAGGATTCTGAGGTATCAAAAACAATCATGCCACCTCCGGGTGCGAAATCGGTTTCTGTTGCCAGACGTACGGCATTTCCATCGGTAATACCGGTTTCCCCCCGATTGATCACTCCATCGATAAAGGAGGTCGATCCCCCTGCGGCAAAGGACCATGGATCCGCCTGTGCCAGGACACCTGATGACCCGTCTATATTTCTTGCTCCGGCAAAAACAACCAAGGTGTCTGCGGCGATACTTTTGTCCACAATCTGGTGGTTGTCTCCTGTGCCTGGATGAGGGAAAGAAATGGTCCAGGTATCAGTCCCACTTGGATTGATGGCATCCAATGTGTCATCCAGAAGGCCTTCGAAAAAGGCACCGGCCGCTTCTAGTGTTGCCTTGGCATTTGCATCCGCAAAGAAATTATTGGAATCGAGAGAATAATCAAAATCGATGGTAATCCCTGCCAACACCGAAAAGTTGGTCACCCAAATGCATGATGCAATCAAAGCAGCATATCTAACTCGTCTCATAACCCTTAAACCGCGCGCCAAGTTAAACGAAGAAAAGCCAAAATGGTCAAGAGAGTTCCCCATCCCAAAAAACATAGAAAGGACGAGCTCCGCGAGTTCCCTCTTTTCTCCTTGGGATTTACGTAATTTCTTTTTGATTCACGATGGGAAGCCCACGGGCATTCGATCCACCATCGTCTTCCCGCGTTTCACAATCGGTGCTTTGGAATGTTGTTGGGGAAGAAGTATGGGACGACGTGGAAGTCCGTCCCTCCAACCCACCCATTCGAAGGGTCGAGTTCCGTCTCGATCCCTTACTTCCCCTCATGGTTTACGTTTTTTTAAAGAACGGATCGAAGGAAATACAAAACGCAATCAACGAACCCCAGCTCCATTCATTCCACGAAATCATCACTTTGGTTCATGCCAACGTAAAACATTCAACTCCCCTTGATACGGCCAATCCTTTGGATGACTTACTAAACCTGCCCGCACAGGATTCTCCAACACGTAATTCCATTTCTCATGATAACTTTCCTGATTTCTTAATTGCCTATCAACGAAACCCTTTTGCCAAATCGGTTTCGCGTTCACAAAAGGCCAATCGCGGGAGACCATAGACTTCCAATACCGCACCCACGATTGAATATTGTGTTCAGGAAAGGTTGTTGGGGCACAAAAAAGATGGATGTGATCAGGCATTAAAACATAACGCCCAACTAACCAGGTATCAGCTTTGATCCAATTCTCCCTCAAAAGGTAGTGAATACCTGGATTATTCAACAAAAGTTGACGATCTTTGGTGCATACCGTCAAAAACAAGATGATGCTTTGGTTTTGATAATGAAGCGGAGGCAAGTGCGGAAGTGACTTACGACCTGGATCACGGTTGAACGACTGAGACATATCGTGTTCATAACTCAATGGAGCAAAAGGCATCAAGTAGTAGATTCATCGTATATATCACCCATTCGTAGGGTCGAGCTCCGTCTCGATCCCTTACTTTCCCTCATGGTTTACGATTTTAATAAGGGAGAATCGGTGGGTAGCCTACGGGCATTCGATCCACCACCGTCTTCCCGCGTTCCACGTCTGGTGCCTAGGGATGTTGTTGAGGGAGATGCATGGGACGACGTGGAAGTGCGTCCCTCCAACCCACCCATTCGAAGGGTCGAGCTCCGTCTCGATCCCTTACTTCCCCTCATGGTTCACGATTTTATAAAGAGAGAATCGATGGGTAGCCCACGGACATTCGATCCACCACCGTCTTCCCACGTTCCACGTCTGGTGGTTAGGAATGTTGTTGAGGGAGTAGTATGGGACGACGTGGAAGTCCGTCCCTCCAGACCACCCATTCGGAGGGTCGAGCTCCGACTCGATCCCTTACTTCTCCTCATGGTTTACGATTTTATTAAGGGAGAACCGGTGGGAAGCCCACGGGCATTTGATCCACCACCGGCTTCCCCCGTTCCACGTTCGGTGGTTAGGGATGTTGTTGAGGAAGAAATATGGGACGACGTGGAAGTGCGTCCCTCCAGACCACCCATTCGGAGGGTCGAGCTCCGTCTCGATCCCTTACTTCCCCTCATGGTTTACGATTTTATTAAGGGAGAATCGATGGGAAGCCCACGGGCATTCGATCCACCATCGTCCTCCCACGTTCCACTTACGGTGGTTAGGGACGTTGTTCAGGGAGAAGCATGGGACGACGTGGAAGTGCGTCCCTCCAGGAATGTGAAAGCCTGCTTCCTTTGGGGAAGCAGGCTTTCGGTAAAAGGTTGATGTGAATGTCGTTGAGATTATGCCATCTGCATTATCTTACGACGCCAGACACCGAATCCCAGCAATCCCAATCCTGCCATCATGGCGTATTCATGGGGTTCGGGGACAACGGTAAGCGTGAGACCTCCTGCACCGTTGTGCACATTGGAAGCTCCACCAGTATTTCCAACGTCATTGTGGGCCAGTGTTGGAGCCCCAAAAAAAGTGAATGAACTGAGGCCGTTATTATACCCAAAAGTACCAGCTCCACCAGAAAGGGTTACGGTACCTGCGCCTAAGGTGACGGAGTTAGCTTCTGGAGCGTCAAATTGATGAGCTGTCGTTAACGTGTCATTGGCTTTTGCACCGCTGGACAGTATCAGGTTGATACCCGTGAGCGTCATTGTAGCGTCATCATAAGTAATAGAGGAACCAGCAATGACTGACAGGTCGGCTCCTAGATTCGGGCTACCAGCACCATTAATAGTAAATGTGCCAATTACATCCAAATCTATACTTGCCGCCTGCGAAATAGACAATGCGCTGAACACCATTGCTATTGTGAGTAGTATTTTTTTATTCATATTTGTTATCAGACTTAAAATTCAAAGAGGAAGGCCCGAGCAGTTGTTCAGGCCTTCCTGTTTTATTAATGTTGGTAGTTTATCCTAAGAATTCAAGGAGTCAATTTGACTTTGATTAGGATTTACTTTTGCTCTTACTTTTCTTCTTACTATTTGATTTTTGGCTCTTGGATTTACTGTCACTGTCAGCCTTACTATCCGATTTGGCACTGGCAGACTTGCTGTCACTCTTAGGAGCACTTTCGCTCTTGGACTTGCTGGCGCTCTTGGAATCACTTCCGCTCTTGGATTTACTGCCTTCTGCAGATTTGCAATCCGTCCAACCCAACCACTCGGTTGCAACGATGCTCAGCAGAGAGGTAGCCACATCCCCGTTCACAACAGAACCATTCTTGATGGATACTTTGTTACCGTAGAGTGCGCCTTCAACCGTACTTCCATTACCAACTTGGATGTGGGCATTGGATGCCAGGTAGGTTCCGGCTGCTTCACTGTCGTTGCCGAAGTGAACCTGAGATCCCTGGATCTGGAACAACACCTGGTTGGCGGGTCCACCAGAAACAACGATCTTGGTGTTCTTGGCAGCAGCGTTGAGTGCGCCGGTCACATCCACAATGATGGCTCCACCACTCACATCTAGATTCAGAGTAGAATCTTTATCCAGCTTGATGGATTTGAATCCATACCGGCCAGAGCTGAGGTTGATGGTGCCTCCCTGTTTGGCTCGAAGGTTTCCATACAAACCAGGGGCCACAGATTTGGTCTTATTCTTTTGCGCAGTCTTGTTCGAGGTGCCAGCTGCCAAATCCAGAACAGGAAGAGGTAGATCTTCCACCACAGGTGGAGCGGCGTTCTCGGTCACCGTGCCCAGAACAGAACCTCCGTTATAGATCTTGACATCGGCCTCAGAAGTTGCGTCTCCGGATACCACGGCACCTTTGTGAATCTTCACACTGCCGCCAGCGAGGATATCATTTCCAACTTTGCCGTTGTTTTTGATATCAACAACACCATCAACTGCGATCACATCTTCACTGACTTCAGCCTTTTGATCGACGAAGACTTTCTGGAAGCTTCCAACAGAACCAAAGACTTTGGCATCCTTATGAACCGTGGCGTCAATGCAGCCAAACACCACCGTGTAGTTTGCGAATGGCAAACTGAGTTCCTGCACATTAACGGTGCGAACAGCAGTGGCTGTGTTACCAGCAGAATCAGTGACTGAGTAGTTGATCAAGTAAACCCCAACCACTCCAGTGTTGACGCTTCCGATGGTAAGGATATCACCGGTGATGTCTCCATCTTCCAGATCATCCGCTGTTGCCCCCGCTTCTGTGTAGGTTCCGCCAACGATGATGTTGGTAGGGTTGCTACCGAGAACCGTGATGGTTGGAGGACCGTCCACGACAATCGTGCGAGTCACGGAGGCGGAGCTTCCAGCACTGTCTGTGACCGTGTAGGTCAGGACATAGGTGCCAGGAGTGTTGTAGTCCACCGTGCCGGTAACCACAGGGGTCAATGATCCGTCTTCCAGATCAGATCCATTGGCGCCAGGGTCATTGTAATTTCCATTTTGGGGAACCACAACGGTTGGACTGCCGCTCAGGATGATGCTTGGAGCTTCATCCACATAGACGCTTCGGGTCACACTGGCCGTGCTGCCAAAGGAGTCCGTTACAGTGTAGGTAATCAGGTAGGTTCCTTGAACATTGGTGTCCACCAAACCGGTGATCACAGGAGTCAACCCACCATCTTCCTGGTCGGTGCCAATAGCGCCCTGCTCAGCGTAGGGAGATCCTTGTGGAATCACGATAGAAGGCAATCCAACCAAGGTCACCACGGGCAGAGCATCTACAGTCACTTCACGCGAGGTGGAAGCACTGCTTCCGAAGCTGTCGGTGACGGTGTAAGTCAAGGTGTAGCTTCCGGGAACATTGGTATCCACTGATCCGGTTACTGCAGGTGCCAAAACTCCGTCTTCTGCATCGTTTCCAGTGGCTCCGTCATCATTGTAAACGGAGCCTTCAGCAACGGTGATTGGAGTGCTGCCCAACAAGGTAACAGTCGGCAACGCATCCACTACAACCGTGCGGCTGGTAGAAGCACTGCTTCCAAAGGTATCGGTCACCGTGTAGGTCAAGGTGTAAGACCCTGGGGTGTTGGTATCAACTGATCCGGCTACTACAGGTGCCAATGGACCATCTTCCAAGTCATTACCGGTCGCTCCAGCGTCGTTGTAAACAGATCCTTCAGCAACGGTGATCGGTGTTGAACCGTTCAACGTGATGGTTGGCAACGCATCCACTACAACCGTGCGGCTGGTGGAAGCACTGCTTCCAAAGCTGTCGGTCACCGTGTAGGTCAAGGTGTAACTTCCGGGAACGTTGGTGTCAACTGATCCGGCTACTACAGGTGCCAATGGACCGTCTTCCAAGTCATTACCGGTCGCTCCGGCGTCGTTGTAAACAGATCCTTGAGCAACGGTGATCGGTGTTGAGCCGGTCAAGGCGATCGTTGGCAACGCATCCACGACAACCGTGCGGCTGGTGGAAGCACTGCTTCCGAAGGTATCGGTCACAGTGTAAGTCAAGGTGTAACTTCCGGGAACGTTGGTATCAACTGATCCGGCTACTACAGGTGCCAATGGACCGTCTTCCAAGTCATTACCGG
>CAYFHO010000071.1:24277-27551 GCA_964342825.1 uncultured Verrucomicrobiota bacterium
TCGCTCCGGCGTCGTTGTAAACAGATCCTTGAGCAACGGTGATCGGGGTTGAGCCATTCAACGTAATGGTTGGCAGCGCATCCACCGTCACGTCGCGAGAGGTAGAAGCAGATTGACCAGCGGAATCTGTCACTGTGTAAGTCAAGGTGTAAGACCCTGGGGTGTTGGTGTCAACCGCCCCAGCAACCACGGGAGCCAGAACGCCATCTTCCAAATCAACACCGGTTGCTCCGGCATCATTGTAGACAGAACCTTCAGCAACGGTAATTGGAGTTGAACCGTTGAGTGTGATGGTGGGTGGTTCGTCCACAATCACCTCACGCGTTACAGATGCGGATGCTCCTGTAGCGTCACTGACAGAGTAAGTAATGGGGTAGGAACCAGGAGTGTTTTCATCCACGGTTCCGGTGACCACGATTTGACCATCCAAATCACCTTCTTCAGCATCCTCGGCGTCTGCACCTGGATCCACAAAAGGTGTTCCTTGTGGCAAGACGAAAGGATCGGCGCCAATAAGAACGATGGTTGGAGGGGTATTGGTCACAGTGACTTCCCTTGTGGTGTCGACACTGTTACCGCCGCGATCAGTCACGGTGTAAGTCCAGGTGTAAACTCCGGGAACATTGACATCAAATCCACCGTCATTGGTGACAAGAGTCAAATGAGGTTCAACACCTAAAGTTCCATCCTGAATATCCGTAGCAGTCACACCCTGGTCGGTGTAAGGAGTTCCGGCTGGATGACTGATGCTTGCAGGTCCGACCAAATTAATGGTTGGAGGAGTGTCAACGACAGTGATGTTAGCCGGTGTTTCAGAAAAATGGCCCAGAGTGTCTGAGGCAGTCAGGATCACCGTTGTGACTCCAACGGGAAATGGCCCGGTGTTATCAAGACTCAATGACAAAGTTGCACCGTCTTCTGGGTCATTACCTGAGACAAATACATCATTCGCGGTAATCGAAGGATGCTCAAGATTTGTATTGGCGGTAAATGTCAGATCCTGCGTGGTCACCACAGGAGCCAAATTGTATTCGAGAGTGATATCCTCAAGTTCTGGTGTAAACCCTCCGTTGAATAAGTCAGCGAGGCTGACTCGGAGCTCGATGAATTGACCAGTAACTGCGCTGGCAGGAGAACCTCCACTTACCGGGACTGCTTCATAATTATCATTCTCCACATCTGCATCGTCACCTCGCACAGAGACTTCGATGGTGGTGTCCGGAGGTAAGGTCTGATTCCATGAGACTGATTCGACTCTTGTATTCGGAGCACCCGAATCGAAGACAACCGACCATGTTCCAGCCGGATTTTCACGAATCACAGAAAGTCCGGAAGCATCAGAATAAGTTGTTGGAGCAGCACCTGTTGGCAAAGATTGCATTGCAGCACCGGTCTGACCGTCATATTGATAAAGTTTGTTGCTCTGAGGTGAAACAATCCAAACATTGTGATCGGTATCCACAATGGCACCGCGCTGGTTGGGACCAGCACCTCCACCGTGAACCGGTGATGCCCAAAGGATTTCTCCCGAATCATCAAATTTTGTCGCACCCCATTCCGCATTCGCGTTGGTGCCACTGATAAATATATCATCAAAAGTGTCCACCGAAGCCCCTTTACCGTAAGCAGGGCCAGTGGGTAGGCCACCATCAGTGAAATCAATCAACGAGAAAGTTCCCGAGGGGATATGGTAAGTCCAGGGACGTGTGCCAATGATGTTAGCTCCAAAGTAAAGGGTGTCATCGGAAAGTCCCATGCCATAATTGGAAGGAAAGGTTACTGGAGCCTCAACTGCAGTGACATTACCAGACCAGGTCTCAATTCGAACGATCGAACGCCCCAAAGAGGCACTCCAAAGAACACCATCAGGTATGTTGTCTGCGTTTTGATCTCCAACGTTTTGAATCAAAGAACCGTGTGGAGTGTGACTGATACCCCCAATATTGCTGGTATCGAATGGGCCTTGAAGAATATCCCCATCAGGACTGACTTCGTAGTAACATTTGGCATCGTAAAGCCCGACCCAAATGTTTCCGTTTGGAGCGATTGAGAGTGACCGGCCGCGCCCGATTGGAGGACCAACCTGCTTAATCCAAGCAACGCGCTCATCTGAAATAGCAGAATCAAGCACGAAACCATTTGCGTCGACAGGCAACAAACTGGCAGGTCCAGGAATTCCTAGATCTAGAATCTCAGCAGGATCGATCACTCCGTTGTTATTCACATCCTTTGAAGTATCAATCGTACCGTTACCATTTCGGTCAATACCCCCCGTAGAAAGAATTTTCACCAATGAGGCAGGCTTGGGACCACCTTCAAGACCAAAAATCGTTTCAAAGTGGTTGTTCAAGACATAAGCATTTCCCTCTTGGTCGATCGCAGAATGGGAAGGAGCCGGACCGTTGAATGGACCATGAGGAAACGCAAAGGTCGAAGAAAACTGCCCACCACCGAACAACCACGTCCTGTAACGAGCGAGCTCTACACCATTAACAGGATCCCATTTTGAAACGGTGTCATCCCCTGAGTTAGCAATCCACAGAACAGGAAATGCTTTAAACACCGAATCCAACCTTACGTCGTCATTGCTGACGTCCGTGTTAAACAACGCACCTTGATTAAAATCAGCGGTGACGTCATAGGATTTAGTCTGTGTAGCAGCCCAACCGACTGAGCAGCACACAAACATGACCATGAACCATGCACCAAAACGGGCAAGACCCTGGTTCACACAATAAAGCAGCGACCTGTCAGGCACTGCCAAGCTATTTGTTATTTTCATTATTTCCACTATCTAGGTTTATTGTTTTCCTAAAAATCTAACCAACACCCAAAAATCGGACATTAACCACAAAAACACGACATTTAACGACCAATAAATCAGGCTTGCGACCAAAAACAAGAGACAAATTACTGATTTAGATACCAGAACTAGGCAGGTATCAGGCTGAAAGAAGAAAGAGCAAGAAGCGTGAAAATTTCCCAACCACTGGATTTTTTTCAATGAAAAATGTATCTTTCGATTAATATCCAACAAGTTACGACAAAGAAAAAAAAAATTTTAAAAAACTACCACCTCTCCCAAGACTCCGATATCCATGCACTGCATTGCAAATCATAGCATTTGTTAATCCAAAAGATTTGGGAACAAACAAGGCAGTTGACCGAAATCTGCTTAGGAGAAGATTGGAAAAAAAAAAGATACCTTGGAACAATGACCCTAAAAGCCGCAGTTGAAGATCAACTGGAAGGTTCCGGAACGGGATCAAGGAGA
>CAYFHO010000072.1:0-6511 GCA_964342825.1 uncultured Verrucomicrobiota bacterium
CTCACAGGTCTGGCCCTGGCTGTTGCAACACCCCTGACACCTACTCAATCCGTTATCCTCATGGGTGTTCTCAGCGTACTGTATTGCACCCTTGGAGGAATCGAAGCAGTCATATGGACAGATACCATTCAAGCCGTTGTTCTCCTCGGTGGAGCTGTGGCCGCCATATTTTTCATGATAGCGGGAATCGAAGGCGGATTAGCTGGAGCAACTGGATTGGCCATGGAGACAGAAAAATTTCGCGTGGCAAATTTCCATTGGGATGCCACGAACACTCAAATCGCATTATGGGTGATTGTTATTGGAAGCATTGGCCAAAATATTTCCTCCTATACAGCGGACCAGGCCGTGGTACAACGTTACATGACCACCAGCACTCAGGAACGCGCCGCCAAATCAATCTGGACCAACGCTTTCATGAGTGTGCTGGCGACTTTTCTGTTTTTCAGCATTGGAACGGCTCTATACACCTTTTACAAAACCAACCCCGAAAAGCTGGATCCAACCATCACGACCGACCAAATATTTCCATTATTTATCTCAATGGAAATGCCAGTTGGAATCGCTGGATTGATGGTGGCTGGTATTTTTTCAGCCGCGCAATCGACCGTTTCAACCAGCATGAATTCGACAGCCACTGCGATCGTGACCGATTTTATGCGCCCCTTCGATTTCTTTAAAAATGAAAACGAATATTTGAAGGCGGCGAGATGGACTACATGTATTATCGGAGTTCTGGGCACTCTCCTGGGATTATTTTTTGTGAACCCAAACATCAAATCATTGTTTGATACTTTCATAAAAATAATAGGACTGTTTATGGGAGTTCTGGGAGGATTGTTCGTCCTTGGATTCCTGACCAAGAGAGCCAATGCCCTGGGGGCAAAAATTGGAGCCGCCGCAGGAATCATGACCATGTTCTATCTATCAAAATATACTCTGGTAAATGGATACCTTTATACCATCTGCGGCATCAGCTCCTGTTTTTTGTTTGGTTATGTAACAAGCCTGATGACGCAAAACTTTTCAAAGCCGCCTTCACCTAAGTCGACCAAATTATTACGGACCTGATGGGTTCAATCATTTTATGAACACCGAACCTCAACTTCTTAAACGGGCCGAATTCAACAAGCGTGTTTGTCACTACTGGCTGTTGACCGGAACCATTGTTCTGACCTGCACCATCATCGGGATTCCATTTTTACTCCTTTGGATCCCTTTAGGATTGTTTTTCACGCAGCGGTATTTGAGTCGAATGGAATGTCTGCTGACCGAAAAAGCACTGAAGGTCAAAAAGGGAATGCTGGTTCGCATCGAAAAAACCATCCCTCTCGAAAAAATCACCGATATGGGCATGGTTCAGGGACCTATCATGCGACACTACGGACTGCATACATTGACGGTAGAAACGGCCGGTCAATCGGGAACAGGTGCTCTGGTCTCCTTGACGGGTATTCAGGATGCAGTGGCTTTTCGTGAATCTGTATTGGCTCAACGAGACAAAGTTTCCAGCAAAGACACCGCACCACAGTCGAGTTCTGCAACAACCCAAGGTAAAAACGAAGAAGAATTAGTCATCTTGAGCGAAATAAGAGACACACTGAACCGCATTGAGCAACGTCTAACCCGAGAGGATAGGGAGAGTGGGAATTAAGTAACCGAATCCGAACCGCTTTGTTTGACCGCCACAGGGCTGATGGGAATGCGAATAGATGGCCAAAGCGCCAACTTGTGAGGATTGACAAATGCGATCCAGAAAGATGCCAAAGACAGGATCACATTCTGAATCAGCTTGTGACAAACCACGACTTCTCCGGTACCGCAGCCGCAATCAAACTGGATTTCGCAAAAGGCAATATTTCCTGCCGAATGCACTTGAAGAGCTCGCCACAAGATCATCCCGGTAAACCCCAGCAATAAAGCCGCAACACTTCCCGCACTCACACGAATACCAACGCCGAGCAGCAGAAGGAGACCGCACCAGACTTCAAACCAAGGCAGCCAGGCAGCCACGATGTTCATCTGCCAAGGAGCCTGCAAGAGATCAAATTCACGGATTGTTTTGAGAAACGAAACAGGGTCCTGTGTTTTGGTCCAGCCAAGATAAACAAACATCCCGCCAATGAAGATCCGTATGATGAAAACAATCCAATCTTTCATGGCTTACCGGAGGCAACGGAATTGGTTTCCTGAGCTGATCGTAATTCATCGAAATCATCAAAACGGTCGCCAGTCGCAAAAGGATATCCTCCTTCGTTCCAACCACGCATACCTGCCGCATAAATAAAAAGCTTCTCTTGAGGAACACCCAATTGTTGAAGATCCGTTGCCGTGAATTCACTATCTTCGCAGTGCCCCCCACTGCAATAGACAATCACTTGCTCCGCGATCTGGCACATGGGCAGGACCAGGTCCACGTATTGTTCCATCTGGTAATGATCAAACAGATAAGCCCCGGGAATATGGCGTTCCTGAAATAAAGCTTCATTGCGAGCGTCAATCAATACAATCTCCCCGGATTCCAATCTGGGATCTTCCATTAATGCAACAACATCTACAGTGCTGATGGCCTGAAAACCCTTTTGCTGAAGTCGGTTAATTGATTCCTGAACTTCCTCCTCAAAAGATATCCCGGAAGACGAAGTCACACTTGTTTTCTGTGCATTGTTGGACCCAATTGAACTGAGAAAATAATCGCGCCCAATGTCCAATCCGGATTTTGAATGGTGATTGAGGATGACAGACAGTGCAGCTCCCAACCCGAGTACAAAAAGCCATTCAGGCCAACTGCTCTTGGTGACTACCTCTTTTTCCAAATTGATCCTCTTTTTACAGAAAGCCCGATTCTGTTCATTTACTCAAACCGCGATAGGAACCTATCGGTATTTCAAAATCACTAAACTCCTTGTGATTGGTTTTGAGTGTCAATTTTGCATCTTTCAGCTCATCGACGTTAAGACCTTCGGGAAACGTCAAAGTCATGCGATGATGTTTGCCATTGTTCAATGTACTGGAGGCAATTTCAACGCCCTCAACCGAAACTTTCACGTCCGAAACAACAATCGGATCGTCCTCATAAGTCAACACCGTGAGATATTTTTTCATCGGTTTGGCAAGCACACCGTCTTTGAGTAAGATGCGGTTGGGCACTACCTGAACTGGTGCCATCACGTAAGCACTGGCAGCAATCTGATGTTTTTCCGCTTCGGGAATATTCGTTTCAAAACGAACTGTACCTCGATTGGATCCATATACCAATGGGGGTACTGTTGTGATTTCAATTTGATACTCTTTACCCTCCTTGATTGTTTTCAAATCCACCTTGAATCGTTCCCCATCAACCCGAAGGTTTTTGATTTCCAAAGGAGTTTCCACCTGACTGACCACCTTGATCGTTGAGGTCTTCTCCTCATTCAAAGATTTTAGGGCAGGAAATGCAGCTACCTGAGGATCCAGCATCACAGGCATCCAGACCTGGCCTTTTATCTGCAAAAATGAGGTCGGACGTTTGGGGTCGTTACTGCTGACAGTGACTGATTTACTTAAGGGTCCCTTGAAACGAGTGGTACTTAATTTAATCGGGATGATTCCTGCGCGTCCGGGTTCCACCACCTTGGTGAATTCACCCGCAGTGGTGCATCCGCAACCAGGGCGAACATCCTTAATCTCGAGAACCTGGTTTCCTTTATTGTAAAACTTGAAATCATAACGGATTTCCTCGCCTTGCTGAACAGTCCCAAATTGATAAACCGGTGTTTCAAACTCAATCACCGGGAAGGCCTCTACCTGATTATCTTGAGCCTGTATCAAAGTGAGGCTCGTCAGGAATACACATGTTACAATTTTAGAAAGTAAGTTCATTTTGGTCATCAATACCTTTTATTATCAAAGTTCACTAACACAGACGACATGCATGGCTGCGCTGTGGTTACTTTAATTTATGTGATATTGTCGGTGATGATAGGTGAAAATGCAATGCCTGAATCCATGCGCTTCCTTGCTTTCAAGACAAGATAAGGCGGCACGAACTCACTGCGATGGGCAAAACAACCGGGAACCGCATCCGGTTTTCCATGCCAGGGTTCTCGTAAATCCTCGATGACAAAACCATGCCTGCAAAGCCCTCCGACGAGAGATTCAAGAGAATGCAAAAACTCCAGGGCACCGGGTTCACGATGCTCACTGCCTTCGACGGGCGGCAATGGCCCCTGGTGCCTGGCAGAGACTTCGACCTGATACTTACCACGTTCAGGCAAGGGGCTGGCCTGAAGGCTGAATGGTTGCTTGTGCTGAACAATATATAGACCCCCATTTTTGAGGACACGGGCTGATTCCTGATGCAGAGCTTCAAGATTTTGAATATAACAGCTGCTCACGGGTTGCATGATGAGATCGAACTCACGGTCTTGCAAATCAACAAGATCCGTCATACTGAGTCGCAAGGTGCGGATGCGTAAATCGTGCAGGTCGGCCATGATTCGATCCTTCTCCAGCATGGCTTCAGAAATATCCACAACGGTGACCTCTGCTCCTGCTGCGGCATAGAGTGGACCATGCTTGCCACCGCCAGCACCAAGAAGCAGCACCCGTCTGCCAAACACCCCTTCGGGCAGCCAGTTGTAAATATTGATGTGAGGTTCAGGGTTATTAAGCACACGGGCAGAAATGGTTGCAGTAAAACCACTTTTACTTTCCACCATTCGATCCCAAACCCGGGCATTGTGTTTGATTACATTTTCACTCAAATCTTGCACGGAAATCTCCTGTAATAATGTTCGATTTACCAGGGCGACAACCTTTGGATTCTGGTCGATCAATCTTCATCAGTGCAATGAAAAGTAAGAATGGATGACTCATCTAGAAGAAGTAACGACTATCCATTTACCAGAACAAGCCCTTTAATCATCCTGACCAGTCCTATTTTGTCCTGAATCAAAACAGAACGTACTCTAATTCACCGTTGGCTTGACCGAGCATGAAAAATGAGATTGGATACTCATACCAAGCCACACTAAAAAGGAATATGAACAAATTAATGGTCATTTTACTCGGATGCCTGGCGACAGGATGGATTGCCGGGTTGCAAGCAGATGAACAATCCGCCATCGCACAGGTTGAATCATACGGCGGCCAGGTGCTGGGAATCGCCAAGGACGTTGAGGGCGTTCGTGTTTTGATTCCCCCCAAAACCTTCGAAGGACGAGTGCTGAGCGACGCGGATCTGGAGGTATTGAAGGAAATTCCCCATATTGTTGAATTGGATTTAAAAAATGCGGGAATCGGTGATGCAGGAGTAGCCCATCTGAGCGACCTGAAAAGCTTGGAACGTCTTCATCTAGAAAAAACCAAAATCACAGACGCGGGTCTTAAAAATCTTTCCGGTTTATCCAACCTTGTCTACCTGAACCTGTATGGAACAGAAGTCAGTGATGCTGGTTTGGATTCATTGAAATCACTCTCCAAGTTGACAAATCTCTACCTTTGGCAAACCAAGGTCAGCGAGGATGCCGCCAAAGCCTTTCAAGCATCAATGGAGAAATCAGGGAACGATGCCCTCGAAATCAACCTGGGCTGGGAAAAAGAGCTTCTCAGCAAAGCTCGACTGGCAGCCCTCAAGGCCCAACGCGAAGCCCTTGCAAGCGGCACCACTGAGGAGGAAACCCAAGTTGCGGTGGTTGAAGATCCTGATTTTGCCACTCATATCATGCCCATCCTGGAAGCCAGTTGCGTCAGTTGCCACGGCGAAGAAAAACAGAAAGCCAAACTTCGTCTGGATAGTTATGCGGCAGTGATGGAAGGCACACCCGATGGAAAAGTCGTGGTGGCAGGCGACTTGATTGGCAGCAGCCTTTTTCAACTAATCACACTACCCGCAGATGATGATGACATCATGCCACCTAAAGACGGTCCACTCAGCGAGCATGAAATCGCCCAAATTCGCAACTGGATTGCCAAAGGTGCCAAAGCCGAGGCCAAGGTAGCTCCTGTGCAGGAAACCAAAGTTGCCTCCAAGGAAAGTGGCGTATTCGGCGAGTTCATCCTCCCCATCCTCAAAGATCGTTGCGCTGATTGTCATGGCGAGGACAAACAAAAAGGTAAACTTCGCCTGGATTCGCTGGCCGCCACACTGGAAGGTGCTGGAGGAGAACCCATTGTAGTGAACGGCCAACCCGACAAGAGTTCACTCTACACACGCGTCATTCTCCCTGCTGATCATGATGATCGCATGCCTCCCAAGGGTGATTTACTCTCGAAGGCGCAAACAGATTTGATCAAGCTCTGGATCATGAGTGGTGTAGAATAATTTTCCATCAGTTCTAACAAGCTGAAAAGCGCCTCCCTTTGGCGGGAGGCGCTTTTCTTTTACAATTCTCGCACATTTAAAATAAGGTCCATGTTTTGTTCCAAGTTAACCATTCAAAAAGGCTGATCAGGTATATGCCGACTGTCATCATGGTGACCTTCACTTTCGGAGGGATCGGTTGCGCAAGTTTCCAGCCACCGGATGCAC
>CAYFHO010000072.1:6611-26218 GCA_964342825.1 uncultured Verrucomicrobiota bacterium
ATCGACTTAATATTTTTGTGAAATAGGACATTGGCCAGAGGGATAAAGTTTATTAATGTGCGAATTATCCACCCGATGAAGAACTGTTTTAACAAAGCGAGTCTATGCTGACCTCTGTATCGATTCTTTTACTGAGCACGGGATTGGTTTTGGGGTGCATTCTTGCTTTCCGACTTCCGGCTTTTCTTGCTCTGATAGGAGCGGCCTGGCTCGCGGCCGCGTTGACCCCGGAATCCGCTTTGACATCTTACGCTGATGCTCAAGGGATAACAGGAGAGGCAAAAGAGAAGTTTCTCAACCAATCCGCCACAAAACGTGTCATTTCCGAACTGGCCGAAACGTTTGGTAAAGTCGGAATCATTATTGCCATGGCGTCCATGATTGGAAAATGCCTGCTTGCCAGTGGTGGAGCTGATCGCATTGTTCGTTCGGCACTAAAATCCATAGGTATCCGAAATGCCCCATGGGCCTTTACCGGAAGCGGTTTCCTTTTGGGAATCCCTGTTTTCTTCGACACATTGTTTTACCTGATGGTGCCCCTGGCAAAATCACTTGGACTTCGGGATCCATCAAGATACGCGCTATTAATCATGTCCATTATTGCGGGTGGAACGATGGCTCATTCACTTGTCCCCCCTACTCCCGGCCCCTTGTTGGTGGCGACTCAGTTAAATGTGCCTATTGGATGGATGATATTGGGGGGGCTCGTAGTTGGAATCATCACGTGTTGGGTAGGGCAACTATACGCCCGGTGGGCCAATGAGAAATGGCCCCTTCCTATTCGAGATTCGGGTGGGGTGACGCTGCAAGAACTGGAGCAACAGTCCAAGCTTGAAGATAAACACCTACCGCCCCTGTCCTGGTCCTTGCTGCCCATATTATTGCCAGTATTGTTGATCGGATTACAGTCCCTCACCTCTTCAATGGCTGCGGGCGCTGGAGATTCCATCTCTGGAAATTTTGCCACGGCTGTTGCCTGGATGAATTTGATTGGAGAAAAGAACACGGCCCTGACCTTGTCCGCAATGTTGGCCATCTTTCTGCTCTATCGATTTCCCGGTAAAGCCAAAGAACGCATCAGGGAAACTCTGGAGGAAGCTTTGGGGCAAGGGGGGCTAATACTGCTGATTACATCCGCCGGTGGCGCCTTTGGTGGAGTGTTGCAGCACACGGGGATTGCCCAGCATATCCAACAATGGGCAAGTGGATATCAATTTGCCCTTTTGCCATTGGCATTCTTCGTCACTGCCCTCATCCGAACTGCGCAGGGTTCCGCCACCGTTGCCATGATCACTACGGTCGGAATTTTTGGGGGAATGGCCGCCTCGGGAGATCTTGCCTTTCATCCATTATATCTGGCTTTAGCCATTGGCTGCGGTTCAAAACCGTTTCCCTGGATGAACGACAGTGGATTTTGGATCATCGGCAGGATGAGTGGCATGAGGGAAAAAGAAACGTTCAGATATTTCTCATTCATGATTTCTTTGATGGGCCTTGCTGGATTGTTGGTGATCATGATCGCTGCTTTTCTGATGCCCCTTCATTGAAGTAATCTGAACCACATCCACTATCCAGCAGGAGATGGCTCAATCAGCTTTTTTTGACGCGCTGTTATCGGTGGAGCAAGTCTGTGGATACTTGCCCATTCTTTCGCGGCTGTGAACTCTTCGGGGGTATTGACATTCGTTGCCTCCATTCGATCTTCTTCTGCCCAGCAAAAAGCCTTAGCACAGGGATGGTGAAACAGTGAATAAAGAGTCCGACGACCACTGTTCAGTTGGGACGTAACAAATGAAAGATATTTTCCGGCTATGGCGATTGGAAATCCACGCTGGCCAGATACCTCCATGCAGACAATGCTGCCATGGCGATTGACTGAATCCTTTATATCAAGAATGGTCTGACTCGAAACAAATGGCATGTCGCAACTGAGAAACAGATGAATGGCGGAATCAGATTCCATCAGGCCGGTTTCAATCCCCGCTAACGGCCCCTGCCCCGAACGAAAATCTGTAGTGAGCAAATTTACGGAATCATCGAGCGTTTGTGCCGTTAAAAGGCACCAATCCAGCATCGGAACATCCTCGATCAACAGTTTCCGCTTATCAGCTTTCATGCGCCGGCTCTCCCCTCCGGCAAGTATATGGATGAAAAAAGATGATTCCATTTCTGTATGAGTCACCATTAGACCAATAATGAATCATCACTGAGCTTCCAAGGGGAATTACCAAGAATGACGCCATTTTCCAGAGGATTGTGACGCAACAAGGCTATCGAGTGACGAATCCTGGTTTCACCAACTCACACTAACAAAATGGGAGTGCACACAATGGGTGATGAACAACAAGGGTCACCCCCGCAAGGGTGACCCAAAGGAGTATTATGAAGCCAGAAAGATTGTTCCAGATCTCACCAAATGCATTCAAAATACACCTTGAACAACGATAACAATTCTCCAGACGGTAAAAACCCCCAATCAGTTACACCCAAAAGGGATTGTTATCGGAAAAGTTAGACCGAAAAGGTCAAATTTTATTCAAAAAGGGAGCAAATTTCTCCAGAGAAAACCCCGGAACAACCCTAACACACTAACTACAAATTGCTTGTAAGGTTTGAGCTCTCCCTGAATTGAAGTTACTAAAATTCCTTTTTTGTTGGTAGTGATTTGAGATTCCTTCCATCAAGGGGAGATTTTTTACGGTTCAGTCCTCGATTTTATAAAGAATAAAACAATTGGGCAGCCTGGATTGAAGGAATCGGTATCCCTCTTCGGTGACCTGCGTGTTATAGATCATGAGTTGCCTCAAATCTTTAAGTTGAGCTAGAGAATCCAATCCCTGGTCCGTGATCGCGGTGTCATGCAACCAAAGCTTGTTCAATGAGGGTAATTTACCAATCGTTTGCAGTCCCTTATCGGAAATTTTTGTTTCTCCGAGATGAAGTCCCTTCAGTTTATTAAAGGACTTCAAAGTTTCCAAACCCGCATCTGTAATGCCTGTTTTTCGTAATCCGAGATACTCCAGAGAAGTCAGTCCCTTGATGCGCTGCAAACCGAGATCGGTGATCGAAGTTTGACCTATCGGGAGATGTTTCAATTGCCGTAGCTGTGCAATAAACTTCAAGCCTTCATCGGTGACCTGAGTTCGATAAAGATTCAACCATTCGAGTTTTTTTAATGATGACAAAACCTTCAGTTCACGGTCTCCGATGGACGTTTTCTCAAGTGACAAGTCTGTTATGAATTCAGCTTTGGAAATCCGCTCAAGCAAACGAGTGTCAATTTCCATGTGGCCATTCAAGTTAATCTCAATGATTCTAGCTCTTTGCTTATCCAAGAAAACCTGCCCTCCCTTGCGCCGAATATCCAATACAAGGTCAGATTCTCCCGTAGTGTCAGATAGACACCCCAGTTCGCCAAAGTGAGCCATCAAATAGAATAGAACTGTAAAAACCAAATTTTTACGTTTCACGAACATTCATTGAGTATGTGTGTGTTCAATTCATACACAAGTACAAGTCGAGGAGAATGGACATTCTATGTAAGTCCACCAGCCTCCCTATTCAATCGACCGAGTAAGCGAACAATCCAACGGGCCAGACTTTCACCGTGTAGTCACTGGATGCAGTTGCCAACCACTGGTTGTCAGGACTAAATGCCATATCATTGATTTGCCTTTGATGAGCTCTGAAGGATGAAACGAGCGACCTGGATTTAACATCCCATATCTCGATCGTTTGAAGATTGCCTTGCTGCCGTAATGCAAGCAGACGACGATCTGGACTCAACCTAACCATTCTGAATTCCGCAGGACTAAGTCCTTCTCGGGTATCCCATGAGCTTTTTAGATTTCCTGTAATCAGGTCAAAGACAAAGAATCTCCCATTCAAGGTAAAGATGATGATATCATCATCCTTCACACCCTGCCATGCACCTACCATCATGGAATCCAGTCCCTTAAACACCAGTCGCCGCTTACCAGATTCCACAGACCAAATGCCAGGCTCAAGCAAGTGCCTTGCAGCAAACACCGAACTGTTGTCTTGCGTGAAAAACATGTTTTCACCCGCACGGGCATGTTGAAGTTTTTGATACAGCTCTCCGGTCGATGAATCGTAAACACGCACCTCATCCAGTTTATCGCAAATCGCCAACCATTGGCTGTTGGGACTAAAAACGGCTTTGTCAATTTGTTGTGGAAACCCCTGCAAAACACCCAGTTGAGACCGCTTCAGTGTATCAAACAGGTATGGGTCGCATGGCACTTGATACTGTTGGTGGCTTCCCTGCCTGGTCATTCCCCTTCCGTCAATGATTCCACTTTTGTATCGGCCATCGGGAAGCACCAGCAGATACCGGCCATTGGGAGCTTCAACCACATTCTCCACACCGCTGGGTAGATTCGGAATTCCCCAATCAACGGAGCCAGATTGCCAGTCCCAATACTTGGCAGGAGCAAATTCCAGATCCATGACTCTTCCCATTTTGAAAAAAAACAATGATGGCTGATAACCCCCGGCTAAATCCCTGGCACCTGTCCACACCCCATTGCCATCCACACTAAACTTAGCCGTCGTGACTTCCCCCAATAAGCGATCCCTTGCCACCTCGCTTCTTACACTGGAATAGCCACGTAAAATTTTCGTAAATTCGGGATGATTAATCGACCAAACGCGGGCTGTTGTGTCACTTGAAGAAGTGACGAAGTGATCGCTGTCTGGATGGAAGGAAATTTGGTGAACCTGTTTGGAATGTCCTTTAAAAGTCATCCCCATTTGTTCGAGCGTACCCGACTCCCAAATCTTGACCGTATGGTCTCGGGAAGCAGTTACAACATGAAATTGGTCTGGATGAAAACTCCCATCCACAACACGATCTGCATGTCCTTTAAAAATGGCCAACCCATACCCTGTTTGCGTATCCCACAACCGTGCATATCCATCAGCAGAAACGGTGAGGAGTCTCTTTCCGTCAGCCGAAAACTCCACTCCCAGCACGGGGCCATCATGCCCTTTGAATTCTGCAAGCAAATGACCAGAGGGAACTTCAAAAATGCGTGCGATATGGTCTGCACACGCCGTAGCCACAAGTTTCCCATTCTGTGAGAAAACAGACTCCAGGACGGCATGCTGATGCCCCTCTAATCCAGCAATCCACTGAAAGGAAGCGACATCCCAAATCCCTGTGTTCAGAGGATAACCTGCCGAAGTCACGGCATACTTTCCGTCACCGGAAAAGGTGACCTTGCATCGACTGTCTTTGACCTTTTGAGCGCCCAGGATTCCCTTTTTGTACCTGTTTTTGAACCCACCTATGTATGCCCCAGTTTCAACGTCCCAAAATTTAACCAAGTCGGATTCAAAGGCTGATTGTGTGGTTCCGCTCATTGTAGAACTTCCGTCTTCACGAAGGACATACTGATGATTCATGATGACTCCCATGGAAGTAGTCGCTAGCCATTGGCTGTCAGGGGTAAAAGCCAACGAAGCAATGGAAGCCTCATGTCCCTTGAATTCGTGAACAGTTTCACCATCACCAACATCCCACAGAATCGCGTTTCCATCCAATGAGGCCGAAGCAACCCACTTGCCATCAGGACTGAATCTGGCATCGGTGACTTGACCTGAATGCCCCTGAAGATTCCATTTTAAGTCTCCCGTCTCAGCATCCCAAATACGAACACCATTTTCTCCATACCAAGGGCCCTGATGCGAGACCATGGGATCCCCATCGGGGGTCAGGTAGGGAAAATAAAATCCCTCGTCAATTGGAACAGCGAGCACCAGCGATTCATCGTGGTTGAATTCGGCGCGACTTAGAACTCCCTCACTTCCTTTGAATTCCATGAGCGTTTCACCTGAAAAGGGATCGGTCAAACGCACACTTTTATCATGTGAACAGGAAAGTAATTTATTACCATCTTTGCTGAAAACGACCGATGCAGCCCAGTCCTGATGTCTGAATGAATGCCTTGCCTCAACGACAGGGGCTCTTTCGGTTGCCAGATCAAGTGCGAACTGCCGGGCACTTTCCAAGGCAATTTGTTTTTGATTCATTTGCCACAACAGACCACCCAATCCAAAAACTGTCAGCAAAACCACCAAAATACTTAATGTGGCAATGGTCGGTTTTCTCTGCACCCATTTGACTTGACGCTCCCAAAATCCACTGGGACGGGCTTCTATGGGACGATACTCCAGCCATCGTTCCAGGTCTTGACTGAGCTCCAGTGCGGATGCGTATCGAAGAGAAGTATTTTTCTCAAGGCATTTGAGACAGATAGTTCCAAGGTCGATGTGTAAGTCCTGATTAAAATGCAGTGGACTTTGAGGTTCTTCGGTTTGGGTCCGTTGTAAAAGATCGATGGGATCTTCAGATAAGAACGGAGGGCGACCGGTCAGCAGGTGATAAAGTATCGCACCTAAACTGTAGACATCTGAGGCTGTGGTAAGAGGGGCGCCGCCAATCCGTGATTGTTCCGGAGCCATGTAGGCTGGAGTCCCCAGAATTGTCCCGGTTTGAGTCAGTTCCTGATCCTGACCAACCAGCTTGGCCAAGCCAAAATCTGTGACCCATGGTTCCCCCTTTTCATCGAGCAAAATGTTTCCCGGTTTAAGATCTCGGTGAAGAATCCCCCTCTGATGGGCAAAATGCACGGCTTTGGATACTTTGATGACGAGTTCAACGGCTTTTCTGGGATTGTTTTTAAGATGAGAAACGGCATCCTTCAAAGTGCCTCCCTCGATGAGTTTCATGCTGAAATACGTCTGCCCGTCGTGTCGCCCTATCTCATAGATTGGAACAATGTGAGGATGATCCAACTGTGCAACCACTTCTGCTTCGGAGACAAATCGCTTGATCAGTTCAGGCCTGGCAAAACCACCAGCCAGGAGCATTTTCACCGCCACCAGGCGATTCAGGCTCTTCTGCCTGGCTTTATAAACCACGCCCATTCCTCCACGCGCGATTTCCTCAATCACCTCGTAGTCCCAGTGAAAACCTTCTTTAGGTAAACTGGATGAAATAAATGGGGGGTTTCTGGAAGGTGTTTCTTCAGGTATTGAAACTGTCTCCTCAATACCAACTTTCAACAAGCAGTTGGAGCATAAATCCTCCACCGAACGGAGGGGAGCACCACAATCCTTGCATTCCTTTTTATCATTCATCTTGGTCATAGTTTTTTCTTTCAATGACTACTGATGAATTTCACGGGCAAGGTAACAAACAAAGTTTGAAAAATTTCATTATCCCTGAAGGCACTTTTGAAGATAAGTCAACTCTTGAGAAATTTCGGAAGGATCCTGAACGGTGTCGGCAATTGTTCTGTGCAAAATGGTTCGGTATTGTTCCCTCAGGCGCTTGACCCTCATTTTGAATGCGGCTTCAGTGATCCCCATGACAGATGCGACAGAGGCATAGGTTTCATTTCCATTCCCAGGTCCATGCAGCAAAAAGGGTTTCAAGCGTTCGAAAGCTTCTTTTTGCCCTCGGGACTGCCAATCAGATCTCAATTCCTTCATCACACCCTCAAGTAAATTCAAGGCCCATCTTCGGTCGAATTCATACTCTGGATTCGATGCGATATCGGCTTCGGCAAGGTATTTTTCGTTCAAGCCTGGATCTTCCAGAGAAGCGTGGATTTTACCATTCCCCCGCTTCTGGGCACGCTGCTTAACCTTCTGATTTGAAATATAATGTTTGAAAGCACCCAAGAGGAACGAGCGAAATCGCCCTCGGTTTGGATCCGCTTGTGCCAGGAAAGTTCGACTGAGAATGTACTCAAAAAAACCCTGAACTAAATCACGCGCATCTTCGTGATTGTTTCCGCTCTGACGAGCAAAGGCATAAAGGGGATACCAATATCGTTCACACAAGGATTCCAGCGCCTTCCACCCTTGGGTATCATCAGGAGTTTGTGCAGAAAACACCTGCGACCATAGGGTTGTTGAAAACCATCCTTGGTTTGTATTGCAGTCTGCTTCATTGGGACGACTCATGAGTGTCAGGGCCTTGTTGAGGATTGCAGGTATCCGATCAGGTCCGCAATGTTCTGATCGGAAAACGCTTCTCCCCACCCATCAGGCATCAAGGATCGCGACTCTGGAACCATGGATTGTATTTGTGCTTTAGCGTAAGCAACTGTTTCCCCCGTAGTGGTGGTCACGATCATTTCATGATCACTTTCTTTTTGAATCAGCACTGTTAATTCCATTCCGTCTATCAGGGTTAAGGTGTGAGTCCGATATGCTTCTTCTATGGCGGAGCTGGGATTGAGAATGGCTTCCAAAAGGGACAACCCTGATCGATCAGTCAGAGCATCCAAATCAGGCCCGACAGCTGTCCCCTCCCCCTGAAAACGATGACATTGACTGCAGTTTTGAGAAAAGATCTGATGCCCCTGGATTCTGCCTCTTTTCAGTCGGGCCATTTTTCTAAAACGTTCCTGTATGGAACCACCCATGTTGGCTGAAAGACCCAACCGGTCCCGTCTGGCCTGCAAAGCTTCCTCTGAAAGAGACTTTAATTCAGGATCGGGTAAATTCCGCAAGCTCATCTCCATTTCATGGGTGATAGATGCATCACTGAAAGGTTGCTGTGCTTCTGTAAAGTATCCTTTGTTCAAGGCATCGAGAAACATCCTGGTCCCAGAAGGCGTTTGCAACGACAGGGCGAGTAATAGCCTGCGCTCTTTGAGCGACCTTTCGTTCCATAACTGTCCATACCAGTTATTGATGTCCCCCAAGCGACTACTATTCGCATTCACGAGCTTCAAGACTTCAAGGCGTGCCGACTCATCCATGTCGTTATCTGGACTGAAAATGGCTATGAGCCAGGGCCCCCAATCGGTGATGGATGGTGTCCTCCACAAAAACTCAAAGGCAGTTACTCTTTCTGTGGACTCAAAGTCCCCGGCACCAACCAGCACGCTCTTTGCAATCACATCCAAGGTAGACTTCATATGTGGACTGAGCGTGAGCGCGTCAAAGGCTCCTCCTGTTCTAAGAAAAGAACCAACCAGAGAAATCACCCGAATAGAATCTCGCCATTCCATTTCATCTAATTTTTTTGCTGCAAGAAATTCTGCCAGTCTCAAGGGATTTGAGGATTCGCTGTTTTGCAATCGTGATTCACGATCCCATTTGTCCACATCAATGACGGATTGAATAGTTTGACGAATCCTGAGGGTGGTCCATTGTTGATGTTTTCTAAGGCCTGTTTCCATCAAAGGTTGCAACAAACCTGCCTGAAAGCATTGATCACATGCCGCAACATGATTATAAACCGGGCGAAAATATTGGGAAAAAGTTGTCAGAATCGCCTGACGCATAGGCGGGTTCGAAGCATTTAATTGCACGGCATCAACCAAATCCTTTACTTTCCAATTCTCAAATGTGGCCCCAATCGACAGAAGGGCCTGGTGTTTGACTGCTTCTGATGGATCCTTCAATAGTCTCAGAGAAGGTTCTAAGGGCGGGATCATTGACCTTTGCCCCAAGCGTGAAGGTTCTTGGTAATGTTCACTCAAAATCAATCCGTTGCGACGGATTTCCAAGTGCGGATCAACAAAGCTCTTATTCAGATCTTCTAAATTCAAAGCATCAAAATGATTTAAGATATACAAGCCTTGGAGACGTCCAGCAGTATTATCTGTTTGTTGAATGAACTTTCGTATCTCAGGAATCAAATATACGGCATTGGAATCAACCAAGAGGCGCTGAGCAGAGTCTCTTACCCAACCATTTGAATGCCCGAGATGATTTACCCATTCCCATGGATCAAGATGATCCAAACTGGGAGGAGATTGAAGTTTTTCCCCTTTCCTGATCACGGCATAAATTCGCCCTTTGTCTGTGCCTGCCCGTGTATTCATGAACGATTCCACATCATCAGGAATCCACTCTGTGTGTTCGATCACCAGTCGGTACATGTCTGCGATGTAGAGATTCCCATCGGGACCTGTTTTAATCATCGTCGGTCTGAACCATGGATCCCGACTGGCAAGGAATTCGCGATCTGATTCATTAGCGGGTCGTTCGGCTTTGAAAGAAACACCGTCACGTTTAAGGACAAAATGTCGTACCAGGTTATGAACGGGTTCACTGATAAATGCATGCTGTTGTCCGTCTTCAAATAAAACAGAATCCCGGTAAATGTGTGGACTACATGCAGAAGTAACATGCCCCCTCATTCCAATGTCATTGAATCTTTGAAGGCTGCGAGCTATTTGGTCGACTTTCTTGGATTCGACATCGTGGGCTAACTGAATTTTGTTGGAGAAATAACCACCATACGCGGATTGTCTGGAGTACCGATCCGGCAAATGATAATGCCACAACCAGTTGGGATTATTATTCCCAAACCAATTCCCCCAATCATCACGAGTCCGTCCAAATTGTGTCTGGCCCTCAATCGCACGAAACTCTCCCGTTGCTGGATTGAACTTGAAGTCTTTCCCCCTCAAGTTCCATTTTTCATCGGACCACAAGGAGCGAATCTCGCCACCACTGTCACCATTGGCACCATACAGCCAATGATCCAACCCATAGGTGAAACCATTCACTCTGTGTTGCTGATTGCCTTCACCAAAACCAGAAAACATGTTTCTGCGAACATCAGCCCTTCCATCTCCGTCCAGGTCCGCGGCAAAAAACACCAATGGTGCGGCACTGACCCATAATCCATTACCCCAAGGAAACAATCCACTGGGGAAAGGAAGTTTATCGAGAAAGACAACTGATTCATCATACACTCCATCTCCGTCGACATCTTTCAACCTTTTGATACGCCCTCCGGGGCGACCATGGCCATCCAAACCCATGGGATAATCCCTCATTTCCGCCACCCAAAGGTATCCATCAGCCGACCATTCAAAGGCAACCGGATCCTCAACCAATGGCTCAGAGGCCACACAACGCAGATCAAAGGAACCATCCAACTCAAATGAGGCGAGTGCCTCATCGACTTCTTTTGGTTGTGGACGGTTTCCGAGGAGTATTTCACGAAATGATTTTCTCTCAACCAGGTCAGGCAGATGGGCCGTGTCTTCGTTTTGAACCCAGACGTGGCCTTTGGCAAACCATGCACCGTTATCTCGATAAGGACCTTCTCGAACAAAGGCAGGGATCGCTTCCTTATCCTCACGATCACCTTCCATGATCAATCGACTCCACCCTTTCTCAAAGCCCAGAATCCATTCTGGAAGGAAAATCCGAGCAGCATAATGTTTTTCATCCGACTTGATTAAATCAACAAAACCATCCTCATTGATATCTACAAACCTGACTCCCGCATCCCTCCCCTGCTCATCCACCAAGTTCCAACCCTCAGGCCAATAATAATCCAAGGCATCCCAAGTCTGCCGCCCCTGATTCCATTTCAATACTTCTTTCTGATCAGGATACCCCACAATCAGTTCATCTACTCCATCACCGTCCAAATCATGAACCACCAAACCAGCCTTGGACCCTCCCTTGACCGTGAGCACAGGTTTTCCATCACACTGCAATTCGGAGATGATACTGCCGGTTTCTTGAAAACCTTGATCGGTCAACACCCATGCTCCTTCCGACTGTTCACTGCGATGAAAGAAAACAGCAGGGCCTCCAGGCCAGAAAGTTCCATGACGCATTCCCAACGACTTGCCCTCTTCATCGAGAGTATTGAAAGGAAGCTTGATCTCTTTGAAGTCTGCTTCCTGAGTGTGCCAAACCCGCAGAGTGGCATCCTCTCCTTGCCCAAGAATCACGTCCATATGACCATCTTGATTTACATCCAGAAGCCTCACACCGGCATCTTCACCTTCAACGTTTCGAAGTTTTTGTCCTTTGAGCAAATGGTTTGAAAGTCGTTCAGATGCCTCTCGAAAGGTCAGAAATTTAACGCGATCACCATAGGTATCCGCCGCGTAATCAATGAATTGAATGACTTGATCATTACGAATCCAACCATGCGGATGAAATATCCAGGTGAATACTCCCTTTTTCAAAACGGTTAAATCAAGAGCACGTTTCCAATCATCCACTGTCTTTTCATTGTTCACTCCATGCAAATTCTGAGCTTCCCAATCACTGGGTGCCAGAGCCGGGAATTCCCAACAAACATTGTTGATCACATATGGATAGGGATAATTTTCAATGGTCGTGGTAAAAGAGGGAAAAGGGACATATTTGGTAAAACGCTCTTCCTTATTTTCATCCAGCACCCATTCAGATGGAAGCGATGTGTCTTCACTGGTCAATAAGCACATGATGCTGGAATCAATTTCCAGGTAATTGCCCTGAGTCGAGGTCTGCGGAAAAATTTCGCTATAAAATCTGGGACTTGGAGAATTGATGGAATCACAACACGGCATGCGATAAGCAACGGCACGATTGTTTGGAATAGAGTTAAGTATATCGATTCCCCCCAAAACCGTATCAACCGCTGATTGAAAATCCCCTTTGGCCAGTAAGGGACAAGGATGTGAAAGTGTGTGCACCTCCAGCGACAAACCTTCCTTGAGCCAGGTTTGGAACTGTTCATGATCTGGTTCAAGAGCGTTGCAATAAATGCTCACAGGCGCTCGGCCATCTATCTTTTTTAATCGCTCTAATATCGGACGCAAGTATGACTCAAACTTATCCGGTGTGCGTAAATCATCAATGGCTAGGATCACCACAGCATCGACGTCTTCTTCCCCTACCCACTGGTGTGTGATTAATTTGGGATAGGACTGATCGACATAAAAGGGGTTGTTTGGGATTAGATGGGTTTCTGAAACAACCTGGCTGTAATGGATCAACGCTATGACCCATACCAGAAATCGGCTAATGAAACCACAAAGCATCTCAAGTGGAACTCGGGACGTGAGCATGTCTTGAATTAAAATCCTGATTCATGAAATCACCAAGCAGAAATTAATCAGAGAACATCTTTGGGGAAACACGACTGTGCTGATTACAACAGATTTCCGAAGAACCCAACAAAACTGCCTTAACCGATAATTCTAGGACATTTTGTCGACCTGAAATACGATGATGGGCAACCTATTCACATGGGTGATGATGTAGGATCATCATTACCGAAGTATCCAATGAGGACCACCAAAAATGATCCATCCTGCATGATACGCTTCATGATCGATTCATTGACAATTCCATGAAGCCGGCCATATTCATGCGCGATTGCCGGGTAATTTTTTTTAACAAAACGAACCAACAAAGATGTTAATTCGCCATACTCCATCAGGATTATACTGTGAAGCAGGCGACTTCTATGTTGATCCAAATAGAAAAGTTGACCGTGCTGTTATCACCCATGCGCACTCAGATCATGCACGTCGTGGAAGCAACCAATATCTATGCGCCAAGCAATGTGAATCATTACTGAGGTTAAGGCTTGGAAAAAAGATATCCATACAATCGATGTTGTATGGTGCCTCCACTTCCATCAACAGTGTAAAGATCTCTTTTCACCCTGCCGGCCACATTCTGGGTTCCGCCCAAATCCGTATTGAACATAAAGGAGAAGTTTGGGTGGTCAGTGGAGACTATAAAACGCAAGCAGACCCGACCTGCACCGCCTTCGAACCAGTACGGTGTGACACATTTATTTCAGAATGCACTTTTGGCATGCCCATTTACCATTGGCCGGATCCTGAGCATGAGTGGAATCGTTTAAAGCGATGGTGGGCATCCAACCGGGCGGCAGGATTAACCAGCGTTGTCCACGCCTACTCATTGGGCAAAGCTCAACGTGTGCTCAACGCATTGAAGGATTCTGACCATCCGATTTTGGTTCATGAAGCCATCCTCAACTTTCTTCCGGTTTATGCAGCGGAAGGGGTCGATTTCCCTAGGGCAGAGATAGCGAACCAAACAAACATCGAAAGGCATCGCGGAAAGGCATTGGTGGTCACGCCAAACTCCAGCAATATGGAAACATGGCTTGGAGATCCATCTTCCTGGCAATCTCTGGATGTGTCCGGATGGATGCAAATCCGAAGTCCCAGAAGAAAGAAAGGCCAGTCGACGGGATTTGTTGTCTCCGATCACGCCGACTGGGATGGACTCCTTCAAGCCGTTCAATCTACAGGTGCTGAAAAAATATACCTGACCCATGGGGATGGTTTCATACTATCCAATTGGCTGACCAATAAAGGGCTGTCTGCCGCTCAGTTACCTGAAGCATCCAAATGGTCTTCAGACTCTTGAAGCAACTGATTCAAACGAAAAATTCATGAGGCATCTCCAGCAATTAGTCGAAGATTTGGACACAGCGGCATTGGAGTCTCAAAAAATTGAAACGCTCAAGAATCGATTCAAAAATTTACCACCCGAAGATTCAGCCTGGATTCTGTTTTTCCTCGAAGGAAGAAAACTCAAAACAAAAACGGGCAACCGTATCCTCAAAGAATTGGTTCAATCGCAAACGGGATTACCAGAATGGATGTTTCTAGAATGCAATCGACACATCAATGACACTGCAGAGACTCTGGCACTGTTCCTGCCCTGGAGCGGCCGCTCCTGCGAACTGGCTTTATCGACCTTCGTGGTTCAATTTTTACAGCCCTTGGCTGGATTCAGCCAAGGAGCCAAACGTGAAACCATTCGTTGTGCGTGGGAAATGCTCAGCACTACCGAGCGCGTCCTTTACAATAAAATGCTGATTGGTGGATTTCAATTGGGGATTGGGAAGCAGCTTGTTCATGAGGCTCTTTCTCAATTGGCAGGTATCCCCCGCAGCGCGATCTCCAGACGTTTGGTCGAGGATTGGACTCCGAGTGCAACATGGTTCCAAAACCTGATTTCACCCAATTCCTATAACGATTTGAATGCAGCATTGCACCCGTTCCGAAAGCTTGCTGAATGGGAAAGTCTATCCACTTCCGCTGAAGATGCTGCAAAGTGGTTTGCAACATGGAATTTCGACGGACTACGTGTCCAGTTAACAAAACATCAAAGAACGGTCAGCATCTGGACCGAGCAATTTGAACCTGTGAACACGATCTTTCCAGAACTGGTGCATGCGGTAGAGTTACTACCATCTGGTAGCGTGCTGGAAGGAGTGATCATTGGATCAAAAAAAGGAGGTTCTCATTCTCACAACATCCTTGCATCAAGGCTAAAAAGGAGCCATCCAACGGCCAAATTAATTGAATCCCATCCAATAGAGTTTATTGCCACAGACATTTTCGAGAGGAATGGGACTTATTTAGGTAAAAACACTTTTGCACAACGACGAAAAGAACTGGAACAGGTCATCGATGAGTGGTCTCAACAGTGGAACATTCATGGCAATGATTTTGAGAGAAAGGATATCAATCCTGACATTTTTCAACAGGAAATGTTTGATCTGGCAACCGTCATGAAGACCGAAACTACACAAATCCCTCCAGCACCAATTCGAATTTCAGAGTTTTTAGGATGGAGTCACTGGGCTTCATTGACGAGCAAACTGAAGGAGTGTCCTCAGAAAAACGCCAATGGCTTATTGATGTCACACTTGGAAGAATCCTTGGAATTTCAAGATGACAAGCGTTCTTGGTGGAATCTTTGGAAGCCTGCTCCGATGACTGCCATTCTCATTTTGCTCAGTGCTCAGCGAGGAGAAAGAAATTCAAAAGAGTTCGATCAATGGACGTTTGGAGCGCGAAAAGGTGAGGAATGGGTCACGGTTGCCGTGGCAGCCGGGAAAATACTTCCTGACGATAAATCTGCATTGGATGCTTATATCGCAAACAACACCTTAAAAAAACAAGGGCCTCTTCATTTGGTTAAACCTCAGTTGATCTTTAAGGTCGGTTACGAAGGGGTCCAAAAGTCAGGCCGCTCAAAGTCTGGTATTCGGCTCATAAACGCCCGTATTCTTGAATTTCTGAATGCAACAGATATTCAAAAGGTCGCGACTCTAAAAAGTATACAAGCAAACACATTGGAGGAGGCAAAACCGGATTGAATGCATTTCAATCGTGGGAATCCACAACAAGTTCCACCTCGGTGAAGTATGCTCCTCCAGCCTTACCCGATTCATCGTAAAGCCAGGTGGTGAGTTGGCTTTTGCCTTTGGGTAATTTAATTTCAAATTGAGCATAACCTGTCTCACCTGAAAAAACCTTAGATTCATAGACCTGATGAAATATCTCCATCCTTGCCTTCACAGCATTCAAGCGCTTCTGAGCTTCCTCAGGCCATTGCCGCAATTTGAATCGATAAAGCCCCTGAACTTTGACATTCACAAACCATGGTCCTGTCACGCGTGGTAATTTTCTAATCGAACCAAAATTCCAGGGTGGATTCCCGGTTGGCATATACCAATCCTGGCTTGTAAGAACGGTTGGATTATGACCGGAGTTCCCCAAATCAATGTGAACCGGTTTCATGCGTGGAGAAACAGATTCCCAAAAGGGCAAGTATAGGGCTCGGAGTTGGGCAACCATATCCGGGTAAGTGGGCGAGACATCCATTCGCTGAGCAAGATCCGATCTGATGTTGTAGAGTTCGACCCCATTGATCAACCGCCAATCTTTAGTCAAAACGCAGGTAAACTCCCTTGGTTTCGGAGCTTCAGAAAAATAGGGCCCTCCCTGGAATTGAATGACTAGTGATTTACGATGTGCTGGCCTTTGAAAATCATGGAGATTTTTCGCGAAGGAGAGACCGTCCAATGGAAGGGTTTGATTTGATTGTAATCGACATAATTCCACCAAAGTCGGCAGCACATCGATATGAGCAGACAAATGGTTCAAATCCCGACCTCCAGTCAATCCTCCATCTGGCCAGTGGATAAAAAAGGGAACACGATGCCCGCCCTCATACACAGAGGATTTTTTACCCCTCATGCCTGCATTGAAACCTTGAATAGCCTCGGAGTTTAGTCCGGCAAACTTACCTCCGTTTGCAGTGCCGTTATCGGTCATAAATATCAAAATGGTATTGTCAGCAATTCCCAGTTCTTGCATTTCCTTTCGCAGCAACCCCAAATGATGATCAAAGTTGGCTATCATTCCAAAAAACCGATCACCCTGAGACCAATCAACCGCATCCTCATACGGTTGACTCCACTTAGGATCCACCAGATAAGGTCCGTGCGGGGCATTGGTTGCGAGGTACAAGAAAAACGGATTCTCCTTATTTTGCCGAATAATGCGTCGAGATTCCTCAAACCAGACATCCGTGCAATAACCTTCAAACGACTCAAACTCTCCATTACGTTCATAGGTGTCATCGAAGTAATCATTTCCCCAGTAATCCGAGGCCTGCCCAACCCCACCACATCGATGCCAAACCACATCATGAAAACCTCGGTCCTGGGGGCGATGGGGAGCGTTGTCCCCCAAGTGCCATTTCCCCACCATACCGGTTACATAGCCGTTATCTGAAAAGACATCCGCAATGGTGCGCTCATCAGTATGCATCATGGTCCTACCCGAACTGGTCCGATAAGCTCCTGTGCGGCCTGGATATCGTCCAGTCATCAATGCGGCTCGAGTGGGTGTGCAAAAGGAACTGACGTGAAAATCCGTTAAACGGATGGATTCGTCATACAAACGGTCCAAGTGAGGTGTTTTGAGGATGGGGTTTCCGTGACACCCCAAATCGCCATAGCCCTGATCATCAGTCATGATCAGTATGACATTGGGACGCTCTGAGAAGGCCTGGAACGGAACCAGACCATAAATCAAAAACTGCAAGATGAGTGGTAAGCGAAGAACCGACAGCAATGTTTTGACTTTGCGTTGCATGATAAGGAGCAATTTTCCATCAATGATTTGCAGCAGCACGGGACCTCCTCAGAAGTTCTTCATGTATTTTCGATGAAGCTGATCTAAATTTTTCTTCGTTTCGCAACTCCACCTCAACAGAGTTTGTCCCATTAGAGGCAATGTCAGCCAAGCTCACGCCATATCGACCAAGAAGGATCCAGTAGGTAGCCGAATCCGAATGATCAACTCGGTCACGCACAAATTTACCTTCCACGAAAATCTGCCCCAGGCGGCTTGTTCTGAATTGATCGTAAAAGTCCTTTCCCTTTGGAGCCCCACTGACAATCCCATGTTGGCCGATCGCTCCACATTCATAATAACTGATCAGGCCATTTTTAGCTGCCGTTTTCAAATAAAGACAGGCTTCCGCATCTTCACGACAATTAGCCACATCTTCTGGATGCTCCACAGATCCCTGATGCAGTGGGGAGTTGGTCCAATGGGCGATAAATTTTAATCGGCTCAGCAAATCATTTTGGTGAGTTGAGATCAAATGACGAACCAGAATTGCAGGCTCGGTTAGGGAGCCCCAGCATAAGACATGAATGACTTCGTCAGTATGATGCACCTTATCCAACAAGGCTTGAACGGTATTGAATTTCAACAGTGATTTGTAGTCTTGAGCAGGATCAAACCTTTCGGCAGTCGACTTGATTGAAGATTCCATGAAGGGTAGTTCTACGGGGTATTCTCCCAAACGCTGATTCAAGGGAATCTGGTCAACGGCATAAGCATTGCCAAAAAAACGTTTCGCCCACTCTCCCTGGTGAGGAGTCTTGGCATGATCCGGTCGATTGGTGCTGGCTACAACAATTCCGAGGGTTTCAAACTCATTTGACATTAGCAAATATCCAGCCATCGCTGAGATGTCATCCGGATCATTGATGGTTCCACGGTGGTTTCCTCCCGGCAATGTCTTGTCACTCATGTCGGTATAAATCCACACCTTCGGCTTGGCCTGTGACCCCTGATCATCGGCCAAACACGAAAGCTTCGTGAATAAAATTGCCATGAGAAACAAAATGGACAGATGACATACTGATGATTTGTTTGGTGGCAGGGATCTTGATCTCATTGAAATAGGATTCTGAAGGGACTCCTTTGAGCAAAGCAATGCCTAAATCCAAAGGATCACAGGTCACTTTTCTTCCTTTGGAAGAAAGATGCTTGCTCCATGATAAATGTCACACACCGAAAATACAGTGGTTAGATCGTTGAAAGGGCAAAAGATGTAAAAACGCTGATATAAATTTTTTGCAATACTCCTAATGGAGACAATTCATAGGCCGTCCAGGGAAAGATTGATCCTACGACGAAAAACACAATCAGGCAGACGATTGATAATATAAAAAGGATTCCAGTTGCGAAGGCAATGGCTCGACTGCCTTGAAGATAAGAGAACAAGGAAAGCCAGGCGAAACCATACAAGGCCACACCAGTGAATAATTGAAGGTGGACCTCTGATGTAGGGGAGGTAAACGCAATGGCAACCAATGCGGGAATCATGGGCAAAAGGGTCCAGCCTTGAAAGTGCATCCGGCGACGAATGGCGCTGTACATCATATGACTCACCAGCCCTATCAATCCAGCCATGAATAAAATGGCCAGTGGATTCTTTCGAGCCAACTCCTCACTGATGGGTGTCTGAACTGGAAATTTTGAAAAGGCGTGGATCGTCCAGGCGCATAGAAACACCGTGATACCAAGCAAGTGCCGCGTCCACCTGGAGGCTATCCATTCCTGTATCCATTGGCTTGTATGTTTCACGGAATATGGCATTGAAAACCGAACTCTGGGTGAAATCATAACCTATTAACCCAAGTTCGTCACTGAAGTGGGAATTGGTAGTGAATTTCATTTAATTTC
>CAYFHO010000073.1:0-25469 GCA_964342825.1 uncultured Verrucomicrobiota bacterium
TGAAAACAAATTCAGTTTCCAAACCGCTCCGCCGCGCAGCGGCTTAGTTCAACAAATCGGTGCAGGTAACGCCTAACGGCGCACCTGACCTTTAGCGTTAGCAGCAACACCGCCGTCACACTTTCTAAGCTTGGATCCCAGTTTGTCATGGGATGCACGATTCTAGCCGTTGGCATTGTCGTGGCTCTGTTCATCTCCAAGAGGAGGTGAGAAGCGAGTATTGACGCTGGCGTGAACTACCAAGACGGTGCAGGCAACTGGCTACCGACGATGAGATTTGGAGCAAATGATAGAATTCGAACCTTTAACTAAGTATTGTCAGGCCAGCGCATAACCTCGACGTTCGGCGGTGTGAATCATGGATATGGCGATGAACCTTATACTAAGCCGTTGAGGATCTTTCTGAAATGGAAGCATTGATTTACGGCTCATTGTGGATATTCTTTTTCAGTGATCTGCGTTCTTGATTCCAATGTGTTGGTTTCAGCGATGCGCTCTCGTTTGGGTGCATCCAGTGTGCTGATTCGTTGTCTTGCAGGTGGCAAGTTTCGGACGGCTGTGTAGACTGCGATGATTCTTGAATATGATGATGTGCTGAATCGATCGGGCATGGTGCTTAGCTATTCAACTGAAGAGATTGATTCTTTCATAAATACTTATTGTGCCGTTTCAGCCGAAGCTTACATCTAATTCCGACGGCGTCAGTTTCTACTCGATCCCTTCGGGATTTCCGTAGGGACACCCAACCAGTTCCTACGTATATTGAAGCTGTGAGCACGTTGAATATCAAGATTCCAGAATCAATTAGACCCTTTGACGAACAAACTTTTGGCAAACGGTCTATAATTCGAGGAAGGATAGAGGTCAGGCTTCAATATTCTACATTTGACGAATCAACTTGAATTCAGAGCCTAAACGATCAGCCCTGAAATCAAAATATTAAATTAAGGTACCACAGCTTATTTTGTGCCTTGAGAGCTGATCCTCTAAAGCATGTACTATTGGAACGCAGACCACCTGGATTCCTTCCTGTGACTTGTTGTAATTTTTGAAGATCAAAACTATCAGGTTGTGATTCCACCATATCTCGCATAGGTTGCCTCCAACAAAAATCAAATCCTGTTTTTTTAATTTATGATCATGAAAATCACCCATTTGAATGGCTGGATGAACAAGACAGCGCAGTTGCTGACACTTTGCCTTCTTCCTTTATCGATCCTAAGTCAGGAGCTTCCTCTAGATCCTTCCATCCGAACAGGGAAACTCCATAATGGACTTACTTTTTTCATCAAAGAAAATCAGAAGCCAGAGAAACGAATGGCTCTCAAGCTCGTAATCAATGCGGGGTCCATACTCGAAGAAGATGACCAGCAGGGACTCGCTCACTTTCTGGAGCATATGGCGTTCAATGGCACAGAGCATTTCGAAAAGCAGGAGCTGGTTGATTTCCTTGAAGGTATCGGGATGCGATTCGGTCCCGAATTGAATGCTTATACTTCTTTTGACGAAACTGTTTATGATCTGGAACTGCCCACCGACGATAGTGAGATCATGGAAAAAGCCTTTCTCGTTCTGCAGGACTGGGCGTCAGCCATCAGTTTTGATCCGGAAGAAATCGACAAGGAGCGTGGTGTCGTGAAGGAAGAGTGGCGCTTGAGGCAGGGGGCTCAGCAACGGATCCAGGAGAAACAATTTGAAGCGCTGCTTTATCAGTCTCAGTATGCTGACCGACTGCCCATTGGCAAAATGAACATCGTCGAAACCGCCCCGAGAGAGGCCTTTCTCAGGTATTATCGAAAATGGTATCGCCCCGATCTGATGGCCGTCGTCGCGGTCGGTGATTTTGATGCCGACAAAATCGAAGCTCAGATCCGCAAATACTTCGCTCCACTTGAGTCCGAACACAGGGATGCGGGAAGGCCCGTCTACAATGTTCCCGATCACGAACAAACACTATTCTCCATTGCCACAGATCCCGAATTACAGGCGTCACTCATTCAGATTGCATACAAACAACCACACACCGAAGCATTAACGGTGGAGGATTACCGCCAACAATTGGTCGAGTCCCTCTATACCATCATGCTCAATACACGCTTGATGGAGAAAACCCAACAGGCCGATCCTCCTTACCTTCAAGCCTTCATTGGCAAAGCCAGTTTCGTTAGACCCACCGATGCCTTTCTTCAAGGTGCGGTGGTGAGGGAAAACGCCTACGAAAAAGGCCTGCGAGCTTTGCTACAGGAGGAACAGCGGGTCAGACGCGATGGATTTCTTCAATCAGAACTCGATCGCGCGAAGGCCATGCTCCTGCGGAGTTACGAGCAGGCTTATCTCGAACGCGATAAACGTGAGTCTCGTTCCTTAGCAAACGAATATCAGCGACATTATCTGGCTGGAGAGGCTGTTCCTGGCATTGCGAGAGAACGGGAAATTGCCAACCAGTCCGTGCCTGATATTACGCTTGAAGAAACTGTGAACGCTGCTCGGGAGTGGATGACCACTCAAAACAGGGTGATCCTCTTTAGTGCACCCGAAAAGGAGGGCATTCGCGTTCCAACTGAAGAAGAGTTGCTTGCTATAATCAAGCAGGTTGAGAGTGAAGAACTGGAGGCATACGATGATGGTGTCACAGATGCACCTCTGGTAGAGAATCTCCCGGAACCTGGAAGTATCGTTTCAGAGAAACATCATGCCGCAACGGACGTCACGACCCTGCTCCTCAGCAATGGAATCAAGGTGTTGATCAAGTCGACGGATTTTCAAAACGACCAGATTCTTTTTCAAGCCACCAGCCCGGGAGGTTATAGTTTAGTGGATGATGATGTATTTGTTCCCGCATCCACAGCCAGCACCGTGGTAGCCCAGGGAGGCATCGGGGAGTTCAGTGCAGTGGCGCTTCAGAAAAAACTCTCAGGCAAAGTGGCCAGCGCACAAGCATTTGTTGGTTCACAGTTAGAGGGTTTATCAGGTTCCTGTTCCACGAAGGATCTTGAAACCATGATGCAATTAATTCACCTGAGATTCACTTCTCCCAGAAAGGATGAGGAAACCTACCAGAGTCTGTTAGTGGGGATGCGGGAGAATATCAAGAATCGACTCAATTCTCCGGGAGCCGTATTTTCCGACGCAGTCAGCAAAAAACTATACGGAGACCATCCCAGGCATCAACCCGCCACCATGGAATGGTTGGACAAATGGGATATGGATGTGTCCCACCGGATATATCGGGAACGTTTTGCGGATGCCAACGATTTCACATTCTTTTTCGTCGGTAACATCGATCTAAAAGTGCTTAAACCTCTCCTGAACCAATATATTGGGACCTTACCCACTTTGGAAACCGAGGAAAAAGGACGGTTCAATGGTGACCTGCCAGCTAAAGGTAAACTGGAAGTTACCGTTCATAAAGGACTGGAACCCAAAGCCACTGTGAGCATTCGTTTTCATGGAGAGCGGGAATGGAAGGACAGTTACCGCTATCCCTTGCAAAGTGCTGTTGAGGCCTTGAACATTCGCCTGAGAGAGGAATTGAGAGAGGACCAGGGCGGTGTTTATGGGGTCAGAGCCAGTGGGGGCATTTCGCGCTGGCCCAAAGCGACGTTTTCATCCGGAATATCCTTTGGATGTGATCCGGAAAAAGCCGATGAATTGATTCAACTCGCCCTGGATGTGATTGAAGAATTAAGAACGGAAGGTCCCGACGAGGAATTACTCACCAAAATCAAAGAATCACACCTGAGAAGCTACGAAAAGAACATCAAGGAAAACGGTTTCTGGCTGAACAACCTGATGTTCAGAACTCGTCATGGTTTACCATTGGACGGCATTCTCACCTATCCTGAAAAACCGAAGAACCTGACCGCAGAGGATATTCAGGAATCTCTCTCTCATTACTTTGACTCAACCAATCAACTCATCGCCAAGCTGTTACCAGAAAAACAGGAAAACCAGACCGAGCAGGAGTGATCACCTTTTCTAGGTTAGTTTACCAGAAACAGTGGTTGTTTGGATCTAAAAAAGAGTGCGTCCATTGTGTTGTCTGGACCAGGTGTTCACGTGAGCATCCGGTCTGTTGTATGGACACGTTAGGACTGAGTTAAAACAATGCAATTTCATTGCTCCATCTTAAACTCGAATCAGGAAACGAAATGAATATGCCCGTCAAGAACAATCGAAGTTTAGAAATGCTGCTCTGGTGCTTCGGAATGACCATTTTTCTTTTGCTCGCAAGTGGGCAGGATTTTTCTCAGGAAAATCAAATCCAGTATTTTGCGAAGCCTGGCATGCAAACTTCCATGCTGTATAAAAGAAATGGATCGCCTCCACCCTGGCCCAATGGCAATAGAGTCCGGGTGTTGCCTAAAGTAGATACTGAGGGCAAAATGGTTCCACCAAGTCTTTACGAACATATACCAGCAAAGGAATCATCACCGACTTCAAAGGGGGCATCTCGGAAACGGTTCGATTTGGGATGGACGGTGTTAAACATGCATGGCGAGAACTTAAAGGAGATCATGAAAATAAAGGGCATGGAAATGGTCAAGGTGGAGCCTCTGAGCACGAACCATTGCCTGGTTGTGGACGAACGAATTCCCAGAAACTGGTTTCTGACTTATCCGTATACTTCTCTACCCGCTCGTCGCGCATTGAGACTGGAACGTCCCAACAGTTTTCATACCGAACCCAAGGTTGAGGCCCTGATCGGGACTGCCTGGAAGTTGGTTGAACGGGAGGATCCTGATGGCTTACTGGATCGGTTTCTGCCAGGTGATGAGATTCAATTTGAGGACATGGATCTGAGTTGCCACAGCGATAAAGAAAGTAGCAAGGAAGTTAAGCGAGTTTGGGAATGGACTCATTCATATGGTTTATCAATCTACGATGTTCAAAAAGATGTCTCCACCGGGATTGTCGGTAGAATCATCCTCAATGAGGATGACTTCTCATTCACCGTGAACGGAAAAATAAAGACAAACTCCGATGGGGGAGGATCTCATCATCGGTATGACGGAATCACAAAAGCTAGATTTCGGTTGATACAGCCATAATACGGCCGTCATCTTTCCGCGTTCAATCAATCCAATCAAATTCCAGAGCCTTGATGGCTTCACCGGTTGCCTTCAGATCCCAGATTCTGATGTCTCCACTCCTGAGCACATAAACAAGATAGCGATGCGAAGGCGAAAGGGCCACTTGGCTGATATTGTCGCTCATTGTATTTGGAAACCGAATGATTTGTTTATCACAATGGTGGTCATATAGCCAGATTCCTGTCGAATCGGTAATGCAATTCAAACGCGTGATGCGTTGTACGAGCTTATAGCGGCTTTGGGATAAGCGGACATCTAGTTCCGGCGCCTTGTATTCGAGCTGCTTGTTCTTTCTAATATTCCAAAGCTGAGGCTCGAGGCCATCTTGGAATCGGTTAACCAGCAAGCGATCTGGTTTTTCGACAAAGGTAAACAAAAAACGATAGGTCCACGTCTCAATATTCAATATTTGTTCACATCAAATTCAGAGAATGCAATCAGGGAAGAGCCCATTTCCCAAATCAGATAACATTTTTTCTTGCCCCATCACGGCCGGAAGCAGAGGATAAAAGCATTCCACAATTCAGCACTAATAACTATCAGGCGCATTGTATGAAAAAACAGTATACACGCAGAAATTTTGTCGGCACCACCGCTGCTTCCGCATTGGCATTCAACTTTTTCCCCAGCCGTGTCTTTGGGGCCAACGATCGTATTCTTCTGGGAGGCATTGGGGTCGGAGGCAAGGGGCGCGGCGAAATCAACGATTCATCCAAGGCAGGCGCGGAGATTGTTGCCTTGTGCGATGTCGACGATGTCAGAGCGGCGGATACCTTCAAGAATTTCCCAAAGGCAAAGCGTTACCGGGACTTTCGCGTCATGCTGGAGAAGCAAAAGGATATTGACGCCGTAACCGTCAGCACCCCAGACCACACACACGCGGTTGCCGCCGTCATGGCAATGAAGATGGGCAAACATTGTTACTGCCAAAAACCACTCACCCATTCCGTCTATGAGGCGAGAGTGATGACCGAAGTCGCCCGTGAACAAGGTGCGGTCACTCAAATGGGAAACCAGGCGCATTCCGGGGAACCCATTCGTCGGGCAGTGGAACTCATTCAGGCGGGTATCATTGGAGAAGTGACAGAAGCTCACATGTGGACCAACCGCCCCATCTGGCCTCAAGGAGTGAATCGCCCCACGGGAGAACACAAAGTGCCCGACACATTGGATTGGGATCTCTTTCTGGGACCCGCTCCATGGCGCCCGTACCACCCAGACTATGCACCTTTCAAATGGCGGGGTTACTGGGACTTCGGAACCGGTGCCCTGGGGGATATGGCTTGCCACATCATGGACATGCCTTACTGGTCTCTCGAGTTGGGGGCACCAGACTGGGTGGAAGCGGAACAACAGGGAATGACCCAGGAATCTCCCCCAACCTCTTCCATCGTCACCTATCAATTCCCTAAACGAGGCAATAAACCTCCTGTTAAATTTGTTTGGTATGACGGTAAAAAAGATGGCAAGCAGAACTACCCTCCTGCTGAAGTAGTGGATGGCGAGGATATTTCAAAATATGGTGCGGTCTTGGTTGGCAAAAAGGGAACAATGTACTTTAACCGCGGCAATACCAACTGGCTCATCAAGGCCAATGGTGTGATGTCCAGTACGACCGAAATCTCAAAAACCATTCCCCGTGTGAAAAACGAGGATCAGGAATGGCTGGATGGCATTCGTAATGGAAATCCGGATCAACCGCTTTCCAATTTCAATCGGTCGGGTCCTTTCAGTGAAGTGGTCTTGCTGGGAAATGTCGCCATTCGTTCGGGTAAAAAAATCAAATGGGACAGCAAGAAATTATTAGTCACCAATGTTCCAGAGGCCAATCAATACATTCACCGCGAGTACCGCAAAGGTTGGAGTTTGTAACAGGCCAGCACGCGCACGTGCAATCCCGGTAGGGCCGAGCTGCCGCTCGGCCACGAATTCCTGACGCTTTCAAATAATTAAACCTTATGCAAAGCCCTACGGCCACGCGGCAGCGTGGCCCTACCAAAAACTCCGCGTTCTTGGTGGCTTGAGTCCTGCACCGGGACGGGCGTAAGAAATAAAAAACTAACCTAAAGCCAAAGAGTAAAGGGAGCGGTAGTCTTCCTGACTGATCTCAATCGGATTAAAATTCCCGGTCCATTGCTGGGAAGCACTTTCGGCCAATGCATCCAGATCTCTCTCTTGAGCACCGTGCGCCTTGAGGGTTGCTGGGATTTCGCAGACTTGAAGAGTGTTCTCGATGGAAGACACCAATTTGTCGACAGATACAGGAACCGAATCTTGTGATGAGGCCACATGGGTTTCACGAGCCAGCTGAGCATACGACTTGGCGGTTGCTTCATGCCGGGCATTCCAGCGGATGACATGAGGCATCATGACGCCCACCGCCATGCCATGCACGACATTGAATGTAGCCGTTAGTGGATTGGCTGTGGCATGGGCTGCCCCGAGCATGCTGTTCTCAATGGCAATACCAGCCAGAGCGGCACCCAGTTGCATTTTACCTCGGGCAACCAAATCCAGCGGATCTTTTAGGACAACAGGAAGATTTGGAAGCAACAGTTTGAAAGCTTCCAATGCGTGCATCCAACTGTAAAGAGTTCGCTTACGGGTGACAGCGGTTTCAAGTGCGTGCGTCAACGCATCCATTCCCGTACAGGCGGTGACACGTCTTGGTTGAGACAAAGTAAGAGCTGGGTCAAGAATGGAAACTCTGGCCGCCGCTTTGGGATCACCACAAGCCATTTTTTGATGGGAAGTTTCGTCGGCAATCAGGGCAAAAGACTGGCATTCACTTCCAGTGCCGGAGGTAGTTGGAACCGCGATCATGGGGAGCATGGGTTGAGAGGCTTTCCCAATACCCCAGTAATCCTGCATGCAACCCCCGTTGGTGAGGATGAAGTTACATCCTTTGGCAGTATCCATACTGCTACCTCCCCCCAGGCCGACCAGCAAATCTACCTGATTTGATCTGGCGACTTCCACACAAGCCGACACATCAGCGGTTGTGGGGTTTTCGTGTACTCGATCAAAAACAAAGACTTTTAAACCTGCTTCCTCCAGTATTTTGAGGGCAAGATCAAAGTGACCGGCTGCGACGATACCTGCATCCGTTACAACCAGAACACGGGTTCCACCCAGCTCACGGGCGATGTCACCCAGTTCATTGATTTTTCCCTCACCAAAGACCAAGCGAATGATCGGCTTGACGTCAAAGGCATTCAATTGCCAGTCCCCGGAAGAGGATAGGCTTGTTCCGGCTTGTTTCAATGCAGACTCAAAATCCATGATGACCCACTAAGCGGATATGACAGAAGAGCTCCTTAAATGATAAAATATCCTTAATGACTGCCCCACAAACTTAGTGACACAGGAACACTGCCCTAAGTTACGCTTCTCTTTCGATGGACCGACGTTTGTAGAGAAACTCAAACATATTTCCTTCATGAGGCTGATCCCATGAAATTTTCATGGTAGGAATCGCTCCCAAATTGAGCCTTTCAATCAGGTCGGAATCCAACAGATCATTGATAAAACTGGAATCCTTTGTGATCGCAGACACGACCAGGGAGGGTCCGATCTTGTCGAGCATGTCTCTTTGAGGAATCTCTACAACACTGGCGTAGGGACATAAAAATTCACGGTTCGCCAAAGGATGGGACATGGAATCGCAATGCACGATGGTCGGGCACATGTAGGTTCCTCCCTCAAATTCCACTTTCCGGGAACCTTCGCGATACCGGGCCGTCATGTCCTCAGCACCGGGTTCTTTGAGATCCTGCGCAATGGCACCGTCGATGTATTCTGCCATTTTCGGATTGGCGAATCCGGAAAGACGGGCGTTTTCATCGTCAGGTCGAGTTGGCTGAATGGGACCTAATTTTTTTGCAAGGGCATCTGCGATCTCCTTGCCATATTTAGGGACGATCACGGCAGAAGCGTTGATACAACTGCGTCCACCATTTTCGGAAATGGAAGCGGCCATCAAGTCAACATAGTCCGGCCAATTTTCAATTTGATCTTCGCCAACCAAAATTTTACTGAACCCGGGACCGTGAATCTGGATGCCTGGGTTGTTGGCATATTGAGCTGTGGTGTTTTGATCCCCAAAGATCAGAGCACGACCACAGCTTTGAAGGATCACACCGGCTCCCTCATGATCGGTTGGGTAGAATCCGAATGCTTCGGCAGGGCATCCCGCAGCAATAAATGCCTGTATTAATCGATAGGGTGTCCAGGGTTCCTCCCGCCCGGGTTTGATGATGACAGGCGTCTTTAACGGGATGGCAGGCAGCCAAAGCGAATTGACCGCAGGCGAATTACTGGGCATGACCAGTCCCAAAGCTTTGGCTGTCGGATAGTAACTGATACGGGTTCCAAATTGCTCCCCGAATCCTTTGTCCAGGATGGATAAATCCAAACCCCTTGTCAGGCCAGTCAATACCGTACGCATATGTGTCAAGGCATGATAGATCTTGTCCATATTGCGTTTGACCATGACGTAAGGAAGCCCGGAAGTGGACGAAAGGGTGCGTGTGTATTCTTCCGGCGACTGGGTATGCCCTTTGTCTCCGAGAGGGAGCGTATCATTCAGGAAGGCTTCACCCGCCTTGGCTGAAATATCGATCAATTGATCCACCGTGAACTGACGCAGTGCCGCTTTGGCCTGGTCAATACGCTTCAGATCTCGACGAATGATACCGGCGTTGACACTGCTGACAGTGGCCAGAGTTTGACCATCGCTGTATCCCTTGACTTCGATCTGGTCCAGACTTTCGTAAGGAGCGCCTTTTCTCAGGCATGGTATGTGCGGAGTAGAACTCATGTTGATATTCGGAATATGGATCTAGTAAACACCTTCAACGATTTTCTTTTCCATGGCACCAAAAGGCCTGACTTGGGCAACTCCATCCCAGGCATAAGGAGCACGTGGCGCGCGACGCAATGCCTCATCACGTTCCAAAAATCTGGGCATGAAAAACTCCTTGGTCAGAGTGGTCAACTCAACACGACCCCATTGGTCGTAGTCCTTGAGCTGTTCGGTCTTTTCTGCATCCACTACTCGTAGAACAGCTCGAGGCTGTGGAGCATAATAGGTGATAGAATAATTATCCTCCTTGGTGATGGGGACACTCGCGGCCAATCCCATCAGGGTATTTCCATAAGTTGGGTAGAATCCGATACGATTCTCCAAAACTTCTTCAACAAGGAATCGTGTGTATTGAGGGTCCATGGTGGTTCCTCCGCAGAAAACACCGCGAATTCCGGATTCCCAAAGATCGATTTTTTCGGACAGCGCTTCCAGCAATTTGGGAGTCGTAAAGACACCGCTGACCTTTCGATGCTTGATGATGGTCACCGCTTGGTCAACGACATGTTCCATGTAACTGCGGGCCACATCGAATTTCTTGTCGGCGATGAGTTTTTTAACGAACCGAGGATCCAAATCTATGAAGTAGCAGGAACTGCCCCGGACATTTGCCAGATGCTCGATAGCCAGGCGCAGTCGGCGAGGTCCGGTTGGCCCCATCATCAACCAGTAATGATTGCGAGGGAAATGCTCATCGGAAATTTTGTCAGAAAATTCGCTGTAATCCACCTTGTAATCGTTCCAGCCGATGCGTTGCTTGGGCATCCCGGTGGTTCCTCCGGTTTCAAACACATTGAAGGGTTGCCCCTTGAAAGCCTGGGGAACCCAAACCTCGGGTTGAAGATCACGGAGCCATTCATCTTGAAAATGGGGAAACCGTGCAATGATATCATCGAAGGATTGGATTTCCTTGGCAGGATCCCAACCTGCTTTGTCGGCCCATTCCAACCAGAATGGGCTGCCGGTTTCGGGTGAAAAGTGCCACTGCACTATTTCACGCACATGAGCGTCAAGGTGCTCTCTGGCTTGTTGGATTGCTTCGTTTGAAACAGATTCAGTACTCATAAAAAATTATTCAAATTGGGGTATTATATCTTAATAAAGTCCGGAGCGCTCAAAGTTTTTTATCAGGAAAAAACTTTTGAATGATTTCGTCGCTTGGAGGCCTTGTCATCAATGACACGATGACCAATGCTGCCGACGAGCAGACAAAGCATACGGCCACAGGCATGATACCTGGTCCCAGCACCAATTCGGAACCATAGCCACTCTGTGCAAAGAAATAAAACCAGCTCAATGTGGCTGCTGCTATCGACGCGTAGGCTCCGGCTTTGGTCACACGCTTCCAATAGACCGCGGCAAACACCAATGGGAACAATGCCCCAAAACCGCTGAAACACCAGACCGCCAGATCAAAAACATTTTGGGGAGCGACTAGTGAGAGTAAATAGGTCAAGGTGACGATGGCCACGACGAATCCACGTGCAATTAAAATGATCTGTTTATCTGACAGTTTGTCGCGCCCCAATTTGTGAAGCACAATATCATTGGTGAACATGGTTCCAAGGCAGAGAAACTGGGAATCCAGTGAAGACATAATGGCGGCCAGAATTCCTGCAATAAGGAAACCGGTCAGTACTGGACTATCCACCAGACGCGCCACCATTTGACCAAGCACTCCACTGACTCGAGACGGATCCAGAGGAGGCAAAATTCCTGTGGCCCAAATACCAATGAGCACACATGGCACCCATACGATCAGGATACAAATCGGGTGAGCAACGACTGTGAGTTTGAAAGCGCGAGCACTTTTCGCCGTCAGCCAATGCTGGAACAAATGAGGGAACATCCCAACGCTGAGTGGAATAAAAAGATACGTCAGGAACATCCAGGTCGACATTCCATACTCACGTTGAAAAGATTTCACCTCGCCCGTGGCAGGATTTCGATTATCAAGTTCCACCATGGTTACCTGCCGGCTCAGCAACGGTTTTGGAGAGTAAGAACCATCCCCGTCGTGATCTTCCTGAACAAGCCGACCAATCACCTTGGGCGGTTCGTTGACCACCAACTGGCTGTTGGCTCCATCCCAACGATAAGGCTGGACAACTTCGCCCTGATCATTGATCTGGATGGTCACTTTAGAAGCGTTGGATAAACCTCCAAGACTATTGGAGATGAACACAAAGGCCACCAGGCCCATCCCCATGAAGACCAGTGTTTGAAAAGTGTTCGCCCAGGCGGCTCCACGAGATCCACCAAGAAAAACATAAGTCATCACAACACCGCAAATGACCAATCCAGTGAGCCAAACCGGAATACCGCCGGCAAACTGAGGTGTGGCAGCATTGGGAAACAAATCAGGAAATGCACCCGCAGTCACAGGCAATACCGTTTTCCCCGCTCCTATGATGCCGATCAAAAGATAAGGCACCACCAACATCACCAAAATGGGGAATAATACATAGCCAATTCTCTGTGAATCAAAGCGGGCGCGGAAATACTGGATCTGAGTGACAAATCCATATTTCTTTCCGTATACCCAAAGCCTGATGCCTATGAGAAAAAAGACTGCTGCATGGACCAAACCACTGATAGAAGCCATCAACCCATAAACACCGATCCCCCTTTCGAAAGCTTTGCCGGTCGACCCAACCAATGCAAAGGCCGTCATGGTTGTCCCGAACACACTCATCAGCAGAAGAAAGGGGCCTATCGAATGGCTGGCCACAAAATAGTCCTTGCTGGTGCCCCTAAAAGATTTGCTGCTGAATACACCCAGGGCCAGCAAAAGCCCCAGGTAACAAACGATGATGATCAGTGGTGTCATGGACGGTGTGTTGAGATGGAATCTTCTGTTTCTTCAGCCAATGCTTCCAAGTGGTGCGGCCACGCAAAAGTCATGACTGCGCCCCACCAAATGGCCGCGACGACTGAAAAACCAACATGATAGGCAAGCCCAATGGGCATAAAACCAAAAACTTCCGTTTCGTAGTTATCCCAGAACCAAAAATCCTGGTGAAGGAATAAAAGAACCAGGGTCCCAATCCAGATAATCAAGCTGTTGTTTTTCATGCGGGTAGAAAACAAAGGCAAATTAAGAAAAGAAAATCAGGAGAAGGAATGTCCTTACTCCTGATCCTTTGGATTTCTATTACTTTCCGATAGCGTAAAGATGTGTTTGAGTCCCGACATAGAGAGTTCCGTTGGCCACCACGGGGGTCGAATAAATCGGAGCCCCGAAGTAAACTTCGTTGAGAACTTTCTTTTCCTTGGTCGCGGCTAGAACAACCAGATCACCGTCTTCATCACCAAGAAAGACTTTTCCATCAGCCACCAAGGTCGAACCCCACATGTGAGCTTTCATGTCATGAATCCAATATTCCTCTCCTGTTTCTGCATCCAGACAGTAAACAAAACCGGAGTAGTCAGACATGAACAAAAGACCGGTCTCGGGATCGATGGAACAGGTTGAGATCGTGCGGTTGATCTTGTCATAGCTCCAGATGGCTCCATCCTTGGTGATGTCACCCTTTTTTGTCGCATCTATACAGACGAGATTACCGACTCCCTCACCGTGCTCGGGATCCTGCCCAATGGCGATGTAAACACGATTCTTGTAAAATACGGGAGTGGATATCAATTCACTTGGCCCTTCTGCCGCTGGATACTTGATGGGTTCACCGTTCTCCATTTTGTATTTGTCAGGCACACAATCGTATTTCCAGACTTCTTCCAGGATGGCGAAATCACCGTCCGGAACAGGTTTTGGATTGAAAGCATAGCAAACACCATCCCCTGCTCCGAAGAACACAAGTCCCTTGCCATTGATCTCTCCATAACCGGGAGAAGACCAGTTGCAGTGCATCAGATTCCGGCTGATTCCAGAAGACTCCTCCCCAACGTATTCACCTGTATTTTTATCGAGCACAACCAGGCAAGGCGCCATGGGAGATGGAATGTTCAGGTGAGACCAATCTTGTCCGTTCGAGGTGGTGGCATAAACGTAATCTCCGACCACAACAACCGAACTGCTGGCGATATTGTGAGGGAAAACACCCAATTCTTCACGCATGTCAAACACCCATAGAATGTCTGCATCCGTTTCTCCTGCTGCAATCGGTGGGTTGCCCGGCCCGGCCATATAGGATGCTTCATCCTTGAATCCATCATTTCCGTTGGCCAGCCCATTGGCATCCAGGCAAAGAATTTCACACCGGTTGGAGACAACATAGATTTTTTCTCCATCAATTGCGGGCGAAGAACAAATTCCCAGGAACTCCCAGTCACTGACCTTGCCGGCTCCCAACTTTGGAACGACCAACTGCCACTTGAAGGCACCAGTCTTCTCATCAAGGCAATATACAATTCCACGGTCCCCTTTGTGCTTGGGATCACGGAAAGATTCGTTGTTGGTTCCCACAAAAACATTGCCGTTGGCGACGGTCACGTTTCCGTATGCTTGGGAACCCAACTTAGCCACCCATTTAACATTTTTGGTGGTCGTCAGATCGATTTCCTCAGTACCTGGTTTGAAGTCGCCAGGACCAAACTCGTGAGGAATACCTTTTTCAGGGCTGTAGAAATTTTTACTGGGAGTGCGGCCCCATTGATTCCAGTCACCACCCAATGCTGACAACGAAAAGGTGGCGAGCATGGCGGTCGTCAAAACGATTTTTGAACTATTCATAAGACTATTACCTGTTTTAATTTGTTAAATATAAGTAAGACGCACCCTTATTCATTGGGATACACGGATACGTTGTCCACATACACGCTGTAACGGGTCTGAGGAGAAAATCCATACAAGCCCGGAGCCCCCTTGGGATGTGCGACTTTGTGGGGCACTTCCAACGTCCAGGCTTCTGGCTCGTCTTCATCACGCGGCCAAGCTTTCGCCCTCACGATACCGGAACCATCATCGGCAATATCCACTCTTGATTTGATACGGTACCATTTCTTGGTGGACCATTTGAATGGAACGGATACCTTGATGCGATCATGGTTGGAGCTGATTTCCAGTTCCTGCCAGTTACCAATCAAGGCAATGACATAACGTTGGTTGATGACTCCCACATTGGATTTCATTCGACGATTGCCATCCGTCATAACGTCAGCTTCAACGGTGTAATTAGACGCATCAGGATGGCCGATAAAAGAGGTTGCTCTCTGGAAAAGGACATTGTCCAAGGTCTTGACCAACACTTTGCTATTATCCATTTCTCGGATGTCCCATTTGAAACGGGCTCCAATCCAGGGAAGTGGAGGATAAGCATATTGCACCCCTGCTTCGCGGTGGGAGGATGGATAAGTTTCGTTGATTTCGAAAGATTCGAAGTCTTCTTGGAATGGCAGACCAGGAAGAACTCGAGCCCTGAGAATGCCCGATGCTCCCCCTTCAGTTCCCTTAAATGCACCCGCAGAAGTGGAGCCGTCTTTGTCGGCACTGATTCGATTACCACGTTTGAAAGAGGCGTCCGCAGTCGATTTCACCTTTGCGGTCGGAGGGATGAATGAATCCCAATCCGGACGCACTCGACGGTTTACAACCCATCCATTTTCGTCCAAACCGGCGACTCGAACACGAGCTGATTCACCAGGTGCAAGCAAGACATCAGGTGGCACCATTTGTAGCTGAGTTACCTCACCTTTTTTGATTTCGGGCTTTTTAGTTTTGACCATTACGGGCTTGGCACGACTTTCAGAGCTGCCGAAACAGTAGAGTTTCTCCATGGAGTGGACGTAGATTTTTCCATTCCAGATAGTCGGAGCCCCCAAACAACCGCCTGCCAGCTCAACTTTATCAAGCACATCGACTCCGTCTTCCTTGACTCGGAGGATGTAAAAATTACCGTTGCCCATGGGAACGTATAGTTTCCCGTCTGCGTAAAGGGGCGAGGCATGTAATTGTCCGTTTTCCAGTTTGTGATGCCACAGCTCTTTGCCAGAGTTGGCATCGACGCAGATCAGTTCACCGGTGTGGGTCACCTGATAAACACGATCACCCACCAAGACGGGAGAACTGGTGAACATCACGTGAGGCAAGCGCCACAGTTCATGTTCCTTGGACAGAACAACGGGCCCGGATTCTCCGGCAGCAGGCTCAGCCCCGATTTTTATGGCTGCCATGCGACCTACTTCAGAGGAATCGAGGTTTTCTTTGCCATGAATCGTGATCAATTTGTCGTTGTTGTGAATGAGAACGGAGGAGTTGACGCCTCCATAAGAGAAGTGATAACGCCAGAGCGGATCTCCATTACGGGCATTGATGGCCACGATGTTTCCACAACCTGTCCCGGCATAAAGCACTCTTTTATTATTGTAGTATCCAAGAACAGGTGAGCTGAAAGAACTGTCTTTGGGGGGAGTACCTGGTGTGCTGGACCAGACAAGATCTCCGGTCGTTTTATTGAAGGCGAAAAAACGATCACGGGCCGGTCCATCCGCACCCCAATAACTGGTGATACAATGTTGAATCACCAGATCACCATCAATGACAGCGGCTCCTCTGCGCCCGTTGGGAAAGGTCAGCATTCCAAAACGTTCCATCATGGAGTGCTGCCACAAAAGATTACCGTCTCGATCAAAACAACTCATCTCACCTGCAGTGGACATCAGGTAAATGTTTCCTGTATCCTGATCAACGGTCGCGGATCCAATCGTGTAGCGATTGTAAACGGTGTCACTCAAAAAGTCGTTGAATCCATATTGCCAGATGACCTTTCCTGTTTCTTCATCGAGACAGGACAAATATTCCCGCAAATCCGGTCCAGTGCCCTCATAGCCCCAGGCATAAACGCGCCCATCAGCAATGACGGCCTCGCCACGTCCAGGCATCTCAAAAGTCCATAGATGGTTTTTACCTCCCAACTCAATATCTTCAATGAGATTGGTTTCGTCAGATGTACCATTCTGGTGAGGCCCTCTCCAGTGAAGCCAGCCTTTGACTGACGCAGCCTGCATGCTGAGTGTCAGAACTAAAGCCATACCGGCAACGAGGGATTGGGAAAGGCGGAATTGCTTGATTTGAGTCTTCATAAATCTGTGTTGAATTACTGATCGGGACAGGATGAACCTATCCTGAATTTGCTTCCCGAATGTTGAAGACTATTCTACACTGACGCGCCTGATGCAATAAAAAATAATACTTACACGTAATAAATTGCACGGACCCAACATGCCTAATCTGGAAAACATCCTGGCAGGATCGCCACCGAACCAAGGGGAAGCATTTCCTCCTGAAGCATCTGTTTTTCCCAAGTTGTTGAGGCGTGCCTGGTACGGACTCAATCAAGCTTTTCGTCGGCGAATTGCGCATCTGGAAATGACACCGGACCAGTACACCGTCATGCGAACCTTGACACAAGGAAATGAAGAAGGATTGACCCAAAAGCAATTAACAACCCGCATGTCCAGTGATCCAAATACCGTGGCATCATTGCTGGAACGAATGGAGAAGGCCGGATTTATTGAGCGAAAAATCGATCCTGATGATCGGCGCGCTCGACGAATTTCACTCAAGCCATACGGCATCAATAGATTTCAACAAGCCAAGGACATAGCCATTCAACTCCAGGCGGAAGTCCTTCAGTCATTGCCAGAAAAACGAAAGAGCCTCTTCCTTGAGGAATTGGCTTCCATTGCCGATTCCTGCCGCGCAGCTGCCGACAATTCGCCCCGGAAATCAAACCGAAAGATTTGAGGTTACCATCTCTTACCGAACAAGATGACTGCAACAGCTGAGCGCGTGAGGATCGATAAGTGGCTATGGGCAGTTCGCTTATACAAAACCAGATCGCTGGCCATGCAGGCCTGTAAGGCAGGTCATGTGAAGCTAGACGGGCACAATGTCAAACCTGCGCGATTCCTGCAGATTGGAGACACCATTCAAGCGAAATGCGGTTTTGTGCGACGAAAAGTCAAAGTTCTGAGTCTGCTTGACCAACGAGTGAGTGCCAAGGAAGTGCCGAATTACCTGGAAGATTTAACCCCACCGGAGGATCTGCGACCTAAAACCAGCACCAAAATTCCGCAACCAGTGATTCTTCACAAAAGAGGCTCGGGACGCCCCACCAAAAGAGACCGCCGCAAGCTGGACGAATTGGACTGGGGCTAAGATGGGGGGTAACTGAGGAATCATCAGGATTTGTTCTGCTGATTGAGCAACTCTTGTGGAGCTGCCTGAATCTGATCACGTATCGTATCCGGCAAAGAGGCTGCTTTCATGACTCCTTCGGGAGACTTGTGAACACATACGATTGTGATACGTCCCAGGGCCACCTCTTCCAAAGGCTCTTCATTTTCGAGACGATAGATACGAAACTGATAGGTGATGGACTTATGCTTCACTGTTTCAACCAGCAAGTGAATTTCCATTTCATCTTCGAATCTGAGCGGCCGTTTGTAGTCACAATGGGCATGAACCCTGGGCAGACCAAGAGCGGTGTCAACATCAGCGAGAGTCACACTGTGCCCTAAGGACCTGATGAAGGCATGCTCTGCTGATTCCATGTAACGGAAAAAGTTCGAGAAGTGGACGATTCCGGCCATATCGGTTTCGGAAAACTCCACTCGACGCCGATGCTTCCATTCGTATGCCATTCATGAAATATGAGGGAAGGCGGGCATGGAAACAAGTCGCTTAAATGTTGAGCAAGTGCCTGGGATGCAAAAAAATTACATTGAGAGGCGATTATCTAAAAACTATAAAGCGATTCATGGCAGAAGAAAAAATCAGGTGTGAATGGCCAGGCTCGGATGAGTTGATGCGGGATTATCATGACAATGAATGGGGTGTTCCAATTCATGATGATAAGAAGTGGTTTGAGTTTTTATTACTGGATGCCTTCCAGGCAGGACTTTCCTGGCGCACCGTCCTTCATAAGAGGGACGCATTTCGCCAAGTTTTTAAAAACTTTGATCCAAATAAGGTGGTACGTATGACCTCGGCGGAGATGGAAAAGGCACGGGAAAATCCAGGCATTATCCGAAATCGGCTGAAGATACAGGCAACCGTAAAAAATGCGGCGGCTTTTCTAAAAGTTCAGGAATCACACGGTTCCTTTGATTCTTTTATCTGGCAATTTACCGAAGGAAAGACCGTCCATAACAAGTGGAAAACCTGGAAGGAAATCCCGGCATCCACCCCCTTGTCTGATCAGGTCAGTAAATCATTAAAAGCCAAAGGATTCTCTTTTGTCGGCACCACCATTTGCTACGCCTTCCTGCAGGCCGCCGGTGTCGTTAATGATCACACCATTAATTGTTTTCGGTACCAGGAATTACAAGATTGAAGCGGCAGGAGAAAAACTTCCGAGTCAGGGGGACATCGAGCTGAGATCCCCTTGGTCTTGCATATATCAAGATTTCAATAACTCGATAAACTCGATAGGAAACTGCAGAACTCTTTTGACTGGTGAATTTGCTACCCTTCCTGTAGCATTTCTTTGTCCCGGAAGCGAACAATGATGTCGTTTGATCTGCAAAACGTTCGTTTTTCGAGATCTCAACCTATTTCATATGGCAGACAAAACGATGGCTACACGAAAAAAGACGCGTAAGGGAATTCTGGCTGGAGGCAACTGGATCATCGATCAGGTAAAAATGATTGATGTGTTTCCACAAAAAGAATCATTGGCCAACATCAGCTCGCAATCTCAGGGGACTGGAGGCTCGCCCTATAACATACTCGTGGACCTGGCCAAAATGGGAGCCAAATTCCCTCTTCAGGCGGCGGGTTTGGTCGGTAAAGACGCGCTGGGAGATTTTATTTTGGCTGATTGCAAACGAAACAAAATCCAAACCAAATTGCTGAAAGCCTCGAAGGAAGCAGACACTTCCTACACCGATGTGATGACCGAAGTGAAAACGGGACAACGCACCTTCTTTCATTACCGGGGAACCAATGCTTTATGGAAAGGTGAAGGACTGGATTTTGAGGCAACCACAGCAAAAATTTTTCACTTGGGCTATCTGCTGTTGCTGGATGCAATGGACAGTCCAGACAAAAAATTTGGCACCCATGCCGCCAGAATTCTGGCTTCAGCACAGGCAGCCGGGCTGAAGACATCAGTGGACGTGGTTAGCGAGGATAGTGATCGATTTGCCAAAGTTGTAAAACCTGCGCTCAAACATACAGATTATTGCATCTTGAATGAATTTGAAGCAGGGAGGACCACGGGGTTCAAAATTCGCACGGACGATGGAAAACTCGATACAGTTGCCCTTCGCCATGCTTCAGGGTCTTTGCTTCAATGCGGAATTCGTGAACTAGTCGTGATCCATTTTCCGGAAGGAGCCTTTGCACGAACACTGGACGGACAGGATTTCTGGCAATCCTCTCTCAAACTACCTCAGAAATATATCGTCGGCTCCGCGGGTGCTGGAGATGCCTTTTGCGCTGGCGTCCTTTTTGGGCTTCATGAAGGTTGGGAAATCCAGCATTCATTAAAAGTCGGAGTTTGCGCAGCGGCGGCCTCACTGGCGGATCCAACCTGCACGGGTGGAATACCAACCTTGGATGAGGCTCTGGCTTTATCGAAGAAATACAAACCCCGCCCGAATCTCTTAAACCGGGAGTAAAAGCAAGAATCCCTGAAAGGTTTATCAGGGATTCACTGCGGATATAAGATGAGCTGATCAATCAGGCTCGTTCCATGTATTTACCGGTTCGGGTATCTACACGAATCTTTTCACCTGTTTTGATAAACAAGGGAGCCTGAATGGAAATTCCAGTTTCCAATGTAATGGGCTTCTGGACGTTGTTGGCTGAGTCTCCCTTGATTCCTTCTGGAGCTTCGGAGACAGTTAAAATGACGCTGGGCGGGATTTCGACCATAACGGCACGTTCTTCAACAAAAGTCACATTCACTTCACCATTTTCAGTCAGGTAATTCTTGGCATCGCCAACGATGTCAGGGGTGATGGTGACCATTTCGTAAGTCTCCGGATCACAGAACACAAAATCCTGTTGATCCATGTAGCTGAATTCCATTTTTTTATTAAACAACGGAATAATCTCGACCTTTTCTGTGGAACTGAAACGCACATCTTGAGATTTGCCGGTCTTAATGCTTCTCATGATGACTTGCACGAAAGCTCGCAAGTTACCCGGGGTGCGATGCTGCATTTCCAGAATCACGCAAACGTCTCCGTTGTAGTTGATTGCCTGTCCCCTTCTTAAATCATTTGCCGTAGCCATAAAATCTGATTGGTCTTTGAAACTAATATATTTTGCTTCCCAATGATCCGAGAGCAAAGAGCGGATATTAAATCATTACCAAACCAAAAATGGCAAGCTTGCATTGTCGCCTGATCAGTCTATTTCGCTGAAAAAGAGGAGTATCTGTGTCAGTAAGCAAGGGAATCCAATGAAAGAGGTGAAGCCAAGAACAGCCCTTTGTCGTTAAAAACAAAAAACAAAGATCAACAAACTCAACGACGCCACCAACCTCTGCCGCCAGCTTCGGGAGCCGCTGCAGTCGCACCTCCAGCTCTCATTTGATTGACGAGCAGTTGGCTTCGGGCATTTTCAAGAGCCATGATAAACTCACCGTAACTTTGGTATCGATGTGAGGGCTCTTTGGCCATAGCACGATAAATGGCATCACTGGTCGGCTGGGTGATGGAATGCACGACGTGGTTGGGAGGAGTCAGTTCGGTGTGGACGTGTGAGGCCACTACCTCCTCGATGGTAGGTGCTTCAAATGGAACATGACCCGTCAAGGCATGGTAAAGGGTTCCAGCTAAGCTGTACATGTCCGATAAAAAGGTTTCACCCTCCCTTTTCACCTTTTCTGGAGCTATATAATAGGGAGTTCCCCAAACGGTTCCGTTGAAATCCTGATCAGCGTCGGCATTAACAGCAAGTCCGAAATCCACCAGTTTGGGTTCGTTCTCTTTGTTGAACAAGATATTGGCAGGCTTAAGATCGCGGTGGAGAAGATTTTGCGCCAGAGCAGATTCCAGAGCAGAGGCCATTTTGATGCCAACATCCAGCACCAGCAACTCATCTATGACACTGTATTCTTCAATGCGCCCATCCAAACTACCATTATCAGCAACTTCCATGACAAGGTAACGCATCCCTTCATATTCATCGAAAGTGTATATATGGATGATATTGGTATGATTCAGGCAGGCACAGGCACGGGCTTCGCGATAAAAGCCTTCCAGAACTTCCTTGTCTTCTGCCAGTTCGGCCTTCATCAATTTCACAGCGACTTCACGCTCCAAAGTTGTATCGAAGGCCCGATAAACAATCCCCATTCCGCCTTCGGCGATGGGCCGCAAGAGGTTGAACTGACGCAACATCATGGGCATCATGATGGGCTTCTCACACTTGGTACAAGGAGTCGTGGCCAACGGTTCGAGGTCACCAGGGATAAACACCTTAGCACCACACCCGCCGCACGTCACCATTTTCAAGGGCTTGCGTTCTTTGTTCTCTTCCGACGACACTGCTTTTACCTAAGCACTTTTCGTGCTCGCATCAAGGTTTTGCTGCAACACTCATAAAATTTTTATAAATGCGGCAGCGGAAATGACGGCGATTCAAATCGACAAAGATCCCTAATGTCAACACCCTGTTTGGAATCAGGCCAACAATTTTAATAATTCCATGGGGTGGTCAATGATCGCCCGGGCTCCATGTGACTCCAATTCCGCTCTGGGACGAAATCCCCAGGAAACACCCAATGGCCACATCTCGGCGTTAACGGCGGTCTGCATGTCGGTGCTCGTGTCACCTACATAAAGTATTTCGTTGGCAGGAATTCCCCATGAAGCAGCCATTTCAAGAGCACCTTTGGGGTCTGGTTTTTTTGGTCGATCCTCACACAGCCCCCATACGGGTTCCATCAAGCCGGATTCAAAGAACTCGGCCACACATGCCTGGGTAAATTCCTGAGGTTTGTTGGATAAGACACCCAAACGGTAAGATTTCTTTTTAAGTTCCTGCACAAGATCCAGGATTCCATCATACGGGCGGGTTTGAACGTTCCATTGCTTGGAGTATTCCTTTTTCCATGCCTGGAGAAATTTCATCCTGAATGCGTCGTCGATTTCCTGACCTGGCACGATCCGCTCCATCAATACATTCACACCATCACCGACAAAAATACGGTAGTCCTCAACAGGATGGACTGGAAAACCAAACTGATCCAATACACGATTCGCCGCTGTAGCGATGTCGTCCAGTGAATCAATCAACGTGCCGTCCAGATCAAAAATAATCCCTCGAAATTTGTTACTCGCCATATGTGCTCGAACCATTCACGAATGCAGGTCTTTAGACAATCAGAATTTACAAAGATGGCTGAACAAGAATTGAAGTTGATGATCCTGGAACGGTGTCCAAGGGGCGATCGCAAAATCGCCGTCTGAATCCAGTTTGAAGCTTCATAATTGCCCCGTATAACTCGCGGTTTTGCCAGTAATCAACTTTTGGGGTCACACATTAAAGGTTTCGGTCAAGAGACAAATATCTTCTCCTAGTCGTTTTTTTCGACTTTTTTTCGTTTTTGTTTTTGAGCGAATAACCATTGAATATCTTCAGGACCGACCGCTCCATCGATTTTCGTCTTGCTTGGCTTATCCAGTCACACATCTGGCTTTAGGCTCCAGGCTTGACCGTTGGAGTGGAAAGAATCTCCTTGCGATTGAGCAGGATTTTTATGGCAGGGTTTTATTGGCAACATTGAGTGCCGGAATGTCGATCGAACCAGAGCAAGTTGTTGAATCAACCCATGAAAAATGCAAGCACCCCTATCAGGTGAATCAAACGCGTACGATGGGGAAAGTTTACAAAAAATTCGCACAGTTGATGAACGAGCCAGCATGGAAACGATTAGACATTCTTCTTAAAATAATGCATGAATTTCTCAAGAAACCCTGCCCCATACGGCCAGGTCGGAAGTATCCGCGAAATTTCAAAATGCACCGTCGCGATTTCGCCTTTGCCTATAAGGCCGCCGCTTAGCTAAATGACATTGGCATGTAGATGCTTCAAATTATGGAATGAATTGAGATGCGCCCGCTCGATTCAAAGCATCAAATAAAGGCTTGAAGAATGCTGTAAATGTTTTATTTTCAGATAATAGCGCTTTAGGCATGAAAATTTTTTGAGGTAAACGCGCTAGAGCCAACTTAAATCGCACAAAAACCGGCTAAAAATTACGTTTTATACCATTTTAACCATTTTGAAACCCTTGAAAAGAACCGAGCCAGACAAGTGATTGTCGTCGCAGTAAACTGGTTTTATGCGGCGATTTTACCATCGCCCTTTGGACACCGTTCCCGTGAATGGCAAAGTGACTGCCTTTCAAAAGTAGTGAACTATGCTCTTAAGTTTAAAGTTTTATACGAGACCAAAAGAACAAAGACCTCAGGCTTGATTAATAGATTCTATCGTTAAAAAAGCAAAAAAAATAAAAAATGGAATAGTCACTTTGACCGGCTCACATAATCAATCCTCCTCCTTTGGCGGAGGTGGTAGTTTAACTTTATAAATATCAAAAATGGAGTTTTTAGCAGCTTTAGTTATGGTTTTTCTGTTTTTTGCCTTTCAAGCTTGGGAAAAACATGAAGAAAAAATACAAAGTAAGATTGATTTAGATAATCATCTAAAAAGAACAAAATCTATAAATCAAAAAATTGAACAGAAGTTTGATCAACTGGTGATGGACACTATTACTCCTCACATTGAAAAGCTTTGTGAAAAAAGGCATTATTTGGTAATTAAAGATGAATATAATGTCGAAAACTTTGAAGCCTTAGAAAAAGAAGTTAGGTATTTTGTGTCAAAAGTATTTCTGCCAGTACACAAAGAATGGGTTGATTCCTTGAGTGCCGCATGGCAATACAAACTTCCTTCAGGGGCCATAGATCATTCAAAAGAATGGGTGAATGAGACAATTTCTCATTTTTTGAATATTGTGGAAAATACCTATCAGAAATACCGAAATGATTTTGAGAATAAGTATACAGAAGTGCGAAAATTTCCCAATGATCCCTATGAATACGAGAAGTTTATAGGGAAAATACTTCAAAATGATAGCTGGAGAGTCAGGGTGACACAAGGCAGCAATGATCAAGGTGCAGATGTTATCGCTGAGAAGAATGGCATGAAGTTGGTGGTTCAGTGCAAAAGATTTAAAGGAACAGTTGGAAACAAGGCTGTCCAAGAAGTCCTTGCCGGACAAAAATATTTTAACGCAACTCACGCAATAGTTGTGGCATCCTCGGGGATATTTACCAAATCAGCCCAAAAGTTGGCTGCTAGAAGTAATGTTGAATTACTGCATCACAATCAGCTTGTTGGCTGGAATCCACAAATTTTTTAACTGTACTAGCTAGTATTTGATCTGACAAGTCACCCTGTCTGGGAAAATTGAATTGTCAGATAGATTCTACCTGATTCAGTTGATTAACTTTCTCCCCATAGATGCTTACCTTCCATGCAACTTTTGGGGTCAGCCCTCAAAATAATAAATACGCACGCTATTCACTCTGCC
>CAYFHO010000074.1:0-24018 GCA_964342825.1 uncultured Verrucomicrobiota bacterium
CCCCCCCCCCCCCGCCCCCCCCGCCATAACATCAACTACTGGGAGGGTGGTGACTATTTTGGGGTTGGTCCAGCAGCCACAGAGTGGGTTGATGGAACCCGCCGTAAACATTGGTCCAATACTCAAATCTATTGTGAGCAAATCCAGAAAGGCAGCAGAGGTTTCGATTCAGAAGAATGTCTGGACCTGCAGGCGCGAATGGGAGAAACAGCCGCCTTTGCCTTAAGGATGAATGCAGGAATCGATCTGGACCTTTTTGAAAATCGTTTTGGAGTTAAAGCGGAACTCATTTGGAAGAACGAGATGGAACATTACCAAAGGGAAGGACTTGCAGAACTTGCTGATGGATCTTTTCGGTTGACCAAAAGGGGTTTCAGATTCGCAGATGCGATAGGTTCTGAATTTGTTCACATAGAAGCCTGAATCTGGCATGCCATTTGTTACAAGACTTAACCATTAAGCAGTTTAAAGGCTCGGTTTGAGACACTGAGTCCTTGAAAATCTGTATTGTATGGCACAACTGGGACATTGTGACTCAAGTTACTGATGCTTGGTGACCTTTTAGACAGGTCAGGCTGAATGCATGGAAACATTGCATAAATGTAACTTGATTCGATTTCCAGATTCGGACACACAATCAGCATTCATTCTCATTAGGAGAAACTGGTATGATTAAAGTAAATAATCTAGTAAAGACCTTCGGTCCAAAAGTCGCGGTGAACCGCATATCGTTCGAAGTAGAGCGAGGTGAGGTGCTTGGTTTCCTGGGGCCCAACGGCGCAGGTAAATCCACCACTATGCGGATGATCACTGGTTTCATCCCCCCCACGGAAGGCAGTATCACTGTCGGTGGGCACAGCATCGTGGATAATCCTATTCCAGCGAAACGCCTGATTGGGTACTTGCCGGAAAATGCTCCGGCCTATCCTGATATGACGGTTAAGGGTTTTTTAAGTTTTGCTGCCGAAATTCGAGGTTTGCGAGGAACCGAGAAAAACAAAGCTATCGATCGGGTCGTTGAACTGTGCTTCCTGGAGTCGGTCGTCCACCAAAGTGTGGATACCCTCTCAAAAGGCTATCGCCATCGCACCTGTTTCGCACAGTCAATCATTCATGATCCAGACATCCTGATACTTGACGAACCCACAGATGGCCTTGATCCAAATCAGAAACACGAAGTGCGGGGCATCATCAAACGCATGGGAGAAAAGAAAGCCATCATTTTCTCCACACACATCCTTGAGGAGGTGGAAGCGGTCTGTTCCAGAGCTATTATTATAGATCGAGGTAAAATCGTAGCCAACGGAACTCCTGGGGAATTGAAATCCAGATCGCAGTCAGCGGGAACGGTTCGATTGAAATTGGGAGGACTTTCCGGTTCGGTGGCTCGTGAGAAGTTGAACGGGTTACCATCTGTTGAAAACGTAACTCTGGTCAACGATGATGCCACGGCAGCACTGCTGGAAGTAAAAGGGAAAGCCAATGTGAACGGGGAATTAAATTCGCATATTGCGGACTTGGCTCACCAGGAGCAGTGGCGAATTATTGAACTTTATACCCAGGAAGGAAAACTCGATGAAGTTTTCCGAACCATTACATTACCAGATACCAGCAAGGGAGGTAAATCATCATGAACAACGCGTGGTCAAATATTCAGTCTGTTTGTAAGCGGGAGTTAACCGGGTATTTTGCATCACCGGTTGCCTACGTTTTTATCGTTATCTTTCTCATACTGATCGGATTTTTTACTTTCAGTGCTCAGTTGGGACAGTTCTTTGAACGTCAGGAAGCTTCTCTATCCGCCTTTTTCACATGGCACCCCTGGATTTATCTCTTCCTTGTGCCGGCCGTTGGAATGCGCCTTTGGTCTGAGGAAAGACGTCAAGGCACGTTGGAATTGCTGCTCACCATGCCTGTCACTCCTTGGCAGACCATTGTCGGCAAGTTTCTGGCTTCATGGGCCTTTCTGATTCTGGCCCTGGTGCTGACTTTCCCGATCATATTCACAGTGAGTTACCTGGGTTCTCCTGACTTGGGGCCAATCATTTGTGGTTATGTGGGAAGTATATTTCTGGCCGGCGGTTACCTAGCTGTCAGCAGCATGACATCTGCCTTGACCCGCAATCAGGTTATCAGCTTCATCCTCTCTGTGGTGATATGCCTGTTCCTGATTCTTGCGGGATATCCTCCAGTGACAGACATGCTCATTCAATGGGCTCCCAGCTGGTTGGTTGATACCGTCTCGGCATTCAGTGTCATGACTCACTTTTTTAGTTTTCAACGAGGTGTCCTGGATTCCAGAGATGTGATTTTCTTTGTATCGCTCATTGGATTCTGCCTCTTCACGACGAGCGTCATTTTGCGCAGTCTTCGAACGAATTAATTGAAAGGAACATTCGAACATGAATAAAAAACAAACCGATCTATTCCTTTATTCGTCAGTAGGTGTGGGCATCATGTTGGTGATGGTCATTCTGGTGAACCTCATTGCCGGTCACCTGAAAACCCGTATCGATCTGACTTCTGAAAAATTATACACCCTTTCGGAAGGGACCAAACAGATCCTGGGAGAATTGGATACCGATGTTGAAATTCGATTCTATGCCACCCGGGATGAGAAGGTAATGCCCCCAAATTTCAAGAATTACATCAGTCATATTGAAGATATTCTTGATGAGTATTCGCAATATGCGAACGGGCATTTGACCATTAAAAAATATAATCCGGAACCCGATTCGGATGCGGCTGATTTAGCGACTTTGGACGGTGTCACTGGGCAGGCATTGTCCTTTGACGACCGGATCTATCTCGGACTTGCCATCAGCATGTTGGATAAAACCGTGGCACTGCCATTCCTGGATCCGACCAGAGAAAAATTGCTGGAATACGATCTGACACGAGCCATCACGCAGGTAACTGTTGATGACAAGCCAGTCGTTGGGGTCATGAGTGCCTTGCCAGTCTTTGGTCAACAGCCAAATCCCATGATGGCTCAGATGGGGCAAATGCCTCCGCAGCAACCTGCGTGGTTCTTGATTAATCAACTTCAACAGGATTTTGAAGTGCGTGAGTTGGAGCTAACGACAGACTCGATTGATGCTGATCTTGATTTGCTGGTGGTCATCCATCCAAAGGACATTACTGACGCTACTCAGTACGCCATCGATCAATACTTGCTGGGAGGAGGCAAACTGGTGGCCTTTCTGGATGCCATGGCCATTGTCGACCAGACACCAAGCCCTAACGGAAACAACATGCTTGGACCTCCGCCTTCCACTTCAAATTTACCCAAACTCCTTTCCGCATGGGGACTCGAGTTTGAAACCGCCAAGATTGCTGCTGATCGATTATTCGCGCGGGAAATCTCATTCCAGCGAGGGGCTCGACCTCAGATCCAACCAGGGATTCTGTTTATGGATCCAAACGGCATCAGTTCCGATGACGTGATCACCAGTCAAATTGACCAGTTACTCATTCCATTCCCCGGAGTTTTCAAGGGAACTCCTGCGGAAGGTTTGGAACAAAGTATTCTTTTGCACACATCCGAAGAATCACAATTGGTGGATTCCTTCATGGCGCGCCTTTCAGGTGAAAACATCATGAAAGAATTCAAATCAGATGGTAAGGAATATCCGCTGGCGATACGTTTGAATGGAACGTTTAAAACGGCGTATCCAGATGGGAAACCCGAATCGGACGACGCTGCCGAAGAAGATGATCTTGATAAGGAAGATACCGAAACAGAATCAGAAGCTAGTTCATTAAAAGAATCGAAGGAAGGAGCCTCAGTTGTTCTTTTTGCGGACGCTGATTTTATCTATGATAACTTCTCAGTCCAGCAACAGAACTTTTTAGGTGCACGCATGGTTCAATTGTTAAACGGAAATCTGCCAATGGCACAAAACGTCGTTGAGCAAATGGCAGGAGACAGCCGTTTGATCTCCGTTCGTAGTCGTGCCACGATGAACCGACCCTTCACTCGCATCCGTGACATGGAGGTAGAGGCAGCCAAAGCATACCAGGCCCGAATTAATGAACTGGAAGAAAAGAAGCGAGAAGCTGAACAAAAAATCAATGATATCCAGCGCACTCGACAAGATGCAGGGCAGGGGCAACGATTTGTGCTCACTCCCGAGCAACAGAAAGAACTGGAGAACTTGCGGGAAACCAATAAGAAGGTCACGGAAGACCTGAAAGTCATGCGTCGAAATCTGCGCAAAGATATTGATTCGCTTCAAAACAGACTCAAGTGGATCAATATTGCCGGAATGCCGTTTTTGGTCACGATAGGCGGCATCTTCATTGCACTAGTAAAACGTAAACGAACTGCAGCACGATGAATTCAAAACAACTTAAATTACTTCTCATCATTTTTGTTTGTATCGGAGTGATCGGCGCATTGCTGGTTGTCCGAAGCAACAAATCCTGGTCTCAAGGGGAGCAATCCATCGGAGGCAAAGTCATGCCTGATTTTCCGATGAATGACGTCACTCAATTCACAATCCAGGACAAGGACGGAGAAACCACGCTCGCCAAGATCGACGAAACATGGCGCGTGGTTGACCGTGGCAATTACGCGGCAGATTTCTCAAAAATTCGAGAACTGCTCTTGTCCATTGCCGACACCAAAGTCCTTCGCAACATGCAGGTGGGAGAAAGCCAACTGGGCCGGCTTGAATTGTTGTCACCTGAAAAAGGGGACAAGTCAGGCATCCTGCTGACCTTCACCGGAGAGGGCGACAAAGCGCTGGGCAATTTGCTGTTGGGTAAGCAGTCCATGAAAAAATCGGAATCCTCCAGTTTCGGAGGTGGAGAGTTTCCAGACGGACGTTACTTGATGCCCGATGGTGATTCATCACGCATTGCTTTGGTCTCAGAAACGTTTAGTAACGTGGATACGGAAGCCAAGGCGTGGTTAGACAAAACCTTCTTCAAGGTTGAAAAATTGAAATCAGCCGAGGTTACCCACACAGATCCATTGCAAAGCTGGAGCGTAAGCAGAGAGACTGAAAGCGGCGATATGATACTGGCCGGATTAGGTGAAAAAGAAGAATTGGATTCAAGCCGCAGCTACAGCTTGAAAAACATACTTTCTTCTCCAAGTTTTAATGATATCGCAGCTTCAGATGCGAGTGATGAAGATTTGGGATTTGACGCTCCTGTCAAAGCTGTTCTCAAGACTTTCGACGATTTCTCCTACGAAATTCAAATTGGGAAAGCCAACGAAGACGAAGAATACCCAGTTCGTGTCCAAGTGAATGCTGAAATCAATGAGGAACGAATTCCTGGCGAGGATGAGAAGGATGAGGACAAGGAAAGACTGGATACTGAATTTGCTGAACAGGTCAAGAAGCTGAAAGACAAGCTGGCGACAGAACAAAAGTTTCAAGGCCACACATTTTTGGTGTCCAAATGGACAGTCGACACACTCACCAAGCCGCGTTCAGATTACGTCAAGGCCATTGAGGAAGAGGAGACCGCTGGGGATGCAGTTTCCTCCACAACCGAGGGACCAACCCTTCCTGATGTCAATTTGGATGCCCTGACGAATCCTTTGAATTTGGAGACAGAATAGGTTAGTTCGTCAATTGACTTTTTAGATACCGACGATTAGCATCATTTTTGTTCAAGCCCCGAAGCATGTTCGGGGCTTTTTATTGTCAATTAAGGCCAGAAAGCTATGCCGAATACCGTTTTAATAGGAGCCCAATGGGGTGATGAAGGTAAAGGAAAAATCATCGACGTACTGACCGATGAAGCCGATATCGTAGTACGCATGCAGGGCGGAAACAATGCAGGCCACACCGTTTTGGTGGGCAAGAATAAGTACGTCCTTCATTTGATTCCATCCGGGATTCTAAGAGCCAAGAAAAAATGTATCATCGGAAACGGTGTGGTCATGGATCCAGTGCACCTGGTTGAAGAGCTGGATGGGCTTGCTAAACTCAAAATCAACGTGAAGGGTCGCCTTTTCATCAGCGAAAATGCGCACCTGGTTTTCCCTTATCACAGAGCCTTGGATGAGATGAGGGAGGCCGCCAAAGGAAAAGGCAAAATAGGCACCACCAAGAGAGGCATCGGCCCCACTTACGAGGACAAAGTATCACGCATTGGTATTCGACTCGGAGATTTATTGGATACAGACCGGTTTCCTTCCTTACTCAGGAAAAGAGTCCAAAGTAACAACAAGATCTTAAAGGCAAATGGTGCCAAAAGTGTTTCCTATAAAAAAATCCTGGAAGATTACCAAAAAGCGGCCGAGCGTTTGAGACCTTATGTGGCAAATACCTTCACCATGATTCATGAGGCCATGAGCCAGAAAAAACGACTCCTTTTCGAAGGGGCTCAAGGAACATTTCTGGATCTAGATCACGGCACTTATCCCTATGTGACTTCCTCCTCCACAACTTCCGGCGGCGCCTGTACCGGAGCAGGAATTCCCCCCAATAAAATCGACCGTGTTGTCGGTGTCATGAAGGCTTATACCACTCGAGTGGGTGGAGGACCTTTTCCTACCGAGGACGATGAACTTGGGGATATGTTCCACGATCAGGGAAGAGAATTTGGTGCTACAACAGGCCGAGCACGACGTTGCGGTTGGTTGGATATGGTGATGATCCGACACGCCTGTATGGTCAATGGATTTGACGACCTTTCAGTCACAATTTTGGATGGACTGGACAATATCGAAACCATCAAGGTCTGTGTGGCTTACAAGTTAAAAGGAAAGACGATCCGACACCTCCCTTCAAGCGCATTGGATCTGGAAGCATGTGAACCGGTTTACGAAACCTTCAAAGGGTGGCAATGCTCAACTGAGAAGTGTAAAACATGGGGATCACTTCCCTTGCGTGCGCGACAATACATCAAGGCCATATCGGAGATGACAGAAACCAAGATTTCTTCCGTTTCAGTTGGACCGGATCGAAATCAAACGATTCGCTTGAAGTAGCACCTGGTATTGCGCGACAATCTCCATCTGGAGAAAACCCTATGCCTGATGATTTACTGTCCAATTTAAGTGCCCAAGCGCAGCAAGTTCTACCCAAGCATGTTGCCATCATCATGGACGGTAATGGTCGCTGGGCAAAACAACGTCGCTTACCGAGAACGGTGGGCCATCGGAGAGGTTTGGAATCACTTCGAACGGTGGTCAGGACGGCCAGTAGACTAGGCATTCAGTACCTGACTTTGTTTACTTTCTCGGCAGAAAATTGGAACCGCCCGAAATCAGAAGTGGATACCATCATGAGGTATCTTGCCAGGTTTTTGCGCACGGAAATCCCTGAATTCAACAGCTATAATGTTCAGCTGGATGCTATCGGTCAAATTGATCGGTTACCCCAAAAAGTTCAAGATCAGTTGGCTAAAACAAAAGAAACGCTATCCAGCAACGACGGATTAACTATGGTTTTGGCTCTCAGCTATGGAGCGCGCCAGGAAATCATCGACGCCACCAAAGCCATCGCAGCCAAAGTTCAGCAAGGGGAACTTACCCCTCATCAAATTGACGACGGTGTGGTGTCGAATCACATGTATACAAAAGATATCCCCGACCCTGAATTATTGATTCGAACCAGTGGGGAAATGAGGATCAGTAATTTTCTGTTGTGGCAGATATCTTATGCCGAATTAGTCATCACCGACACCCTCTGGCCCGATTTTCGGGCACCTCAGTTGTACGACGCCCTGGAAGCTTATGCTAAACGACATCGAAGGTTTGGAAAGGTATAAAATACTTGCTTGCCGGTTTTGAAATCATCCACTCCATCGGAATCCAACAAATTGCAGGTATTTTTTAAACGCCTGTTCAGCACTCTTGTGTTATGGGGAGTCATCCTTGGAGGATTGTTTGCCGGTGGAAAATACGTTTCAATTCTCACTTTTTGGTTGGTAGTAGGAGGTTTGTCCTATGCCGCCTTCCAGGAGTTTGTGAAGATGCAAAGAGTGCAGGGATTTACCTTCGCAAAAAATTCACTGGGACGGTTGGGGTTTCTCTTTTTAAGCGTGGAACTGATTCTTGGTGTGTCTCAGCGCTCGTTAGACAGTGAGTTGTCAATGCTTCCACTAGGAGCGGCAGGGATATGGATGGCATATTTATTGTTTCATTATCGATACTCGAATCCAAGACTCGCCCCTCTGGCAGTCCTTGTCTTTGGGTGGTTCTATATATTTTGCCTTGCCGGATTTCTGGTGCGTATTTTCACTTTTGACAACTCCCGTGGTGCCTGGTTGTTGATCTTGTTCATCGTTTTAACCAAGTTCAGCGATTTGGGAGCTTATGTTACGGGATCACTCATCGGACGACATAAGATGATCCCCAAAGTCAGCCCAGGCAAAACGTGGGAGGGTTTTTTTGGAGCCATTCTATTTTCAGCACTTTGCGGTTTTTTACTGGTGAAAGTCTTTCCGGATCCATTTCACCGTATACCACCTTTTCATGTGCTGATCCTTGGCGCAGTTTTGGGTGCCACCGCAGTTTTGGGGGATTTGGTTGAATCCTTGCTCAAACGGGAAGCAGATGTAAAGGATTCCGGGCAATTCATACCAGGCATAGGAGGGGCATTGGATTTGGTCGACAGTCTTTTGTTTAATGCTCCTATCATGTATGCGTATTTATGTTTTTTTTACCGGCAATGATAACAACTCGTTCATAAAACCATTGGCACATGAAAAACGTTGTCTTATTAGGGAGCACCGGTTCGATCGGTACAAGCACGATCAAGGTAGCAGAGGATCTACCGGATGAAGTCAAATTAATCGGACTCGCTGCGGGTGCTAACGTGAAACTCCTCGCCGAGCAAACCCAAGCTTTTGGTCCAACCTGCGTTTCCATTGCCGACGAGACCTTGAGAACTGAACTGGAGCAACGGGTTCCTGAAGAAGTAGAAGTATGTTCAGGGGCTGAGGGTTTGATTCGCTTAGCCACGCTCCCCGAGGCAGACATAGTCCTGATCGCCATTGTGGGAACCGCTGGTCTCGAGCCAGCGTTGGCCGCCATTCGAGCGGGAAAAGATATTGCCGTTGCATCCAAAGAGATCTTGGTAATGGCTGGAGAAATTGTCATGCGAGAAGCACGCGAGCACGGAGTGAAAGTTCTTGCAGTCGATTCAGAGCATTCGGCGATTTTTCAATGTCTGGACGGAAAACCTGCAGATTCCATTCGTTCAATATGGTTGACCGCATCGGGTGGACCATTCCGGGAAACGCCAGCTGAGGCTTTTAAAAAGATAACCGTTGAGCAGGCCCTAAAGCATCCTTCCTGGGTCATGGGGAAAAAGATTACCATTGATTCGGCGACCATGTTCAACAAAGGCTTGGAAATGATCGAAGCCCGCTGGCTCTTTGGGGTTGAAATGAATCGGGTCAAAGTTGTGGTCCACCCGCAAAGTGTCGTTCATTCATTGGTTGAATATGTGGACGGTTCAATGATCGCTCAGATGTCAACTCCGGACATGTGCCTGCCAATTCAGTATGCTCTGACTTATCCAGAGCGAAAAGCAAGTGATCGCGTACAAACCAGTTTAGCCAGCATTGGAACTCTAAATTTTGAAGAGCCTGATACCCATCGTTTTCCTGCGCTTGCTCTGGCCCGCAGGGCAGGGGAGGTGTGCGGCACTCTTCCAGCCGTATTTAATGCTGCCAATGAAGTGGCGGTGGAAGCCTTCTGTGAAAGGCAACTTTCGTTTCTGGGTATCACTGAATTGGTGTCTCGAGTCATGGATCAGCATGAGGTGGTTTCGACACCCAGTTTGGAGCAAATTTTGAGCGCAGATCAATGGGCGAGACAACACGCTGAATCCCTAGTGGAAAAAGATGATTGAATCCTTGATTCCTTGGATCAAATTAAGACGATGACGATAGAAGAACTTGTAGAAAACTTTGAGCTATTTGATGATTGGGAAGACCGATATGCCTATCTCATGGATTTAGGTAAGCAAATGCCTCCCATGAACGATGAGGATAAGATTGAGGACAACAGGGTGAAAGGTTGCCAGGCAACAGTATGGCTTAAGGCTGATGTCGAGCCCTCTAATCCACCCCGAATCAACTTTGTGGCAGACAGTAATTCCCAGATCGTTAAAGGGCTCGTTTCTATGTTGAGGTTGATGTATTCCGGAAAATCAGCCAACGAAATCCTTGATATTGACGAGCAAAAAACATTTCAGGATTTGGGGCTTGATCGGCATCTGAGCCCCACCAGAAGCACCGGACTGAACGCCATGGTGGGAGAAATCAAGTCGCTTGCTGAATCAGTGAGACATTAACCCATTTTACGGGCGATGGTCCTTATGGTTCCATCCATGTATTTACCTGGGCAGAGAGTTTGTTCTCGTTTGATTTGCTTGTGCCCGAAAATCCGCAGTTTGTTTTGTATCAGGCCCCCTGTTTGCAGGTGTTCGATAAGCTCCTGAAGACTTGCCAACTGCTTGGGACTGGGTTTTCTCTCCTGGAAATTTCCGACCATACAGATTCCTATCGAATTGCCGTTAAACCAGGAACTCTTGACATGACCGCCATTGAGCTGTCCTCTCCAACGCGGTCCAATTTCGATAGCTCCATCTCCCGAACCCGTTCCATTACCTATGACAAAGTGATAAGCCAATCCATTGGTCATTCCTCTTCTCCGATGCGCACTGTCGAAACTTTTGGCATTACCCTGCCTCGTCGCACTGTGGTGAATCACAATATGTTTCCACTTGTTACGATTGATCGGAGCTTTGTTGATAGCGGTGATGGTGGAGCTGGAGAGGGAGGCTGAAGCGGTTTCCCGAACTTTCAAGGATTGTCCCGCAAGAATGCGGTCAGAGGTCAAATTATTCAGGCGTTTCAGAGCACTGACCGAGGTATGAAATCGGTGCGCAATACCTGAAAGAGTATCACCGCGCAGAACCTTGTAATTTCCTGATGCAGAATACACATCAAGGTTCCAAAGGCCTCCGATAGCCAGGGCTGAATTGATTAAAAAACGACGCCTTTCCATGCCAAATCACCCAGAATAGGAAGATCACAACTCGTATCTGAAATACACCTTTTCCCTACACTGTAAGTTCACAACATACGTAAAAAAGACGAAAAATTCAAATTATTATTCAAACTCAAAGCCTGTCTACTGAGTTTTCGTCCCAAAACCGCCGCATCTCTCCTGGAAATACGAAGTAAAGCTTAAATAAGATTAGAGGTTTTCTTCCGGGATTCTTCTGCCATTTGGTGCTTGTATGACAGGAGCTTTTCCTGAAGTTTTGAATCACTGCTGGCCAGGATCGAAATGGCCAATAACCCGGCATTCTTTGCGTTGCCAATGGCCACAGTGGCCACCGGAATGCCTCCAGGCATCTGCACGATGGAAAGAAGTGAATCCAGTCCGTTCAAAGCTTTACTCTGAACAGGCACACCGATAACTGGCAGAGGAGTGTGACTGGCAATCATGCCAGGCAAATGAGCGGCTCCTCCTGCGCCGGCAATGATTACTTTCAATCCTCTCTGGTGAGCTTGATCTCCATATTCAGCCATATCCTGAGGGGTACGGTGCGCTGAGACCACCTTTGCTTCATAGGCTACGCCAAACTCTTTACAAACTTCAGCCGCCGCTTTCATCGTGGGCCAATCCGAATCACTGCCCATGATGATACCAATTTCAGGCGATTCTGCCGATGAATGGGATTCGTTCGTCATGTTAAAAATGCACTAATCTTGGAATGATAGTTTGAATTACCTTATTTAGAATCCGAAGTTTCTTTAGTGGTCGATCCACCCTCGTCAGGCTTCACCTCAGCGCTCTTATCAGCCGTCAAGGCTTCGAATTTCTTTTTCAAATCATCAATGGTGTTACTCAAGGTTTTCTGAGTTGATTCCATAGTCTGAATCTTGCCGCGCAATCCTCTCAGATCCTCTCCAGGCAATGCCATCTTTCTTAAATCTTCAATGGATCGTTGGGCTGTCTTGTATTCTGTGGAATCAGGATCAGCAGTCATCCATTTTTCCAGTATGGCAATGGCTTTGGGGTCCTTTAAAGTTGCCAGTGCTCTAATGGCTCCTGATCGTATAGCAGACCTTGGATCGTTCAGTTTTCCTGCAATGAAACTCAACAAGATCGATTTGTCATCCTGGTGCCTTCCTAAATATGCCAAGGTGGAAAGGGCATTCGAATATCCACGCGTCGTAAAATCTTCTTTTCGTTCCATCAGTGTTTCAAGAATGGGCATGATGAAAGCTGGATTGTCCTGTTTCTCCATGGCGGCAATGGCGGTCTCAGTGTGCGTATTGCGATAGGACGGCTTCCGAAGATGATCCAATAGTATCGAATCAACTTCAGAATGACCATACCCTCCCAGTGAACGGATGACGGTGTTGATGATGGTAGGATTGTGCTCTGCGCTTACGGAATTCAATGCCCAATCCAGTGCTTTTTGATGGTAAAATCCCGCAATGGCGGATTGAACACGAATCCTGACTCGTGCATCGGATTGTTCAACAGAGCCCAGAAGTGCATCCAAGGCATCGGATGTGTGAATCGACCTTAACGCATCTGCTGCCTCCATTCTGACACCATGGAATGGATCATTGTTCAAGCGATCTTTCAATGCTTCAATGGATCTTTGAGATTTGTTTTTCTTCAAACTTTGTATGGCCATGATTTGGCCAATCACGTCTGATTCATCCGCAAGCTGAGCCAGTAACAGAGGGGTTGGTTTGGAAAAATTGACTCCTGCCAATAGGGTGTAATCCGGATCGAAACGAACAATCTCAGGAGCTTGATCCAGTGGCACATAAAAATCTTCGGTTTTTTGACGGATGGTTATTGGATGATCTTTGAAGGAATCACCATTCTTGAATCTGATGGTGGCTGGAAGTTCAAAAAGCATCACTTTTTCACTGATCTTTTGATTTTGCTGAATACTTATCTTTGCCAGTTTCAGTTTGGAGTCCCATTGATAATTAATGGCAAGGTCAGGGTGACCTCCGTGGAATACGTACTGGTCAAAGAACCTGTCGAAAGAACGGCCTGATAATTCTTCAATGACAGCGTTCAAATTTTCAGTCACCACCACTCCATAGGCGTGCCGATTCAGGTAAGTTTGAACACACTGCCGATATAAATCTTCCCCTAGTTGTGAGCGCAGCATGTGCAGAATCCAGCTCCCTTTCGGATAGGCTCGATATCCGAACTGATTCATGGGATCATTATAAGCGCGGTCGACAATGGGCGTTTCATCACTGTGTCTGGAAATAAAACCTCTTGCATTTCGATACATCTGATAAAGAAAAGCATTGCGTCCATTCTTGTGCTCCTCAAAAAGTGCATCGTAATAAGTTGCGAAACCTTCATTCAGCCAGAGGTGACTCCAATCTTTACAAGTGACCAAATCACCAAACCACTGGTGTGCGAGTTCATGGGCCACCAACCCCTGACTCGAACGTAAATTTTCAGTGTCAGAGGTAAACAGCGTGCGATCTGTCAGAGAAGTGAGACTGGTGTTTTCCATTCCACCCGCTACGAAGTCGTTAACACAAACCTGGTCGTATTTTGCCCAAGGATAGGTGACCCCTATCTCTTCTTCGAAGAATTCCATCATGGCTTTGGTGTCCTCGAAGGAGTTCATTGCCTGATCTATCTCAGATGGAAGAGTCCAAAATGCCATGGGAATATCACGGTATCGATCCTCTATTTTCACAAAGTGACCGGCAACCAGTGATATGAGATAATTGACATGAGGAGTGTCTTGAAGCCAGGTGAAGGATGTGAGCCCGGAATCAGGTTGATTGGTTTGTGAGATCAATCGGCCATTGGATAACACTACCATTCCTTGCGGTACATGACAGGTGATCTCTGAAGTAAACTTTTCGTTGGGTGAGTCAAAACTTGGAAACCAGTGACGAGCTTCAACAGGCTCTCCCTGGGTGAAGAGATGAGCTTCACCCGGTTTATATCCCATTTCCGGAGTTCTGAAATACATGCCTTTCTGAGGTTCGGCAGCATGTTTTAACACCATGTTGACTTCTGTTTCTGCGGGAATGGCCTGTTTGAAATCGATCACTACCGAGTGATCCGTCACGTGCCATGATTCAATTTCAACTGAAGCTGTAATCTCAGAGAAATCCAACTCAACTGCATCCAGACTAAGTTGATCTATTGGCTTGGCAATCGGTTTAAAGGTCAAGGTGGTGCTACCCTCTACGGTCCGATTTTTAAAATCAGGGATCACATCCAGTTTGAGATGTAATATATCTACAATGCGACTGGGGGCATATTTACGGTGATCAGGCGAATCGACAGGTGCCAGGAAATGGGCGTGTTTGGTGCAATAGATATGCTGGGATGAAGTATTCTCTCCGAATACGGCAGAACTTGTCTGAACTAAAATTCCCAAGCCAATGCATAAAGTCGAAAATCGAATAAACCTTGTTAATCTCATGAGCCACCAAATATGGAGTAAACAAGATGAATTTCAATCCGATTCGTTAAAGTCATCAGCAATCAAGCTGGTTTCTGACGACATAAAACGTTCACCATCCTTTAATCACTGATTTCAAGGAGACTTGGTTTGCCATGACTACCCCAATCTGATACAACTTTTTCGTGAATCATCCTCAAAAACGGGCCTCCGTTCCTGATCAATTGCAGGAGCATGGTGGTTTGAGTAAAGGGACATCTGCATCCGTTCATCGGGCAACTGGAATTCCGGAAGCCGATATTTACGGAGTAGGTTCCTTTTTCCACCTTTTGGCTGAGCCGGACATCAAAGTCCGAGTATGCCAGGGGCTCGCTTGCAAGATGGCAGGGTCAGACGAAGTTCAAGCCGAGGCCGAAGCCGCCGGTTTCCCTGTGAAACCTTGCTCTTGCCTTGCTGCCTGTGATCAAGCTCCCGCCGTCCTCAAAGACAGACGGGTCATCTACGGGGTGACCAGTGAGGACATCAAGCGTTGCCAGGGAGATTGGACCCAATTAACCGATGCCGCAGGAGCTTCTCATGGTATCGTGCCAGGATTTGTCGGACCCGAAGGTTCAAATCCGGACCTCAGGGCCATCGATCTTCATGGAACCATCGAATTATCTGGCGTCGCATACTCCAAAGCCATTCAACTCGGTGCTGAAAAAGTAATATCGGAAATTGATGCCTCCGGATTACAAGGACGAGGTGGGGCGGGTTTCCCCGCAGCCTTTAAATGGAACAGCGTTCGCAATCAGCCTGATCCAGTAAAATATGTCGTCCTGAATGCCGATGAAGGAGAGCCTGGCACCTTCAAAGATCGTGAAGTTTTACTGAGACGACCCGATAAAATACTTGAAGGTCTGGCCATCGCTGCCTGGGCAGTTGGAGCGACCGATGTATACTGCTATCTAAGAGGAGAGTTCGAAGCTCCCTGGCAAGTACTGCACCAGGCCATCCAAGAAGCAGAATCATCCGGTGTCTTTGAAGGCATTCGATTCCACATGCATGCGGGTCAAGGTGCTTACATTTGTGGCGAAGAAACCGCGCTATTGGAAGCTCTTGAAGGCAAGCGTGGTTTACCCCGCTTGAAGCCTCCTTTTCCCACTGAAAAGGGCCTTTGGAACAAACCCACGTTAATCCACAATGTGGAAACGATCGCATGCGTGCCCTCGATCATTGAAAAAGGAGGAGACTGGTTCAAGCAACTCGGTAAATCTGGTGCGGGCAGTAAACTTTATTGTGTAAGCGGCCATGTAAAAAACCCGGGTACCTACGAGTTGCCCCTGGGTGTCACGCTGGATGAATTGGTAGAGGAGGCAGGTGGCTATATAGGGACTCTTAAAGCTTTTTCACCTGGTGGTGCCAGTTCGGGGTTTCTACCGGCGGAAGAACGCAGGCGTGCATTGGATTTCAAATCACTGGCAGAAGTTGGTTCCATGCTTGGATCAGCGGGAGTAACGGTCTTGAATGATTCCATCAACATGGCCTGGGCAGCACAGGCTCAGCTGATTTTTTATGAGGCCGAGAGTTGCGGTCAATGCGCCCCTTGCCGAATAGGCACGCGATTCTTGAGAGAGAACATGACCAAGCACCTGAACCAAATGAAGTCAGGAAACGCCACTCCAATCAACCACCTCGAGCACGTGGCTGATGCCGCATGGGAAATGAATGAAGGCTCCATTTGCGGATTAGGGCAAATCGCAGCATTGCCGCTGACAAGTGCGATCAAGTATTTCCCGGAAGATTTTCAACAAACAAGAACACCCAATTCATGAGCGAAAACACTGTCATCATCAACGGTCAAAAGGTGAACTTCAACCCTGGGGACACCATTTTGAACATCGCTGATCATCTGGGAGTAAAAATCCCGACCTTGTGCCACGATCCAAGGTTGAAGCCTGCGGGCGCCTGCCGAACTTGCCTGGTGGAAATCAAGAATCGCCCCAAACTAGCCCCGGCCTGCGCGACGGAACTGTCCGCAGGTATGGAAATAGTCACGGACAGTGAACGTGTCAACCGGCATGTCCAAACTTTGTTGGCATTGTATCTTACCGATCACGAAACGAGCGGCTCATCGAATGATTTCGATCGAAATGGCAATGAACTGTTGGCGCTGGCAAAGCAATACGAAGCTCCACTGCATTGGCCATCCATGGAAAACATACGGCAAGGCCGCCCCATGGATGTCAACCCGTATGTTGCTTTCCAACCTGAAAAATGCATTTCTTGCGCACGATGCACCAGGTACTGCGAGGAGGTTGAAAGCGTGTCAGCTATTACGATGGCCGAACGCGGAAGCAGGACGACGGTTTTTACGGCTGATGGACGTTCCTTGATGGATACCACCTGTGAACTTTGCGGAGGTTGCATTGACACTTGCCCGACGGGAGCCATGACTGAGAAGAAACCTCTGTCGATGACAATTCCCGCAAACAATGAACTGGAAAAAGTTCGCACAACTTGCAACTACTGCGGTGTAGGTTGTCAGATGGATCTGAATGTCGATCCAAAGGGTAACAATGGTCGCGGAAAAGTCGTCAAAGTCACCAGTCCACCGCCAGGGACCACTACCAATGATGGCAACCTTTGTGTCAAAGGGCGATTTGCCTATGATTTTATCGATCACAACGAACGTTTGACCGTGCCACTCGTACGAGGGACGGATGGGAAACTGCAGGAGGCCTCATGGGAAGAGGCTTATCGACGGGCAGCTGAGGGATTGATCAAAGTGGCAACCGACCATGGAAATGATGCTCTTGGTTTTGTTTCGTCTTCCAGGTGTACCATGGAGGAGAATTATCTCATGCAAAAATTCTCCCGAGCAGTTTTTCATACGAATAATATTCATCAGTGCGCGGCGACTTGACACGCACCAACAGTGGCCGGTCTGGTCACTACTTTTGGAGCGGGAGCCATGACAAATTCCACCAGGGAAATCAGGGATGCCGATTTCCTCTTTGTCATTGGAAGCAACACAACTGAAGCTCATCCCATTATCGCAATGGAGATGAAAAGAGCGGCTCATCGCGGAGCAAAGCTTGTGGTGGCGGATCCCAGAGATATCGATCTGACAAGATTCTCTCATCGTCACTTGAAATTAAAACCTGGTACAGATGTATGGCTGCTCAATGCCATGGCTTATGTGATTATCACGGAAGATCTGGTTGACCATGAGTTCATTGAACAGCATACGGAAGATTTCCAATCCATGAGGGATGAAGCCCTCAAATATACACCTGAAGAAGCAGAGAAAATAACCGGAGTTCCAGCAGAGGACATACGTGCCACTGCTCGCGAGTATGCCACCACTGAAAAAGCCGGTATTTACTACACATTGGGAATCACCGAACACACCCATGGAACGGATAATGTTTATTGCCTGGCCAACCTGGTTCTGATGACCGGGCATCTGGGCAAGCCCTCCGCAGGAATGAATCCCTTGCGTGGGCAGAACAACGTTCAGGGAGCCAATGACAGTGGAGCGACCCCCATTTTCCTCCCGGGTTATCAACGCGTGGATGATCCCGAGGTTCATGCCAAATACCAAGAAGCATGGCAATCCTGGTTTCCAGCCAAACCAGGATTGAACCTCAATGAAATGATGAAAACGGTCGGAAACAAGATCAAGGGTATGTTTGTCATGGGTGAAGATATTGTGCTTTCAGAACCCAATGCCCAAAGACTTGAAGAAGGACTCAATCAAATCGATTTTCTGGTGATGCAAGACATCTTCATGAATGAAACTTGTCGCTTTGCAGACGTCATTTTTCCCGCTGCATGTTTCGCAGAAAAAGACGGGGTATTCACCAATTCAGAAAGGCGAGTTCAACGTGTCAGAAAAGCTGTCGATCCCCCCGGACAAGCTCGTGCCGATTGGAAAATTATTCAGGATTTGGCAAATGCCTGTGGAGCGGAATGGACTTATACACACCCGTCGGAAATTTATGATGAATTGGTTAAATATGCTCCAAGATTCAGTGGAATCAGCCATGATAGAATAGAAAAGGAAGGGGGACTTCAATGGCCATGCCCGACAGCCGATCACCCCGGCACGGATTACCTGCACAAAGGAGGAATCCTCAGAGGAAAAGGTTTGTTCCAGGCGGTGAGCTATCGCCCATCTGCGGAATTACCGGACGAGGATTACACCTTGATTCTTTCAACAGGAAGAACCCTTTACCATTACAACGCAGCAACTCAAACCCGCCGGGAACCTGGCCCTCATAGTAAACAACCCGAAGCATTCATTCAGATTCACCCTAAAGATGCGAAAGTCAGGGGCATCGAAAATGAAGATTCGGTTAGAGTGACATCAAGACGCGGAACCATCGACGCACGAGCCGTGATCACTCGTAAAGTACGACGCGGGTGTGTGTGGATGCCATTTCACTTCTCAGAAGCAAGAGCCAATGATCTTACCAATGATGCCGGGGATGCCATCACAGGCACCGCTGAATATAAAGTCTGCGCTGTCGAGGTAAGAAAAGCTGTAGAAACGGTTTTGGCATAGAAAGATTAGATTCGAGATCAGGATTGTAACACGGACTTCACTTCACCTGTGCTGTCTGCAAATCTTTCCAAGTCCAGACCTAATGCGCGGGCTTGAGTCAGCCAAAGATTGGCCAACGGAGTTCCTTCGGACATGTTGATGTGATGTCCAGTTCGGAATTTTCCACCACCTGACCCGGCAACAATGATGGGCAAATCATTATACTGATGCGTGGAACCATCCCCGAGCCCTGAACCATAGGTGAATAGTGTATTGTCAAGCAGGCTGGATCCATTGGCCTCCTTGATATTGTCCATTCTTTGAACGAGATACGCAAACTGTTCCATATGAAAATGGTCCACTTTCAGTAGATCGTCGATCATTTTGGTTTGATTATGAGACATGCCATGATGGCTTCGCGGTTTATCAAATAACCCGTCAAACATGTAGGGTGTGTCCCACCGTTCAGGTCCAACCATGAACGTAGCAACGCGGGTTAATCCTGTTTGAAGGGCAACAACCATCAGATCTCCCATCAAACGAATAAACTCACCGCGCGGCAGGTAGGCATCGGTAGGTTCATCCAATTCTACTCTGGATAATTCCGATTGCATTTTTTGAAGCCGATCCATTTGTTTTTCTATGGTGCGTATGGATTCAAAATACTCCTGAAATTTTTCCCGATCGCTGGTTGCCAAGTTCTTTTCAAGTGATCGCGCATCTTCTAACACCAGATCCGTTACCTCCTTGTATCGGTTGGTTTCTTTGTGAGAAAACAAACGCTGATACATTTTCCTGGGAGATCGAATGGAAGGTGCCAAGTGCCCCGTGCCATACCAGGAAATATTATCAAAGTAGATGGATTCCCTATTATCCTTGTGAGTGTTACAACTGAACTCAAGGGTAGGGAAGGGCGTCTGCTGACCAATCTGGTCAGCTACAATGTGATCCAGGGTTCGATCCAAAGGCCAGGCGGACTTTTTAATGGAATAGGGAACGGCACTGCTCAAATAACAGCAAGCACATTGAGCATGAACATCGGTACCAATCTGAAAAGTTCTATCCAAACCAGTTATCAGATTCACTTTCTGTTTCAGACCTTCAAGAGGTCTCATGGTTGGAGTCAGTTCATCAAGCGGCTTGATACTGAAGTTTGGATCTTGTTCGCCGAGTGAAGCCATGACGTTGCCCAAGTTTCCTTTGGGAATGACATGATCGGCTTCTCCAGGAAAAAACCCGCGTCGCACTACTCCGATCGGAACATAAAAGTGCGCCATTCTTTGCGGCATGTGTTGGAGTGGATTGGGAGCTCCCAGGCTTTCCAACCATGGCAGAGTCAGGGTAACTCCACCTATTCCCTTGAGAAATCGACGTCTGGTTAATTTCATGGTGTTCTAGTGAATTAAATCTAATTATGCTGATTTCTAAACGGGGCACTCAAAATGATTTCCTTGAGCAATGTTTGCATCTTGTAATCGTCTTTGGCTGTCGCTTCTGCAATCTGGTCAAGGGCAATGGAATCCATGGGATCCAGCTCCCGTGCCAGGGCGAAGGAAAGAATGTGTCCGGTAAGTGCACGCGTAAAACGATCCTTTTGCTTTAGCAACGCATCCTTGAATTCGATAATGGTTCCGAAATCATGTTCACGCAATAATGTTCCCGACATGTCAACTTTGCGACCGTTTTCATAATGGGTTCGCCAGTTGCCGATGGGGTCATAATTTTCCAAAGCAAATCCCAAAGGATCGATCTTCTCATGACATCCCCTGCAATCAGCTCGCTCCCGATGCTTGGCGAGACGTTCTCTTAAAGTCAGGTTTGCATCCTCTTGCGAAGGTATCTCATCAAGGGGAGGGACGTCAGCAGGTGGAGGTTCCGGTGGATTATTGAAGATTACACTGGCTATCCAGGCACCGCGGGTGATGGGTTTTGTTCTCTCTGGTCCTGAATTCATGGTCATCACCGCCGCGTTTGTGATCAATCCTCCACTACGCCGGTCTTCGACTTTCATCCGTTCAAAATTCAGAATGGTCACTTCGCTTCGCGGTTTGACAGGCTTTTCGCCCAGAGCAAGTTCGCCATAAGCATCCTGAAGCAGGGATGAACGATAGGTAAAATCAGAATCCAAAAATTGAGTGATCGGCTGATTTTCAATCAGCACGGTCTCAAAAATCAAAAGGGGCTCCATCATCATGTGCATACTGTCCCGATATTTAAGAAAATAAAACCCCGGGTATTTCTCACGGTTTGGCACAGAAGAAATGATTCTTTCAAGTTGCAGCCACTGTGAAGGAAAGCTGTCACAGAATCGTTTCAATTTTTGATCCTTCAACATGCGTTCAAATTCAGAGTTGAGAACTTCAGGATCGCTTAAACTTCCTTCACTTGCCAAGTCCAGCAATCGCTGATCAGGAATGCTACCCCACAAGAAAAAGGACAAGCGTGATGCAAGATCGAAATCTTGGTGCTGCGAGCGATCCGTCGATTCATTGTAAAGATACAGAAATCTGGGAGAGGAAATGGCAGCAGCAGACGCCGCTTTCATGGCCACTTCAAAAGAGGGGGATTCACTTAATTGATCCAACACAAAGTTCTTGTAACGTTTCAGAAGTGTCTCCTCGGGTTGACGGCGAAAGGCAAGATACAAGAATTTTTCCAATCGCTGGTGAATTTCTTGTTCCAGATCTTGAGCTTCCGCAGGCGCTTTGAAGAACCACTGCCAAATACCAACATTCTTTGGATTGAAATCGTGGCTTGCGACAATGGACTGACCCAACTTGAGAAATGATTCCAGTAGAAGCGGTGATAGGGACAGATGATCACCACGGTTGTCAAATCCGTGTTCCGCTCTCAAGTCTTGTGGAAATGGAGCTACTCCAGCCAGGCGTCTTTCAATGAGCTGTGATTTACCTAATGGTCGACTTCCAACGGTTACTTTGTCGGGCATTTTTCCAGTTTCGGGCCTGAAGTAGTTCTTGTGCTCACGCATCATGTTTTCAGGCAGTGAAAAAACCACTCCGTTGAGATCAAACAAATCTATGACCGCATTGTTATACTGGAAACGATTCATTCGACGCACCGGAGTGTGAGGCCTTGAATCCTTTGCTTGAAGATTGGAACTCTGAAGAAGTTTAAGGTCTTTAAGGAAATGTTGCCGGCGCTCAGCGGGTAAGGGGGCTTCATCTTCGGGAGGCATTTCATTAAAATCAATGACATCGATGATATTTTGAAGAAGCTTCGGATCAGCTGACAACTGGTTCAAGTTCTCAATCTCCAACAAGTTGGTTTTACCCTTCACCTTGCCGTCTTTTCCGTGACACTGAATGCAGTGCTCCCTGAGAACTGGAAGGACCGTTCCGGTTGGTTCCTCCCCATGAATCAACACAGCGCAAAGCGCCAGAGAAGTGATGATGGCATAGATTGGGAACATTTGGATCAAGATACAGAGTCTTCTATGACAAATAAACTTTAAAAACGTAATTGCTCGTTGAAACACGCAGAAGAACTGAATCAATCCTGCGTTGGAATTGCCACGGGTCATTGATTTGTTCTGCCTCTGAATCACAATTCCAGCTTTCATTCAGAAACACTCTTCTGACCTGGTGCGTAACTTGCCAATGGTGTGATGTTTTCGGACAAATCTTGTATGTATTTTTCCGCAACAGATCTCATCTTCTTTACTTTTTCTGGATATTGCTCACTTAAATTCGTCTGTTCTCGAGGGTCCTTGGATAAATCAAAGAGAGCTGCTTCGTGACCTGAATGATCAGGTAAGGCATCCTGTGCATTAAGAAATAATTTCCACTGTCCAATCCGAATGGCCTGAAATCCTTTGGATCCATGCCAGTAGAGCAGTTCATTCCTTGGGTGCGAAGAGTTTGTCTTTTGAATGAATGTATCCCAAACATTGATTCCATCGATTTTAGGAATTCCTTTGGTCATGGAGGAAAGATTTATTCCACAGGCGTGTGCCAATGTGGGTAAGAGATCAATGGCAGCAATCATGTCATCAGACACGCTGGATGGGGGAACGACTCCAGGCCACGATAGGATACAGGGAACCCTGGTTCCTCCCTCCAAGGCATCCCACTTCATCCCTCGATAAGGATTTGCCTGTGCCTTTTCTCCTGGTTGAGGTCCATTGTCGGATAGAAATACAATGATGGTTTTTTCAATCAACTGATTTTCTTCCAGCGTTTTTCGAATTTCTCCTATCCTGAAATCCAATTCTTCAACCACATCACCATAAACACCAAAAGCGGATTTTCCTTTGAATTCAGGATGTGATTCCACCGGGAAATGTGGAGCTGTGTATGGAAGATACAGAAGAAAAGGTTGGTGCCGGTTTTTGCGAATGAAATCTTTGGCATGATGAGTGAATTTCTCCGTCAAGAATCGGTTCTCGAAAGGATCTTCCACTACAAGGTCATTTCTCCAAATTTTTGTGGTCTGATTGTTACTTTTATTGAGGTAATAGGCCGTATCAAAACCCTGGCGGTGTGGACGAAATGGAGGTTCGTCTCCAAGATGCCATTTACCAAACAGTCCGGTAGCATAACCAGAATTCTTGAACACCTCCGCCATCGTCAGGGCTTTCGGGGAAAGCCCTCGATGTTTGGGAATCATATAACCAACGACACCTTTGCTCCAACCCAGCCGGACAGGATAGGCACCTGTAAGCAAGGCCATGCGTGACGGAGTACATACGGTTGCGCCACTGTAAAAACTGGTCAATCGAACACCTTCCTTGGCCAACTGATCGAGATTTGGAGTTTGAATTATTGAGTGCCCGTAACACCCCAAGTCGTGATAACCGAGATCGTCAGCCATTATGAGGACCACGTTGGGAGGTGGATTGCTCGCCTGAAGGATGACACAAGCCAACCCAGTGATGGCTGCTATCCAGCATATTGATCTGCTTGTCATGAAGTGAATTTAATTCAATCCAGCTTGTGACGTCCAGCCTCTGCTCAGGTGCCTTAATAATCCAAAAGAAACACAGGGCAAACGCATCTAAATTAAAAAGATGAATTTTAAGATTGTACAGCAACATGTTGTGTATAAAAGGGTTGGATGCATTCAAAAAAGCACCCT
>CAYFHO010000075.1:0-22011 GCA_964342825.1 uncultured Verrucomicrobiota bacterium
GCACTGAGCATGAGGGAACGCCTCAGGCCCTTGACCGATTCCACTTTGTTTTTGGTCGTAGTTCGGGAAGGTCGTCATCTTTCGCTTTCTTGATCCTGGTCCAGCCTGGCGCGGGAGGTTTGGATGGCGGTGTGGAGTTTTTGGCGGAGGAGTTCGCGGGATGGAAGGGCGGTGAGATATTCGGCGACGTGGATGCCGGATTGCCCGAGTTCGAGCAGTTGGATCTGCTCTTCCTTTTTACCTGCGCAGAGGATGATGCCGAGGGGTGATTCTTCGCCGGGTTGTTGCTCGTGTTTCGCCAGCCAGAGTAGGTAGAGTTCCATCTGGCCTTTGTACTCAGGTTTGAAATCTCCTAATTTCAGCTCGATGGCAACAAGTCGCCTTAGAGCACGGTGGTAGAAGAGTAGGTCCAGATAATAATCGTCGGAATCGATGGAGATGCGGAACTGTCGTGCCTGAAAGGTGAAGCCGCTTCCCAGTTCCAGAAGGAAACTCTCCAGTTCCCGAAGGATGGCATCTTCGAGATCTTTTTCCATGTAGCGATCTTTGAGGCCGAGGAAGTCGAGGACGTAGGGATCGCGAAAGACCAGGTCGGGTGTGAGTTTGTCTTCTGCCCTAAGGTCTGCCAGTTCGGCTTTGGCCACTTCTTCGGGTTGCTTCGAGATGGCGGTGCGTTCGAAGAGCATGGAACCGATCTTTTCGCGTAGAGTGCGCACGCTCCAACGTTCCACCCGACACATCTCGGCGTAAAACTCGCGTTGGAGATCGTTTTTAAGCGGGATGATCTCCTTAAAATGAGACCATCCTAATTGTCGCGACAGTGTAGCGACAATCTCCCCTTCCGGGAACACTTCGGCAAACTGGACCATTCTTCGAAGGCTTTTCTCGGAAAAGCCCTTGCCATATTCATCTTCCAATTGTCTCGACAGTGTAGCGACAATTTCATCGCCATAGTCGGCTCGTTGATTTCCAAGAACTTCCGTCAAAACACGCTTCCCGATCCGCCAATAAAGAAGGGTCATGCCGGCATTGACGGTCCGAGAGATCGCGGTGCGAGTCTGCACGACCATGGAATGGATGTCGGCCAGGAGACCGGCGTCGCTCTGAATGATCTGAAGTTCATCGTTCATGGCTGATTCTACTTTGAGAAGTCGATGGTCTGCTCGGTAAGAGTTTCAGGGAGTCAATGCGAAAAACAGGCCCAAGACCAAGGTCCGGGCCTGTTTTTTTGGTTCAATTCAAACTGTTGTCATTTCAAGGTTTTATTCAGTTGGTCTGGCGAGAGTTTACAAACTTTTCAAATAAGCCAGCACATCAGCCAGTGCCTGGGCATCCATGCCCAATTGTTCGGCGCTGAGCATGAGGGAACGCCTCAGGCCCTTGACCGATTCCACTTTGTTTTTGGGGATCATCTGCATGATGCCACCCTGGGATTGCACGATGACAGGATCGGCATTGGATAAGACACGACCATGAACCACTTCCTTGTTCTTGGTCGTAACGACCGAACCGCCATAACCGTGAGAAATTTCCGCTGATGGATCGATCATGGACCTTAACACAACTTCCGAAGTCTGAGCACGTGCAAAGGCGGTGATGTCCGGTCCGTAATCGATACCATTCTCACCAATCTTGTGGCACATGTAACAGGCAGTGGCAAGCAGCTTGCCTTTTTCTACATCACCTTTGAGTTTTAATATATCTTCGATAGGGGGTAGTTTAGTTTCCGGGGCTTCGGGCACCTGCATGGGAACCACGACTACGGATTCCGGATCGTAAATTCCTTTTTCCTTGAGAACGGCATCCAGATGATAGTCCGCCCATAAACTTCCTTTACGGTTCAACAACCACCAAACGGCGTGTGCCTGCACCATACCCTTGGCTTGCGATGCTGCCTCGACAACACCGTGGACCGCCTCTTCGGTTCCGGCATATGCGAGAGCTACGAGGGCAGCCTTTCGTTCGTCTTCACTCAAACCTTCCGCCAGGGCGCGTTGAGTGAACGCTTCGGCAGATTGAGCAGGATGCAATCTCCAGGCAATGTTGGCAAAGGCGGTGGACCAGTTCACGCTGTCCTGACTCCCCAACTCAGATACCAGAACATCGTAAAGTTTACCTTCCTTACCAGTTGCCCCGGTGCCCAAAGCTTCAAGGTAATGACGATCCACACCATCATAACGTTTGGCGACTTCAACCAACACATCTTTGGACCGGGTAAAAGGAATGTCTCGCATCGCCAAAGCCACTTCGCGACGAACGGCTGGAGAAGGATCTTGTGCCATGCGTTTGGACAATCGAATCAGCCCCTTGCTTTGCCTTCTCAAAGCTCGATAGGCCACAATGCGCATCTCCTCGTGGTCGCTTCGAAGCTGTCGTCGCACTAGCTTTAGACCTTCTTCGCCCAAATCCGCCAACACCCAGACGGCACGGGCTCGATGGTACGGGTTGTCAGAGTTCAAAAGATTTTTGACATCATTCACAACTTCCCCGCCCTGCTCTCTCAGTTTCATGGCAGCGGCCGCCCTGACATTGACCGCAGGACTCTTGAGTCCCGCAACCAGACCTGCTGTGGAGGTGGTGTCAAATTTGGGAACCCTGGGTTTGAATCCCTTCGGGGCAACTCGATAAATAGCTCCCGAAAGAGTGTCATCCAGGTCACCGTGACCACCGACACGAGCGTCATACCAATCCGTCACATAAACAGCACCATCGGGACCAATGGCAACATCGGAAGGCCGAAACAATACTTTGCTGTCTTTGGTGCGATCTCGAAAACCTCCAGTGAAGTCAGCTCCATCAAACTCCTCCTCGCTGTTCGTGGTCAGGAAATTGAAACGTTCCAATTTGAACCCGGCTCCTTCGATCACCGGCAGGTATCCGAAGACAGTGTTACGTGCGGGTTCGCAGGAAAGAAGCATACCACGATATTGTTTGCCGAGTGCACCATTTTCATAATAGGCAATTCCAGTTGGAGCGCCACCACCATAAACGTCACCGGACGGCATCGTGCCCGGATCTTCCTGTCTCCATTCGGCGATTTGCGTGGTTTGCCCGGGTCGTTGATCCGCCCTCCAGGAACGTTGACCATCGAAAGAACTGAATCCAGCGTTACCATATTCCATCACCCAGGTTGTCCTTGCGGCGGGTGGATCATCATTGTCATTTTGGAAAACGTCTCCGAATGATGTGACGGTCTGCTCGTAGCTGTTGCGATAATTGAAACCAATGACATTGACCCAGCTTCCGTCCGGATTCATTCGAGCGGTGAAGCCACCGACATAAACATGACCATCATCACTGGCTTTGCCTGCCACTTCCTGCGTCATGTAGGAACTCCCCATTCGAAAGGTGCGACCGGATCGATCGGTGAAAACCGCTCCGCAATTTCCGGCGTTCCAATACCATTGCCCGTCCGGCCCGACGGTCACAGAATGCAAACTGTGATCGTGAACGCGACCGTTGAATCCGGTCAATAACACCTCGCGCTTGTCCACTTCGGGGTCAAATACCAAATCGCGATTCACGTCCGTGTAAACAATCATGTCGGGCGCCATGGATACCACTACTTTGTTGTCGATGACCGCCACACCCATGGGACAACGCAGGAAAGGTTCCTGAACAAAGGCCCATTCCTTGTCCGCCTGACCATCGCCATCGGTGTCTTCAAGCACCATGATGCGGTCACCCTCGGGCTTCCGATCATAGTGTCGTCGATAATTGACACCCTCCGAAACCCAAATCCGACCGTCCTTGTCGATGTCCATATTGGCGGGGTTGTAGAGCATGGGTGATTTGGCCCAAAGCGTTACTTCCATACCTTCGAGGGTACTGAAGAGTTCCAGAGGGACCACCTTGTGTTGGGCTTGAGCGGCAAGGCAACTTAAACCTGCCATGCAAGTCAGCCCGAGTCGTTTTATCTTCGTTTTCATCATGTTTTTGTTTTAAAAATTTTACCAGTCCACTACAGAGCCATCTCGTTTGTCATATGTCTGCGGGTTGCGCCAATCGTGACCCAACTTGTCCTGGATGGCATCTTCATCCAATTCAATACCCAGTCCGGGCGCGGTCGGCACTTTGACATATCCGTTTTCCACCTGGAAGGGTTGTTTGAGGTATCCTTCACCCATACTCACCTGTTCCTGGCACAGAAAATTTGGAACTGAGGCCGCCACCTGGAGACCTGAGGCCAGCGAAATGGGCCCCAAAGGATTGTGGGGAGCGATGGAGGCATAGTAGGCCTCGGCCATCCCGGCGATCAATCGAGTTTCTAGAATGCCCCCCGCATGACAAAGGTCCGGTTGAAGTATGCTGGCGGCTCCTTTTTCAAGGATCTCACGAAATCCCCATTTGGTAAAAATCCTTTCTCCCGTTGCAATGGGTAAATGAGTTCCTCGTGCGATGTCCGCCATGATATCCACGTTTTGACATTGCACCGGTTCTTCAATGAAGAGGGGTTGATAAGGTTCCAGCGCCTTAATGAGTAATTTGGCGTTTTGCGGTGAAATCGCCCCATGGAAATCAATGCCAATGTCCACATCTTTTCCACCCGCCTCCCGGATGCGGGCAAATGTTTCGGCAGCCTTTTCAATGTCAGCTTGTGAAGCCACCACACCCAGTCCGTTTCGGGAATGAACGCCGGTTTTGAATGCCGTGAATCCTTCCGCTTTGCGCTCCTTGATGCGTTCTGGATCATTTCCGACGTGTGCATACACCCGCACCCGATCTCGCGTGGGGCCACCCAGCAGCTCATAAACCGGAACACCCAACGCTTTTCCTTTGATATCCCACAAGGCTTGTTCCACGCCACTGAGCGCACTGGTCAGTATGGGGCCTCCACGATAAAAGGTATGGCGGTAAAGTGCCTGCCAATGATGGACGATGTGCCGTGGATCTTTACCAACCAGATAAGGTTCCATTTCCGCCACAGCTTCGGCACATGTTCTGGCACGTCCCTCCGTGATGGGTTCTCCCAATCCAATGATTCCTTCATCGGTATGAATTTTCAGAAACAACCAACGAGGTTGAATCAAAAAAGTCTCCAATCGAGTGATGCGAATCTCAGGTTTGAATATGTTCCACTCCCGCGCGTGTTCTGACACAAATCCGGGATACGGATCTTTACCTTTTTTATCCTGAGCCTCCATGCGATGAAGGCCCGATGCCGAAAAACCGGCTGCCGCAAACATTTTCCCAATGAAGGCTCGGCGACGCAATGGTGAGAGATTTTCAAATACTGTTTGCTTTTTCATAACACCTTATGACCAGACATGAATTCACAGGTTAGGGATGGGATGATTGAATCGGACAGACCGAAAATATCCAAGCACAAAGAATTAGAACGGAAGCCCTATTTTCCAGACCAAAAATTTAAAAAATGGAGGGACTGATTCCGCTCGGTCCCTAACTTCTTCCTGAAAACTCGGATGTCCACATTACAGGGATCGCGGGAAGCTTGTGGTGTGCCCCCACCATGTACGTCCCAAATGTTTCCCATCTCTTATGCATACTCCCGGTTTGTTTACTGCTGAGCCATTTTTGGCTGACATGCAACCCTGAATCAGCTATCAAAGAAACCAGCCAAGGACACGTATATGAATGACTCATCCAAACTCCAACCAAGATTCTGGATCACTATTTTGGTTTTGGCGGCAGCGCTGTGGGGCGCTTACCCTTACCTGCTCGACAAAGCCCTGGATCATTTTGGGCTCAATTGGCGTGTGGATCGGAGAGGTCAGTTCGGCGACAGCTTTGCTCCACTCATCGCACTTTTCACCGCATGGGCCTGTATCCTCATTTCGTGGGTGCTATACCTTCAACGAAATGAATTAAAGCTGCATCAGCAACAACTCATTCGCATGAACGACATCCTGGAGGATCAGGCTCGGTCCGAATTGGATGGAGGATATATCAATGGCCTCGCATCGCTTGCCAGATACCACCAGAAACGATCTGAAGAGCTGGAACGCAAAGGAGATGTCCACGGAAGCGAACACGAATCCGATGAAGCCCAAAGACGCAGACAGCAACTTGCCGAACACCTGGACAAGCTGGCTATGAAACACAGGTTGTAATCGAATAGCCACCAATCTAACCAAACGACTTCCCAGATCCTTGGATCGGTGGAGGTTTCATCCATAAATGTACTGATAGGTGACTTTTTGAAAAATCAGGCATCCAAATTGCCTTTTCCAACGTAGGACAAATTAAAGTGGAGAATATTGTATTCTGCATTTGATGATCCCCGGAATGGGGTGCACGCAGAAAGGAAAAGGAATGGTCATTCTGATTGTTGATGGAATTTTATTGGGGTTTTATGATGGTATCTCAGAATATTTAGTGAGGAATTACCTGGATAAAGGGAAACACCTCGTCACGTTTTCTTACATTACGGTTGCATTTATGTATGCTTCAAATTCGGGAACAACCAGGAAAGTCAATGGGCTGAATAGACTTGCACTCACATTATCGGTGCTAACGATTCTTGCCGTAGGTTCTGAGTTATTACACGGAGTGATACCTGGCAGGATTTTTGACTGGGATGATGTGAAAGCTAACTTACTTGGAGTTTTGCTCTCCGGGTTGCCTTTGATCATCGTCAAGTTGGTTTACAATCAAGTGAGAGAAAAACTTGTCCATCAAATAGACCGATTACAAACATGAGCTAAAACCATGAAGCGGATTTTATTGCGGGGAGTTTAATGGGATTGCCAATTTCCAGCTAGCTCGTCTGACGGCTTGAACCTACAAACACCTATCGACCTTTCCGATCCTGAACGATTGACAGATCATGAAACACATCATGAAGTGAAGGGATGAAAGCAGCATTGACTGAACAAAAAATCCAAGAAGCTTTGAACAGCCTCGCAGGTTGGCGTTTTGAATCAAACGCGATTCACCGCGAATACAACTTTTCCAGTTTTACCGAAGCCATGGGATTCATCACTGAAATGGCCTTCGCTTGTGAAAAGGCAAACCATCACCCCGAACTATTGAATGTTTATAGTAAAGTCCGCATCAGCCTGACGACACATGATGCAGGAAATAAAGTGACCGAAAAAGATTTGGATCTGGCTAAAACGATCGAAACCATAGCCCAAACCAGACTTAAAGAATAACTGCACCCAATAGGCAGATAAATGGTTTTGGTTAAGCAGAATTGGCGTGATTCCTTGAAGATCGACAGGACCATGAAATGGTCACTCCCACAATTCAAAATTCGGAAAATCACATTGAAATGTGAATCATTCAGCGGCCAAAACGAAACTTGAAAAGTGCGATTGCCCCATGTGCATTTGGTCTTCGATTCGCTGTGAATTAAACTGGATTTCCTTCCCCAAGCATACGCACCAGGCTCAAAATTAGATATCCTCAAAACGGTATTGACCAACTCGATAGTGAACGACATGATGCCTATCCAATTGGCAGCACCGGTAGCTCAACTGGATAGAGCATCTGACTTCGGATCAGAGGGTTGGGGGTTCGAATCCCTCCCGGTGTACCAGATAAAATTACAACCCCAATCTAGGTTGTGGACTTCAAGAGCCAATTTTAACGCTTCTCGAACCAGGCTATACCAAAACCTTGATTTGGATTACAGTGAGTCATTCGATATCCCAGGTCGTGTGTGATACACTTTAGTGATTCGATCGTATGTGAACTCCCCAAATGATATTCCATCCTTATTTCTCCAATTCCCTCAAAGGCTTTGGAGTCAGAAAAAATGTCCCACTCAAACCCCTCACAGTCCATTTTTAGCAAGTCAATGCTCCCTCCCAATTCCTCCAAAATGGAGGATAGAGGCATGAGGTGAATGTCACCATCACTCATTGGAACAGTTGAAGCATTGCGAGAATTTCCAGTATCATCCATCATGGCCCTCCCCTCCCTTTGGCTGATACCCACGTTCAGGACTTTAACATTGGAATTGGCCAAGTTCTTGCAACATTCATGGTAAACCCTGGGATTAGGTTCAATGGCTGTAATATTTGCCTCTGGGTAAAAATATCTTGCCCAAAGAGAAAACAAACCAATGTTAGCACCTACATCGACAATGGTCGAAGGGTCCCCCCCTCTTTGGCGCAAACCGTATTCATCATCCAACCAAAGATTAATAATATCCGACATGTATCCCTCATCGCTTGGGTAAACGAGAGGAACCACCTTGCTTCCAAATTTCACGTGTTGAGGAAGCTTGGTTCTGGATGTACCAAAAAAATTAAATCCAAGCTTTCGAGCAGCCAAAAAACGCTTTGTCAACAACCCATATCTATTCATTTAAATCCAGCCCCCCCCTACACAGTGAACAACGAGTCCAGCATGAATACCAGATGAACCATGAATCAATAAGAAAAAACTATTTCGAGGGCATCATTGGGGACCGAGCATATGGGAATGTTAAGAGTGACCCATGCTTTTAAGATTGATCCACTTCACACAGGAGGTAAGTTGCTCATTCATATCGCACCTTGGAAATGGAACTTCCCTTTCAGATACCAGACATCAACCTGACGCCGGATCAGTTGAATTTTGCAGCGGGTGTTGCCGTTGGGATTGCGCTGTTGTTGTGGGGACGAAAGTTGTATTGGCTTTTCTTTGCGACCATTGGGTTTTTAGTTGCTTCTTTGCTGGCACAGTGGGCATTGCCGGCGGAGGAACCTGCTTGGTGGTGGTGGTTGATTCCTCTGGTCGTAGGCATCATTGGCGCCTTTCTGAGCGTATTCCTGCAAAAAATGGTGCTTCGTCTGGGTGGACTATTAACCGGTGCTTACCTTGGTTATTTTCTCTCGGAACCTTTTCTACAGGAACCATGGACCTGGGTAAGCCTGGGCGTGGGTGCGGTCGTTGGCTTTTTTCTGATTCTATATTTGTTCAATGGAGCATTGATTCTTCTTTCCTCGTTGTTGGGTGCCATGGTGTTGCTGGAACCCATGGAGGCCAAACCGGAGATACGACTCGCAGTGACCGCGGGGCTGGTTCTTGTCGGGTGCGTGGTTCAATCTCGACAGCCTTCCAAAGAGAAAAAGAAAAAGGAGAAGTAATTCAATCATGAAGATCCACAGCCACTCGCAAAAAATCGATTCTCAAGAAGCCTCATGAATTGGAAGTTGCCTAATGTCATCTCCTGTCTGATTTTTCTCACTTCATGGATTCAGGCACAAGATCTGTCCTTTCAAAGTCACTGGCAAACAACCCCCGACCGTGTGTGGATCGGCCCGGAATACTGGGCAAATCCCATGGAAGACTGGCGGATTGAAAAAGGTCGCCTGGAATGTGTCCAGGGCGGAAGCAATCGAAATGTCCATCTGCTCACTTACGATACGGGCGGCCATGAAGGCACTTTTGAAATGGAAGTTCGAGTCGGGAGTCTTACCCGCAGTCATGTGAAAGGATCCGTGGGTTTTCGTATCGGCATACGTGACGAGATCAATGATTACCGTGCTCGCTGCATCAAAGGGAAAGGTCTGGATATTGGTTTGACTCACGATGGGCATTTGTTCATAGGAGACAGTCAGTCCAGAAATTTAATTCCGCAACACGCTTTGGAAGATCTTGTTCTCGTGATGAGAGGTGAAACACGAGGCAATTTCTTCCTGGTTTCAATAGAGGCGCTTAATGTGGAAACCGGAGCAAGTTATGGTTTTCATGCAGCACGTCTGAGAGATTCTCTTGTTCAGGGAAATATCGCTCTCGTCAATAATCATTCGACCGGAAAGGCACGGTTTTGGTTTCGCGACTGGAAGATCAGAGGATCCAAACTCCAAGCCCACAGCAACCGTGCATGGGGACCCATCCTATGGACGATGCATAGCCTACACCGCGACGCAAAAGGCTACGTCCTGAAAATCACTGCTCAGATGCCGCCGCTCGGAATCGAGGAACCTTCGGAAGTTTTTTTGCACTTTGGAGAAAAGGAGGACGAATCCAGTGGATTAATAGCAAAAATCGATCCTTTGAGCAGGACTGCCTCTTGGCGGGTAAGCGATTGGAATGCAAAGAGTGATCGTCGTTATCGAATTGTTTATGGATCTGATGAGTATGAAGGTTGGATACGGAAAGATCCCGTGGAAAAGGAATCCATCGTTGTCGCCGGTTTCACCGGAAATCAGGATACCGGATTTCCAAATCGTGAAATCGTGCGCAATGTCAATATCCAGGATCCAGATGTGCTCTTTTTCTCAGGCGACCAGATTTACGAAAACGTGGGAGGCTACGGAATCATACGTGAAGGTGTCGAAAGGCCGGTACTAAATTATTTGCGTAAATGGTATTTGCTGGGCTGGTCGTTTGGAGACTTAATGAGAGATCGGATTACGATTTGTTTGCCCGATGATCATGATGTCTATCAAGGCAATATCTGGGGTGAAGGCGGTGCTCCCATGCAAGGTGGTAATACTTCGACAGACGGTGGTTATATTCAGCATCCGGAGTTTGTGAATGCGGTCCATCGGACCCAGACCAGCCATCATCCGGATCTGCCTGACCCTGATCCTGTTCTTCAAAACATCACGCCGTTCCATGGAGAAATGACCTATGGTCGAGTCAGTTTTGCATTGATCGCGGATCGGATGTTCAAGACCGGCCCTCGAGCTGTTGCAACGTGGGAAGGACGTGCCGATCATCTTAAGGATCCCTCCTTTGACACCACTTTGTTGGATCAACCTGGTTTGGAATTGTTGGGTAAGCGACAGGAATCTTTTCTTGAAACCTGGGTTGAGGATTGGCGGGGAGCGGATTTCAAGTGCCTGATGAGCCAAACAATTTTTATTAACCTGGCCAATTATTACGGGGCCAAGCAGGAATTCATTTATGCAGATCTCGATTCCAACGGATGGCCTCAATCACCCCGCAATCGCGCCATTTCCATTTTGCGAAAGGGCTTAGCTTTTCACCTGGCCGGAGATCAACACTTGCCTTCCATAACGCGCTATGGAGTGGAGAACTGGAACGATGCAGGCTACGCGTTTTGTGTCCCATCCATTGCCGCAGGTTACCCACGATCCTGGCGACCTGATGAGGAAGGTCGTCCAGTTCGCAACCGGGTCAATGGTCCAAACACCGGAGAATACAAAGATTCATTTGGAAATCGAATGACTGTTTGGGCGATCGGAAATCCGGAGAAGGAATATCGCCCGGGAAGGATCAATACCCTTCACGACAAGTCATCGGGTTACGGTATCGTTCGATTCAATAAACAAACCCAAACCATCGATATCGAGTGTTATCGACTTCAAACCGATGCCGGAGAAATCAAAAAGGAAGATCAATTTCCGGGGTGGCCTTTGCGAATTCACGCAACAGACAACGACGGGCGTAAGCCTGCAGGATTTCTTCCGGAATTAACCTTTGAAAAGGTAAACAACGCGGTTGTCAAAGTTTATGACGAATCGGATGACAGTCTGGTCTATGCGATGAGGATTCAAGGGAATCGAATCAGGCCATGGGTATTTAAGAAAGGCTCCTACACTGTCAAGATTGGTGACCCGGATGTTGATTTATGGAAAACGTGGAAACATCAAACCATCCAACCCTGAACGAATTGATATTACCAAGCCAGTTGAATGAGCTCGGACACTTCGTCGGGTGTGAGTGGTATGGGGTTTCCTTTCATGCTGCTGGCTTTCATTGATTTCTCAACTAACGTGGGTATCTGCTCCTGGATTAATCCATAAGATTGCAAGCCCGGTATTTTTAACATATCGACTGTTTCCTGGATCCATAGAAGGGCTTGATCAAAAGGTGCACCCTGAACCCCTACGATCATTTCTGTCAACTCCTTCAAACGCAGATGACAAGCATGATTTGGATACCTTTCCTTCAGGACGCGTTCGTTAATTTTCAGGGAAGCAGGTAACAATGCGGCACATACCGCACCGTGTGGAGCGTGAGAAAACATACCCCCAAAAGGACCCGCGATTCCATGGACAACTCCTAGTCCTGCGTTCGCTAAAGCCAGGCCTCCAAGCAAACTCGCCAGAGCCATTTGAGTGCGATGGAATTCGTCATTGGGTTCGTGAAATACGCGGCGGATGGACTCGAGAGCCAGTGGAATTCCCTGACGGCAAAATCCGTCCGTCATTGGGTTCGCCTTGCAGGAAAGAAAAGGTTCAATCAATTGAGTCAGAGCATCCAGACCCGTCGCAGCGGTAACAGCTGGTGGGCATGAAAGAGTGAGGGACGGATCTACGAGGGCCAGGGATGGAAGCATGGAAGGGTGGCGCATACTGACTTTGACCTGGTGCTGGGGTGAGGCCAACACTGCATTCCTTGTCACCTCAGATCCTGTTCCTGCTGTCGTGGGGATTGCGACGACCGGAAGACCTGGTTTTTCAAAACTTTTACCTGCTCCAATGACTTCCAAATAATCCAGAACTTCTCCTGATTGAAGTGTCATGACAGCAATGGCCTTGGCTGCATCAATCACACTCCCACCCCCAAAACCCAGCACCCAGTCCGAGCCTTCCCTGGCCTGTAACATGCCCTGCTGGATAAATGCGATGCTGGGTTCTTGATCAACCTGAAATAACCGTGAGGTAAATCCGTTTTGTTTCAATAAATCCAGTATCGGATTCACCCGCGCGGCATTGCCACCGCAAACAACGAAGACACGTGGCCCCAAGTGTCCAACCAATTCCGGCAATTGATTCAGCCTCCCACATCCAAAAATAATGCGTCCGGCCGTGGTAAAATCGAATTGAAGATCACCATCCATCTTCATCTGGGAAACAATTGTCGTATTTGATACTGTGCCTTGGTTCGGCCATCATGGATGTGACTGTATCCCGCCATGTTAAATAATGCTGAGTCTCCTTGTGCCTGGCAGGCGCTTCGGCATCGCGATAGACCTCGACAAGAACGAAACGTGTGGGATCCTCTTTTTGCTGCACGACATCGAACCGGGCGATTCCCTCTTCCTGAACACTGTTGCGGGCATTTTCAAGTGTGGCCAATTTGAATGCTTCCACTTGATCTTCTTTGACATGAACAAAAACGTGTACGATCAACATGATTCAAATATTATATTCGATGTTGGAATAGGGATTCAATCCAGATGAAGAAAAAAGCAATCGAGTTTACGGTACCCTGCTGCGCAGAAATGCGACAACAGCGGCGACTTGCTGTGGGTTGAGCACTTCAGAAAATTGTGCGGGCATCATCGATACTTGATGAGTATGAATCCGATGAATGTGTTTCTTGAGAAAAGTATAATCCTGTCCGCCCGGAAACTTTAATGTCACGCTGGTTGGAGATTCAGAAGCCATCAGGCCAATCACGTCAGATCCTCTTCTCATCTCCAACCGGACCGTTTCGAATCCTTCGGTAATTTTTTCATTAGGAAACAAAATGTCACGAACGATGATCTCAGGTGCACGTTGCCATTCAGAATCCAGGTTGGGACCCGCCAATGTTCCAAGGCCTCTTGCCTGATGACAGCTGGCACAATGTTCCTTAAACAAAACCCTCCCTGCTTCAGGATCGATGGGCTGGTTCAAAGCTGCCAAATAATGGGGCATTTGTTCTTCTATGATTTTTATCGTTTCCTGATCAGGAATTTCCGGAGCTTGAATTTCAATTCTGGCCAATACCGCTTTTGAGTCTGCCAGACCCGAATCCAATATACGGTTGAACAAATCCTTGTGAGGAGCTTTGGCCAGGAACTTAATGGCGGATTTGGCTTTTTGAATTTGAAACCGGTCTCCACGAGATGCAAGAGTCGCAACCAGTGTTTCAGCCAACGAGGAATCGGAATGACCTCTGAGCAGGATCCGGCTTAACAATGCGTCCTCGCGTTGAAAAACAGAACTCGCCAGAGCTGTGTCCATCCAACGAATCTCACCATGTTGATCCGCAAGGTAAGCCAGTGCATCCAAAGCTCCAGAGGTTTGAAACTCACCCAGGCTCAATGCTATTTGCAGGAGCAAACGTGGCTCGTTGCGGTAGTTTATGATTTCCGACAACCAATCAGCCATAACCCTTGAAACTTCCGAATCTTTTGGCTGCTGATCACCCATGATGAGTGCGTGACGCAGAACTGACCAATGATCATGAGCAAAAGCCAGGCGGAATGCTTCTGCTGTCAAAACACCCATGCCTTCCAAAGTGTGAAGTGCATTGATGGCCGCCTCAGGGGAACCACTTCGATTGGCCAAATGTGAAGTGATTCTGGCAACAGTCTTGGTGGCTCGTCGCTCAATGAGTAAACGACGGGCGGTTTCACGCCTCCATGCATGGGGGCTACCTACTTCTTCAGCGAGCTGGGCATTAAAAAGTTCGGACATTCGGGTGGAAAGCACCCTGGGTGCGTCTTCATGAGTTAAACGCCAAATTCGACCGTGATTTTTTCCGTTGTCCAAGCCGTATTGCTGTTGAAGGTAACGCGGTATGGCTGAGTAATCCTCGATGATCTCTCGGTAAAAATCGGTGATGTACATCGCACCATCGGGACCATGGGTGAGGTTCATAGGATGAAACCATTGATCAGTGGTGCTTAAAAATTCTTCACCCGCTTTTCCACCTTTCACTAAATGAAGCATCGGACCATCCCATTGGGGAATGGAATGATGAATCAAATTTTGGGCCGGTTCACATGAGAAATTATGTCCCCTAAAGGTTGCCGGGAAAGCAACGTCACGATAAATGAAAGGTGAACAGGCTGAAGTGAAATATCCACTGGGGGTCGACTCTGCCTTGCCGTATCGTTCAGTGTAATACTTTGAAAATCCCGGGTCATTAGCCCGTCGCACGCGCCAGGGATGAGGTTCTGCTATGGGAAAGGTCGCCTGGTAATTCGCCGCGTTTCGCTCCAATGACGGAATGGATAAATCTGGATTTCGTTTCAGGTAACGCCAAGGAAAGGGAAGGACCTGATATCCGGGAGTGCCCGTTCCAATCGTCAATCGATCTCCCTCGGCTGTGAAAGTATGACCAAAGGTATCGGTACTCCCAGTCACCGGCTCTATGGCGGATCCATCTGGCTTAAACCTAAAATCAGAGCGTCCCAAAGCAACAGGCTCTTTCAGATAAGGTCCGGTAACCTCATCGGCTCGGCCGCCACTTCCCACATAAATCCAGTTATCGATCCCCCATTGAGGAGCATTGATGCGTCGTTCCAATACTCCTTCCTGGAATCCAGTGAACAGGCGCTCACGAACATCGGCCACTCCATCCTGGTCGAGGTCAGCCAAATAATAAATATCTGGAGCACAGACAACAATGATACCATCGCGCGCTGGCACCATCCCAAAACACGGAGGCAAACCCTCTGCAAAAACGATGGAACGATCCATGCGCCCGTCACCATCGTCATCGGAAAGTTGTTTGATCACCCCGTAAGTTTCGGCCTCAGCAGCTTTTTTAGCCTGATCATTGGCCTGAATTCGACGAACGATTCGATCCAGTTTTCCCGTTTTGTTCAGCGCTTCAATGTCATACTGACCTTCCAAATTGTAACCGTGCAGCTCGCAAACATAGAAATGCCCCTCAGCATCCCAGCAGACTCCCGAAGGCTCTTCGATCAGGGGTTCAGACGCCACCAATTCTATCTTAAAACCTGGTGGAATTTGGAAAGCTTTGGAGCTTTCATCAGGGCTTAAAGGTGCAGGGCCATCCACTGCTGGAGTAATTTGCCCGGTCAACTGAACTTCTGGGATGAGGAACCAGGAGGTGACAGCCCAAATCAGGACAGTGGACGCTTCACGAAAATTCATCAATTGAAGGTATCGATCTGTGTAATTCCGGGCAATGGAATAATCCGAGTTGGGCATTCAACGTTTAAGGCAAAACGAAGGATGCAGTTTCAAATCCTTTGAGAAGACGCACCTGGTAAGGTTCAAAAGGAATATCGTAAATGACTTCGGATCTAAATCCCCCAAAAGGTGTATCTCCTTGAAATACCGAGGACCATCTGTTCTCTGACTCAGGCAGTCGGAGTTTAAGATCCAATGCATGGGCTGTTGTATTGATCAACAAGACATGCTTAATGCCATTCTTATCTTGAAACAAGGTCATGGAAATACTCCGATCCAGTGCCGCATTATTTCTCAATTTGTATGGGGTTATCTGATGTTTAGGAAGCCACCACAATCGTTTTGCAGACAACAAAAAGTCGTTTTCTTTCACTTGATCAATGACTTGTTGAAGCCCGTTCCACAGGTCAGGGTGTTTGGGTAAATACCAGTCCCTGGCTCTCAGGGTATAATAAATGATTCCATCCATTCCTTGCGCCAAGGCCATAAAAGTCATGCACTGCAATTCTTCCAAGGTCGGAGCTCTGAACTCAGTCTCATTAGGCAACAGCTCGCGAAAGTATTCCCAATCAAATGCCTGTATGACTGCATATGCAGGTTTTTCTTTTGGCAGTGAATGACGAGCATTTTTCATACGTTCTGCGAAGTGAGACAAAGGCGTCCAAGGCACCGGATAATGGTCCACCATGAGAATATCGGGAATATCTCCATAATCGAACGTATTCGAGCCGTTATATAGAACCACGCTGACGGGTGATCGGGCCGGCAAGGTTTTTAGTAATCGTTGATCCATGGCCACCTTCCAGGGTGGTACTCGATGCAAATCAGGTTCATCAATCAGATACCAGCTTAGGAAGGCGGGATGCTCATCAGCCAATTTAAATTGCAGTGACGATTCCTTTTTATTGAGAGAATTGCGTACCGCACTGCCAGGAGAGGCAATGACACGGATTCCCAGTGTGTGAGCTTTATCGAGAAAGGAAGTGGAAGAGGAACCTACCACACAATTAAATCCGGCCTGATGAACCACTTCCAAATCTTCGGCGCTGCGCACTCCGTAGATGCCAATGGGGAAAAAAGTTGAAGTATCTTCTGCGTGACCTGCGACCCTCAAGCCCGGGTGGATTTGGACTAGGAGGCATGTCAGGAATAGACACTTGTGAATGTTCCATCGAACCATGGTCGGAAGTCTGCTTTGCTTGATTCATTGTGTCAAATCCGGCATAGGCTGTGGAGGGATACAAAAATTCGTAATTGTGATCTGGAAAAAATGTTCATGAGCTGTAACATTTTTGACTCTGGTGTTGTTTAACACCGTAGGAGGTGGCTAAAAGGGACCTTTAGTATAAGTTTCTCCCCCGAATGAGTCGCCAACGATGAACTTTGACTTATGAAATTGATTGTTTCGACTTTATTGATGGTTGGGATCACCCTGCCAATTTTTGCCAAAGAAGTGGACGTTGCCGAAGATTTTGGTCTGATGGATCAAAATGGAAATTTTCACCAATTGTCTTATTATCACAAGGATCCAAAAACCAAAGGAATCGTGATCTTCAGTCATGGGATTGGATGTCCCTTGGTTCGTAAACGGTATGAAGATTTATCCAAACTACAGGATCAGTTCGGCAAAAAAGGCATTCGATTCTGGATGCTCAATGCGAACGATCAGGACCTGCGAAGTGACCTCAAGGATGAGGCTGCAGATTACAAAGTCAACTTACCGATTCTGGACGACACCACCCAGGAAGTCGCCAGGTCGTTGAAGATTGACCGAACAGGGGAAGCCATTCTCATCGAGACCACTGATTGGAAGGTTCTTTACCGAGGTGCAATGGATGATCGCTTGAGTTACGAGAAAGAAAAACCCTCCGCTTCAAAAACATATCTGAAAAATGCGATCGAAGACCTTTTGGCAAATCGCCCCGTTAAAGTCAGTCAAACCGATGCACCCGGTTGCCTGATTCATTATCCAACATGGGAAGAGCGCAGCAACAAGACCATTTCATATACCAAAGAAGTAGCACCCATCCTTCAGGCAAAATGTGTCAGCTGCCATATGAAGGGAGGTATTGGTCCGTTTGCTTTTTCCAGCTACCGCAAAGCGCGTGGGTGGTCCGACATGATGCGTGAGGTATTGATGACCCGTCGTATGCCGCCCTGGCAAGCGGATCCGCATCATGGCACTTTTTCACAAGACCTATCGCTGACCACCGAGGAAAAACAAACGCTGCTTCATTGGATCGAACAGGGAACACCCAGGGGAGAAGGAGAGGATCCATTGGCGGTTGATGTTGCGGCAGCCAAGCCATGGCCTTTGGGGAAACCCCAGCACATCATCGACATCCCACCCCAAAAGATACCTTCCAATGGCATCATCGATTACAAATACATTCACATGAATTCCCCATTTGAAGAGGATACATGGATCACCGGGGCTGATGTGCACCCTGGGGACAGGCAAGCTTTGCATCATGTGATTATTTTCATCGTTCCTCAGGAAGGAGAACGGAAACAATATCGCAGATGGCTGACAGGGTATGCACCGGGAGTGAAAGGAGATTTATTCCCTGAAAATACGGGTGTCTTGCTGAGGAAGAATGAACGATTATTACTCGAACTGCATTACACCGCATATGGCAAAGAAACCATCGACGAAACACAAGTGGGACTTTATCTAGCAGACGGGCAACTGCAGCATTCTTTCAGAACCGGATTATTCATTGATGAATCCATCAAGATACCACCACATCATCGATCATTTGAGTGGAGTCAGACACGCGACATTGAAGACAATATCATACTCTACTCCATGAATCCCCACATGCATTTCCGGGGTAAAGCCATGCGATTTGAACTGGTCACACCAGATGGACAACGAGAAACACTCGTCTCTGTTCCTCATTACAACTTCAACTGGCAACATACCTATGTCCTGAAGCAACCACGCCGCGTTCCCGAAGGCAGTCAACTCATCCTCCACGCCGCATGGGACAATTCGGAACGGAATCCAGCCAACCCGGATCCAACTCGCGAGGTTACCTGGGGTGAGCAGAGCTTTGATGAAATGTTCTTCGGAACCTACCAATATGTAAGGGACCGGGGACAATCACTAGCAGGCGAACTGCTGTCTTCCGTTAAACGGTAATGGTCGGCCAAAGATTTGTTCCATAATCTCTATTCCTACCAAAGATGGTACGACTTTTGGTAGCTTAAGATTGAGTGTGACAACCCCATCCGAATGGTGGTAAAACAAGACTCATGAAGTCATTCAATCTAGTCATTTTGGCGCTTTCTATGGTCCTGTTGGCAGGATGTGGAAATGACGGTTCATCACCTTCATCAAACGTCAATGCAGAGGCTGGATTTGAGGAACGCTTGATTGCAGCGATGGCAGTTTCTGAAACCAGCCTCAGAGACGAAACACTCGCTGCTCTCGCAATGGGGGCGGCAAAAACCGGAGAAGTTAATATTGTTCGCAGAGCCCTGGAAAATATCAGGGCCAAGTCTTCAGAAGACGAGGCTCGGCGTAGTTGTGCGGTCGCACTCGGGCAATCTTCCCTGCTAAAAGATGCCTTCTCAATCGCAGAGGGCATTCAAAGCCGGGAATTACAGGATGATGCGATGGTCGATTTGGCTGTTGCGTCGAGTGGTACCGGAGATATCAAAATGATCAAACTCGCATTGGATAAAATTTCAGATACAACCAAACAAGATCAAGCCACCATGAACTCTGCGATCAGCTTATCGAAAAGCGGTGATATCGAAATGGCAAAATCCATTGCAGAACGAATCATAAACAAAGAGGTTCAAGACAAAACTTTGCATACCATCGCCACCGATCATTGAGTGACCAAAAAAGATTTCTGGGTTGCAAAGCTTGGACGATTAATGATTCTACCATGTGCCAATCAAAATCTCAGCGGCGCCAGCATTCTTCGCGGTGTCAATGACCTCGGTGATAAGCTCATGTGACGCATCAGGCGAACTCTGAACTATTACCTTTAACTTTAAACCTTTAGAGAAACCTCTGAATCAGGCTACGACTCCATCCACACTTAGATTTATGGGCTCGATTCACAAGAAACTTTTGGGAACCTGGGTATCAGACAAAAGGAGAACTCTGAACACTTATAAGGCCTATCATGATTATTCGTTAGGCAAGAAGAGGAAAGTAGGATCCATTTTTGGGAAGGTCCAGGTTCGCTATACTACGAAATACTGTTATGTCACACTGAATGGAGATACGGTGCGAGATCCATACGATGTGATTGCTGAAGATGGCGCCAGCATTGTTATCAGGACCTACAATCATCAGCTCAAAAAACTGGCCGATCCCCTGCTCTTGGATCTAATGGAAGATTTTTTTGAACCCACCATTCACCACCTTCACCTGGAATCTGAAAATGGCCAGGACTATTATTGGATTGGCATCAGAGTCTTAGTTGAGTGGTTCAAAAAAGTTGGATGACTGGTTTGCGAGAAGCAGCAAAGTTTCACGATTTAGTTTACCTCGACTCTTTGGTTTGAGATCATTTCGCAGAAGATGGATTTGAATTCATCGTTCATAACTTTTAACACAACTCAAAGCAAATCAGCATGAAATCCAATTGGGAGTTTACTTACAAAGGTCATACAATCGAAATTCGAACAAGACCGCACTCCAGATTAATGGTGGACGGAGCGGTTCAAGATGAGACCTTCGGCTTCGGAACCCGAAGTCGTTTGTGGGGACGCATCAAGTCCGGCGAAGGCGAAGGTGAACAGATACGCGTCTCGGTCGGTGGCGGATGGTTCAGTTTTACCTGCGCGGTTTGGATTGATGACGTTGAGGTGTTTCGTTCATGACTGGAGAACCCGGCCGCAGAATAAATTTTTCAAAACCATAAAATGAAAAGAAGAGTGTTACTGATTGGACTTAGATCCTCGTCTGTGGATTTCGCCAAATGGCCGGAGTTGACAACAGAAAAATTGGAAGCTGCCTTCAATCAGGTTTTACAGGACCTGACTTCACAAGGTTATGAAGCTAAATGGTGCCTGACGGATACTGGCGAAACTGCGGAGGAACAGGTCCAAGAAACATTGAATAGCTTCCAACCCGAGATCGTGCTCATTGGTGCAGGCGTCCGTACCGATCCCGATCATTTCATCCTCTTTGAACGTATCATCAACTCCGTTCACTCGAATGCCCCAAATGCCCGCATCGCTTTCAATACTTCACCTTTTGATTCGGTTGAGGCTGTCGAAAGGTGGACTTGATAAAATGAACTCTCCAATGATGAGCTGCCTTAGGGGCTATCAAATGTGTCAGCAAAGGAATCAAGTCTCATAATTCAATAAGTAAAACGAAAGACTCTGACAATTCAATGGAACGGAGGGGTGCTGGAAGTCAGAGCTGGAGGATATTCCTTTTGTTGCATGGTTGATGAAAAAGGGATGGCCCATTTTGATTGTGAACCCTGGCAATGCAAAGCTGCACTCATCGTCATCTGAGCGCAGCTTGCAATTAAAAAATATGGCCGGATATCCTTCTTTTATCCATTCAATCGTTTCAGTGCTTGTGTTCTTTCAAAACATCGAGTGGTACGGGATCCTTCTTTTGAATATCTTTGATGACTTTCAATGTCTCGGGTGAAGGGGCAAATGGCTTTACCATTAAATGTGTAATGTCTATGCACCGTGCTCCAGGAGCCAGATAATCGATTTCCCATTTGGAAATAATCAGATCCACCCCGGCTTCTTTGGCAATTTCAGGAAGCTCTTTTTCGATTCTTTTGATGATATCATCGACAGGAGCATTTCCAAAACCCTGTTGATGAGCTTTGGCCTGGATAGCTGGTCCCATTTCGCTCAGCTCTTTAATCCGTGATTCGTTCAGTTCCTCTTTCGCCTTCTTGAGTTCTGAATGTTGCTCAGCAATATATTTTGAAAAGGCTTCAGATCGATAGTAAGCCATTGCCACAGCACGAGAATCAAAGATCCCAAACTTACAACCTGGATTATCTTCAGAGGTGGTTCCGGTTCTTGCCCATTGCACAGAAAAAATAACCAGGACGATCATAAATGGGACCAACCAAAAGGATTTATTAAGGAGATTGGATGTGTTTTTCATAATTAACTTTCTATTCAGATTTCGGCAAATCGTATGCCTGAAAACCATATTGCATCAGGTATGCCATGTGCGGATGATGCATGCTACTCATTGAATATGTGTATGTTAACAAATTCACACAGAATTCATCCCTGTCTAAATAAAGTAATTCATATGCAT
>CAYFHO010000076.1:0-20915 GCA_964342825.1 uncultured Verrucomicrobiota bacterium
GGTCAAAACAGTTTGTGGATGCAGCCTAATTGCCCCGGCCTTTTAATCGCACCCGGCGTCTGATTACCGTGGAGGTCTTGCTTGACCGGCCACATCGTTGGGCCTCATAATTCGTCCATACCCGAGACTATCTGTTGATGTGACAGATGCGGTTTTCTATGGCGAGAACTTGTTTGGCTCAGCCATCAGGATTGAATGAACACAGCCATTTTAAGTAACCGGGGAATGGATTTAATGAGGCAATCAGCAATTATAAAAGATTCTGCCTGACAAGATATTATGCAAGAAATACTAAAAAGCAAACAACTCGAATCACGGCGAGCCAGGAGAGGCTTTCCGCAAAAGTTAATGTGCCTGGCGGGAATGGCTGTGATCGGAGCCACCAGTCTACTTCATTCAGCAGAGAAAGCTTCCAGCTTTGATGAGCACGCCGCCACCCCTGTGGAACTGATCAAGACAGCCAAGGGATTTAAAATCGAATTGCTTTATTCTGTTCCGGGCAAGGAGCATGGGTCTTGGGTCGCGTTGGCTTCCGACCCGAATGGCAGTATCTATGCCTGTGATCAATATGGCAGTCTTTATCAATTCAACCCTCCAGCACAAGGGGAAACATTGACCCCTTCGGACATCAAAAAAGTTCCGGTCGATATACGTGCGATCAACGGCATGGTTTATGTCGACGGAGCACTCTACGCGGGAGTCAATGATTACGAGCGAAAAGCTCAAAGTGGATTGTATCGGATCAGCGACACGGATAACGACGGGTTGTTGGATAAAGCAGAATTGCTTCGAGCCTTTGATTCCCGCAGTGATCATGGTGTTCACGCCGTGGTGCCCACCGCAGATGGAAAGTATTTTTACCTGATCACGGGTAACAATGCGGTCATCTCCGAAGGTTATGTCAAGGGAACCTCTGATTCTTCACAAGTGGCCAAAATATGGGGGGATGACCATCTGCTTAATCGCATGCCGGACGGACGTGGCCATAATCGCCACGTTCTGGCTCCTGGAGGCATTGTTTACCGAGTCTCCAGGGATGGGAAAGAATTTGAGATCTTTGCTTCAGGATTTCGAAATATTTATGGCGGAGGATTGAACAAGGATGGCGAACTGTTCACTTACGACGCCGACATGGAATATGATTTCAATACTCCATGGTATCGTCCAACCCGAGTGAATCATGTCGTCAGCGGTGGGGAATACGGATGGCGAAACGGGGCAGGGAAATACCCGGAATTTTATCCAGATAATTTACCGGCCACATTAAACATAGGCCCCGGTTCACCCACAGGAACACGCTTTGGCTACGGTGCCAAATTCCCTGCCAAATATCAGAACGCGTTCTATATTCTCGATTGGAGTTGGGGAAAGATATATGCCGTTCATCTGGAAGAAGACGGTTCCAGTTATACAGGTACCAAAGAAGAATTTGTCACCAGTGCACCATTGCCCGTAACCGACCTGATCATTCATCCAGGTGACGGCGCCATGTATTTTGCGATCGGAGGTCGACGAGTGCAATCGGGGCTCTACCGTGTGACATACGTGGGAGATGCTCCTACCACACCCGTGGACATGACACCTGCCACCACTCCGGCTCGTGAATTAAGGCATTCCATTGAACGTTTTCATGGCAAAAGTCACCCTGACGCTGTTGCAACGGTTTGGCCTCATTTGAACAATGGCGACCGCTATATACGCAGTGCGGCCAGAGTGGCGCTTGAACACCAACCCACCAACGGATGGGCACGCAAAGCCCTGAACGAACCTGTAGCTGGCCGTCGCATCCCGGCATTGATGGCATTGGCTCGTGTCAAAGGAGTCAGCCCAAGTCAAAGGCCCGAATCAGGACATGTGATCGATACAAACACGCGAGATCAAATCATCGATGCCTTGCTCGATTTGAATTTTAACGCGCTCAACCACGATGAGAAACTGGCTTATGTGCGAACCATGCAAATTGCCTTGATTCGTTTTGGAGATCCGGGCTCAGACAGAATAAACTCCATCGTTGCCAAACTGGATCCTGTGTTTCCGGCGGATACATTTGAGCTGAACTGGCTTCTCTGTGAAACCCTCGCCCATTTGCAGGCTCCAAACACAGCGGCGAAAGGAATGGCTCTGATTGCTTCCGCTGAAAGCCAGGAACCTCAGATGCAGTATGCACGCAGTTTGCGATTTCTCAAAACCGGGTGGACTCCTGAACTCAGGAAGCAGCAACTGGAATGGTTCCTGAAAGCTGCGAATTACCGGGGGGGAGCCAGTTTTACAAAGTTCATCGAATTCATTCGCAATGACAGCCTGGCGACTTTCTCGGATGAAGAGATGAAATTGCATGCCGACTTGATCGCCAAGGAACCTGAATCCAAATCAGTGATTGAGAATTTGGGTGAGATGTTTGCCGGTCGGAGTATGACCGACTGGAAAATGGAGGACCTCGGACCTGCAACCAGAAGCGAAATGAAAGGTCGGAATTTTGAAAATGGTAAAAAAATGTTTTCGGCTTCAGCCTGTTTGGCTTGTCATCGATTTGGCAACGCAGGGGGAATGACCGGACCTGATTTGACCGGGGCTCGTGGCCAATACAGCGCCTATGATTTGCTCGATCAAATCATTAATCCCAGCAAAGTCATCAGTGACCAGTTTGCCCCCATCGTCGTAACGCTGAATGATGGAGACACTGTTTCCGGGGTGGTGGTGAACCTCAATGGAAACCGCGTCACACTTAACACAGACCTGACCAATCCTAATCAGCGTGTGAACATTGAACGCAGCAAGGTTGAAAGTATTGAGATTTCGGAAGTCTCCCCCATGCCTCCGGGCCTCCTTTCGATGCTGACGAAGGAAGAGATTTTGGACTTGCTGGCTTATGTGTTGAGTGGAGGGGATCCATCCAACGCGATGTTTAAATAAAGCCTGTGAATTTCATATGGCCATAGTAACCGTCCTCAGAGCGGTCACTATGGCCAATCATTGATTGGAAATCACGGGTGTCGAGGGTTTAAAATTAAAGACCTCAGGATTGTCTCAAAATTTCAAATGAAATCCAGATGATTCTCGCCCAAACGCTGCTTCATTCCGCATCGTTTGTTCAAGACGGTTCCTGTCCAAGTCAAATCAAAGTGCTAAAATCTCCACCACTTGTCACTGAGCCACTCAATAAACGGTCTGCCCCACAGAAATGATAAGACCGCGCAAACGCCTCCCACAGAGATGACCAGGGTCGTATTGGTTTCTTCAACCCAGTAGGTGGAAGCAAAGATCGCCAGAGCACCCAACGATCCCCCGATCAATGCATGCCAAATTCTCCTTGAAATAGAATCACTCACCGAACGCTTTTTCCCAGGATTCCTGTCCTCCCACTACAGGGATTGTTAAGGAAGTGGCATCCAGGTCCACCGTCAATTCAGTGCCGGGATCTGGTCGGATGGTAAAATTTCGGTCGCTTGAAAAAATCATCAGCGCGATTTTTTGTCCCTTAGGAATGACCTGGTCATCCGGTTGTAAATCAAAGGTCAGTTCGTAGAAATCTCCTGGAACAAGCGGCTCGCTTTCCCATATGGAACTGTGGTTTTGTGGGTCGGCCCAGCCACGTGTGATGATATTGTCCGTAATTTTGGAATTCTTGCTCGTATTCCAAGGCAGGGACACCATCCAAACCGAGAGGTTGGCAGCCGGTTTGCTGCTGGCTAAACGAATTGAAATGGAAGGAGTTCCTGAAATGTGAACAGGTTCGGTCAATTCTTCGGTGGCGTAAATCAAGCGATGCTGAGTCCATTCAGCTTGAGCCAGGGTTTCACCTGTAAAAGAAAAATTATCCACCAGTGTTTCGGTGCCTTGGTCAGCGGTTTTTGAAATGGTGAGCGAACCTGTTTCAGGGGCACCGGGTTTTAAGTGTAACAAAACAGGTTTCGCGCCCGGGTTGGGATAATCATAATAAGAAGTAGGTTTTTCCCGTTCATCTCCTTCCCGAACAATCCATGCCTTGGGTTCGTTCTCGACATCGTTTTGGATGCCATGAAGGTAACGAGTGAACCAGCGGTTCATTTGCTTGAGGGGAGGTGGCCCGCCATGACCGCCTTGATGAAAATAAGATTGAACAGGAACCCCTTTTTCTTTCAGTGCCTGGTAGATACGTACGCTGTGTTCAGGCATTACGTTCCAATCGTTAAATGCATGGGCCATCAAGGTCGCGGCTTTTAGTGGCGCCAAATCATTCAAGTAATCCCGGCCCGCCCAAAACTCATTGTAGTCTCCTGTGATTCGATCAAATCCTTCCGCCATTTCCTTGTCACGCACTTCACAATCACAGTGCTTGTCCATTTCGGGACTGCCGCTGTGGATGAAATCATACAAACAGTCAATATCTTCACCAACATAGCCACCAGGATGTCTGACCAATCCGTTGGACCGGTAATAATGATAATAGGAAGTGTTCGGTGCGATAGGAATGATGGCCTCCAATCCTTCAACTCCGGTAGTGGCAGCAGCCAGGGGAAGGGTGCCGTTGTAAGAAGTGCCGGTCATCCCGACTTTACCTGTGGACCAGTAAGCCTCCACTTTTTCCTCACCATCAGGTGTTGTGAATCCTTTAGCTTTTCCAGTGAGCCACTGAACCACGGCTTTTGGGGCCAACGATTCATTGTCACCCCCAACGGTTGGGCAACCTTGCGACAGACCTGTGCCTGGAGAAGATGAATGGACGACAACGTAGCCGCGGGGAACCCATGTTTTGACATGACTCTTGGATATGATTGGACGTTCGCCTCTCCTTTTCACTTCGGGAGACTTTTTTCGCTCGGGAGGTTCCGCCCCGACTTCATGCCTGGGATCCCAGAAATACTCAACTCCGCTTGGACCTGTCCCTGCAAAATAGGGGCTGGTGACGTAAATGACAGGTAGTTTCAGACCTTCTGTATCTGTCTGACGAGGTCTGGTAACATCCACGTGCATGCGGTCCAGACGTCCGTCATCATCCGAATCAAATTCCGTTTCCACCCATAAATCATGACGAATCCACATATCTGGATCATTGAAACGGTCCACTACCTGAGCTTCTCCGTCCTTGAAGATCGGTACCGCAGGTTCTTTAACGCCAGATTCCGCGTGAAGGTGGAGTGATAGGGCAAATACGAAGATGGAAGTTGCGATCCATTTCATTCGTTGATTGAAAGTAGGTTTCATGCTGGTGTTGAAATTAAATGGAAGAGATATGTTTTCAACTCATTTCCATCATGACGCTTCGAGGAGAAATTAGAATCAATGAGTTGCTTTCAGAACTTCAGATAAACGCGAGCTCCACATGTCAAAAGCTGAGCATCTGCCACTCGAACCGGGTTCGATTCTTTCTTGACCGCAAGATTCGGCAATTTACATTTGTAATCACCATGATTCCACGCACTCGATACATCAGTGATCGCGGTTTTACGCTGATCGAACTTCTCGTTGTCATTGCAATTATCGCCATTCTGGCCGGCATGCTCCTGCCAGCACTGTCCAAGGCAAAGACCAAGGCTCAAGGGATTTCCTGCATGAACAACAACAAGCAGCTCGTTCTGGGGTGGACCTTGTATACGGTCGATTATGATGATCGTTGTGCCAATAATTTTACTATTCCCGGCACCGAGGCCGCCATCACTTCCGGTAAATTTAATAACTGGGTTAACAATGTGATGTCCTGGGGAGCCGGCAACTCGATACGGGATCGTAGCGTGACTAATCTGGTTTGGGTCAGGAATGGGGTATTGGGGCAGTACACAGACGGTGCGGTTGGGATTTATAAATGCCCTGCTGATCACTTTTTGAGCCAACAACAGCGCCGTGCCGGATACACTCAACGAGTTCGAAGTAATTCGATGAATGCATTGTTCGGGCGTTCCAACAACAATCCGAACGATAATACAGCACGCGGCAGGAGTTGGGCGTTTGATGGACGTTATCGACAGTTCATCAGGACTACAGATGTCGTCCAGCCGAGCATGACTTATCTCACTCTTGATGAACATCCCGATTCCATCAATGATGCGTTTTTTGTAACCAATCCTGATGTTAACAATTGGCAGGATCGTCCGGCTTCCTACCATAATGGTGCCGCGGGTTTTTCCTTTGCGGACGGGCACGCTGAAATACGTAAATGGTTGAGTGACAGTTCAATTTACCCAGTGAATTTTGAATACGGAGCACCCAAACCTTTTGATGATGCCGGAAGAAGGGACATGGCATGGTATGCCGAACGTATTCAGCTTATTCCATACCGTTGATCGCCATCTTGTGCTCGTAAACAATCGAGTGGTATCGGTTCACTTGGGGTGAATCCAGGCGGAATTCTTCACCGTCCGGCCAGCGAACAATCGCGGTCTTCACACGTCGATCCTCACCCAGTCCAAAATGAAGGGACTGGCTGTGTTGGGAGCGATAAGAATCTCCCGTTGAAATCGCATTCATTTGGGTCGAATTCTCCGAAATCACCTTGATGGTTGCTCCTATCGGTGAGGGGACATTTGGAAGGTTCTTGAACCGGAATCCTATCCAATTGCCGCTGTTTTCTATTTTGTTTTTATAAATGCTCAAGATCTGGTTCTCATCCGGCCAAACTTCATAGTGGGTGAACAGGCAATCCATGCGACCATCCCCATCAAAGTCCTCGGTGACAACATTGCGCGTGTCTCTCTGTAGTCCCAGGCCCCAAAGATACCCAATATCCAGGAAGGATTCAGCCTGTTGATTCAGGAATAATCGGTTGCTTTCGTATCCGCCGTAAGAATGCCCTTTTCCACGTGTGCGACCAAATTTTTCTTCAAAATACAGATAAGCTGCCGTATCAGGTTCGGAATCTGCAACAAATGCATCATGCAACCAATATTCGGATTCGTAATCTTGCACGTATTTCCTGGTCTCGAGCCCGTTTCCAATCATGACATCCGGGTAACCGTCATTATCGAAATCTGCCGATGAACAACCCCAAGCCCATCCGGCTCGTGCAATGCTTTGGCTCAATCCATTTTGCATAAAGCCTTGTTTATCATCTGATAAAAACAGGCGATTCCCTTGGGCCAAGCGACTGCGTAAAGTTCGATCTTGAGTCAATCCTTCTCGCCATAATTCGAAATGTTCCAGACGGTCCACGGTTGGTGATGTCATGCCGATCATCAACAGATCAAGTTTTCCATCGACATTGAAATCTGAGAAGGTGTGGGCCATTCCAAATCCATAAGCATCGCCTAGTAAATGGCCGGATGGATGAAAGATTCCTTCTCCATCATTCAGGTAGAGATCAGTCCCGGCAAAGTCGCTGATGACCACCAGGTCAAGACCCTTGGCTTCATCCAGATCGACGAAGGAGCCGCTGTAAACGCGTCGTTTGCGTTTGCCGTCAGGTATCGCTTGTTCTGTGATATCTTCAAAATTCCAATCACCATTGTTTCTCAGAAGGTAAAAGGGCCAGCCGTCATTTGCATCGTAAAAGGGCGTAGGCAGGGATCCTCCCTGGTAGGGAACCCGATATTGTCCCAGAAAAACATCCAGATCATGATCTCCATCAATGTCACCAACACTTAGCACCATCGGATATCGAGTATTTGAATCGCTCGGTCGGATCATGATTTCAAATTGATCAAACAGTCCTTGATCAGCACCTGGCAGAACCACCAATCCCTCGTGTTTATGACACAGAAGATCCACATGACCGTCATGATTTAAATCGGCGAAGACGGCCGTGGTGATCAGTCCGGGAGGAAAAGTGCAAAGAGGTGAGGACACAAATGTTTCATTTTGCTGATACTTGAAGACCTGGTTCTTGTTCGCCAAAACAATTTCCGAAATTCCGTCTCCATCCAAGTCATGTACAAGCAAGGGATCAATGGAATCTGAATTATTTGGGGGTGGTATTTTTTCCTGATGAATGAGTTGGAAAGGAGGCAGTCCATTCAACGATCGAATTTCAAGTGATGTAGCATCTATTTTTCTAATCTGATGGACATCCCCTGCAGGAAAATTAGTGTGGTTCCATTCTACCTCCAAGGGCCCTGTAAGTAGGATGCGTTTTTCGATCTTAGTATTGGAAAGCCCGGCTCGGAAGAAATATTCACTATGAGCGGCCTGGTTTTTCTGGGGGGGATTATATTTAAGGTGTCGAAACTCAATTTGATCAAGCTGCCACCCTTGTCGAATGGCAGAATGGATAAGCGCATTCCAACCTTCATGACCTAAAATTGGCTCCTTGTTGATACAATTGAAAATTTCAATTCCAAGCTGATCTATTATGGAAACCTGAGCCCATTCTCCAACAAGGATCGAAATTTCTGGGCCAGTTTCAGCGAGGGCACTTAGTTTGTCTTGGGAGGCGTTGATTCGATCCCACCAGTGTTCGATGGATCGGCCCAAACTTTGTGCTTGGTATTCATCCGACCACAAAGTCTGAGCAATGTTTGATTCTCTACTTTGTATCTCCAGAACACGCTTCCTGACCTCCTGATTGATCGAGTCTCTTGGTTTTTCCTCTTGTGGTTCCTGGGTGAAATCCCTTCCTTTCAGCCAACAAATCAATAAACACAGGATTCCCAGGAATCCGATGCATCCAGTAATTTTGGCGTTGAATTTCATCGTTGTATTAATGTGGATGAATAGCAGTTCAATGGTGCTCCATGAAAGCGGAATCTGAATGGTAGTCGGAATTTTGACTTTGGTGGAACCACTTCCGTGTCAATGGAAAGTTCGAATTGAACTCTTGCCTCATTGAATCGAACTGGTGATGATGTACTGATGATCCGCCTCCTAAAAACCAATCTTGGCCTTGGTCAATTTGCCCTGATGTTACTCAGTTTGATCGGATGGAATCCATCGATGCTTTCGGCTGATTCCCATCCCAATATCGTCGTTTTTCTGGTGGATGACATGGGGGTAATGGATACATCCCTTCCATTCTTAACCGATGAAGATGGGAAAGAAAAACGCTATCCTTTGAACGAATTTTATCGAACCCCTTCCATGGAACGACTGGCAGAGCAGGGGATTCGATTCAATCAATTTTACGCCATGAGCGTTTGCTCACCAACGAGAATATCGATCATGACCGGGCAAAATGCAGCCAGGCATCGCACTACAAACTGGATCAATCCTTTCAATAATAATCGTGGCCCCCAAGGCCCCCCTCATTGGAACTGGACAGGACTCAAAAAAGGGGATGTCACTTTGCCTGGCATTTTAAAAAATCAGGGATATCAAACCATCCATGTAGGCAAAGCGCATTTCGGACCAAACGGGAGTGAGGGATCAGAACCTCTTCATTTGGGGTTTGATGTCAACATTGGTGGAGCTTCGTTTGGTGCTCCTGGAAGTTATTACGGAGAGAAGAATTATGGGCATGGAACCAAACGTGAGCATCACGCTGTTCCGCATCTTGAAAAGTATCATGGAACAGAAACATTCCTGACTGAAGCGCTGACGGAGGAGGCAAAATCGGCAATCACCGAGTCGGTTCAAGAAAACAAACCTTTCTATTTATATTTTTCTCACTATGCAGTTCACTCCCCTTTCGAATCCGACCCAAGATTCGCAAGTCATTATCAGAACTCAGGAAAACCCAAAGCCGCTCAGGCGTTTGCGACCTTGATCGAAGGAATGGATAAAAGCCTGGGTGACACTCTGGACCATATTGAAAAGCTTGGGATTGCTTCAAACACCTTGATCCTTTTCCTTGGCGACAACGGTTCGGATGCTCCCCTCGGGCATCAGCATGAAGTAGCCTGTGCCGCACCTTTGAGAGGAAAGAAAGGTGCCCACTATGAGGGCGGAATGCGTGTTCCATTTATCGCCGCATGGGCAGAGCATGATCCTAACAATCCCTGGCAGAAGAAACTCCCTATCAAAAAGGGAGCTATTCAAAGTCAGGTTGCCAACGTAACCGATATTTTTCCGACCTTACTTGATCTCCTGGATATTCGGAAAAGCCTGCCTCCACACCATAAAATGGATGGAGCTTCACTTCAGAAATTATTAACCGGGCAGTCAGATTCAGCTCGTCCAGAGCAGTTTTTAATGCATTACCCGCACTCCGTACATCGAAGCAACTACTTCACAACATGGAGAGATGGAAAATGGAAAGTGATTTATCATGCCTTGCCGGAAGTCAAAACGACTGGAGGGCGTCTTCAATTTGAGGGCGGTCATTATGAGTTGTTTGATTTAAGGAAGGACCCTTTTGAATCCAACAACCTCGCATCCAAGCATCCGAACATTCTCAACGTGATGATGGAAGGGATGGTGCAGCAGTTAAGATCCATGAATGCATCCTATCCAGTAGATGAAAACGAGAATGCACTCCTACCCGTTGTCCCCTGAAAAGCCTGAGATTGAATCAATGGCACAGGCGTGTTTCTACAATGCGACATTAGTGTTGGACTGTAAATCGTGCAAATGTCGGGATCTAAGACTAGATTGCTAGCGTTTGCATTGTTTTTCATTGCAATTTTGTCTGTTTTGTGTTCCAAATAAGCGACACAAGGGTATGATCATCCAACTACTAAACCATCCTGAGTCCCGTAGAGCCGAAACTTGGGTGACTTCTTTGGGATATCGCTGCCAGTTTTTTGAGCCTGATAATATCAAAGAACTTAGCCATAACACGCACGACAGTGTCTATTTGGTGCCTCACAAGGCCACCACAGAGGACGCATGGCCCAGAATCAGGGTCAGGCTAAGTCAAACCAGTCGTTATTATATCGTTTTTGGTTCGGAAATGGGCACGCTTGAGACGGTGAGTGCCATGCGTGACGGTGCTTATGATGTACTGGATCTTGAGGATGATGTCACAAGATGGAAATCCGCTCTTCATAAAGCGGGTGATTCTCAGAATTTGTGGATTCAGATTTACGGTGGGAAAACTCTGGAATCCAAAGATATCTTGGTCGGTGAATCCCACGCGATGCAGAACCTGCGTCAGGGAATTGAACGCTTGGGCCCGACGGATGCAACTGTTTTGATTCTCGGTGAATCCGGAGTCGGGAAGGAACGCGTCGCACAAGCATTGCATTCTAGCAGCGGTAGGGAGCCTTTTGTAGCAGTCAATTGTGCTGCCATCCCTAAAGATTTGATCGAGGCGGAGTTGTTTGGAGCAGAAAAAGGTTCTTATACCGGTGCTTTGAAATCAAGGAAAGGGCTGGTGGAGCAGGCTAATGGGGGAACTCTTTTTCTTGATGAAGTTGGTGAGCTGGACATGGGACTTCAGCCCAAGCTTCTTCGATTTCTCGAGACCAGACGAGCCCGTAAGATTGGCGGTTCCGAAGATTTTTCGGTCGATGTGAGGGTCATTTCAGCGACCAACCGAAATTTGGACAATGAAACTGAACGTCACAATTTTCGAACGGACCTCTATTTCCGCCTCTCAGAGATCACTCTTCGTATTCCTCCTTTGAGAATGCACAGCGATGATGTTCCTCAATTTGTTCAACTTTTCCTCGACATGGCAAGTGAACGGTTTGGGAAACATTTCGACAGCATCGAACCCGAACTGGTCCAGGCATTCCAGGCTTATCACTGGCCAGGAAATGTCCGCGAATTGAAAAGCCAGATCGATCGAATGGTTGTGCTTCATGACGGGCCTGTGCTGCGGGCAGCATGGTGGGAAAAACCGGCTTCCGCAAATGGAGGAGCCCCTCAAATGGCTGATGCTTTGGGAAATCAATTCGGCAGCGGACAGCATGGGGCAGGAATGGTAGGGCAGGGTGGAGGGAATGCTCCATTTACCGATCAGAGCGGTCAACCATCGAGTCATTCAAATCGATTTCCCGGTCCTGCTTCAGGTGGAGGAGGGGGTGCAATGCCCGGACAATTTCACCAGGGTGGGTCCAATCCGCAACAACCTTTCTGGCCATCACCACCTGCTCTTTCACCTAAGCAGAAAATGGCTTTAGCTCGCGACTTGTTGGCTCAATCGGATCAGAATCTTGGTTGGGTTGCGGCTCAACTGGGGATACATCCGACCACTCTTTATCGTTGGAGAAAGCAGGGGAAGGTCTAAACTGAACATGGCCCCGGTTCATGCATTTCAGCTTTAGCTGGGTTGAGAATTTTTCAAGACTGCGCCTGCTTCGTATGGCTTCAAATCAATCAGTTCATTCTGCTCAATCGGCTGAAACTGACATTCTGTTAACGACTCTCAATGCCAAGTATATTCATGCAGCCTTTGGGCTACGTTATCTGCATGCCAATATGCTTGATTTACAGACCAGGACTAAAATTGTCGAATTTGACATCAACCAAAAACTAAACGATATCGCCGAATCTTTGTTGAGTTATCGGTCCAAGATCATCGGATTCAGCGTTTATATTTGGAATGTCGAACCTATTTCCAAAATAATAGGTATTCTTAAAAAAATAAGACCAGAACTGATCATTGTTGTTGGCGGACCTGAAGTTAGTTTTGAAATTGATGCTCAAAAATGGATTGAAAAAGTGGACCATGTCATCACGGGTGAGGCAGATCAATCCTTCTATCAGTTGTGCATTCAACTTATCCATCCAGATCAAAAGTATGGTAATATTCCCAAAGTAATTGTTTCTCAATTGCCGGACGTAAAGAAACTGATACTTCCATATACCCTGTATTCCAATCAGGACCTCCATCACAGGATCGTTTATGTGGAGGCATCACGTGGATGTCCCTTTACCTGTGAATTTTGCTTGTCATCCTTGGATGTTCCGGTGAGGGCTTTTCCGCTGGATCCACTTTTAAAGGAATTGGATCAATTGTTCCAACGAGGCTTGAGACATTTCAAATTTGTGGATCGTACATTCAACTTGAATATTCAAACGGGAAAATCAATCCTGAACTTCTTTTTGGATCGTTATGAATCCGGATTGTTTCTTCATTTCGAAATGATACCCGACAGACTTCCGGAGCCGCTCCGAGAAATTATATCCAAGTTTCCCGAAGGATCCATCCAGTTCGAGATAGGAATTCAAACATTCAATCCAGACGTATCCAATCACATCAGTCGACGACAGAACGTTGCCAAATTATCCGACAACTTAATCTTTCTTAGGACACAGACGGGTGTCCATCTGCATGTGGATTTGATAGCCGGTTTGCCTGGAGAAACGCTCGAATCCTTTGGTAAAGGATTTGATCAGTTGGTGAAATTAAATCCCCATGAAATCCAGATTGGCATTCTCAAGCGATTGCGCGGGACTCCCATCGTGAGGCACGATGCTGAATTCGAGATGGTTTATGGCGATAGCGCTCCATATGAAATCTTGAAAACCAAGGACATATCGTTTGAAGAATTGCAGCGCGTCAAAAGATTTGCACGTTATTGGGACTTGGTTGGGAACAGTGGAAATTTTGTTCAATCCGTGAAATTGTTTTGGGAGGAATCTGGTGCACCATTCGATAGTTTTATGGCTTTTAGTGACTGGCTGTATCAATCAAGTGGACGGCGACATGGAATCTCCTTAACCAATCTTGTGGAGTATGTTTTTGAATTTCTAACTCAATCCGCGTCTATCAATCCAAATAAGGCTGCTGAGATATTGTTAGTGGATTACCAGCGATCTGGTCGTAGCGATCAGCCAAAATGTTTGAGGCCATATCTAGAAAGCAAGGACCAAGAAATTTTACTTTCTATGGATTCAAACACCCAAAAAACAAAAGCTTGCCTCAAAGGAAAAAACCCACGCCACAAAAGGCAGCAAATGCATCAAGGTAACTAATGGGTATAATTACGTTAATTAATGCGTGAGTTCGAACGCTGATTTCCGTGCCTTTAATTTTCGCACAATATTTGTTATGTTTAATAAAAGCATTGGAAATGAGAGGCTCTTCCTTCATTGATCCATTTCACTGTTTGTTAATCCCTATTCCCCCTCCTTGAATTGTTGTGGTGCCAATGCTTGATCAGGTTCCCCCAATCCAACTTGGCTCAAACTATTCTCGAGCTTCTCTAACCTTTTAATTTTCTTGGGTGGCTTTTAATGTGAAACTGGTTGGTTCTTCTCGAACTGGAACTCCTGCGCCAATGAGATAGCGTTTACTAGCATCGGGTACGATAAACGTTTCAGATTCATTACCTTTCTCTGTAGGAGTGTCTTTGAACAGAATTGTCCAATCGGCGGCATTCATAACAAAGATCCGAACATCCAATGCGTCTTCTGAGGTGATATTGAGTTCAACAGGCTTATCCGCCTCAACATCTGTAAGTTTATAAAATGAAATGTAGTATTCCTCATCGTCGAAAGTCCACGTGATATCCTGGTCAACTTCGCTTTGTATGATGTTACCTGGCCTTAAGGTTGGAATCTGATCTGTTGGTTCCACTCTAAGTGTATATTTTCCAACTCCATTCTCATTTTCAGACTCGACAGCCGCAATATATTGAGTGTCGGCATCAGGTATAAAGGGGATCTCGGTGTTGGGAGCAAATCCGGCATCCGTTAACCAGATGCCCTTGGACGACAGAATGTTTTCCCTCGTATTGGCGTTTTCAAGCAAGAGTGAGGGAGCTTTCAATCCTTCCTCGTTATCAATGGTTTCAAGAATTAAGCTGACCTCCTCGCCTACCGGCAATCCCTCCAGCAGATAAGAGTCTAACCGATTTGTATCACTTGAGTTGACATGAATAAAATCATCCAGTGTTTCAGAGATTTCTCCATCAATGACCTGGTTATAAGGGAGTTTTTCCAAAGTCATGGATTCCTGCAAAATTGCTGTGTAGGACCCAACCGCCTCGGCATTAAAGGAGGATATTCCAAACCGATAGTCGATGTCCTGATTTGCTATGAAAGAAAACTTGGTGTAGTAAGGGGTAGGATGATTATCAGCCATTGAAGCAACGGTTCCTGAAAAATCGTCGATGTATAAATCCACCCAGGGATAGTAGGAAGAATTCGCATCTCCTTGAATGATTAAAGTGTATTCCGTTCCATGATTTAAATCTACAGGGATCATAAAATCTTCATAAAATATTTCTCCGGTGTCATTTAGGTAGAAATTGTTAACCAGGTCATCCTCTGTAATTTCCCCTTGAACCGTTTCATTACTTTGGATGGTTAATCCATCAAATTGAGGTGGTAAAACTTCCAGCCTTAAAAACCCGTTTGCTACGTCAGAAAACGGTAAACTAACATTCACTGTATCAAATGCGCCAGTCGACTTGCTGCGTTTAATCAGCTCTGGCGCCAACTCGTTCCAATTCAGGAGGTCCACTGAATAAAAGAGTTGATATTGGACACCTGTCGCGCCGGCGTTGATATGATAAGTTATCTCGATGGATTGGTTCTCTAGTGAAGTTGTAAATTCCGGAATCCCTCGATCATTCGGATCATTTGGCTTTGATCGCATGAGAAATTCGTAAAGGTTGTTCTTACCATCATTGTCAGGATCCGACGTTGGCTTGGCATTCTCTGATCTCAACGCAAATATTTCGGTATAGTCATCAAATGAATGTGTAATCTTCACTTGGGCTTCCTCAGATTGTACATTGCCCAAATCATTGGTAACTTCTACGTAGTATGTTCCAGCACTCTCCAGAGAAGTCCTGGGCAAGTGCAAAGTGGAGCGATTTGCATCAGGAATGATTACTCCATCTTTATACCAATGATAAACAAGTGGATTCTGCCCTACTGCACGTGATCGAAGTGTAAGCGGGTTATCAAGGGGAACGGCAACATTGGCAGGGGATTTTAAAAACTTGGGTTCTGGATCTGCAGGCACTGAAGTTACCGAGTCAATTTTGGGTTGGAATTCCTCAATAAACATTCCGTTTCCCCTGAATCCTCTGTTAAAATAAAGAAGTTCCCATTGCTTATAATCCGGAGAATTGTCTATCGTATTGACGATGGCAAAATATGGGATACCTCCCTTATTCGGAAATCGGTCAAATAGATCGCGGCCATTGTCAGTGAAATCTTCAAGCACAATTTCGAGTTGAAAATCCTGGATGTAATTAAGCGTGTGTTGTCTTTCTTCGATGGAAGTGTCCACATTGATTGAAACGATATAAACAGGCAAACCAGATGGGTTTCCATTTCTATTTCGATAATACTCCTCAATGTGCTGTTTAAGCCCAGGCGTGGACGCTTGGCAAGGGCCACACCAATGAGCAAAAAAATCCAACACCAAAATTCCTCCTGCAAAATCAGATCTGGATACTAATTTCCCGGTTTGAGTATCTTTCAGGACGAAATCAGGGATCAAATCGCCCACCCCTTCCAGGTTGTCACCTGTGACTTGTTGGCCTTTTAATGTTGATTCACTCCGAATCAGGAGCAGGAGAAAGGCTAATAGGATCAGCCTTTTTACATTTATTCTGTTTATCATTTTGATATCTGGTAATTTTGATTGAACTCTTAAAATCTCGGCCGACACAATGCCGCATTTAAGCGCCAGGAATCGGATACACACCACAAATTTTCGGGACAGGTGGATTTACCAAACCAAATGGATTCCACATGCCCATCCACAAATGAATAATTGGAACTTGCTCCCCAGTCATTGTTCATCCCTTCTGCTGAAGGTTTGCTGAAGTGTCGACGCTCATCTACATGTTTCAAATAGTCTGATGTTAGAGGGAATATATCTGCGTAAAACGCATTGGATAAGCTGGATTTTTCGCCAAAAAAGATCGTTCGGGAGGGGGAAACAACACGGTTCATCGGAATTCCCCTTTCCATTTCTTCAGTATTTATTTTCCCTGACTGATCGACCAGTGCATCTGTGAAGCCATTCATGAGAAAGCTTCCTTTTCTCGTTTTCACTGGAGTATTTTTGCCCCTCTTGCCAGGTTTGGAAGAATTGCTAATGGTGGCTCCCTGGTTTGAAGAATTATCTGGAGTATCCTGCAGCTTATCACTCGGGCAGAGCATCAGACTTGAAGGAAACTGGGTGATAGTTTGCAATCTCCTCCCCCAATCGTCATCACCTTGGCGGTCAGGAAAACTTTGCTGGTTTTCATCTGCATACATCAAAGCAGTAAGCGATATTTGCCTTAAATGATTGGCACAGACAGCGCGTCGAGAATAAGCCTTTGTACGAGACAGTGCAGGTAAAAGCATGGAGGCTAGAATTCCGATGATCGCGAGAACGATCAATAGTTCCACGAGGGTAAAGGCCGTTATCAGTGATTTTCCCTTTAGAGCCCGGAGGCGATGATCTGATAAATCATTTTTTACGATTACAGGATGCCTCGCTTCATCCTTGATAACAAAATGGCCCTGTTTTGTTTTTTCTTTCAAAGTATAAACAATACGCGGTGTCAAAATGCCTGAATTTGCTCTTTAAAAACAATCAAATAAAATAAATTTTATTCCGGGATTCAGAGTGGTTTGCCGTCGAATTGCTTCATGTGATAATTCTATTTCTGAAAATTACCACCATTTCAGGATATGGTCTTGTTTGCGCCCGACTCTTTTCAACTGAGATTTGCTCTTTTAAAACGGTTCTTGAGTGATGGCAGGAATTTTAATTATGATTTCATTCCGTGCTATCTGTTTTACGCATCATAGGCATTTCCAATGCGGCTCTTTGGTTTGGTTCGAGTTTACTATTCCTCATCAGCATTCGAACCGGATTCCAATCGGTAGCCATGACTGAATTGCTTCCAGGGCCATTTGCAGAAGCTGCGATGCATCTGATTATGGCCAAATACCTGAATGTGGTCGTTGCTTGTTCACTAATAGCAGTGATTCAATTATGGGCCGAACAATGGTATCGAGGTCGTCCAATCTTCAGATTGCGTTTATCCATCTTATTGAGCCTTATCGGACTTTCGTTAATTCTCAAATGGGCAGTTTTTCCGGCTATGAAAAAGCAACACCTTCGAGCCCACAAACCTAGTGCGACTGCGGAAGATCAACAAACCGGGGCTCGCGCTTATAGAACCTGGAAGACTGGGTTTTACTTTATACATTTGATCGTTTTAGGAGGTGCCTTTTCGCATTTAATGTATATCTCGCAAGGTCAAAGCGATTATAGAGTCGTGGGTGTTCAACAATTTCGCGGTTGACAAATAAGACTCACTCAAAGACATTTATCTCATCAGCTAACAGGTTTTCAGGGTAATTTTGTAGAATCATCATGAACTCTAACGATAAACCATCTTACGGTGGTAAGCCAAATGTCAATGAAGACACCCTCCGCACTGAGAAAATTCAGGTCGAACGCAAGACATTCATTTTCACTTTGAAGGAAAATCCGCGAGGAAGGTTTCTAAGGATTACTGAAGATGTGGGTGGGCGACGGGACACGATTATTCTACCGGCAACGGGACTGGATGATTTTACGCAAGTCCTTAAGCAGATGTGTGAAACTTACTCCGAATTGCCTCCTGAAGAATCTGGGGAAGGCTGATTTTTCTTTGCCGCGTTCTGTTATCTGTGAACAGGTAATTCTTTGATTAGAGCGCTATCTCTTTAGTAACCGTTGTAGAGAGTTCTTTTCCCCTGCCCTTTTATTCTTTCAAACCATCCATCCACAACTTTGCGTCTGTCAACGCAGGCAATATGCACTGCGAGTGATCGCCAGCCTCGAAAGGGTTGATCAGTTCAACCGATTCTATCCCAAGACCTCGAAAATGGTCGAAAGCAAGTTGTGAATTTTCAAAAGGTACCGTCAGATCGCCTCCACAATGAATCAACCTGATCGGGGCCTCGGGAGCCCAACGCACCAGATCGTTTTGTTGTAAAAGGATTCTCACAGGATGTTCCGGATTATTTGTAAATTCAGTTACAAATTCTGGATTCAACATTTGCAGGGGGACTTTAGGTAAATCTGAATCAAGAGATTCAAAGGTGACCTGACCTCGCAGGTAGGATTCTACTCTAGGGGCAAAAGCTTCAGAGAATATTTCGGAAGCATTGTCAAACAAGCCATACACGTCGTGGTATGCCAAAATGATATAGGCCAGGTAGAATGGATTTGAGTAAGCTTGACCACTCAATATGGTATCCACAAGAACACCAGAGACTTCGTAAGGACCGGACATTGGAGCTGCGGCTGTTACTGTGAATTCATCCGAATGAAGCAGCTGAATCTCTTTGTGAGTAGCCATGGTAGCGTAGCCACCTTCAGAATATCCAAATAGAAAAAGTTGTTCGTTGAGGGAATAGCCTTCACGTTCAGCCACCGTTTTTGCTGCACGGATCATGTCCACCACACTGGTTGCAGTCGGTTTGGCAATGATGTAAGGATGGAGGCCGGGGGAATCACCTAAACCGAGGTAATCCGGTGCAATTCCCAAATAACCATTGGATGCCATAATCGGGCCAACCATTGATTCCAAATTAGTGAAACCAAATCTCGAGGGGACATCTTCCCTGTCTACCACCGTTCCATGTTGATAGCTTGCCATCGGTAAAGGGATCAAGGCGCTTTCGGGAAAACTGACTTGTCCGGATGCAGTCGTAACGCTTCCGTTCGCATCGATAGTTTCGTAAAGAACCTTGAATATCTTGACCCCCTGCTCCGCCGCAAAGGAATCTATTCCTGACAAGGCCAGAGCGAAATTTAATTGAAAGGCACTGACTTCGTCGATGAGTTCGGCTGAAATGAGTTTTCCTCGATCACCTTCTTGAACGACCCGTGAAGCCAATATCCGATAAAATCGACCAGGTTGGTTGGGATCAATGGTGTCCTCCAAACTTAAAATGCGTGCAGGCCATCCCTCGGCCCTGGGGATTTGAATCCAATCTGCTACGTCCAGTGAGTTTTTGTATTCGACAGTGTAAGTGAAGTCATTACCAAGATCCACCCAGTTCAAACCCAGGGAGCTATTTCCAAGGGATTGAATCTTCATCGAAAGTGTCTGGGCTTCGGCTGCAGTCGTCAAAAGACACACCAGAGCGCAGGTTAGAAGCGCGCTTAAAGGATTTCTATAACTCGTCGTTCGCATGCTATATTTCAAAGCTGTGTGGTTTAGTTCCTGATTTGAGGATTCCCTGATGGGTATCTTCAATTTTCAGCATTGCCTGATTTTAGCAGGAATCCTACCAAATCGGTCATTTGCTTTTCGTTGAATAATTCTCCAAAATTATTTGGCATCAAGGATTGAAGTGAAACTTTTTGGGAACGAATTTCAGCACTTTTGATCTGGATTTCTTGCCCGCTTGACGTTGCCAAAACCATGGAATCGCCTTCTTCTCTCCTGATTAAACCAGAAATGACTTGCTCGTTGTCTAGAGTCATCAAGTGAGTCTGAAAGGCGATATCAATGTTCCTGTCCGGAGCCAGGATATCTTCCATGACCCGGTCCACACCGCGCCCTCCAATTCCGTCCAGTTGCGGTCCTACCAATGCTCCCTGGTTGTTGAGCTGGTGGCACAAAGCGCAGGCTTGAGTGAAAAGCAAACGTCCATTGGCAAGATCTGCTTTTGCCAAGTCAAATGCCTTGATCCGAGCATCAATAAGGTCCTGTATGGAATGGTCTGGTTGAGGGATTTGTGACTGTAATTCACGGAGTGCTTTTATATCAGCTTGGCTGGCGAGGGATGTGATTTTGTCGAAGGAATTTTTATCGCGTAGGGTAAGCGGTGAGATGTTTCCTGTGCGCAGTTGTTCGATCAACCATTGAACCGAATTTTTTCGACTGCTTAACCATTGAACCACTGCCTGCTGATTCTTTAGCGACAAGGATCTCACTATTTCAGAAAGCCATTTGGTTTGCTTTTCAAGATCTGTGGTAATGATTGCTTTTCGCAATAATGTCCGGGTGGCAGATGAAACGGATTCATTTTGCAATAATTCCCCAAGATGGACAGCCAGGTTATTCTCTTCCAGTAATGCCAATCCCTTGGTGGCTGCGACTGAGATAGATATTTCCGGGACAGGACCCTGAATCCATTTTTTTAATTCGGGTTTGAATGGATCCAGTTTCAGGTCACCGATCAATTTGGTGGCAGATTGGATCAATTGCCCCGATTCATTTGGG
>CAYFHO010000077.1:0-20732 GCA_964342825.1 uncultured Verrucomicrobiota bacterium
TGACCCCAAAGGCTATAGTGCACAACGCTGATGTCTCACACATCGCTTTCGTGAATTATTCCTTGTCGGATTCTTCCCCTTTGTCCTTCGGTTCAGGATCTTCGGGTGAAAGATCTGGAGGGGTCATGACTGGTTTGGGCATGTCCGACAGACGATTTCGCAGCAGGTTTGCTCGAAGAATATCACGTTCTTCCGGTGATTTGGCGGATGATTCACCGTATTGGATGTGTGCCGGTTCTGTGATGATAAACAATTCGTCTACAACGGCTGGATCTATCTCAGGAAAGTGACCTAGATCTACACCTAAACGCACCAGTGAGAGAAGGTTTTTAGCTTCCTTGGAGGAAATGATATGTGCATTGGTTAGGATTCCATAAGCCCGGCCTATTTGGTTGAAAACCATTTTGGGTTTTGTTTCCAAAAGTTTCGCACGGGCGTTTTCCTCGTTTTCGATGATCTGAATCACCACCTTGTTGAGGCGCTCAACGATTTGAATTTCAGATTCGCCCAGAGTCATTTGATTAGAGACCTGAAACACGTTTCCCAATGCCTCAGTTCCTTCGCCATATAAACCCCTGACCGCTAATCCGAGTTTGTTGACTGCGGTGATGGTTTGTTGCATCTGTTCTGCCATGACCAGGCCAGGGAGATGCAACATGGCACTTACTCTGATCCCGGTACCGACATTGGTGGGGCAGGCGGTCAGGTAACCGTAATCACTGGAAAAAGCTATGGGCAACTTTGATTCCAGCATGGTGTCTAAGCTGTCGATTGATCTCCATGCTTCCTTGATTTGCAAACCAGGAAGGATGGCCTGCATTCGCAGGTGATCTTCTTCATTGATCATCACGCAGAAAGTTTCATCCACACTCAGAACAATGGCACTTCCCTGACTTTTTGAGGCAAGCTCACGGCTGATCAAATGCCGTTCGACAAGAATCTGTTTTTCCAGTCGCTTCAGTTTGGATAACTCTTCGGAAAAACCTTCTTTCATGGAGCGAAGAGATTCCACTACCGGTTTAATCGTCTGGAGCAGGTTGAGTCTTTCGGTTTTATTAGCGCGTCCAGGGAAAGGGGCATCCTGAAGATTGCGAGCCAGTCGGACTCGACTAGAGAGAACAATACGGTCGAACGGACCCGGTCGGCGACAGACATCTCCGGTCGGGATCAGAAAGTCGTTCAAATTCATGATGAAGCTGCAGTTTCGGTTTCAGTATCCTGTAACGTGAGAGCCAGAGCCTTCAATGAGTCACGAATCACCGCCGCGTCTTCATAACGTTCTTCCTTCACAGCTTGTCGGAGTTCCTGTTCAAGCTTTTTGGATTTAGCTTCCAGCTCTCGGGTGTTGCGATAATGCTTGGGCGCCTTTCCAGAGTGCTTTAATCCCTTGTGCATGGAGCGAAGCATTTGGTCTAATCCATCACCAAAAGTAACATAACAGTCCGAGCAGCCCAGCCGGCCAGATTTTTTAAAATCAGCTTGTGTGTAACCGCAAGTAGGGCATTTGGAAGGTTTTTGAGCCTTGCCACTTGTGACCTCAGATCCAGTGGGCCCGAGCCCCACCAACAAGTCCACGAGAGAAATGCCTGGTTCATCTACGCCCTCCGTCTGGGCGCATGATTCACACATGTCCACCTTTTTGATCTCACCCTCCAACATTTGTGTCAGGTGGACCGTGGCTGTATTTTTTTTGCAAACGTTACAAAGCATATGTCTGATCTCGGAAAAGGGCCGTCATTTTCGCTCTCTGACATCCCCAATCTAGAACTGGAATCTCAGTAATGCAATTCACCAATGTCTTGTTGTGCGAAAAATGTTTTTCTCTGAACCAGCGAGTTCTACCCTTATATCGGCTCACCGGAGACTCGGGTTAACTCATGATACATTGTTTCAAGTCTTCTGGTCGTCTCACCCGGTTTACCTGACCCGATGACTCGCTTGTCAATCATCACGACTGGAACGATCTCCGCCCCACTTCCTGTTAGAAAACATTCCTCGGCAATGAACAGATCATAACGAGTCAGATTCTTCTCTTCAACGGTATATCCTGCTTCTCTGGCCAGATCGATCACTGTATTTCGTGTGATTCCGTACAGAGCTCCTGCCGCCAGGGGAGGGGTATATATCGTTCCCTTATGAAGAATGAAAACGTTGTCGCCTGTGCATTCGGCCACAAACCCTTCGCTGTTCAGCATGATCGCCTCCTCACAGCCCGCGTTACTTGCTTCGATTTTCGCAAGGATGTTGTTGAGGTAGTTGAGTGACTTAATGGCAGGATTCACCGCATTCACATAATTTCGTGAAGTGGGGGCGGTGATGATTTCCATGCCTTTTTCATAAATCTCACGCGGGTAAAGCTGTATGGTGTTTGCAATGATGATTACACCTGGCTTTGGGCAGGAATCAGGGCTCAACCCCAGTGAACCCGCTCCCCGTGTAACGATCAGGCGAATGTATCCATTTGCAATTTGGTTGACCCTGCAAGTTTCTACCACTGCATCACACATTTCCTTTTGGGTCATGGGGATATTCAATAGGATGGCTTTGGCCGAGTACCAGAGTCGCTCAATGTGCTCCTGCAGTTTGAAGACGCGATTATGGTACACACGAATGCCCTCAAAAACTCCGTCACCATAGAGCAATCCATGGTCAAAAACGGATATTTTTGCGTTCTCCTTATCGTAATACTCGCCGTCGATATAGATCTTCATCTTTGTATCGGAGTTAACCCGAAGAAAGACTCTGATGACAAGCAATTCTTTGGAAAGAAGTTTGGTTCCAAGCTCATCAGTCAGTTTGAATCACCTGGGATATCCTGAACTTGTTCCGTTTTTGTAAAAAGCGCCCCGGCAGTGAGACCCATTACGCAGAATGTGAAGATGAGGTTGTTCGGTGTTCTTGCCGTCCAAGCTTCGAATGTTGCCCAAGGCCATGGAAAATGAAAAAAAGCAAAATTAAGCAGATAATAGATCCAGGCACTGAATATCACTACTGATTTGCTGAAAGTGCGGCCGCCTGCAATCAATCGGGGGCGTTCCGTCCAATACATACTGACCAGAAAGGCTGCAGACATCGGGATTATAAAGCAGCTTACCCAACCTGTGGGCCAGTCCATTATTTTCGAATCATAAACCAAGTATCGGACTGATTTGCCAGCAATGGGTAATAGGGTGATGGGGAGGCACATCCAAAAAGGCCAAAACCTTCCGGCAGTGACAGCGATCAACGGCAACAAGCCCATGGTGATGGCCAGGTCGGCGAAATGATCCAGTGCCGTAAATGATATGAAACTCCAGCTTGATAATGCCAACACGTAGATGCCCAATAGACCCCATTCAAATGAGGACTTGATTTCGGTAACTTCGGGTTCAGGTGTTGGTGCTTTGATGAGGTGTCGATTCAGCCATAGACCCAATCCAAGCAATAGTCCAAAGATAGCGCCGAAAGTAGTTTCCATCATGTTCCACCAATTGATGACCCGGTCTATTTTCATTAAATAACCATCGGCGAACCATTCGGGATGCCAGGCATGAAAAGCCTGGAGGCATTGGCCTAGTGAGAAACCCAAGCCACCTCCAATAACACCCCAGATTCCCATTCGTAAGGCCAGTGCATCCCTTTTGATGATTCCTGCGTATGCCCAGAGTCCTGCCAGTGCGAGCAATAAGCCACCCCATTTCTCCCTCCTGGGCTTGAGTTCAGTGTCAGGTTCCCAGTGCCAATGATCGGAAAAATAAACGCGTGGTAGAAGTCCCTCGTCAGGTTGGAAGGGCTCGTTTAACAAGTAAATTCCCAGGAACATCAAAAAAATCATTCCGGAAAACATTAGACCTAATTCTCCTGAAGTGTAACGATGACCTCCCAATGCCATTCCCAGTATGACACCTGCAAATCCAATCCAGATTCCACCCTTGATGAACAAACCCATCAATCCCCATCGCAATGCCTCCGTGTTACCGACAAGAGGTTGGTCATGAGTCAGTCCCACTGTCTGCCCATAAGTCATACAGCCGCCAAATGAAATTCCTATGGTGACCCAGGCAATGGCTCTCGCAGATTGAAGAGTGTTGAAGGTCGGGCAGAACAGCATCACCAAGACTGAACCAACCAGCAACCCGGCAATCATGGCACCCGTTTCATGTCCATATTGTCCTCTGATACCCCATCCCATGGCGCCAGCCATAGCGGTCAGGATCATGGCCTTGGCCAATGGAATGGTGGGCTGGCCTGAGGAAAGAGCAGGGTTGGTCTCGGATGTGATCATGACCTTATGCTGAAATTCACCAAACTTTAAGAACCGACGATCGACTTGGCAAGCCGCCATCTGAACTTCAAGTGATCTGAGAATCTAAACCCCAATTCCTTTTGCAGTCCAGTCTTGGTGGCAAATTCAGGTGCACACCAAATTTTTTAAATTGATCGGTGTCAATGTAGTTGATGGCCACAGATTACGCAGAGATAAAACCCGTCCTAATGATGCTTGAATGAACCTGTCAGCCTTCTCAATCCTTCCAACCCGGAAAAATCGGACTAGCTTTTTGTGTTCCACCGTGGAAAATGCGTTTCATTCATTATGGGAACTGAATTTACAGAGGCACTGAGTCGTACGAATTTCACTTCATTCGACTGGGTTATTGTCGTTCTATATCTTTCCATTTCCGTTGTCATTGGGTTGTTCGTCAAAAAGTACGTGCGCAACATGACCACTTATTTGGGAGCAGGCCGCGCCATTGGAACCTGGCTGGGGGTGGCCACCATGACCGGCACTGAAATGGGATTGGTCACCGTGATGTATAACTCGCAAAAAGGTTTTACAGGTGGATTTGCCGCTTTTCACATTGCACTCGCTGCAATGATTGTGACGTTCATTGTGGGAATCACCGGTTTCATCGTTTGTCGCTTGCGGGAGATGGAGGTGTTAACCATTCCGGAGTTCTACGAAAAACGTTTCGACCGTAAAACACGCATATTGGGAGGTGTGATGCTGACATTGGGCGGCATTCTCAACATGGGACTCTTCCTGAAAGTTGGTTCGATGTTTATTGTGGGCATTACAGGGATGTCCCAGGACAGTCGTGCTTTACCGGCGGTCATGACCGTTTTGTTGGTGCTGGTGCTGATTTACACCGTACTGGGTGGCATGATTTCAGTTGTGGTGACGGACTATATTCAGTTCGTCGTCCTTTCATTTGGTATGGTCGTGACCACCCTGATTTGTCTCAACAAAATGGGGTGGGGACAGATCATGGAAACGGTCCAAACCCTGAAGGGAGTATCAGCCATGAATCCCTTAGCCGAAGATAGCGGGTTTGGTGTTTCCTATGTCATGTGGATGTTTTTTACTGCCGGACTGGTGAGCTGCGCCATATGGCCTACAGCTGTTGCCCGCGCATTAGCGATGGAAAGCGCCAAAGCAGTGAAACGTCAGTATGTGTGGTCTTCGATCTCCTTTATGATACGGTTCCTGATTCCGAGTTTCTGGGGGATTTGCGCTTTTGTCTTTATCATGACCATGGCTCCCGACTTGAAATTGTTGTTCTTCCCTGAGGATCCAGCTACTCAATCGGTGAATAATTTGTATGCCATGCCGATCTTCCTCGGGCGCATTTTGCCTGCAGGTCTCATCGGAATCATCACGGCTGCCATGATAGCAGCGTTCATGTCCACCCATGATAGTTACCTGCTGTGTTGGAGTTCAGTCATTACTCAGGATGTGATCGCTCCAGTGATGGGAAAAAAATTCTCCACCGCCAACCGCATCAAATGGACCCGCATCCTGATTGTGGTCATTGGGCTTTACATTCTATACTGGGGGCTTGTTTACGAAGGAAACGACGACATTTGGGATTACATGTCCGTGACCGGTGCGATCTATTTTACAGGAGCCTTTTCATTGTTGGTTGGGGGATTGTATTGGAAAGGAGCCAGTTCGAATGGAGCCTTTATGGCATTGTTAAGTGGGCTGACCGCGGTGTTCGGCCTTGATCCCGTCCAGCGCCTTGTTGGGCTCAAGCAGGTTGATCCACAAACCGGAGCGATCACTTATCAACCATTGACCGGGGATGAGATTGGTTTGTTAACCGTAGCCTTCACAATGGTGGTCTTTGTTCTAGGGTCACTCATCTTTCCGGATAAACACAAGGTAAACAAAATCAAAGCTGCCTGAACCCAGCCGTTTTAAATCAATTAATAGAAAATCGATATTATGTGGCAAACACTTTGGACCGTTCTATTTTTTCTATCCGTCGCCATTTTTGCGGGTATGTCCGTTTGGGTTACCATCGGAGGCTACCGCGACCTTAAAACCCTGTTTCGCCGCCTTAACGAAGATCAAACGAACGATTCCGATTGAACGATGCACTCTCGACTCATTCCTTTACTCGCTACCTTCGAGGATTCAAAGGACTTAAAAGCCTAAAGCCTTCTGAAATAGAAAATGTTTTCTGATAGCCGGTAAATGGTTCATTGCCCCAGAACTGAAAAGTCTGCGAAAGCGAAGTAAAGAACCAGAACCACCACCGCGAGACCGATACCCATGGGCATTGCCCATTTCCATGGTGTCAGATCGACATGACCGGAATGTTTATGTTCCCAAGGTGTTTTCAAGGGAGAGATCATTCGGGTGAGAAGCATCAGCACGATGAGTCCGGCAAAGACTGCTCCAAGGAAATGAAATTCGTGCATTGCATCAACTTTTTCGCTCAGTGCAGGCACGAAATACCCTAGCGCAATAGAAACGAAACCAACTATCAGGGCCAGATTGGCACCCCAGGCAGGAATACGTTTGTTCAAAAGACCAAGAAGGACCACTGAGAAAATGGGGATGAAATAAAGGCCGTTCATTTTCTGCAAGTATCCGAAGATACTTTCCTGTCCAGCCAATAAAGGTGCTACAATCATAGCTAAGAGAGCCACCACGATTCCGAAGCTTTTGCCCACCTTGATGACATTGGCCTCATCCACATTATCATGGCGGATGAGGTGTTTATATATTCCAAGGCTGAAAAGGGTCGCAGTACTGTTCAGAGCTGAATTGAATGAACTTAAAATGGCTCCCACCATGACTGCGGCAAAGAAACCGGCCAACGGTTTTGGGAGGACATTACTGACCAGTGTTCCGTAGGCGTGGTCTGCCTTGATGTTGTCGCCAGCATACAGGTGAAAAGCAATGATTCCCGGTAGAACCAATATAATGGGTGCCAGAACCTTGAATATTCCCGCAATCAGGACGCCCTTTTGTCCTTCTTTCAGAGTGCTGGCACCAAAGGTTCGTTGGATAATCTGCTGATTGGTGCACCAGTAAAACAGATTGAGCAGTAGCACACCCGTAAACAAGGTGGAGAAGGGGACGGAAGACTGGCTTCCTCCCAGAGAATTGAACTTCTCTGGATGGGCTTCTTTCATTTCACCCAAGGCAGCGAGGATGCCTCCATCACTGACTGCCGATAATCCAAAATAGGTGATCAATATCCCGCCGACCAAAAGCCCGAAGCCATTCAAGGTGTCCGAGACGGCTACTGATCTCAGTCCACCAAATATAGCGTAAATGGAGCCAATAATGCCTATGAGCCAAACTGTGATCCAGAGAATGGTAGTGTCTGATTGAATTCCAGTGAGTGTTTTCAGATCCAGAATACCAGCCAAACCGGTTGCTCCAGTGTAAAGGATGATTGGAAGCAGTATGCCGGCGTAAGCAAGTATAAAGATGAAACTGGTAATGGATCTCGTCGTGCCATCGTATCGCTCTTCAAGGAATTGAGGCACCGTCGTTATGCCGCTTCGAAGGTATTTCGGAAGAAAGAACAGGGCCATAAATACCAGAGATAAGCCAGCGATCACCTCCCATGCCATGACAGCAATTCCATCGGTAAACGCTGCTCCATTGAGTCCAACAAGCTGCTCGGTGGACAAATTGGTCAGCAGTAATGAACCCGCAATGAAGCCCCCCGTTAAGGAACGCCCCGCCAGGAAGTAACTGTCCGAAGTGGCTTCATTTTTTCCATGCGTGATACGCCAGGTTAGGAATCCAACCAGGCCAGTAAAAAAGACAAATGATAAAATGGTGACGATGGGCATAACGATTTAGGGCTGATTCAACCCTCAGCATGATTGGTTTTGGCGTGCCACTTCAAGATCAAAGTCCCTACTACCAATCGAACATTGCTCATCGGGACCGTTTCTGGTAGCGATGATGGCCATGTCTTCAGTTCAAACCGAGATGAATTTAATTGCCTTTCCGCACCATAAGGCCGATGGCCCGGTGTGTGTAGATGGTAAATTTTTTCGGTTAAAAGGAGATATATGGAGACTGAGAGGTTTGACTTATGGGCCATTCGGAAAAGATCCCGAAGTGGACGCTTTTCCAGGCATGGATAGAGCGCGCAACGATTTGGAATTTATCCATGCTCTAGGATTTAATACACTGAGAATTTATCATGAGCCACCCAAGTGGTTTATGGATCTGGCCGCAGAGCATTCATTGAAACTTTGGGTGGACATTCCCTGGGGACAGCATCATGCCTTTCTGGATTCCAAGAGAGAACGAAAGCTGATTCGCCAGCACATACACCAGGTGGCCCTTCGGATTGGAGAACATCCGGCACTTTTTGCTTGTTGTATCGGCAATGAAATTTCCTCAGAACTCATCCGTTGGCAAGGGGCTTCGAATGTGTCTCGTTTTCTGGATGAATTGGTTGATCAGGTTCATCAGGTACGACCTTCAATGCTCTGCACTTATGGCAATTATCCTTCCACGGAATATTTGCAACTTCAGGAAATCGATTTTCTAACATTCAATATTTATCTTCACGACCATGAAGCCATGCGGCGTTATCTTGCCCGGCTGCAATTGCAGGCGGGTGCCCGGCCCTTGGTCGTGGGTGAGTTCGGTATGGACACCCTGTCCCAAGGGGAAGCGGCTCAGTGCAAATATTTGAAAGAGCAAATGCAGGTGATCGAACAAAGCGCCTGTGCAGGTTCTGTCATCTTCTCCTTTACAGATGAGTGGTGCAAGGATGGGAAAATGGTCAGCGACTGGGCCTTCGGAATCACCAACAAGGACCGGCAACCGAAACCTGCATGCGATGTCCTGACGAAATATTTCAAACAACCGAAACCTATTCGAAACTCCAAAACAGCTCCACTGGTTTCCGTCGTTGTTGCAGCTTACAATGCATCGGAAACTCTTGAAGCTTGCCTCCAATCTTTGCAGGACTTGGATTACCCCAATTTTGAAGTGCTCGTGGTGGACGATGGATCTCAGGATGATACGGCTGCCATTGCCTCGAAATTTCCACAATTCAATTGTATTGGCCTGGGAACCAATCGCGGACTTTCGGCGGCCAGGAATACCGGGATTCGAAATGCCAGAGGTAGCATCATTGCCTTTACAGATGCAGATTGTGAAGTTGATTCAAACTGGCTTCATTGGCTGGTGCATGCGTTCGAGCAAAACGACTGGGCAGCTGTAGGCGGTCCGAATATTTTACCCCCTGAAGATGGTTCGGTAGCCGCAGTTGTCATGGCGACACCAGGGGGGCCTGCTCATGTGATGTTGACCGATCAGATCGCCGAACATATTCCAGGGTGCAACATGGCTTTCCGCGCTGAGGCCTTGGAGGAGGTCGGAGCTTTTGACCCGCAGTTTCGTATTGCGGGAGATGATGTGGATCTTTGCTGGCGTTTGTTGATGAGGAACATGGTGATCGGCTTTGCGCCGGGGGCTTTCGTTTGGCATCATCGGCGGTCCACTGTTTCTGCTTTCTTGAAACAGCAGATGGGATACGGACGGGCTGAATCTCTCCTTTGTCGGAAATTTCCATCAATGTTTAACTCGCAGGGGGACCATGTTTGGAATGGTCGAATTTATGCCGATCAGGGAGAAAACAATCCGCTGGACACCTCAAGGATCTACCATGGTCTTTATGGTTACGGAGCGTTTCAACCACTTTACGGTTCGGCTCCTTCTCGAGCGGTGGCGTTGTTTACATCTGTAGAATATCATTTACAAACCACCTTGCCTCTTTTGACGGCTGGATTGGGTTTTCCTGTTCTGGCGATGTTCGGGGGACTTCATTTGTTGGTAGCATGTGGTACTGCAATGGCATGTTCAATTGGGACCCCTATCCCATCAGGTAAACGTCGTTGGTGGTCCGGTTTTCTGTTGGCATGGCTCCACCTTTTACAGCCTTTGGCTCGCAGTGCTGCCCGGTTGCAGCAATGGAGCCGGATGCGTCGGATGGGGAGTGCTTCCAGAGAAAGGATGGAGGCTTTGTGGTTGAGTTACACCGACGGCAAATTTGATCGTGTCTCCTTCTGGAATGAAACAGAGTTGGGGCGTCCTGAATTTTTTGCACGCTTCAAGAGTAAACTGACCAAGATTGGATGGGATGTGTCCTTGAAAACGGCTTGGGCCAGCTTTGACGCCTGGCTGCCTGGAGGTCTCGCGTTTGATTTGCATCTTTACTCTGTCGATGAGTATTTTCAGGGCGGTAAACGTCGGGTGCTTTTTCGGTTGAAGCCTGTTCCAACGGTGGTAGCCAGGGTGGCTGCTTTGGTTTCAGGGGCCGTTGGTCTGGCGTTGGTCGGAAGGCTTGGGTTGACAGGGTTGTCCACGATCCTTTTGATCCTACTCATCGTCATTGGTGTTTCTGCCTATCGGTATTTGCGTCGAAAACTTTTGGCTGAATGCCTGGTGGAGATCGTCGAGACCGCGGATGAGATGGGGTGGCAATTATTGACTGATAATGAGGCGGATGCCGTTCGAAAAAGTTAAAGAACATGAAACAGTACCTTGATTTATTGAAACTCGTTCTTGAAGAAGGCAAAGAGAAGACGGACCGAACCGGCACCGGCACACTTGCCGTTTTCGGTGCACAAGCTCGATTTCCGCTACAGGATTCATTCCCGGTCTTGACCACCAAGAAACTTCACTTAAGGAGCATCATTCATGAACTACTCTGGTTTTTGAAAGGAGACACCAACATTGGTTATCTGAATGATAATCGGGTAAGCATTTGGGACGAGTGGGCTGATGCTGACGGTAACCTGGGACGTGTTTACGGTGCTCAATGGTGCGATTGGAAAACTCCGGATGGGCGCTCCATCAACCAGATTGATCAAGTCATTGAAGACATCAAAAAAACTCCGGACAGTCGAAGGTTGGTTGTGTCAGCCTGGAACGTTGGAGAGATTGATCAAATGGCTTTGGCTCCTTGTCACGCACTGTTCCAGTTCTTCGTGATTGACGGCGAACTTAGTTGTCAGCTTTATCAGCGAAGTGCCGACCTGTTTTTGGGAGTTCCCTTCAATATAGCTTCCTATGCTCTGCTTACATTGATGGTGGCTCAAGTGTGTGATCTAAAACCTGGCACTTTCGTGCATACCTTTGGTGATCTCCATCTCTATTCCAATCATCTGGAACAGGCTCGATTGCAGTTGACACGTGAGCCTCGACCGCTTCCCAGGATGATATTAAATCCTGACGTCAAAAACATTCATGACTTCAGGTACGAAGACTTCAAACTGGAAGGATACGATCCGCATCCTTCCATCAAGGCTCCTATTGCTGTCTAACCATGAAACCATTCCAGGCGATCGCTGCCATGGCGGAAAACAGAGTGATTGGTCATGCCAACAAAATTCCATGGCATCTCCCGGATGATTTCAAATGGTTCAAAGCAAAAACCATGGGGCATGTGCTCATCATGGGGCGGAAAACTTTTGAATCCATCGGTCGACCATTGCCGGGGAGGGAGACCATTATATTAAGTCAATCCGGATACGAGGCCAAGGGGACGCGAACTGCAGGGTCCCTGGAGGAACTTCGGAAAATGTTGTCTGAGGACGAACGCATTCCGTTTATATGTGGAGGTGCGGAAATTTACCGTCAAACAATGGCCTTGTGCCACGACCTTTATCTGACACGGGTCAAGGGGCACTTTGAAGGAGATGCCTTTTTCCCACCCTTTGAAAATCAATTTAAATCTTCAGTGACAGTCCTGAACCATTCCGAATTCACAGTTGTTCATTATCATAACAATTGAGAGAGGAAGGTCCTTGCCGGAACAACCATGGGACTTGTGTGGTTGAAACAATCGGCATTGACGTGATCACTTTCGAATACAGCTTGAAAAGCGTGTTTGGCTCCTGTTGCTTTTTGGAAATAGCGCAAATGTTCACTGAGTTTTTTTGAAGTTAGTTTCACTTCAACCAGGAACCATGGTTCTCCATTCTGTGTAATCAGGAAATCAACCTCTCTTTTCTGTTGATCGCGAATGTAGCGAAGTTCAAAGGTCCCCATACCAAGATCGGTCCAACCCTCAACTGCTTTCAACAAATGGCATGCCATCATGGTTTCCGCTCTTTTACCCGGATCCTCCACTGCCGCCCAATCTCTTAGAAACCATTTTGGTTCTTTACGTAATGCTTTGTTTACATTTCGAAACCAGGGTTTGACTAGAAAAGCATAATGCAGGGCAGTAAATGTATCTATCCACGCCTTAACTGTGTTTGGAGCGACTCGAATTTCCTGGGCTAAGCTGGTTGTCACCAACTGGTCGCCACTTCGTTGCTCAAGCAATGCTCCAAGGAGTTCCAATTGGCTTAGTTCCCGGATTCTCGTTAAATCGCGAATCTCTTCCTTGAACAATTGACGGTTGCGGGTTGATCTCCAGCGGCGACTGAATCTTTCATCAGATTTGGTCAGAGGTTCTGGAAAGCCCCCGTGTGTCCAGAGGGCATTCCATAACTTATCATCTGTTGGAGATGGAGTGTGAATGAGGTTTTGTGGAATGTCTGGATGAAGCAGTTCACCTACCGATAATGGATGCATCCTGTATGGAAAGTATCTTCCCATCAAACTGTCACCACCTTTTTGGAAAACATCCAGCTTTGAAGATCCGGTGACAATCATACGGCAGCGGTCCCCATAAGTGTCGAAAAAACCCTTCAAGAACGTTTTCCACATGGAGAATTTGTGAATTTCATCGAAAACGATCACAGCAGGTTTTTCACGGAGCTCCGATAGGTGGCAATGCTCTGCGACACGATCTGGTCCCGCGCTTATTAATGAGCGGTGCTTCAAATGATCCCAGTCAAGGTAATATGTTGCTTCTAATTTACTTGCAGTGGTTTTACCAATTTGCCTTGGGCCTGTGAGGAACACCATTTGGCGGTTATTGGCCAGGTGATTCTTGATGCAATTGTTGTATAATCGCTCCCTCATGAATGAGGGATAATTCTGCAGTATGCTGCAGAATTATCAAGATAATTTTGCAACAAGCTGCAGAATTATCCGGTAAATTTACGTCAGTTTATTCATTTTCTTCCACCGGATCGTGGAAGTAAATTTCAGGCCAGGGCCCGTATCGGAGCTTTGGTTTGTCGGTGAATTTGTTACCAGGCACCCACACCACGTGCCCGTCCAGGTAACCATGGTTGCCTCCGTCGGGTTTATCACCTTTCCGAACCGTATGGTTGACGCCGCGTGTGAGCGGATCGTTGTCTTTTCGCCCCCAGGTATCCCACTTGCGATTCAGGTCGGTCCAAAGGGCGGTATAGTGAGGACGATCAATATCTTTGATGGCAAAGAATTGTTTAACCGTCTGACTGTTGTTGACCGTGACAACACGTTGTTCGTAGTTAGGCTCGCCACCGAAATAGCAGTAGCCAAAGACCGAAACACCCGGCTGGTGATTTTCCCAGAAATCATCCCGGTTCCAGGATTTGTTGGAAGGACAGTAAAACTGGACTCGGCTAACTCCATATTGATGGTGGAAAACATCCCGAAATTCATGGGTTCCATAATATGGAGGATGACCTGCACTGGCTCGAGGAAGTCGACGATCATGATCATCTGCATACATCAACGTAGCCAATGTGAACGTCTTAATGTTATTGATGCAAACGGTACGGCGCCCTCTTTCTTTCGCTTTGGAAAGTGCCGGCAGCAACATGCCTGCAAGAATGGCGATAATGGCGATCACGACGAGCAGCTCGATCAGGGTAAAGGCATTTCGCTGTGATCGTGATTTCATGATTAGAAAAATTTGTGGGGCAACGTGGATACAGGAAGAAGTGGGATATTAATCATGATCGCCATCCCACTTCTTCTATGCAATCAGGTTAACTGTTGTCTCCGTCCAGCAAATTACCAATACCTCCAAGAATGGAACCTTCCCCGCGGCTTTTACCGCCTCCTTGAGGGGCGTAGGCAAGAACGCGGCCGGCCAACCGACTGAATGGTAGTGATTGAAGCCACACGCGCCCAGGTCCTCTGAGGGTAGCAAAGAACAAACCTTCGCCTCCGAAGATGGCTGACTTGATGTTGCCGACATATTGAACGTCAAAATCGACTCCGGGCTGATAGGCCACAACACAGCCTGTATCCACACGAATGGTTTCGCCCGGGGCCAATTCACGTTCATACAAGGTTCCACCAGCATGAATGAACGCCCAGCCATCACCCTGCAGTCTTTGCATGATAAAACCCTCACCCCCAAACAAACCCAGCCCTATTTTCTTTTGGAATGCAATTCCGATACTGACTCCTTTGGCAGCACACAGAAAGGAGTCCTTTTGTGCGATCATTTCGCCTCCCATTTCCGACAAGTGCATTGGGATAATTTTACCGGGATAGGGTGAACCAAAGGCGACTCTCTCCTTACCCATGCCCTGGTTTTGGAATACCGTCATGAAGAGGGATTCGCCGGTCAGGAGTCGTTTGCCGGCACTCATGATAGATCCAAAGAATCCGGATCGCTCAGCAGAACCGTCTCCAAAGATGGTTTCCATCTGGATGCTTTGGTCCATATACATCATGCCCCCCGCCTCCGCCACCACGGCTTCTTGCGGATCCAGCTCAATTTCTACAAACTGCATCTCTGCGCCATAAATCTTATAATCCACTTCGTGCATTCCTGCCATATGTCTTCTCTTTCTTTAGATATTCCTGATTTCCGTAAAATTATTGTCGCCATGAGAGGATTGTCCCACGCTGCCCTTATACACCCGCTTCCCCTCTCTTGTTTCGTTGGATGGCAACAAACCATTGTCATGCCATCCTCTTACTTCAAATAGCTTTTCTTATGCTAGCGGCTTATGTTTCAAATCAAACCAAATTCATGAGAATGGTTCGGTCATGCGCTTCTGGTTTTATGTCTCCTTAGCGATTGAAAATGCGATCCAATCCCCGCCATTGCCCGGGAGGAATGCCTGGATCAAAGAGGGGTTGACCCAGATCAAAGTCGTATTGCAGAAGGATTCCCACGCTGTGTGCTCCTTTGCTTGCTTTACGCAGGGCATTGAATCCATAACCATACCCCAGCGCGACTTGCCAAGCTTTGTTACGTGAACGGTAACGAATACCACCTCCCGCACCTGTATGCCAATGGCCCGCCTGCTCAAATCCTTGAAGGTAATTGACATTGGCCGATCCCACCATTAGTGCCAGGAACCATCTTTTCTCCGAATCCAGAGGGATGGAATAGAAACCATTTGCCAGTGCAAATTCCTGAGCCGTGATTTCCTGTGCGTAATATCCGGGTATGTTTAGCGGGAACTCTGCGACAAGTGGAAGGAATCCGCCGAGGCGGTAGGCTGAGAATCGATCCGTTCTCGTGCTGGCTCCCGCGGTCAGACTCAACGAAAAGTGATGTTCTTTTTCGGGCAAAGTGTAAGTCAGCAGTGCTCGAGTCCAGAAAAGGTGACTACGGTTTTCCACGCTTCGATCACTGGCAAATCCATAACTCGTTGCAGGACTGCGAAAAGAAGTTTCATGCCAGGCTGATAGCTCCATGGCCACTTTTGGAAAAAGAACTGGTGCACGTCCGCCCCATCTAAGTCCTGCCCTTAGATTCAAATGTCTCAGGTCGTCAGGTATCCTGAATGCAGGATCGGTTCGATCCTCTCTTCCGTAAGCTGCATAGTGAAATCCAGCCCGGATAATGCCGTTTAGCGGAATTCTATTGTCTGGATTGAACCGATGGAACACACCGACAGAAGTGCCTCCTCCATGACCCACGAACGATTCGCCTCTGATGAAGCGACCGCGTCTGACTTCTGCAAAATTGTCTGCAAACCCACCCCCTTCAAGGCCGATGCCCAAATCAGTGTTTGGACCCAGGGCGTTTTTGATACCCAGCTGGGAATCGAGAAAAACAGGAGCGATAGCCAGACGAAAGGTCAGGTTGGTGCGATTGAATGCTCCAGGTTTGTTGAGGTAATAAAAAGTGTAACCCGCAATAGGGCCTCGTCCCTGCAAAGGTTGGTTGTATCCCAGTTGGAATAGTTGACGATCAACAGGATCAATTTGTGCCCACATGCACAGGGCACTGGCCATCCATCCAAGCATCCCTACTGATACCCGCCATCGCCACCGAAAGCGCATACTTTGTTGATACTAAAAATAACCGTCCCAAACAAGCTTCTTTCAGTTCCTTGAAAGGGCTCATCAAAAGAATGAGGTATGGAACCTCGCATTTGGTTATTCATGCGAGGCTTGATGATTTTCAAGCATCAAACAGGCTCATGAAAATAATAGCAAAGGCTATCCGGAGCCACCACGAAAAATACGCTGAACTGCTTGCCGTCCCGTTCATCAATTCTAGGATTTCCGACCTTTACTCCTTTGCTCTCCAGTTCGTTTTTCATAGCTTCTATATTGGTCACAAGAATGGCGGCGCCGTCCTGTTCAGGATCCTTACCGTTGATGGAGAAACCTATTTTTGTTCCATCCCTCTCCAGAATGACTGTGGGGTTTGGAGTTTGGATTCGTTCGGTTTCATTCATTCCGAAACATCGGGAGTACCAATCCGCCGCTTTGTCAAGGTCGGTCACAGGAAGCGCCAGGACGTTTTCTTGATAGGGGTAAGCTGCCTTGAATTCTGCCTTATGAGTCATGATCTGGTTGATCTAGGGATAGTTCTGGGTTGAGAGTTTTTCCTGCGTGAGCTTCCAATGTATTTCTAAAAAAAAGCGAGTTCAATCCGAATGATTCCATGGATTGATTTTTTTTGAGAGCTGGTTAGAGTTTAGCTGCTCAATGAAATTATTATCAATCAATTGGCTGCTTTTGTGGATGTCCACGGTCCTGATCCGTGCACAAGACACACCGGACACCCTGCGTTTGGGGATGATTGGACTGGATACCTCACACGTCATTGCATTTACCCGTATTATCAATGATCCCTCATCGCCAGGTCATGTCAGCGGGGGAAAGGTGATTGCGGCTTACAAGGGGGGGAGCCCTGACGTGGAGTCAAGCTACATGCGGGTCGATAAATTCACGAAACAATTAGCCGATGAGTTTGGAGTTGAGATAGTCGAATCCATTGAGGGACTTTGCCGCAAGGTGGATGCTATTCTCTTGGAAAGTGTGGACGGGCGACCTCATCTGGAACAGGCACGCATTGTCATCAAAGCAGGTAAACCCTTGTTTATTGACAAACCCATGGCTGGATCGCTTCGGGATGTGATTGAGATTTTCAGACTTGCTCATGAGGCTGGAGTTCCTTGTTTTTCATCCTCCTCGCTTCGATATTATGACAGTTTGCAGCAGCTAAAAACACAGAACATCGGGCAACTGAAGGGAGCCATTTCCTTCGGACCCTGCAGTCTCGAACCTCACCACCCTGACCTTTTCTGGTATGGAGTTCATCCGACAGAAGCTCTCTTCACTGTCATGGGGATTGGGTGTAAATCGGTTTCCCGAACCTTTACTGAGCACACGGATGTCGTTTCAGGGGTGTGGAGTAACGGTAACACCGGTGTTGTATACGGATTGAGGACAGGGCATGCACGTTACAAGGTCACACTTTTTGGTACGAAGGGGATTGCAGAGCAGGATGGTGGCGGAAGTTACGTTCCCCTCGTCAACGAAATCATGAAGTTTTTTCAAACCGGTCAAGCACCCGTATCCGCCAGAGAGACGGTTGAGTTGTTTGCTTTTATGGAGGGTGCAGACATCAGCAAAGCAAATGGTGGGTGTCAGGTAAATATTCCGGATTTGATTAAAGCAAACGGTGGTGCATGGTTGTTATCGGAATAAAAGGTAGGACAAAAAAAGAGTAACGACTTTTTGATTTGATGCGTCAATACTCATGTCATTTTTATGCTGATCTAATCGGACGGTTCCAAAATGTGAATCATGATACCCACTTGTACTCAAAATAAAATCTACCTGTGGATTGTTCTCTCGGCACTCCTCAGCTTGGTGGGGCAGGGAGCAGAGACTGCGTCCATCCCGGCCATTGTTGAGTTCATCGAAACGCAAGAACGAATTCAGTCGGTCTTAGAGGATGCCATGGCTTCCACAGTGGGGGTGGGAGAAACCGGCAGTGGCGTGATTGTTTCACCTGATGGCCTGGTGCTCACCGTAGCCCACGTCAGCGGGGCACCTAATCGAAGGATCACATGCAGACTTCCTGATGGCACAAAAGTTCGGGCAAAGACCCTGGGGCGTTTTGACTATGTTGACGCAGGGATGGTCCAACTGGAGGGAGAAGGTCCCTGGCCTCATAGTCCTGTCGCTGCCAGGCGGTCCCTGTCTGCGGATGACTGGTGTTTTGCTTTGGGGCATCCAGGAGGCTTTGAGCGCGATCGCGGGGCTGTCTTAAGGGTTGGCAAAGTGGTTCATGCAGGTAATGGATTTATTCGAACAGACTGTAAATTGCTGCGGGGTGATTCCGGGGGGCCTTTGTTCAATTTAAAAGGAGAGGTTGTTGGGATCCATAGCCGTATTGGAGAGCCTCTGGATGATAATTACCACACACCTATCGATGCTTTTCACAAGATGTGGGACACATTACTTGCCGGAGAATCAATCGACGGACCCTATCGCGGCGCTGATCGAGGTACACTCGGCGTGGGAGTTGAGCCACACAAACAAGGCGTCATACTCATCGACATTCGTCCAGGCTCCGCCGCCGATCTTGCCGGGCTGAAATTGAATGACGTCATCAGAACGGTGAATGGCTTTCAGGTTGAGGATCCTGTCGAATTCAGATGGGCCATCGGCAGGCACAAACCCGGTGAACGCATCAAAATAGAGTATCTGCGTGGAGATCAGTCAGCGGCTATGACGGTCGAATTAAGGCAATCACGTTCACGAAGAAGGCGGGGTGGTTTCTAGCTATGGCGTCTCATCGTTCCATTGGAAGGGCTTTTCTCGTTTACGCCTTACTTGGTCTCGTGATCTTTGGGTGTTCGCTGGTGATCAAGATTGGGGCTGCCGAGTTGCACCATGTGAGTCGGTCCGACCGGTTGAACGGTTGGAAAACACTTCGAGATTTTGAAAATCTGTATCGACCTCACCGGGATTCCGTGGTTGAGATTCTGGAGGATGGAGATCAGGTATCATTGGGTACTGTCGTTTCAGAGGATGGGTTCATTGTGACCAAAGCCAGTGAATTCGGACAGTTGCTGGAGGTTCAATTGTTTGATTATCGCAAGTATGTTCCTGAACTGGTCAGCGTGGATGAGGAAAATGATTTCGCGTTACTAAAGATCGATGCTGAAGGATTACATGCTGTTCAATGGGCAGATTCCTCCATCTGCCAAATGGGGCAGTGGGTGATCTCACCTCATGAAGACGAGTCTCAGGTCAGGGTAGGTGTCATCAGTACTCATACTCGTGAAGTGCCCAAGCAGTTTGGGGCCTTGGGTGTTGTTTCCGTGAATGCAAATGATTACCTGACCAAAAACGATTTGAAAGACCTGAACAAGCTCGCAGATATACTGAACGAGGGGAATAGACCAATCGATCGATGGATCAGGAATGAAGTTTCCGATGCCACCGGGGCTGCATTGGAAAAGGACATGACGAATCCTTTTCACAGATCCACATTGGAGGATGCGTTACTCAGTGACCTGAATTTTTTTGTATTTGAAAAAACACTTTACTCTCAGGAACGATTTGAGGGCATCGAATTAAGAGCTGAGACCAGGACGTTAATTTCCGAGCAAAGCCCCAGAAGAATGCGGTCGGTGTTAAACCGAATGCTATTGGCGGATGCATATCCTGGTTTGATTACTCATGGGAATTCCGGTGCGAGAATCCTCGAAGTGGTGAGCGAAAGTGCCGCGGAGAAGGCTGACCTGAAATCAGGTGATGTGATATTGTCCATAGATTCCTCCAACGTGAATGGATCGATCGATTTGACAAGACTAGTGAGGCAACATACAGCGGGTGAAACGATTTTCATTTCAATTTTACGAAATGGCGAAGAGATGAAAAAGCGCGTCTCATTAGGTTTTTTTGATTCAACGTTTCCGGATCAAGATGTCAATATTGCTCTAAGTGGGGATATCTCCAATCGTCGAACCGGTTTTCAGGAAATCATTCAACATGATTCACCGCTTCCCCCCAAAGCCATGGGAGGACCATTGTTTAATCTGGAAGGGCGTGCCATTGGTATCAACATCGCACGATATGATCGAGTGGCCACATTTGCTTTACCTTCGGCTTTGGTGCAGACCTTGATTAATAAATTGAAATAAAGGAAACCGTTTTTCCTGCACATCAATAAATCAAGCGCGTGGACCTATGGTTGCTCCTCCATCACAAACAAGGGTTTGTCCCGTCACCAAATCTGAGCCTGAGATAAGGGAAAGGACCGCATCGGCTACATCATCCGGAGAGCAGACTTTACCCAGCACGGCCTTGTCTTCGTGACCTTTTTTAGCCCGACTTTCGCAACTCGACCTCAAAAACTGCAAATTTCAGGTGTTTTTGC
>CAYFHO010000078.1:0-19495 GCA_964342825.1 uncultured Verrucomicrobiota bacterium
AGCAACGATTTTATCACCTCAAAGTGGCTGCATTTGATTCGCCCCTAGGTGGCTGTATTTGACCGCCCGCTGACAAATACACATTTCCGAAGGCAAAAGATGTTCACAAATTCTACTGGGAGCAAATTCAACCTACGGCTCTGATAGAAAAGTACGTTCAAGGCCGAACCATACAAGCACTTGCTCAAACACCTTTAAATCAAATTATCACCAGCTCACAGATCCAAAGAGCAATCGACGATCTCAATAATCCCAAGACCGGAGTTTACCCGAAATTTGGATCCCTAATCCAACAAATCATAATCATTCCGACGTAATTCTGATTACCACTTAACCCCAAGGGGCAAACCAACCACCATTTGCTATGATTACTTTGCCAAAATGACAGGCGCAAAAATAAAGGCGACCGAGCGAAAATGCTCTGGCCGCCATGTCGATGTCCCGTTGGGGGGATTAGTAACGATGATTCAAAGGACCGTAATCATCGTAGTCATCATTTATTCCGCCAAACCTGGAAAAATCAGGGTAAATTTCTGGTTTGAGGTCATACAATGGAATTGGATCAGGATCCGGGATATTTATCGGTTCGCTGGGTTTTTGCTCATACCTCCAAGAATTATTGGTATGTGATCCTGTATTTCTCCAATTGTCCACCATGTCTCGACTTGGCATACACATATTTTTTCCTTTTGTTTTGATTTTAATTCAATTGCTCCCAACTAAGGGCTTACCCCCTATGTAGTGAGTTCAATCATTCTTGGATTGGTAATTAATGCCTTTCCTTACAAATTTAGCATTTTTTTGCATTGCGACATATTGGTAAATGAAGGCACAATGGCTGTAGATTTCACCGAACCAATAAATTGCAATGGATGATTTCCATCACAAAGTCCAAGAGGCAATAAGGCTGAAAAATAAGTTGTGGCCCATTTACATGAAGGTTGCAACCGGACATGCCAAGCCAGATGCTCCTGCTTTTCCTGGCCTCGAAGAATTTGAAAATTGGTGCCGTCAGGTTGTAGATATATTTCATCTCCAATTGCCTTCAAAACAAGAGACTCGGATTGGGATCTTTTTAAGTTTTATTGCTGATTCTGAATGTGAAAAGTGGATTCCAAGAGGACAGTTTAATCCTCAGCTACTTTCATTGATTAGAAAAATTTCCAATGATGCTAATCAGGTCATTCCAGATGAAGAGGAATTGCGATTAAAGCGGATTCCAGAATTTGTCATTGCTTACTTAAATGGATGGCGAAATACCTCAGAGGGTCGTTTATTTGATCCTGCTATGGCAGAATCTATCATCATTGCCTGTTTGTCCCGGAGTACACAGTACACTTTCAATTGGCTTAAACGCATAGGTCAAGAGCTGCCTGAGGATATAGTAGGCAAGCGTGATATTTTGGCTGAAGATATGCATGATCAAATTAGTTTCAACGAGGACTACTGTGATTGTTGCAAGAGAGAACAGGGCCTTGAATTAGGGCCAGTAGGGGAGAAAGAGGCCAATTCGATACCTTTGAAGACTTGCGCTTCTCGACATAAGATCAATTCTTGGAACCCAAATCCACAAATAAGTAAAAAAGGCAGAGTTAAAACCGAATCTCTATGGGATTTTTTACAAACTGCTGTCAAAGGATCATCAGGAAGTTTTAAACCTGGAAGTTTTCGATCTGGGATTTTGCGAAAAACTCTCAAATTCAAATACAATTTTGATATTCAGTGGGCTCCCATTGCTGTAAGAGCATGTGATAATTGTGGGCAAGACCGAAGAACCATGGTCAATATGAGTGGCGAGCCAATTGCCAAAAAGTTCAAAAGTAGAACTTTGGATACTTGTTCCCAATGTGATAGTCCACTTCCCCAAAACACACCAATTTTGTCTCAACCAGGTTTAATCATTCCCAATGGACCGCACATGGCAAAACAAATGTTTCGCTGCTCAAAATGCGAACATCATTTTGAGCCCGTTCACTGCACAAGTAAATCTGAGTGCAAAAAGCAAGATGATCAATCTCACGATGTTTGCCCGAGAGACAAAGTTTCCCATTCCATAGGAAAACGCCTTCCTTTACACACTCTTTATTTTTTCGATGTGTCATGGCCGCAAAGCAACCCTCAATGTGCGCAAACCGATGAGTCGGATGCATTACAGGCTCTGGACGAGCTGCCAAAAATTATTATTTTGAACAATCAAAATATGTTTAGTGAGAATCTATTAGGAGTGATCAGGTTAATTGATTTTTGCGTTTTGGTGAAACAATCCAAGCCATTCTGCCGCTCATTACCAGTAATCGGCCAAAAAGCAGACTGGAAAAAAATTTCCGCGATTGTTTCTAGAATGAATGGCTCAAATTCAGTGAATAGCAACCAATTGAAGAAAGAATGGGAAGAAAACAAAGATGAAATATTTTCTTTGCTAAAAGCTGAACAGGAAGAGCGCAAAAAAGATGAAGAGGCCGACGGGGTAAATGAATAATTAGCGGCCACTAATCATGAAAAATCAACAAAATTTAATAATCAAACAAGTTCAAGAATTGATTCATAATGAATCTTTTTCTCCAGAAAAGGGAATGAGAATTCGAAGAAACGGAATCAATTTAGGTTTGCGAGCTAGTAGATCGAATGAGCGAAGTGCATGCACACTTCGTTTGCGAATCCATTTAGATGGATGGCATAAAGACACTCCAGAGGAAGTTCTTCATGAGGCAAGAAGAGTCAATGAAGAGTTGCTACATGATGAATCTTGCTCTTATACCGCCGAGCAAATTTTAAAAACTCTTGAATTACCCCGCTTAGAGGGGAATGAGCAGGAAGGTATCGAATTATCACTCAACCAAACCCTTCCTGATGGAAGGGTAATAAACCGTAAAGCAATTACAAATGCTGAAGGAATCGCACAGTTTAATTACCTAATATGGGATGCTCCTTGCCAATTGAATGTCGTCGAATCGGGCAGTGATACCCTTGTTGTTGGCAAAGTGGGGCACTCTCAATTTCTTGGATTTGAAGTTTCTGTTAAAGAGGACCAGACTGCGAAGGATACGCAGGTTGTAACCCTTTTGCCCATTGAAGGAGAAAAGGCTAAGCATCTCGTTGCCTTAAAAAGCGGAGAAATAATTTACCTACCCCGAATTGAAGGAAACAAAAGAGTTTTTGGAAATATTTCACAAGGCGAGTATGAGATCCTTGATCAAGAGCCCGTCGAATTAAAGCAAGCGTTGGATGACGAGTTGTCTTTTGCTGCTGCAACAAGCGATGAGCCCAATGAGCGGGTCATTTACAATTCGCCAGATGGATCTTGGGTGGCAGTTCTTCAGCCTGGTCAACTTAGTCAATCAGATATCACGCTTTACTTTGATCTGGAGCCTGTTGTTGCTCCGAAAATCAGTATCATCCTCGGCTCGTTAAAAGGAACATTTTCAATGAGTCCCTCTGGTAAAAAATGGGAAGGCAGTGTTTCGTTCAAAATCCCTTTTAATGAGGCCAAAACATTTATTCCAGTCATAACCGTGGAATAATCAGGAAGCATCTACTTGGAGTAGATTTCTAAATTCTGGATAATCGGTCAGAATTGCTTCAGTGATGCTCCAAAGTATGGGGATTATGTTATGATTACCTTCGACAGTCAATGACTGTCCCCCTGATAACTTGATCATAAGGTTGTAGCATTTTTGGGAAAAAAACTGATCTCGCTTGGGCGCAACCATCAAATATGAACATTGCATATGTTCAAGGCATGAGAGTAATGATTTTGAACCAATTGCTTTCATGGCCATGTTTGCACCCTTGCCACTCGTTGCAATTGACGACCACCATAACATTGCTAGATCATTATTCATGATCGATGGTTTGGAAAAATCCACTGCCGGGTTTGTTTTGGCAAAGAGCCTGACAACTGTATTAATCAGGACACAAAATGGAAATCCTAAGGCGATGAATAAAGGGCGCACTGTGCGTGTTGTGATTTCATAGGGTGAAGCTATGGTGATCAATCCTTTCACACGTTCTGGCCATTGTTTACTCAAGTACAAACCAACCATTCCTCCAATACTGTAGCCCATAACAACGACACGGTTAATATTTTCGATATCCAGAATTTGTCCAATGTAATCAGAAAATCCTGAATAATTTTCTATTCTGATATCAAATGCATAGCCATGACCGGGAAGATCGATATTGATAAAACTGATGTTTTTTTCCTTCAAAACGGCTGCAGTTCCCGAGAAAGCAGTTTTGTTTAGGCCAAGGCCATGTAACATTAACACAAAGGTTTGTGTTTTTCCTTTAAACACCTGATAGGCTTGTTCAGGAATGTTCATACCTTATCAGAAGGTTCTTGTTTATCCTGGGGTTTGTAATCGCGTAATCCACCTAAAACCATTCTTACCATTTGAAGCAAACTTTGAAAGAAAAACGGTTTTTCAATGAATGCCTGATACATTTTGAAAAACTCACGGTTCCAGTGTTCAAACTCGAAGGCGTGGCGATAAAATTCAGCTATACGGGTTCCGATAAGCCCTCCCATGTTTTCGCGATATTTACACTTGTTTTTGAATTGAAGGAGCTTGGATTTGATTTGTTCACTTTCAATCTGCTTGAGGAGGGTGGCGGATTCTTCCGGTCTTAGAGATTCTAATCGCACCAAGGTCTTTGCAATAATTTCAAACTCCGGGTCAGAAGGGGGAATCCGATGATTGAGTATGTAGATCAAAGTAGCTTGAGACACTCTTAGTCCGTCTACATCCATCGAACCAATCTCAGCCCCAACGATATCCAAGCCTCGTAAGAAGGCACGCACAGCCGTATCAAATTTACCCCCATCCCCTTTGCGTTTAGCTAAATCGTCGTACCGATCAAAAAGTTCTCGCAATTTACTTGCATCCTCTAAGCGCACAAAATTTTCCATCTTGGCAATCAGGAGGCCAAATCCAGAAATCCATATATTTAAATAGGGTTCCTTGGCCTGGTATCCGAAGCGAGATCGGAAGCGACGCCACCGTGTCCACTTGGGTTTGAAACCAAAATCGAAAAGTTCTTGATCGTAGTATCGTGACCAAAGTTCCTTTATTTTGGAATACTGCTCCATACTGGGCCTGCGCTTGCCTATACATAAGAAGAACAATTGGTAGACGGCCGATTGAAAAACTGTCACCGATTTATCGCAAGCATGCTCTGCAGTCATAATTCCAATTTCAATGGCTTCATCAAAATCATTCAATGCAACCTTAAATTGTAAAAGGCAAAATATGCTTATAATGATGATGTTGCCAGGATGGTGCTCAATAAGCTCCTCTATCAACTTTCGATATTGCTGGGTGTCTACCCTTGGATCTAACAATAATTGATTGAGTTGGGCTGCACGTTTTTGAAAACTTGGATCTGATTGAATCTCATCCTTAGCAAATCGGTATTCAACAGGGTTGATTGGATTATAATCATCGGGAATTTGCCGAATGAGTTCAGATACAAATGGTAGAAAAGCGTAGGTGGCTGGCCATATCCAACGCATGCGCTTGATGATGATATGACCAGAGCCAAGCAAAGCTTGGAGTGTTTTTTGATCGTCAGGGTGTCCGGTCAAAATGATCACACTTGTACCGAATAGAAATTCTAATTTCCTTAGTTTTGGAATACTTGATAGGTAAAAAGATTGGGTCGCCATGTTTTTGAGCATGTCAATACATAGGTCCTTATCCTGTTTCCATAAAAAATAGGTGTGTGAAATTGCAAGGGTTCTGATATCTGAACGACGATGACAGCCCAATCGAGCAATCCAACTGGTTTCTTTAAGCTCCCGAGCAGTTTGGAGAAGGATATTGGCAAGGTAACTTTTTTGGGCCTTATCTGGGCGAAACCATTGAAACACCAGTTTAAACATTTGTTCACAATGGGCGTGTACTTTTGATCGTTGGGCCTCATTTTGCCCCAAAAGAATAAAGGACTTAACAACAAGATTTGAACGGCGTGAGCTTGTTTTATTTTTTAATGGTGCGACCAATGAATCTAGCAACGTTTCCCAATCCGATGCATGTGACAAATGGATTGGAAGATGATCTTGGGCGTAATCCTGCATCGAATGCCCATTCTGATCCCATGATTTCATGCACACTTTGGCAAATGCTGAGTTGATCTTCGCTGCATCATCGCCGAGTTGCTTTTCTCTTATAAATTCCGAGATACATGAATGGATGAACAGATACTTTTGCCGCTCATACTCAAGAGGAACAAAGTATTCTTGAGCTACTTTTAGTGTTTTTTCAAAGGTCTCTCCTGACACATTCCAATCGGTTGGGATCTCTTTGATGATTTGTTCCCATTGCGAAAAACTTAATGGTTGCTCAGCGTAGGCAATTAAGCCAAGTGCTCTTCGGAAGGTGGATTCACTGACCCCATCAGTTTTTGCTGCTTTTTCCAAATGACTCCATTGACTGGTGAGCCATTCTTTTAGCCCAACAGGAATCAAATGAGGGTCGTTTATCCAAATTTTGAGATCTCTCTCCAATCCTGGACGATTTGCTAAGTACTGAACCGCTACCATAAAATTGCCCTGAGCAGCTCTCAATAAATCTTGTACAAGCTTGATTCCAACTTCGACGCCTTCTTCATTCAATCGCCGAATTCTCAAAGCCAGGTACTCCTCAATATCCTGAATCTGATCATCTTTGTAATCGTCCAGGGAGGCTCGCTGAGTTACCCGAGGGTCATTCAAACAATCTAGAAACCCAGCAGGACGAGAGGTCATCACAAATTTTACCCCCTTGGGAATATTTAGTGGAATGACTTTATCAAGACTGACATGCCCTTTAGATAGAGGGCCAAAAGCCTCATCCAATCCATCCAGATAAATGACCAAATGGTGGTTTTTCCCAAGTCTTTCTGATGCCCTGTTCAAAACATTTCGAAAGGGCTCAATTGGAATGACATCCTTTTCGATTTGTTCACTAGACAACTCCTCTAATGCGAAAAGCCTTCGAATTTGAATGATAAGGGATTTAAGAATGGAGACAGGATCATTCAAAGCGCCAGCCTGGCGCTTGATAAAATGATACACTCCAAAAACTTGATTGTAACTTTCCTCAAGCCTTTGCTTGTGGTCCTTGACAATCAGATCAGTGACAATACCAGTTTTTCCATAACCAGGCCCGGCAGTTAAAACCAAAAACCGCTTGTCGGAGTTTAATACGAAATCATGGACTTGAGCCCGCACCCAAGCTCGACCAATGATGTTACGGTTTTGATCGAAAATAAACTCGAATTCATTGTTGAGTGCCCACCTATTTCCCAAATGAGTTCGAATCACGTGAGCAGCTCGCAAAAGTTCACCTGCTTGAATTAGGTGAAAGAGTCCATGCACGTCACGATGCTCAAGAATGCTTCCATCAGGAGTGTTTGGGACAACCGGAATAATTTTGCTTAAATCCTGCTTCGTAGCTGTTAATACAGTGTGGATCGCTGGCAAGGAATGATGCCGTCCCGCCTCTACAAGCTTTGTAAAGACATGATCAACTGGTTCCATCTGGCCGCCAGCACATAGCTGAGCTGTCGCTGCAACTCCCATCCAATTAGGATAATTCGACTCCTGTTCATTGATCAGCAACCAAACACCAAGACCAAATGCAGCCCCAAGTGATCCCCCTTCCAATTTAGCAGGAAAAGGAACTTCATCGGGAAGCACCAGACGCCATCTTATATCCTTATCCGATGGAAAATTCAGAACGGATAGAGCCTGCTTTTCGGAATGTGAAAAACTGGTCAATCGTTCTATAAATGCCATGGATGGAGCCGGATAAATGTGTCCTTGTCCATCGGCGACCAAATCCATTTCTAAAAATCCTGAAACGCCCTTACCATAAGATTGAACAAACAAAGCCTGTAAGTTGATTTTTCGTTCAAAAATCCTCAAAGGTTTCCCCGAGAACTCACGAGTCAAATCTTCCAGCAACAATAGGGAAATGTTGTTTTGGTCTGCTAAGGATGCAATTCTTGAAGTGTATTCTTTTCCTTTAATATTGTCTCGTATCAGAGCAGCCAGATCTAAATGAACACTTGCCATGGCAAGCTTGTAATCTTTGGCGTCGAATACATCTTCAGGTCTAGGAGTAATTCCACCGTTATCAATCCAGTTTTTGCATGCGTAGAACCACCACCTGTGTCTGGGGCAAATTAAATTCTCATGTTTGTTTCCCAACCGGATTTTTCCGTTTGGCAGTCTTTTAGAATCAAACTCTGAAAAGGTCCGCATAGCAACAAACTCTCCGTAAAAGTGTGGTTTTTAAATCACACCAATTCCACTCACTACAAGTCAGATATATCAATCAAGGGATTGATATCATTTTGGTAGGACTATTCCAGGAGTCAACCAAAACATAAACGGCCATGAACCAATGAGCAGAAAACTCAACTCACTACTAGAGGGGCAACCTTATTGGAAAGGGAAATAATATTATGAATACAAACTGTCCTACATGCGGCCAAGAAGTTCCAGAAACTGAAAACCTCTGCTCAAGTTGCGGATTTCAATTTGCAACAAGCACATCGTCAAACATCGGCACCAGTCCCAAGGTGCAGCGACCCAAATCCCATGTGAAACTTGTTTTGGCATTCCTGGTGGATCGAACCGGATCATCCAAGCAATTTTCAAGTGGCATCCTCAGCATGATGAAAGGGATCGTCCAAGAGCTCAAAGCAAAAATTAATACTATCCAAACCAGCATCATCACTTATGGCGATGAAGACGAGGGGCAGATGCCAATTCTTCTGACCGACAATGCCACTGTGGATCAAGCCCTCCAAGACGCGGAAATGATTGATTTTAACGGGGGAGGGGATCCCTCTGAATCACATCTTTGTGGATTAGAATACGCTCTTAAGACCATCAACTGGGAACCAAAAAGCCGGATGACATGTAATGTAGTGGTTTGGTTTTCGACGGCCGACACAAAACCAACCAGTTCGGGTCGCTCCCCTCAGGATCTAGGGCAGGAAATTGATGATAAGAAAATCCTGCATTACAGCATCTGCGAGCCTCAACCTTTTCATTACGACATCACTAGTGAAGGTGGTGGGCTCATCTTCCCCATCTCCAATACACCTGATTCAGCTGACATATCTAAAATTACTGATCAAGTCGCCAAATCAATCAGTTCCTCAGTGAAAGATCACAAAACAAAGCCCATGCCTCCCACTCCCTGACACGAGATGCAAACCACAATATTAATATTCTAAAGACTCATTATGGAAACATTCACAAAAACACCACTCACTCGAACAGTCCGAAGACAGTATTGGATGACCTCAGAAAGCAGGCAACTGGCGTTATGCGTATGCGACGCTTCAGCCTCGATGACCGGCAAAAAATCCAAGGACGCGAACATGGCAGTATCTGAGTTTATTAAGACGCTTGCCGAACCTTACAACAAGGATGGTTTCTATAATGGAGTTATCCACTTTTCAGAAACCGCCCAAATAACAGAACCTCCCATCAAAGCTAGCCACCTTGCAAAAATGCTTTTGACAAGGGATTTAAAAACAACCCATGGGTGTAATACGAATATCACCTCTGGTTTAGAATCCGCCTACCAAGTCATTGAACAATTCGAAACCATCCCCCCTGAGACAGATGTGGATTACCTGAAACCTGTCATCCTGCTGTATACCGATGGGCAACATAATACCGGCCCAAAACCGGGTACAATCGCGGCAGAGCTCAAACAATATGCAACCATTGTCACAATAGCCTTTGGAAGTGATGCAGACGAAAATCTGTTAAAATCAATTGCTTCCAGTCCGCAACACTTTTGCCGCTGCAAAAGTGGTCAGGAATTAAGATCTTTTTTGGAAACTGTTGGCGACACTCTTAGCCAAACTAGAGCTCAAGGAAAAAACGCCAAGGCTCAACTAGCAAAGATCACACATCAATAGTCCACCAAGTCTTCTGGCATCGGGATTGGAGTAGAGCCCACCCCGAGCCAGGAAGCTTTTTTGATCAAAAAATGATTCCGCAGGTAATAACTCAACTCACTACAGATATGTTGTTATGTCTCGATATCGATTAAGCACCGAAACAATTGATTACATTAATCAAATCAAAACTGGAACCACCAATCCAGCCAAGAAAACTACCAAAGCCTCCTCCAAACAACATTCTAGTCCTGGGCCAATATCAACATACGAACCACCTCCTAAACGCTCATTGATCGTTCGAATCATACGAAAACTACTTTGGCTCTCACTGCTTTGACGTCTTTCAAACGAAACCTAGTAAACCGCAAACACTAAAAAAGTCCTATGAAATACATAACTCTACTGATAACGGCGATAGTCGCATTCGCAACCATGGCTCTCGCGCAATCAAACATTCCATCAGGAACAAATCCTCCTCAAATAAATTATCCTTCACCTACTTCCCAAACTGCCAAAAAGACGAGTGGCATCGAAGAAATTCTAACATCTGGAATCGCACAAAATTCAAACAATATCCAAACACTGCGATCCAATCTGAAACAACTTAAAAAAGTGCCACTTCTTCTTAATCAAATCCAAAAGAGGCAGGTATCAAACGAGCATTTATTACGCGAAAATGCCTCTTCATTGATCAATGGCCAAATCCGACAAAAGCAGACCAACTCTAAATTGAAAAGTTTTGAGAGTGATCTAATCGTGATTGATGAAAAGCTCTTGGATCTCGAAACCCAAATGTACGAACTAAACTCATTTGCGAAGGAGAATCACAAAAAATTGGAATCCATGGCCATACAACATGAGATTAATAACCGTCTCGAATTGCAAAAGAAAGCACATGACTTTAAGCATGAAAACCAAAACTCAGACCTCTCTCTGGAATTGATTGACGATGGAAGGAATACCACACTGGTGATTTCGACCACAGTCTTTCTGTTAAGCGCTCTACTCTTTACGGCTACTCACTGGTCAAAAATTAAAGGTCAAATTTCCATCCTCCTTGATCAATACAAAAAACATCAACAACCAGAACAATTGAATTTGGCTATCCCCGCCCAACAAAAACAATTTCTCCCAGTTCAAAAAGAACTAAATTTACCCGCGACACTCAAAGAATCTAGCCAACCTGTTCCTCCTTCGAAGACTATAGATTCCATCCTCATACAGGAACCAGGGGTATTGCTCAATGATTTGATTGGACACACAACATCCATGAAATCTGAAGTTGTTCTTAATGCCCCTTGGGAAAGTGGAATGGCCTGTATCAAGGGAGAAGTCAGGGATGAAAACCAGGATTACGCCTTGGCTTTTTCAATGGACACTTTCCAGGTCGGATTAGTAGCAGACGGAATGGGTGGTCTTGATTACGGACGTTATGCCTCCTACTCGGCCATTCGGGCCGCAGCGAAATCGATTCTCAACAAATTGAAGCCAAACACGCCAGAAGATGATCTCTTAGGAATTTGTCATGCTGCAATGGAGGAAGCTTCAAAGTCTTTAGCCAGCATATCAAACACCTTTTCCATTTCGTCTGACTCGGGCCTTCGAACTACGCTTATCATTTGCATTGGATCAAGTAACAAATGGAATCTTTACTATAGCGGTGATGGAGGTGCCACTCTTGTTAGAAAAGAAGGTTGCATTCAACAACTACTAAAACCCCAGCGAGATAATCCGGACCTTACTCATGTCCTCTCAGGCAGCCTTGGGCCCGAGCTTGAGGGTATCCCTTTTCCCGTTTCTTTGATTCGTCAACCTGGAGATGTGATGATCTTAGGCTCCGATGGTGTATCCGAGATGGTAAGTGAATACTTTGGATATGATGTTCTCAAATGTGCTTTTCATCACAAAGGCAATTTAGAACAAGCAGCTCAAGCCATCACCCATTCCATGTCACAGCAAAAGGATGAATTTGGTTACATATGCAATGACAATCTCTCCCTAGTCTGCCTATGCGATGGCACACCTCCCAAAGTCACATCGCAATTCGGTAATACACTTTTCGAAATGAAGCCAGAAGCAACACTTTAAATTGAAAACTCCAAACACTATCCAGATATGAGCATCATTGGTGAAAACATAAAACTACACAGAAGCGGATCAGTAAAAGTCCTTTCGTTTCTGGATTCGGGGGGGGAAGCGCATCTCTATAAGGTTGAGCACATCAAATCTGGAGAAATTGGAGTGCTAAAGATATTCCAAGATCATGAAAAGAGAACCGAACGAAATCAACGGACAAAGTTTCTCATCGATCAAGATCTTGGCTCCATGGGGAGTGTCTTTACCCCACCCATTGATTGGATCAACGATTCAAAAATTTTCGGACATTACACACCATTTATTGATGGCTGCACCTTAGAATCATACCTGGGTGACACCAGTGCTAATTATTACGAAAACTTAAAAATGGCAGTGACACTCGCTTACGGAATCGCTGGTTTGCATAAACTTGATATTGCACATGGTGATATTCAAATAAGAAATATCATGGTTAGGGAATCATCAAACCACTCTTACCAGCCCTCCTGGATTGATTTTGACAACTTTAACGCGCCAGAAGTCAAAGGACCCTACTGCTTTGGCCAAGAGTTTTATATGGCACCTGAACAACGTGCCAAGTGGGAATCTGATTCCTTCCAAGCACCAGACAGACTTTCAGACATTTTCTCTCTCGCTGCCATCCTTCACGAGCTGATCTTATGCAAAATATTGGCATCGGGACAGGAGGAGGTAAAAGCAAGCTTCGACAAAGCAATGGCTTCAGGCATTTGGTTTAATGATCCTGCTCGTAATGTCGGCAACTCGGAAGGAAGACCTTCACAAATGCTAAACCAGGATCTTTGTCGGTTATTTCGAAAAAGCGTCAGTCTTCATCCAGATGAACGCCCTCAAGCACTTGAATGGGCACAAACACTTGAAAAATCTATTCACGAAATTTTCATACACGACAAATGCTCTGAACCGGTTTTCATAGACTCTAATCAACGCATCTGCCCTTACTGCAAAACACCATACTCTACGCTCAAACTTGTTTTTCAAAACCCAAAGAACGAAGTTCCAATTACTAGTGCAGGCATCCCAATTGGACGTTCTCAACTCAAAAGCGAAAAAGTCAGCAGAAACCACGCTTTACTCAAAAAAGTAGGTCCGGAGACACGCCTGGAATCATTCGGGGCAAATGGAACCTACACCCAAACCAAAAATGGTTGGATTCGATTAAGGGACAGAAAAGTAATCCCCATTTCCAAAGGCCAGACACTGCGATTTGGGGATGTAGAATGCAGGGTTGAGGAAATGTAACACAAAATAATGAAGCGAAATGAACCCAAAGCATTCACAATACCCAGAACACCTGCGCTGCTTAATCCAAGAGCGAGAAAAACTCTGGAAAACCCATGATCAGCTTCTACCCGAGCTAAACCAAATCCTCAGGCACTGCAAAAGTCAATCAATGCCAACTCTATGCCCAAGTCTGACAATCTCCCCTTCGTCTCAAGGATTAACACGCTATCAAGAAATTAAGCACCACCTTGAGAATATGGCCGATGCAATAAAACAAATCGATGGTCTCCAGCTTCAAATCCAATCCACCGAGCGCCATTCCAAATCAGAAATTGAACGACTCAACTCACTACTAGCAGTTATAAGGAAACGTTGGATCACGGTTTGGAAAATCCTCCTTATCCTGGCAGCCATTACTTTCACATTCATCCTATGATGACTAAAAAAAAGATCAAACAGCAGATCAAAGATCAGAAAGCCATTGCTCAGGATCAAATCACCCGACTGCACCACCGCATCCATGATTGCAGGGAACAATTTAACACCAACCGGAGAAAAAGCATCCAAACTGCCACTCAACTTGTTGATTTAGAATCCAGGTTGCTGACCCACCAACTGGAAAGCAACCAGCAACAAATCGCGAGCTTACAACAAAGCCATCCGGCAATATTTCAAGACTCTTGGCAACATATTGAATCTGACAAGACCTCAGACGCTTGGCCCACACCCTTTATCACTATTGGCAGTTTTCAGGAACATCGCACGCAACTAAGATTCCCACTTTTTGCACCTTTTATTGGTCAGAGCACAACGCTTGTCATCGAAAGCCAGGATGAAAACAAAGGCAAGGATGTTTTAAACGCCCTGATGCTTCGAATCGCTTTTCAACTTACCAATCAATTTAAATTGAGCCTGCTGGATCCTTACAGCCAAGGTAGGGCCTTCCCGCTGGCTAAAGCTTTAGAACTTTATACCCGGCCCCTTGGTCATGAGCTGGGTAAAAACCTGGACACATTACAAAATGAAATTTCGCGAATAATTGGTCAATACACCGATAGTGCACATGATTCCTTCGAAAAACTACCTAATGAATTTCATTTAAGTGAACCTTACGAATTCATCTTCATTGCCCATTTCCCAAATGATTTTCGTGATTGTGATATTCAAAAACTTCAACGCATCGCTCGTAACGGCCCAGCGGCTGGCAAATATTTAATCATTCAATGCGCCCCTAACTCTACGAATTCGCCCAGTATTGATTGGAGCGAATTTGGAAACCATTTTTCAATCCATACAGATGATCACAATGGTTCCTCTCAAGGGTACACAAAAAGGTTTTCGTTTATGCCCAATCCCGCACAACAAGTGCGGCTGCTAGAAAAATTAGGCAAACAAAAGAAAACCAATCCACAAGTCCCCTTCGAAACCTCTGTCGCATTGCCCCCTGATCAATGGTGGAAAGAATCATCCAGTAAGAGGATTCAAACCACTATTGGAAGGCATGGGGTCAATAATCCATTAGATCTCTATTTCGGGGAAAGCGATGAAGGAATGCCTTGTGCCCATGGAATCTGGGCTGGCATGACTGGATCAGGGAAATCCAATAGTTACCACGTTCTTATCTGCGGTCTGGCTCAGAGATACAGCCCACAGGATTTACAACTCTACTTGATTGACGGTAAGAATGGTGTCGAGTTCCAAGATTACCGAAATTTACCCCACGCTAAGGCTGTGGTGCTTCACTCATTGCCAGAACTCTCACGAAGCGTATTGGAGGAACTTGTCACTGAAAAGGAACGACGGAATGAAATCTTTTCCAAATCAGGAGTCACCAATCTGCGAGATTACAAAGAACAAGGCCAACCCCAGGGTGAGCTTCCGCGTCTCTTGCTAATTGTAGACGAATATCAGGAACTTTTCACCGATGACGATTTAAACGTGGCATCAACTTGCCTTCGTGAAATAGCACAACAAGGTAGAAGTGCAGGGATCCACATGCTGTTGGGATCACAATCCTTCCAAGTAGATAATATGAGGAACAAATCATCCATCCTTGGCAATTGTCACCTCCGCCTGGCCATGAAAATGCCGTCTGACAAAATTGATGAAATCCTTGAGTTCGGGAAAAAGGGGAAATCACTCATTCACCACTGCGACCTACCAGGAAAAATTGTGGCAAATGTTGAAAGTGGAGATGACACCAGGAACATTCTTGGCCAGATAGCCTATTTACGAGACGAACACCGTAGGCAAATCATCAAACAACTGACAGTTAAAGATTCACCTTCAGAGTTTAAGCCCTTGGTGATTGACGGTTGTCGTCAGCCAAAGTTTACCCAAACCCCATTTATCAAAAATATCATCGAGATGGGAATCCCAAATAATACTAAACGCTTCGAACATATCGCTACAAAGCCTCAAAATGAAGGAGGCCTTGGTCATCTGGACTGGCACAAAAGCGAAGCTAATCTCCTTTTAGGTCAACACTTCAACGTCCATGACTATGCACAAATTAGACTACGGCGATCTAATCTAGAGAACATTCTTCTGATTGGGGAGCATCAACAAACCCATTACGGGATGATTATTGGCATCATTCAAAGCCTGGTCTTTAGTCATCACCAACGCCAATGCCGCTTCATATTAGTTGATCGTAATCAAACGGGGACTTCATGGCATCAGGCATTGCAAGAGGTGGCAAAATGCGCCCATCAACTGGGGCTTTCAATTCAACACATCGGGAGCGTGGATCAATCAGTAAAGGTCATTGGCCGATTGGTTGAGCAAACCGAGCAAGAACGCGGCCACGCTCCCCTTTCTGGCCCTACGATTTTATGTATCCCTGAAGCTGAACACTTCATGCAACTGCATACGCAACCCGATAAATACGATCTTCAGAAAGACTCACCACTTGGAGAACAATTAAAAACCCTATACACGCGTGGACCACTCAAAGGGATACATGTTCTTATGAGTTTTGGTTTGGTGACACCCATGCAATCAGTCTTACAGAAAAAGGCTCTCAAATACTTTAGGCATCAAATTCTCATGCAGGTGAGTGAAGAGGATTCAATCAACATCCTGCAACACCGCAAAGCAGCGCAACTCCAGTCACACGGAGCAGCCCCTATAGCAGCCATCTATTGCGACCGTATTGGAGGCAAGGAATCAAGATTCAAGCCATACTCCTGCGAGTCTGCAACAAATTTCCAACAAGAAACCCAAACACTAAAGAACCTCAAAAGAAAGACCACACCATGAGTATGGATAACGTCCATCAATGCATGCGAATGTTCGAAGAACGCCTTGAGCAGTTCAATGATCAGCTCCGGCAATCCTTCGAAGAAATTCGCCAGTTACACGATCAGCTCAATCCTCTATGGCAGGATTCGATGCGAGCCGAATATGATCAACGCTACAAACCTCTCGAGGAAGGAATGGAAACCTATTGCAATCAAGTAGGCCCTCAACATGTCGACACACTCCAAGTCCGTGTCGGCGCAGCAAGGAGATATGTTTATGGCTCTTAATGTCGATCAACTCAAAGTGGGCCTGCACGAATATCACGAGGGGCTCGAAAACTACATCTGCCAAACTCAATCGGGTCTGGACGAATTACAGCAACACTTCGGTGCCCTGCAAAGCCAGTATGATGGCCAAGGAGCAAGAGAATTTGCAGCAAACTGGAAAGCAACTGAAGATTGGCTGGAAAATCACCTCAAAACCATGCGCGAACTGGATGAACTCCTTATCCAACGCACGCAGGAGCTACACCCGGTTTAAATAAAACAAAGTCGACGTGGATCTGCTCGATCCACGTCGACTTCTACTGCACGTTTTTCCATGAATGTAAAAACTACCCATCAAGTTCTTAACACACTGGCAGATTACCGCATCCTAACATCCGCTCAGCTAGCACGTCACCTGCTCAAAAGCGATCAAATGACCCGACGCTGTCTGCGGGAAATGGAGCAATCAAAATGGATCATACCGATAATACTGGATTCTCAAGGTAAAAAAGGCCGTCCACAGAAAACCTATATCCCATCGGAAGAGGGATTGAAACAAATTCCCGGAGTTGAGGCCAGGCAACCGGCCCCAACTCCAAATCAGATCCCCCACCAAATTGCTCTTAATTGGATACGCATTTTAGTTCATGAACTGGATCCCAAAAAAAAACAGTTTCTTGTCACGACTCTAGCTCCCAATTCTTTATTGAAATGCTCCATCAAACCTTGGTTGAGCATCTCAGGCTCCAATAGGTTGGTGCCTGATGCGATACTCTGCCTGGAGTATCGACCGGAAAAGCGAAAACTCCTTTTCTTCGTTGAGATGGATATGGGCACTGAGGTTCAAAAATCTACTCAAGGCCATACGAATAACTTGAATCACAAGATTCACAACTATGCCAAAACCTTGGCAGATGGAAAATACCGACATCTGGATAACGCCTTTGACGCTCATTTCAAAGGCTTCAGAGTTCTGCTGATAGCCAATAGTCAATCACGGCTTGATCAAATAAATGGACTCGTTGAATCCATGAGCAACACCGGATTCATTTGGACGACTTCCCTTGAAAAACTTCAATCAGAGACGATGGCTGCACCGGTCTGGTTTAGCGCTGGCAAACTGCCGCTCCAATCCATCCTCGGAAAACTCGCACTAAAACTATGACTCAGCTCACTACTACACCCAATGTGAAGCCCCAAGTTCTAAACTACCGACAAATGCCTTTAAATGATCTGCTTTCCCAGTTGGTGCGCAATCAAGATAAGGCTGCCTTGGAGGAATTTCACAACAACCGAACACTTTTTCAATTCCATGAGAAATCAAAGTTGCTTTTTGCTCAATTTATTAGCGCCCTTCGTGATGGATGCTTGAACACGAATTATGGAAGACAAGCCGATGAAGCTTATGACATGACGTTGGATAAATTCAGTCGCTTGCCAGAGGAGGGGAAAGGAATCAATTGCCTTCTATACTTTAAGGCAGCATTGAATTTGCTACCACCAAATACCAATCCACTTCAGAGTGAATCGAACCTTACCCAAATACTGCAAAGAATGGTATTTCGGCATTTCAAACTCTCACTTCTTGAGACTCAGCGCAAGGGCACCTGGACTCGATACATATGGAAAGTGGAAGGAGAAAATATTCCTCTGCTTCTGCCAAAGGAACTTTCAGGCAGTGAACGTCGAAAATGGTTGGAAAATACTTTTACGAAAGTTCAAACCAACCGCCCTGGTGAGCGTCACCGCTTACAAATGGCGATCAATACCCACTTTCAAAAAGTCTCCCTTAAATCCATCGAGGACCCTGTTATTGAACAAAGTCAATCGGATCTTCCCTGGATCATCTGCGATCAACTGAGCATTGATGGCCTCGCTAAAACTTTGGCTCATGAAAAATCAGATCGACTCTTTGAACAACGCCCATCCATACGAGCCATGGGGCGAAAGAATTTAAAACTTCTCATCAAAGACATATTTGAATCGGTGGATGATAAGACGAACAGAGACGGTGCCATTGCTCGAAAATACGGATTAAGCAAAGCCAGTTTCTCAAGATTTGCCGGTAGTCACTGGACCTATCCCAATACACCTGATCTTTGGAAGAACCTTGCAAATCTCATTGCTCATCATCCCGTAATGAAGGAAGCCGCACAATACCACGGTGTTTGGAACACTGTAAAAGCCATCAATGACCATGAACCATCAATTGCTTAAAGACCTCAACGAAGCATTTAAACAACCAAACCTCATGAAACAATGGCTCGAAGAATGCCAAAAATCTATGGAACCCCTATACCAGGCTATCCAGGATGAGCGCTCTCAAAGACTGGAGCTGATCTGCAATCATCGACCTCTGACGGAGATCATGATCGGACCCGAATTTGAACAAACTCTCATAGAAGGATTGGAGCCAGGAAACTACCAACTTCAAACCGCCTCCGGATGGCAAATATGGGAACAACCACTCACCGCATCACACCTTGTGGTGAGATGTGACGAACCTCTGCCACTGGCCGCAAGTTCTCAAGATCAACTGTGTGAGCCAAGTCTCCAGGCCAATATTCTGGAGGGTTGGCTAAATCTCGAAATCCATCCAGGCCTCAATCATGGATCCATCCTTGTTAGAAAATGACTACTCACAAGACTCAAACTCACTGCCTTGTTGTCTGGAAAGAACGATCACACGCGACAGGGTATATCATACCAGTTCAATTCCAATCACGCTCATGTCAGAAAAC
>CAYFHO010000079.1:0-19389 GCA_964342825.1 uncultured Verrucomicrobiota bacterium
CACTCTTCCCGCATGTAGATACTTCAAATTATGGAATGAATTGAGATGCGCCCCATTCTCATCAACGGAGTATTGAGTGAAAATATCGTTACTGGAAATCAGAAATCTCACCGTCATTCTTCAACCTTGCGCACTTGAAAGAACGCTTGAGGTTGATTCCATTGTTGGACGATAAATGTGGACTCCAACTTGGATGCGGTTTGTTCCATCAGAAGTTCCCATTCCCCTTCGAAGAGGGAACTTCGTGTGAGCAGTTGGTAGTTTTGATCCGGCTCGGATGAGTAAGAAATTTCCAGGTTGGATTCGTTCAATGAGATTCCTAATGGAACGCCTTGGCTAAATTCAAGAGCCATACCAAAAACCCTGGCAATCTTACCCTCCAGCCCTGTGTGACTTCTATTGAAATCACCTACGACAAATAGATCTCCATTTTCAAAAACAGCCAAATGATCGACAGAAGTGATATGCCTGCCCGAGGAAAACCGGGTGTCCAGGGCCCCATCTGGATGAAGCCTTACCAGGCCAGAATCGGCGGTGTCTCCCGGTTTGCTGCCAACGTAGATATGATCATCTGATGTCACCGCCAAACCGTGAGCCCAACCGAAAGTTGAAACCGGTTTAAATAAAGGAAACTCATGATCAAGCCCTGATCCCGGGACCCATTTCTCTAACAATCTTGTGTCTGTTGGACTGGGTAGTTTACCGATGAGGATTGTATCTCCATTGCTTTGATGCCCGAAACGGACCATACCGCGTCGGAGACCTTCCACCTCAAAATCAGCCGTTTCTTGAAGGACATGACCGGCCTCATCAAAATGCCACATCATGCCGTGGTCATGATAGACCCATAGGGTTCGATCAGGTTGCCAATGAAGGTTTTTAAAGTTTCCATTGTCCTGCTCAAGCGGAGAAAAACTCAGGTCTTGTGAAGCGTCTGGATTCAACCGGATGATTTTGCGAGTCCGTCCGCTCCCAAATTGTGCCCCTAAATAGATCCCACCGTCGGCATCAAATGCCGCTGTTGAAATCTGATTGGCTTCCAGATTTGACAATGTATCCATCAAAGCAGTGGAGAGAACATTCTCACCCATTTCTCTCAAGTGACCATTTTCATCAGTAACCGCATAACCTGGCACCTGTATTTCGTCGTATGACTGAAAAGCCCCACCCACAAGGAGATCTCCCCATGGTAATGCAACCACACACTCGACCCGGCCGTCAGGTCCTGTTCCCGGATTAAAATCTGGATCCAATGCACCGCTGGACAAGAATCGCACCATATTGGGAACCTCATTTACTCCACCTGGAAATCCCGGACGCGGGTTTAACAAACCAGCAACAATCACTTTTTGGTCTTCCTGGATAAGGATGCTGTTCACCAACGCATCTCTTAAGACCAATTCCGGCTGAAAATCCTGATCGACATACCCGGGTGAACCCCTACCTATGGACACTTCAACGGGATCTATCGTCAGTGTTCCTTCCTCATTGGTGATTTCAACATGGTAGGCACCTTCATGAGAAGAATTGGCGAATCGCCGTTTTAAGACAGGACCTTGTTCTGAAGGCATTGGTTCACCATTAAAATACCATTGAAAACTGGCCTGAGGGTACGCATGGACCGAGGCAACCAGGTTTAATCCATCCCCATTCTTCACCTGAGCTCCTTCTACGGCATGGCGTAATACCGGGGCTGAAGGTTGTAAATCCTGGGTAAGAATCCTTGCAAGATCAGCACGGGAAACTCCGTTGATTTCCCGGAACCCACCATTCATTAAAAGTCCCAAACCCGGTTGGATCACCAACGAAGTTGCGACTCCAGCAAAAGGCTGCATGTTCGAATAAAAATCGGCATCCAATTCCCCTGTCAATGCATTCACTCGAAACACCCGGAGTTCGACTGCACCTGCATCATTATTTAAACTGGCTTCGACATACAGGTAATCATCCCCCTCCCCCATCACCATGGCCTTGACTTCAACGATATCAAGTTCGACCGGAAAACGGAAAGATTCAACAAGATCACCATCTTCATCCAGTTGGACCAATGGTGGAACGGAAGTGTTCTGAAAAATATTTCCCCCTCCTGCAACAATAATGGTTTCATTGGGCCCCTGGATCACATGGCTTGGCTTTTGATCAAAGGTACCGTTTGACAGAAAGGATGAGTCGAGGCTGCCATCCTGCCTAATACGCGCGATGCCTTTGACTGGTTGTCCTTCGTAAGAATCAAAAGCCCCGATCACAACCAGGCGTCCTTCCGTATCTGCAAATCCACTTTGAACAAGTTGATCAAATCCCTGATCAACCTGGAAAGATTCCAAAGGATTCCCCTCGGGATCAAGAAGCGCGATGTAAGGTGATCGACGACCGTCAAAAGTCAAAAAGCGACCGGCAACCCAAATGCGACCGTCAGGCAAAGGAGCAACCACATAAATCTCCTCATCAGGACCAAGACCCGCATTGAACGATTCATCCAAACGACCATCCAACTCAAATCGAGTCAAATGATGAATACTTGAATCGTTATCAGGATTGAGGCCACTCACAGTGAAATGCCCACCCAATAAAATGTGCCCAAGATCGTCTTTGACCAAAGAGTGAAATCTGAGAGCATTCAGACTCGGATTTCCTTTATTTCCTTTGAATAAACGAAAACTTGGATCCAAACTCCCATCAGGATTGCACCTGACAATGGGCGAATACCCCCAAGGAATCTGGTCATTTGCTTCAGAGCGTATGGATAAACTTCTTCCAGCGAGTAGAAACTTGTCATTTGAGAGTCCCAGAATTAATTCTGGACCAACCCTGCTGTTCCAACTCTTTTCAAAAGTCAGATCCAAATTCCCAGCACCAGTTAACTGCTGGGTATTTTGCCCCATTAATATGGGCGTTGTGGCTATCGCTGCCGCCATGAAAAACATCGCGCAGGTCCGGAACCATTTGGAACATGAATGATTCATCATCAATGAGTGGGGTTATAGATTAAATCGGTTTAACTAGCCTAGAGTTAGCATGATACATGCCATCATAATTCGTCTATGAATGAAATTATTGAACTTTTTTTGGCATGAAATGCTTAGGATTTGGATACTCGCGAACCTTAAAGATTCGCTATCGCCCTTTGAGTGCAAAGCCGAAGAACCGGACATTTCCACTGATCATCCGTTTGAGTTTGTTCATGCTTAGATCCCTGACAGAAGGCCACCGAAGGAATCCTTGCACTCCAAGGCAGTAAAGGGAATGATTCCCGCAAGAAATAAAGAGACAGATCCTGTTGCCCTTCTCATTCATGAGCTTTCCCATTGCAAATCGTATTAAAAGCGTTCAGACACCTGTAATCCCGACCGTTGGCAGTTGGGTTGCCGCGCACCCGGGTACGATTTCACTGGGACAAGGAGTGGTTCACTACGGGCCACCACCTGAAGTTGAGGAAGGTCTGAAAGAATTCCAATCTGATCCCGCACATCACCGTTACAAATTGGTACAAGGGATTCCCGAATTGCTTCAGGAGATCGAAAAAAAATTGAAAACGGACAACGGGATACCGGTTCGAGCCATTGATCGGTTGATGGTGACGGCTGGAAGCAACATGGCCTTTATGAATGCGGTTATGGCCATTGCCGATTCAGGAGATGAAATCATTTTACCCAAGCCCTATTATTTCAACCACGAAATGGCCGTCACCATGCTGGGTGTGACACCGCGCATTGTTGAACCGGAGTTCAACATGCTTCCGTCACTGGCTTCCATTGAAGAAGCCATTACTCCTAAAACAAAGGCCGTTGTCACTATTTCTCCCAATAATCCAAGCGGAATGGTATTTCCTGCCGATTTGTTGCGGTCCATCAACCAGCTTTGTAAGGAAAAAGGGATTTACCATATTTCCGATGAAGCATACGAATATTTCCTCTTCGACGGTGAGGAACATTTCTCTCCAGGAAGCATCCAAGGTAGTGAAGACCACACGTTTTCCTTGTTTTCTCTATCCAAGGCTTATGGATTTGCGAGCTGGAGAATTGGCTACATGGTCATGCCCCCCGCATTGATGCCTTCCATTAAAAAAATCCAGGACACAAATCTGATCTGCGCCCCGGCCATTTCTCAATTCGCCGCGGTGAAAGCACTTCAATGTGGGAAATCTTATTGCACGCAACACCTCCAATCGATGAGCCACGTTAGAAATCAGCTCCTTGACGGTTTGAGAGATCTGCAACCTTTTGTGAGGATCATTCCCTCCAAGGGAGCCTTCTACATCCTGATTCAATTGGACCTGAATGCAGCACCTTTGGATGTAGTAAAGGCCTTGATCAACCGTCACAAAATTGCGGTCATACCCGGAAGCGCGTTTGGACTGGATCGAGGCTGTTATCTCAGGATTGCCTTTGGAGTACTCAAGGATGCGACAGACGCCTTGGATCGACTCATTAATGGTCTGAAATCCATTCGTGATCGTGGATTGAGGCAAGTTACATAAAATTCGATTTCAATAAAATCACATGAAGATCTATGCATACCAACTCGATATTCTTTGGGAGAACAAAGAAGAAAATTTTCATAAAATCCGCCGATTGACCGAAGAATTAAAACCGGAAAAAGGGAGCCTTATTGTTTTGCCGGAAATGTTTGCTACCGGTTTTTCCATGAATGCCGCGATCACCCAGGAAATCGACGAGGGACCTACTGAAACATTCATGAAAACATTGGCAAGCGCAACAGAGTGCTATGTGGTCGGCGGTTTGACCCGAACGAGGCCCCAAGGAAAACCCACCAATGATGCACTGTTGATTTCACCGGAAGGAAATCGAATCGGAGAATACTCGAAGATCCACCCTTTTTCGCTCGGAAAAGAAGGCGAGCATTATGGTGATGGCAGGAATATTCCCATCTTTGAATTACCCAATGGATTCCGGATATGTCCTTTTATTTGCTATGATCTAAGATTCCCCGAGATTTTTCGAATAGCGATGCAGGCCGATCAACCACCACATTTATTCACGGTCATTGCAAACTGGCCGAACAAACGCACCATGCATTGGGTAAGACTTTTGGAGGCGAGAGCGATTGAAAACCTCGCTTACGTGGTGGGAGTCAATAGATGCGGCTCAGATCCATACTTGGACTACGATGGCAGCAGCATGATCATCGACCCGCTTGGCAAGGTCATGGCCGATGCAGGGGATAGAGAAGGAGTAACCACAAGCACCTTGAGTCTGGATGCGGTCGAAGAATGGCGAACCGATTTCCCAGCCCTCGAAGACAGACGCGGAACAAGCACTCTGTAAAAACCCTGACAGAGATATGAATAGTCAAAGGATCATTCAAAACTTCCGATCTATTCCTCATTGATTATTTGAAATTTTTATTGATGATTCAACCATGCTCCAACGATTAATCTGCCTACTCATTTTATGCGCCTTTAGGCTGCACGCCGCACAAGACCGACCCAATATTGTTCTCATCATGGCAGACGATCTGGGATTCTCGGACATTGGCTGTTACGGATCTGAAATCGAAACACCGAACCTCGATCGACTTGCGAAAGATGGTTTAAGATTTACCCAATTCTATAACACAGCCAAATGCCACTCCTCCCGTGTCTCACTCCTCACGGGGCTCTATTGCGACCAGGCTGGCAGTGAATCGTTAAGTCGCGGTGCAACCATCGCGGAAGTTCTCTCACAAGCAGGATATTTTACTGCGATGTCAGGCAAATGGCACCTCAGCAAACAGCCCACTGATTTTGGTTTCAAACGTTATTGGGGACATCTCTCGGGAGCGGTCAATTTCTTCAAAGGAGATGATTCTTTTCGATATAATGGAGAAAAGTGGAAAGTTCCAAAAACATTGAATGGCAAGCCGTTTTACACCACGCATGCCATGACAGATTTCGCACTTGAATTTCTGAATGAAGCCGATGGAAAAGACGCCCCATTCTTTCTCTACGTTGCCTACAACGCACCCCACTACCCACTACAAGCTCCGGAGGCTGATGTGAGGAAATACGACGGCAAATACGATCAAGGATGGGATGAGTTGCGGAAGGAACGTCACAAAAGACAATTGGATTCAGGATTGCTTCCTTCAAAATGGAAACTCTCCAAGCGGCCGGATCATATCCCGGCGTGGAACACGTTGGATAAATCCGAGCAAATCTGGGAAGCGGATCGCATGGAGGTTTTTGCCGCCATGGTGGATGTATTGGATCAAAATATTGGCCGGCTGATACAGGGCCTTAAGAACAAGGGTGTTTACGAAAACACTTTGATACTTTTTTGTTCGGATAATGGGGCTTGTCCATTTGAGAGAACCCGCGGCCGCTATCTTAAACCATGGGATCCGGCATCATACTGGACGTATGATGCCAGTTGGGCCCATGCGGGAAACACTCCATTCAGGTTGTATAAACAGAATCAGCATGAAGGAGGCATCAGTTCTCCCATGATAGCCCATTGGCCAAAAGGCATCTCGAAAACCACAGGCCAGGGCACACGAAGAATGAAAAATGGAAGCCTGGTCACAGATCAACCCGGTCATCTGGTAGATTTCATGGCGACCGCCTTGGAATTGGGACACGCCACATACCCAACAGAAATAAGTGAGCGCAAAATCGACCCTCTAGAGGGGAAAAGTCTGACTCCCATCTTTGATGGGGATGTTCGGAAAGGCCACGAAACCCTGTATTTTCATTTCGGCACGGACCGCGCGCTGCGACAGGATCCGTGGAAACTTGTTTCCGCCAAACTGGGCAAGTGGGAACTCTACAATCTCGAAAAGGATCGCACTGAAACCACCGACCTCGCCGGTCAATTTCCTGAAAGGGTCCAGCAGATGGAGAAAGAATGGTTTCGCATTGCTCGTGATCAAGAAAGACTGAAAGGAAAGCATCTGGCTCCTGTTCAATCGAAACGTAAAAACCTAAACTTTCGGATCAGCACCATTAGCGGCTCTGCAGCGAAAAATTGACCTCATTTCCAAAATAAACATTTATTATCCCAAACCGATGAAACCCACACGATTCGTTTATCAAAAATTACTGATCCTAGGTTTGATCATGAATTCTGCCATGAGTGCAGCCAGCATTCGAGGCGATGAACAACCGGACATCAATCCAGAAAAAGGAATACGATTTCATCCGGTGAAGAAACAGATTGAAGGGTGGACTGTGTTTGTTGAGCCCATACTTTTGCAGGACGGGGAAGATATGCAGGGTCAAAAAGCACTTGAGATGCTGGCAAATCATTTACAGCGCATAAAGATTCTTGTGCCTCCAGCACCTCTGAAAAAAATGCGAGGATTGGAGATCTGGGTTGAACGCAATCATCCTACCTTGAAGTCGATGCAATATCACCCCAGTAAGAGCTGGTTGCTACAACACAAACACGACCCAAGACTTGCCAAAAAAGTGCACATACCGGTTGCCTCCAATCTGTTATCCAGACAGCAAATGTTGAAACATCCCATGGTGGTGCTGCATGAACTCGCGCACGCCTATCACGATCAGATTCTTGGATTTGATCACCCCGAAATCATAAACGCCTATCAAGTGATGAAGGCATCCGGATCCTATGAGAAAGTGCTTCTTTATACTGGTAAAACAGTCGAGCATTACGGATTAACGAATCACAAGGAATATTTCGCTGAAGGAACAGAAGCCTACTTTTACCGAAATGACTTTTATCCGTTCGTCCGAGCAGAACTTGAGCGGCATGATCCAACCATGCATGAGGTTTTGCTGAAAATTTGGGGCCCCGCAAAGTAAGTATGCTGTAGACTGCCGTTGAGGGCTTGAACTCAGGCAGGTTGGTGTTCAAAGAAATCAGTCTGGACGCGGCGGCCAAACAATATCGGATCTTTTGGGCTCAGTCGTACGGACTTGCAACCACGGAACATCACGAGGTCCCACAGGATTCGCAACGATGGTTTTGGAAAGGGTATCTGGATCGACCCATCTTTTGATTTCTGAATGCCCGTCAGCAAATGAAAAACCACATGCACCATTGTGATAATTCGCAGGCATGTTGCCCCACTGGTGGACCCGGTTCACCAAAGTCAGATGATAACCATCGTCAATGGCGTCAGGGTGCTCATCGAGAAAAACATATTTGTTGGCAGGATTGATAATCGCTGATTGTTTTCGCCAGGTATAATAATCCCTGTCAATCTCATCCGTATACCAACTATCTCCATTGATACAACCATTCATGGACATGCTGCGAACGCGAGGGTGGACTACACTTCCAAATTTGACCGTGCTTTTGTCTGCCGGACATTTGTATATCTTCAGAGAGCGATTGTAGTCCCATAGAAGCCCTCGGGGTGCCATCAGTAAGTTGACGTTTGTGGCGTCGGTAGCGTTTTTCAACCACCCCTGGACCCATCCCTGCTGTCCGCCGGTGCCATTGGGAACCAGCTTATCTTCATGGTCAGTGGGGTACATATACCAGGCCAGACCAAGTTGTTTTAAATTATTCATGCAGGAAATTCCCTGCGCTTTGGTTTTCGCCTTGGAAAGTGCAGGCAACAACATTCCGGCAAGGATCGCAATGATGGCAATGACTACCAGCAATTCAATCAATGTGAATCCACGAAATGTGTCGATATGTCGATTCTTCATGGTTGGTTCTTATTTGGGATTGCCACGAATCTAACATCAGATTACCCCAAAAAACAACATTTTAAGAGGCAGTTTTCATGACAGGGTGCGATTCAGCTTGGGAAGAAAGCAGCCTGCATCTTGTTAGGGATGTCCACGACGTGTCGGGACTGCGCGTCCAGTGGCGTGTCCGCACATTGCTGTGGGTTATTTTATATTCCCAACGCGCTCACGGCCTCGCGGCTGCGGAGCGCTACCATGTTAATTCCCCTCAGTTTGCATCGCAGCCTTCATGCACCTGCGAGAAAATGAAACAACGCAATAAAAAACCTGCCCCAGGGCAAATGTCCGGAGGCAGATTTGATCTGAATTCGGATAATATTTAATTCAGGACTTTTCCAGTTTCATCCCCCATGATGATGCGAATACTCCCACCACCTCCACCAATATCTGAAGTGTTGTAGATGTATTCTGCATCCAGGGCTTTTTCAATCCTGACCGAAGCTTCGGAAAGATGCGCAGCACTGTAAGGGTCCGGACTTAGGTCTGAATCCTCAAGCGTGTTATCAATCTGTTTCTTAAGCTTACGCAATTGTGCCGTGGCAAGATTTGAGATGGGTTTGTAAGAAGCACTTGAGTAGCTATCCCCCATACTTAAATCTATCAGACGTTCTAAATGCTCTCGTTGTAGATTTCGTCGCAAACTGGAAATCATCGGACGACGAGCCGTGAATTTGCCATCCTCGGAATCTTCCAGTTCGGACCAGATGGCATCACGAACCTCACCCAGTATTTCAGGCAGTGTGATCATATCCTCATCCTCAGGGGTCAGGAATTCGTTGTCATACACACGCCCCATGGTGGTTGGATTCATGAGCATGGTCAAAGCGGACGCCTGAATTCCCATGATTCGGTCATGGATAGGCCAAGTGCTGTCTTGAATGGCCGAACCAAAATCATCCATCCACTTATCCATGGACATATGACGAAGCAATTCGGGAGTTAATCCAAAAGCTTTGTCATAGAATGAATTTTTAATCACGAAACGCAGGGCTTCACGCTGTTTGGCAGCATCAACCACCGTGATAGGAGGCTCGGCATTGGGGTCGCCTTTTTTGGATCGATTGATAAAAGCTCCACCCAACCAATTGCCCATCATGCTGAGGGACCTGGTTTGCAGACTCAGCGTCAATCCGTAGCCGTAGCGAGCCTTGGCCCAGCTTTGCCCGTCTTTGACGAATTTATCGAGGATGTTGACACGATGATCTTTGGCCAGTTTCAGCTGGCTGCGTGCATAATTGATAGGATCCTTGGCAAAATCATATCGGCGTGCAAATGGATCAGGGCCGTAAGTGTCTTCATCAGTCGCATAAGCAAGCTGTGGTTCGTTGACACGCGCCAGTACTTTTTTCAAGTCAGCATCATTTTTGACCGTGGAATAGCCGTATTCAATCGCCCACATATCGTAGGGCCCTACTTCAATCATTCCATAATCGCCCTGCTCTTCACCAAAACCTTCCAAATGCATGTTCACCGGCAAGTAATCCATCACAGAACCGGCAAAAGGTTTTTTGCCCTTGATCTCCGCACTATTGATTTCTTCAAGACTGTAAATACTGGAAGCTTTGAAATTGTGTCGGAGTCCAAGGGTGTGCCCCACCTCATGCGCCACAAGATCGGCGATCAAAGGCCCTACAAACCAGTCGGGGATCCCATCCAAGAGGTCTTCCTGTTTTTCCTCTTTCGTTTCCTGATCTGCATTTTCACCTTTATCGTCATCTTCTTCCGATGCTTCGGCTCGCATCTCCATCAGATCAAATGCAAATCTCATCACAGCCATGTCCAGCGCCCTAAAGTCGGCTGCCTGGCAAAATCCATTCACCTGACTGGTTCTACCGATCAAACCATCAAACTCATCGTCACCAATCATGGTTGGATCACTGTGGGCAAGAGGATGGCCGCCGAATGCTTCTACGTGATCATGAGCAATTTCATGAGCCACCGCAGCTCTGTTGGAAGGGTGAGCCAATCGAACGCGAGGATCCCATTGAGGGTTTTTCTTCAACCAGGCATGCGTTTCGGGTGAAAATCCCTCCATGGCCAACTTGGGCAGTTCTTCGTTGAATTTCCTCCAAAAATGCCGAATCCAACCATCTGTCAATATGATGTCAGCGTCCAATATTTCTCCGGTCATGGGGTTGGCACGACTTGGTCCAATGGCCGTTCCCACGTTGTTATTCAGCCAGCGTATGAAATTGTATCTTACATCTTCAGGATTTTTTTCCATGTGCGCTTTGGTTGCCGCATCCTGATAGCGAACCTCAATGGCATTGAGCAGTCCGATATTCTCAAAAGCTTTGTTCCACATCATCACCCCTTCTCTTACCCAACGTCGGTATCGAATGGGAGTAGTGTGCTCGACATAAAAAATCAGGGGGTTTTTAACTGGACTGACTTTTAAGTTAGGAGCGGCCTTCTCGATATGCCAGCGATTGATGAAACGGGTTTTGACGTCGTCAGCCTGGTATTTTCCAAGATCACTATATCCGGTCGTAAAATACCCAATACGCTCATCAGCCTTTCTTGGACGAAATGCAGGGTTGGGTTTGATTTCGCTGATGGAATAATGAAAGGCTTTCAGCAGACCATTTGCAACGGGAACTTCAAAGGACACTTCAATGTTCTGCGGAAAGGCCATAGCCGTTTTCACGACCGCTAATTGCCTTTGCAGACCAGCAGCACTTCCCCCGAAGAACCGCGCACCAGATCCAAGTAAAAAGGCATCGAGATCAATCACAGGCCCCCAGGCAGGGTGCATGGTCACGATGGGTACATCGGCAAGTACACGGTCGGTAAATAATCGATCAACAGAACGTTTCGATTCTGAATCACCCGTAGAACGTATTTCAACATTGGGTTGAATCAGCACCATTCGTTTACCAATTTGTTTCCAGTAAACATACATGTCAGCCTGCTGAAGACCGGCATACTGCTCGCCACTGGCAACAGTCAGCGCTATGAAAAATTTCTTGGTTTGATATTTCTTCGGGAAGGCAGCAAGCACCTGATTCTCTTTCGCATTCACAAACAACCCAAACAAACTGGGGCTTTGATCAATCGTGGATACCACCTGTTTATAACCCTCCATCACCTTGGTGTAAGGTGGATAGTCGGGTTTGGGGGTTGGTCTGGATTGGGCCGGAGGACCCTCAGCGCTTTGAATTTTGATGGTCAGCGAAGCCAGAGCAAGCAGACACACACATCCTAGTCGATATATACTTTTCATACCTTTTGCAGATTAACGAGCCCAAGCCTAAGGACTCATTCAATGATGCCTCCACATTGGATTCACAACTTGAATCCGGGGAACATCAACCATTGAAAATCCATGCATCCAAACCTCGACGGGGTCAAGTAGCAATGTTGAATTAAAAATACGTTTCAAAATTCCTAAATACTTGCTGACACTGGTGCGAGGTCCTATGTTGTTGGAATATGGACCTCATCAAGGACTGGCTGAAACGCCAACTATCGAATCCCCAGATAGTATTGCTGGCAACGTTGTTGCTGGTGGTGTTCTTGACCATATTCTTTCTGGGAGACTTTTTAGCTCCTGTTTTGGCGTCTGTGGTAATCGCCTATCTGCTGGATGGAATCATTATGCGATTTCAGAAAAACGGAGTTCCGCGTCTGGTCGCAGTTTGCGGTGTCTTCGTATTGTTCCTGTTGTCCGTCTTTCTACTGTTTTTCGTGGTTTTACCCAGCCTGGTATCCGAACTCGATAAATTTGTCAGGAACGATGTCCCAGGGATTGTTACAAACGTCTCAAATAATATGAAAGGGGCTTATCAGAAGTATGAATACTTTAGAAATAAACGCCTCCCTGATTTTTTCACCACACAGCTGCAATCCAGAAAATCGGACAACTCAGCGGGAACCAATGAAGTGAACTCAGGGACCAGCCCCATCGTCAAAACCAATAATGTGCACGGCCCGGAGCCCTTTTTTGATGATGCCAGATTTACAGGGGGGCGATTGACCATGATTGAACCTGGAACCGATGCGTCCAGTTACGAGAGAATCACCAGCGCAGTCGAAACCGAACTGACTGAATTTGGGCGCCGAGCATTAACCTTCTCAATCTCCTCCTTAAAGAATGTAGTTGTTTACATGCTCTATCTGGTTCTGGTCCCTGTTTTGGTCTTTTTCATTTTGAAGGACAAAGAGGCCATTTTAGCCTGGTTTGCAAGGTTTCTGCCCAATGAAAGAGCTCTAACCAGGCAAGTGTGGGAGGAAGTCAATATCCAGACCAGCAATTATGTGCGAGGTAAATTCTGGGAAGTCATCATCGTTTGGGGCGTCACATATATCACGTTCAAATTATTCGGTCTCAGAGCCACTTTGCTTGTGTCACTTTTCGTCGGTTTGTCCGTCCTGGTTCCATATGTAGGAGCCACCTTGATGTATATTCCAGTTGTCATCATAGGCTATTACCAATTTGGAATGTCCTCGACATTCGTATGGCTCTTCATTGCCTATTCGATCATTCAGGTTCTGGATGGCAACGTCCTGGCTCCGGTATTGTTGTCAGAAGCAACCAGCTTGCATCCCATTGCAATTATTGCAGCCATCCTGCTTTTTGGCGGGCTCTGGGGTTTCTGGGGGGTTTTCTTTGCCATTCCATTGGCCACCCTCGTCAATTCCATCATTAAAGCCTGGCCCATGGAAATTCATTCAGAATTACCCAAGCCCTCTTCTCAACCCTCAAGCGAGGGTTCACTTAAAGCAGGTTAAGCGATTGTTTTTGGTCAATACAAAGACCGTGTTTTGGAGTTTTGGGGAAGGTTTGTCAAAATGACAATTTCTTTGACCGAAAAGAGCATTAATGCGTTAATTCCCAATGTCATTTCGATAACGTATTATTGGAAAAACAGAAACCAACACCCAAATTGATCCATTGCCAGTCATGACCCACAAGGCCAAATTCACAAGCATATTTGTGCCGTCCTCGCTGATATTTGCGAGTGTTCTGGTCATTCTCCATGAATCGGGCAATAAAAATCTCGAGAATATCGCCCATGACTTGGAGAACTTATTGATCTTCATGGTGTGTCCGATATTTTACGCCGCCCACTTTTTCGAACGAAAAACCTATTTGATGGCTGTTGCTTACAGCACCTTGTTGGCTATCGGCATCCATTATTTCCAGGATCACCTCAATAGAGAGTTTTGGAATGTCCTGATCCCTACCATGACCATGTCTACTCTGCTTGCTGAGTTCATTCACCGTAGTGCAGTTGGTAAAGAAATGGCCATCCATGAAAAGCACCTCGCTGAAAAAAAGGCTTCGGAAATGGCCTCGAAACAGAAGAGCCAATTGCTCGCAAATGTCAGCCATGAAATCCGTAATCCACTCAATGGATTGTGCGGCATGGTCAGCTTGCTCAAAGATACGCCCCTTAACGAGGAACAGTCCGACTACGTCGCCGTGATGGATGAATCATCCAAAGCGTTGATGGCTCTGGTCAATGATTTGCTGGATGTATCCAAGATGGAGGCGGGCAAGCTTGTACTGGAGAAAGAATCCTTTAATATCAAGTCGCTGATTCAGGATTGTTCAAAAATGATTCAACCTGATCTTCGACGTAAAAAACTCAGTTTTGAGGCGACCTACAACACCACGGATCTATTGCAGGTTTTGGGGGATAAAAACAGAGTCAGGCAGATCTTGCTGAACTTAATGACAAACGCTGTCAAATTCACCGACGAAGGATCGGTACGAATCCACACTGATGCAACCAGAACTTCAGACGGCAAGGTGGATATTGAGATTGCTGTCGCTGATACAGGCATCGGCATCGCGCAGACGAATCAAAAATCCATTTTTGATGTCTATTCCCAGGCTCACGCAAAGGTGGATTCTTCCAAATATGGAGGAACCGGACTGGGACTAGCGATCAGTAAGAAATTGGTTCAGCACATGGGAGGCCGTATTTCCCTGGAAAGCCGTCTGTCCATGGGATCCACATTCAGGGTTCTAATCACGCTGCCGCTTGATTTAGAATGTGTCACAACCGAGCACGCCTAAATTCCAAAAATCCGGGAATGCACTATCTGCATTCAGCAGAACGAAATTTTGGTAAAAAGATGGCATTTTCGTTTTGACAAGAAGCCGGTCATCACCGATAAAAGCGGTCCTTTGTATGGGGTCGTAGCTCAGTTGGTAGAGCACCACAATGGCATTGTGGGGGTCTGGGGTTCGACTCCCCACGGCTCCACCATACTTCGGATAAAGGCGCCTGCAGTCGATCAAAGACAGACTGCAGGCGCCTTTCTGCTTTCGGATTGGATTCTTGGTGCATCAATTGGTTAATGCGGTGTTGGGTGTATGATCCAGTTGCCGTATTTATGATGAATGACCTCCAAACTTTCGGTGCTCAGTTGAATGGTTTCCACAATGGATGCAGGTAATCGCACTTCCCCAAGTATCGCGGATTGCCCAATGATGACCTTGTCCCTGGATGAATCCGGGTCCATGACCAAAACTGTCGCGTCATTCAACCAGAATACAGATTGCTTTTCAGCTTGGGATTGGTTGACAAAAGCTTGCTGACGCTTTTCAGATGGCAGGTTGACCCAACCAAAGAGTCGCTCTCGAGAAATTTTGATTTTACGGGATTTGATTTGAATAGTTGCTACCGCATCTGAGATTTCCAGCATGGTCCCTCTTAGCAAATCGCCGTTAATCGTAATGATCAAATGTTCATAAGGAAATGCATTTGAATCTGAGGATGATGAGAGGATTTGTTCGAGTTTCATTTCACTGCTAATTGGTGCACCTGAATGACCGGATTCGAATATTCTGTCCAAAATGAGATTCCCCTCCCCTGCATTGGATGTCGTAGTATAAGGCGAGGGTGGTTCAGAAATAAACTCAACAGCTTTTATAAGCTGCAAATCTAGAATTGTTGGTGACAAGTAGGGCGATTCAAATTGCAAGCCCCCTTCCAAGTAAGAGACAATTCTACCCGGAAGAGCCTCACCTGTTGTGAGGTAAATCTTTGCAGGAAAATCAGCCAAATCATAAGGTTTGGATAAATCGGAAGAAGTAGATTCACGCTTGATCCAAAGCGTCTTTGAATCATCAATCCTTAAGGGATGATCAGCCCCATCCGGTTCCCACCCAAAAGGAGCTTCCTGAATTCCAAATACAAGTTCACCTCTGAACTGACCTGCTGAAGTTGAAAGTGTATCTTTAAATCGACTCAGGGGATCGGACATGGATGGAGATCCTTTGAATTCCAATCGCTCAACGCCACTCAGTTGGCATTTCAATGGTTTGTCATTGAATTTCGTTCTGATAACGATGCTTGAGCTGGTGAAAGAATCCAGTTCACCTTGGATGGTTGTACCATCATAATAAATCAACTTGATACCATCGTTCCAGGTTATGGATTTCTCATTAAGAGGAAAAAAGTTCCCAATTTCAGTAGAATCGATCCTTTCCTCTGCGAGACCGCTTCCACGGATGGTCTCAACGTCTGCTTGAATGTGCAATTCACCATTGAGCCATGATTGATCAAAAAACTGGATTCTAGGCCTTTTCATGTCAACAGAAGGACTGTCCGCGAAAACACCAGCCTGAGAATAAATCCGGACACTGCGGACTGCCAAATCTTCACCTTGATTACGAATAAAAACCCCGGATGAACCTGCTGTTGATTTAAAACTCTCAATGTGCTTTAGCAGCAATCCATTCAACTCAAAAACATCCAAAGTGTTGGCGAAGGAATCGAATTCAAGCCGAAGATCCAACTCATTCTCTCCCTCACGAAGAGTTTTGATGGTTTCCATGTAATCACCTCTGGCAATCACAACATCATTCCCCCAAGTTTCTATTCTGAATGATTCCTTACTTTCAGCTACAAATTCAGATTTCCCTAATCCAATGAGAAATTGAAGCTGACCAGAAGAAGTCAATTCCATTTCAAGAGCGAACTTTTCGGGCAAATCAACTGTTTTGAATAACCCGGTTCTTTTCAGCGTGGTAATGGCATTTCCACCGAGACCCCTGCGCCACCCCATTTGACGATTTGTGCCAACCAGGGAACGATTCTTAAAGCCAGGACCGGACCACCACACACGCAGATCGCCTATCTCATCGTGATTCAGGTATTCGATCCTTAACTGATGAAAACCAATATCAAGGTGAATGTCAGCAGCTTTGACCTTTCCATCCCCTGCTTCAACCAACAAACGATCATCTACCCAAAATCTCATAAATGGGCTTGCGGAGACGTGAAACCGGTAAGTGGCGGTTTCGCTTACCTCTAATTGTGCATCAAAGACGACGGCAACGTCCTTCTTTAGCTCTGAAATTCCAAGATCAAAATAACTGGATGCCAAATGCCCAATCTGCTTGGGAGTCATATCGGATAGATCAGGGAAAATGCCCTCAGGTATTTGTTGATTCAACTGATAGACCCGATAGTGAAAATCATTTAACGGGCCTCCCAAAGCGACACTCCATTGATCAAACTGAGAGCCTTCAAAAATTAGATTCGGGTGATTGTTGGCGCGAATAGAATAAGCTGCCTTTCGCTTCAGTTCGAAGGCCCCAAATATTTGACTGTTCAGGATCAAATTCTCTGCATTCGATCCAGTGATGTCAGCGTCAAATATATCCCCGGTGGTGGATTTAAATCGGAATGATGGTTTAGGCTGGAATTCCACTTCCGGGAACCGAATCGAGTGCAGCGAACGAACATTGACACGCAAAGCATCCAAAAAAACAGGAGATTTCCATTGCACCCAAGGGGTTTGACTGGGAAGGAGTTTACCGGGAATGGAATCACCATTTTTCCAATGAAGTGTCCAAGCTTGTTGAATAGTTGATTCGCCTGATGAGCGTGATTCTGATTGAAGATCATTCGCTCGCAAATCGATTAAGACGGTGGCCACGCATAGGAAAACAAGCGTCCTTGCCATTAGTCGTCTAAATTTCAATATTTGAATCCACTCGATCATTCAATCAAGGAAGCATGGTTTCCTCAGATCCATCGTGGCAGAAATCCATCCTCAAACGCAAGTTTGAGCGAGTTATTTTGCCGATCTGATACAACAAAAAGCGAACCGCGCAGCTTGAAAGCAAGCATTCTTTTACATAACATCCGTTCCCAGATCCTTAAAAAACCTTAATCATTGATCCTGTCCCATCGATCACTCATGCCAAACCGATGCCATCAAAGAGCGAATCTGATTAGAATGAGAAGCCTGCTTTGGGCGACGATCTTGTTGGGACAGATTTTTTTGAACCACCCAGCGCTGGGGGCTCAATCGGAACCTTCAAGCTCCTCGGGTATTTTAAAATGGGACTCCATGCCGGACTTACCGGATGATTTAGGTGTGGCAGGACCATTTGCCGGGTCACACAATGGTGCCTTCTTATTGGCAGGTGGGGCCAACTTCCCACAACCTGTGTGGGAATCTGAAAAAGTTTTTAAAAAACAAATCCACGTCCTGACGCATGATCGAGAATCATACAAGTGGCTGGACGGTGGTGAGTTGAATTTACCCATTGCATATGGTGCCAGTGTCAGCACCGATGAAGGAATTGTCTGTATGGGCGGTACAGATGGCACCCAAACATTCAGTGATGTTTTTTTACTGCAATGGAATCCTGAAACCAAAACAACAAAACAGACGCCCCTCCCCTCGCTACCTCAACCATGTGCCTACGGACAAGCAACATTGATTGGCCAATCCATTTACATGGCCGGAGGACAAATGAGCGACAATCTGGATTCTGCCATGAAGAACTTCTGGGCTCTGGATCTTTCAGCGAAAAACGATCCATCCAATTTTCAATGGAAGGAATTGCCAGCTTGGCCCGGGGAGTCACGAGCGTTCAATATAACCGTCGCCCAACATAACGGATACGATGATTGTGTTTATGTCATGAGTGGAAGGCGTGAGCAAGGAGATCAAACTCAGTTCCTGAAAGACGTCTGGGAGTACAACCCAAGAACAAATACTTGGAAATCAAGGAAAGCATTACCTCGCTGCGTCATGGCAGGAACTGCGATTGCCGTGGGACAAAGTCACATTTACGTTTTGGGTGGTGCAGATGGCTCATTATATTTCAGAGCCAATGACCTGAAAAATTCTCACCCAGGCTTCCCGAAAACCGCACTGGCCTATCATACCATCACAGATACCTGGATAAACGCTGGCCCAATACCTGCCAATCATGTCACCACAACGGCTGATCACTGGGAGGACAAAATTATTATAGCGAGCGGAGAAATCAGGCCTCGGGTTCGTTCTACTAAAGTCTGGAGCATTTCAACCGAAAACAATCGTAAGGGATTTGGAGTTCTAAACTACTCAGTACTTATTGCGTACCTCATGATGATGGTGTGGATTGGGGTTTACTTCGGCAAAAGGAACAAAGACACCAATGACTATTTTAGAGGGGGTAATCATATCCCATGGTGGGCGGCAGGATGCAGCATTTTTGCCACAATGCTCAGCTCTCTGACATTTACAGGAGTCCCATCCAAGGCGTACGCCCAGGACTGGGTCTATGCCGTGGGCAACATGATGATCCCTATCGTCGCCATTCTTGCTGTTTATGTGGCTCTTCCTTTCTACAGAAAACTCAATGTCACCAGTGCCTACGAATACTTGGAAAACCGTTTTGACCGGGGGGTCCGGCTCTTTGGAAGTGCAAGTTTCACCGTCTTCCATATTTTTCGGATGTCGGTTGTGATGTCCCTCACAGGTCTGGCCCT
>CAYFHO010000080.1:0-1443 GCA_964342825.1 uncultured Verrucomicrobiota bacterium
AGATCGAAAATCAAAACAAAGACTGATCAAACTTATCATGCTTACGTTTTGAATGTTACAAAACAGGTCACGAAACACACGAAAAGGTTGTTTTGAGTTCGTGACCTGAGGTGAATTCATAGTGGGCGATTTCAAACAAGATAACAGGCGACTTGCTCCGCGCAGACCATGGTTCCAGCCGTCAGGGTATTACGTGCATTGCGAGCATCGAGACGATAGGCAACCAAACGGTCATCCGATTCATCAATGGCTTCAATTAACAAATCCCAAAACTCCCGGAACCGGTCCTCCTCAAGGTAGCATTCGAAGACACTGTATTGAACTCTGATACCAAAATCTTCACAGATTTTGGCAACACGAGCCAATCGTTTGGGTTTGGTGATGTCGTATGCAATCAATACCAACATTTCCTTTTCTCCGGGTGGTGATTTTTCATAGGGAACTACAGGGAATGCCTCCTCCCACCATAACCCCAGTGGGGGCAGGTCGTCTTTATGCAGGCAGGAGTCGGGCATGTTGATCAATTCATTTTGAATGGTCTGAATGAATCGGGTTCAAGCAATGCGGATTTGTAAGCGACGGCTTGAGACTCCACCTGCTGTCGCAAAGTCGTGCGGTGTCCGGCATGTTCGCTCATGAACTGGCGTTCCATACGCCTCTCGTATTGCAACATGAATTTTCGGCGGCCGGCGGCATTCAAATAAATCCCTCCCTTGGCGGGTTCGAAGTGTTTTTCAACATCCAGCATGGAGCGGCTGAAGAGGTCGAGTGTCAAGGCCTCCCCCACAACAGGACGAAAGGGCTCAATCATGTCCAATGCCAGCGACCATCTGCCGTCCTCAGTGGTGTGCAGGGTTCCAAGGCAAGGGTCCAGGCCATGGGCGTGCAGATAGGCAACCGCTTCCTGATAAAGCAAGGTTGAAGCAAAAGAAATGCAGGCGTTGACTGGATTCAGTGGCGGCCGGGTGGAGCGTCTTTCGAATTCAATTCCTTCGGGAAGGAACGTGGACCATGCTCTGAAATAGCGGGAAGTGGACGCGCCTTCGTAGCCGCGAATCTCATCAATGGTGTGGTCTCCATGGAGGGCCTTCAAGTAACCACCCAACTCATCAGCCACCAATCGTGCTGTACCATCTTCAGGTGTGCCCATTGTTTCAGGAGTTTCCTTGCGCCGCTGACGGCGGGCGGCATCCAGGCGTTGAAGGGTCCGGCGTTGATTATAGATTTTATGATGCACCCAGCACTTTGCCATCCCCAGGACAAATTCCCGTTCCAGGGATTGCCGATACTGGTTTGATCGGAATCGCCCGTGTGCGGGCTCGACTGGGAGAAAACCTCCCAGAAATCTTCCGTTCCAACCCAACAACGAGACCGGGATGGATTCTCTCATCAATTCGGCGATCGCGCTTGATGAGATGTGGACATTTTCATCCATGATGAGTC
>CAYFHO010000080.1:1543-19165 GCA_964342825.1 uncultured Verrucomicrobiota bacterium
ACGTCCCGTTCGTCAAAATCCTCTTTCAAACGTTCGGAGGCTCTCCAATCGCTGAAATCATTTTCCGGTGCCGCCTCGACCATTTCTTCACGGAACAGATTCAAGGGATCCAAACAAGCTCCATAATATGAAAAGGCGGGTGCGCCCTGCTTGTTGCGATGGGCGAGAAAGCAGAGCACAAGGTGTTCTCTGGGGGCCAAGCGTAGCCGTTGGCCATTGATCACAATTTCAGGGCGTCGTGTTTCGATGGTCAGGCGGATGGTTTCCCCTGCCCTGTAACGAACGTTTTGACGACATTGTTCCACCAGGTGCGAGAAGCTGCCCACCTGACGTCCGAGTTCTTTCACGAACAGGTTTCGCAATGGAACAAATGGGACCTGCGCAAGATCAATCACTGCATCGGTTGGCGAATGTGCGCGACTATCCTTGGCCCGGAGTGGATTCCCGCCCTGATCGGGAAAGTAAAAACCAGGAATCGTATCAAACGGTTCGTTTACCAGAACGTGCGTCAACACATCCTCCTCACGTCCGGCTAATGTCATGCAGGCGTAGAGCAATGCACCCATGGTTTTGCGGCCACCGGCCAGACTCGCGATCAGACGGGTGTCTGGATTCTCGGTGAACATGCGCACCTGGTCCAGGAGGTAATCAGCGACCGATTCATTGTCATCAGGATTCCGAATGTCCTCCAGTTCGACACTGAGACCGGTGTCAGGATTGACCGAGGTGAATACTCGCAGGTCATCTGAAGTTGTCCCGAACCGCAGTTTACCCTGGATATGGCAACCTCGCGCGGCCAGAGATTTTCGAAGAGTCTGCCAGGGGATGGCGCCACCAAGAGAATCAGCCGGCTGGAACAGGTCCTCCCGCAATCGCCTGGCACCGGCTGTCGTCGTCACGACAACCACCCGATCAGGAATGATGGGTTCCGGCTGTTGAGCGAGAGCCCAGACAGTTTCAGTCAACACAGCAGGTGACATGCCGGTGACAGCAAGCAAAATGGTTTGTTGAGGTTGCAGTTCTTGAGTCATGTATATTGGCGATGGCTTTCAATTGAAAAGCTATCCGTAGTAACCTTAGTCAATTCTTTCGACTAGTCATTCATCCGGACATCCGGGGATGTCCGGGCGTTCTGGGATTCAATTCACCCTTTTTCGAAACCCATTAAAAGTTCCAATGCCAGTAGCGACCATTTCTCGAATCGAGATCGGGTAACGGTGTTGCCGATTTGAATGGGCTCCATCCATTCCATACCAGATAACTCTCCACGCTGGGAGATTTCAGTACTCAGGCAACGTTGCAGGAACACAGCACCCATGTGAACTTTGCCAACTTCTGTTAATTCCTCATTGATAATCCCCAGAAAAACAGGTTCTCCCACCGTCACTCCTTCATACTCCTCTGAAACTTCACGCTTCAATCCTCCAAGCATCGCACTTTCCCAATCGGATCCATCGGCCGGGTGGACATGACCGCCGATTCCGATGGACCAGGAACCATGCAGTCGCTCTTCACCACCCTGCCTTGGATAGGCTGCGATCTGGTCCTCTTCATTCATAAGCAATGCATAGGGTATCCATTGCTTATGTGCTTCGTCCATTTCTGCCGGGGCGCGATCCAGCCAAATCATCGGAGCAGGACACAGGCATTGCAGGAATGATTCCCACTTGATTGGCAATGAGACTCTTTCCTTCAACCAATGGTCAGGAAGAGAATTTCGCGCAGCACAAAGAACGCGTTTTTCTGAAGAAAGGTTCTGAGTCATGATGATGGGAAACGAATGGTTGCGTTGATACGCGCCAGCAGTTCCTGCCTGGCGATAGCGTCTTCAAAGCAAGTATCGACGGCATTCCTCTGGAGTCTGAGCAGGTCCATGCGCGTCAAACCGGGACACAGACGTCCCGCCAACAGGAGGTTTTCCGTCAGATCAGCGGCGGATATTCCAATATTATCTGTGTTTACGGTGGCCTTCAAACCGTGCCGAAGATATCCGAGCAACGGATAGGCGCGAGGCTCGTTCGGATCGGAAAGAACTCCATCCAAGTCGAATCCCTTGATCTGAACATTGGCGTACGGGCACATCTCGATACCGATGCCGCGATCCGCGACGGATTTCATCAGGTCCGGCGATTGAGCCAGACTCAAGGCGTGGCCAAGGCGTCGCGCGTTCAAATCAAACACGGCGCGCCAGATACCTTCGGCGTCATCGTTTTCGCCGGCATGTGCCGTCAATGCCAATCCACAACGATGGACGGCAGTGAACTCCTCTCGAAAATAATGAGCGCGCGTGGTTGGATTCTCAAATCCCGCAAGATCAACACCGACGACCCGACACGATTCAGGATCTTTCCAATGTTCGGCGGCGGTGACCGCCAATGCCAGGTGACGCGAAATGCCCGCCCGGTAATCGCCGACGGATTGACGCGTGCCAATAATAATCAGGTTGACATGACAGGCGAAAGATCCCGCGAGCCAGGAAGCTTCGGACATGCAGGATTGGAAAGCTTCTCGGATGTCCGACAACACATTCCACGGGGATCGGTTCAACGAAGAATCGGCATAGTTGGCGGGGGAACAACGGACTTCGGCATACAAGATGTTTTGATCCAGAAAATGGCGGTAGAGCAGTTCGCATTGTTTCCTGAGGCACCCCGGATCACGCAGCAATCGCGAACCGTTATCATCTCCGAGCTTGCGGTAGGGTTCGAGCCCGATGGGCTTTGCGGGAACAGGCCAGTCTTTTGCAAGCTTATCGGCAGATCTGGGACTGAGCCTGCTCTCATTATCTGCGCTGGATTCCACCTCACTGAGCAATGGTTCATGCGTCGCAAACCCGCCGAGATGGCAATGGAGTTCAAGTTTTGGCAATGAGGCCACCCATTCACGATCCGCATTCGAGCATGGATCAAGCGGTTCATTCAACCAGGCGAGCTGCTGTTCAGGCCAGGTGGCAAGCTCGTTGAAAGGAAGTTGAGGTATCGTTTCCCAGGATCTGGAGATCGCGTGAACGCGGGTTTCCATCACGGCAATGGCATCGCGTAATGAATGATCCGGTGCCGAAAGCCAATGGACTCCATGCTGATCTTTGTGCTTCAACGAGTAATCCTGCGACCGCAGGCGACGCAACTGGGGCCAGCCCAGCTCGGCACCCAGTTGAATCCACTGAAGCTTGCCCTGCGCGTCGGCTTGAAGAATTTCAGATATGCTGCCGGGATGCCTGAGCTTCGTTTCATCGGGATACAGCTCCTGTTTTGAAAGCACATGAAACACGCCCGCCGCGCCAAACAGGTTGGCGGCTTTCTGCATCGACGCCGACATGGTCTTGAAACCGCCGCTCAGGCAGAACCACCGCGCTTCCGCGTGAATTCCGGCATTCAGAATCCATCGGTAAAGAATTTCTTCAAAACGAAAATGATCCGCCTCCGACTCGAAATCCTCGAAACCCTCGACGCGGCTGATGGAAAGCTTGGTTTGTGGATGATGCGTGTCAAAAAATTCACGGATCAACGACACGTCGGGTTTTTCGGTGGTCAGCACATGCACGGATTTGAAGGACACCTCAGGAAGGAGAAACGCCTCGGGTACTACCGCCGGCGATGTGCCGAGAGAAACGAAGAGGGTGGCAGGGTTTCCTGGCGGCAAATCAGGATTTGAGTTCGGCCTAGACATATCGCTTGGGATCCACGCCAAATTCACGGAAAATATCGTTGCCGATGAGTATTTTCACATCCAGCAATTGTCCCCACCTTAAAAGTTCATCCCGCTGATCATCACGAACGTGCAGCACATAGAGCATGGCACGTGCATAACGACCTCCGAGATTGCGGCTTCGTTCATGCAGAGATTCAATGTGTTCCAAGGGCTTGTCCAAGGTGGTTTTACAGGACACCACATGCAGGTTGCCACGCGGCCATTTCAGGAACACGATGTCCGTTTCTCCGAAATCGCGGGCCTCTTCGAATCGGACATCCTTTAATGGCTCAACGCTCCAATGGGGATCAGTGCAGAAAGCAGCATTCCTTATGACATGAAGTATGAACAGCTCGATCCATGAGCCATCAAGAATATTGGCAATTTTCTCGACATGACTGCGAGTATGCCGATCGTCAGAGGAAGCCGATATAGAATAATGACCCGTTTCCATTGTTCTCAAAAATTGGGCCTCGACAGCTGCCTCGATGAACTCAATTGCGCAGGATGGAAGTGGCTCGGGGAACGCATCCAATATGTTGGATGTTGTCAGGGCATCCAACTTTCCCCTGCCCTTGGGAATCCTGCCCTTGTCATTACGAAAAAAGGCTCTGAGATGACGACTCCAGCCCAATTGATTAAAAGTCGCGTATTCGCGGCTTCGAATGGAAAAAGCACGAGCACCAAACTCCACTTCCACGTCGCTAGCATGATCGTAACGCCAGGCTTCCGGAGATTTGCCATGGGCAGCCATGACAATGGGCACAGTCAATTTGGAAGAGATACGATCGAATGAAGGCATGTCTTCAGGAAGAGCACGAGAGCCAATGGATCGGAACTGTTGTTGATCGGTATCGCAGTATAGCAAAGGGACGTCCCGAAATTCCGATGCACCGAGAAAGGCTCCAATGGACATCAGCTTTGTGCCACCAGTCACATTAACGACCGAATCAGGAAACACACTGAGTAGCTGTTCCAAAGCCTGACGGACTTCTTCAAAGTCCGGGAATTCGCTGGCTAGTTCATTGGTTTTGAAAGTCGAGTCATTTCCGGCAACCCTGGCAGCATGCTCCAGACGTTTTTCGGCCAATTCAAAGCGCGAGCCATGGCTGCGCACCTGAACCACACGTTCCGGTTGAAGAGCCAGCAGCGGCAACAAATTCTGCATCGTCTGCTCACTGACCAGGTGGATGAGGGTTTTGGACATGGGAAAAATACTACGAATTTAGTCCCGCCAATTCGAGGATGGAACCGCGGTTTCCATGAGCACGATTCGCCTTTTCGCCCAAGATCCTTTCGTGCGGCGCTTCGATCAAACTGAGTCGAAGTTGATTGTTGATGAGTACGGGACGAAATTGAACAACGCTTGACTGCCGAGGCTCTGCGGATCCCAATGCATTAGGGGAAGTTCCATTCTTTCCTGCGCTTATTCCAAGCCCCTCTTGTTTTCCGCGTAACCTGTGCTTGAGAATATGGCCTGCACGACCAATCAAATGTTGCCAATCTCTAAACTGATCTGGAAAAAGGTGCACATGAAACCCTCGCTGCGCAAGCTCTTCAGCTATCTTTTCCCATGATATGGTGGTAAGAACGTTTTCAAGAGAAGATATGGCTCCAGCAGCACGAGAAGATCTGAAACCAACAGCCCCAATTGAGAAAAACATTTTTAGGGCTAATTCAAGTGATTCGGAAGGAGGTCGTTTAAACAAAATATGAATTTCGGCTCTGCGACCTGGAGGAAGCGCTCCTTCAGTCGAATCCAGGCGATGAGTTCGACCGCAGAAGAACCCCAGCAAGTAAGCAGACCGATCCATTCCTTGACGCTGAATATTCCGCTCAGCATTCCAATTAATCTCTCCGGTGCGTGTATCCATTCTAGTTCGCACGACTATTGAAGAGGCGGATTGCTTATCACCGTGCACGTGACCAAACACTGATTTCTCCTCAGAAATGCTGCCACCCAAAGCCCTAAACCACCAGCGTAAAGCTCCTCGGATAGAGCTGGATCTTAACTCTGCTTTGTTTTGAACGGCTCCAGCGCAGAAGCACGGAGTAAGGAATGTAATGTGGTAGGTCCTAGAATTCATTTCGGCATTCTTTCTTTTTTTTCTTTGGCCATTTTGAAAAGCGCCGCGACAACAGGTCCAAAACGTTTTTTCTCCTTCGCCCTGCCAGCTTGGCCTTTTTCTCGAAGTCCAATCCATAATTCCGGATGACGGTTTTGAAAAAATCGATAGATGGCTTCCTTCTCCAAATCCGTTCTGAGCTCCCATTTCTCAATCCACTGGATACGATGACCCGCATCCATATCGTCCAATTTGGCATCTTCGATTTCTTCCGGAGACATGGAAGCTTCTCGTTCTTTGCGAAGGCGATTTTCTTCCCTGCGTTTTTCTTCCTCAACCTTCTTTCTTTGCTCCTCTAATTCTCGCTTTTCCCGCTCCTTGCGGGCTTGCTCGGCGTGTCGAATGGAGGCTTGCACCTCTTCGGTCACATCCTCAAACCATCCGTATCCCGCGCTGGCCTTTGCGCCAATGCCAAAGGTCGAAAACCCCTCTGAGAGCCATGTGCGCGCTTTGCCAACCAATCCCTCATCCGAGCCACACAAAGGTAAAACCTCAAATGCAAAGACATGACCGGCGGCCACGGCTGGGAAAAACACGGGATTGGGATCTTCGTCGTCGGTCGCCACCTCCCTATCACCTCTATAGTAATCCATATGATGGCAGGTCAGAACATCCAGTTCGAGTTTTCCCAATTCAGCTACAATGGGAAGGGGCAGTTGATCACTGGATACCTTAACAGGATAGGCAGGAAGAAAACTGGCCAAGCCGCCGAAAGCTGGTAATTCCTTTGGTGAAACTTTGTTTAAAGTATTGGGTTTGCGTTTGAGACGATCAAGCAATCTTTGGACTACTTTTTCCGTGACCTGTTCCCAAACTATCTTTCGTTCATCATCCTTCTCCTCTTCTCCGTCACACATCGCCCACCAAAAATCCGAATATGGAATTCTACCGCTCGTAGTAGTGCGCCTGCCTGTCTTCCAGTCATTATCCCCCCAGCCAAAAACGAGAGCAATGTCGTAAAGCAACGATACTTTTTCTTCAATCGAACCCGCGACAAGCAGTTGGTGAATGGCCATTCTCCGTGCACAACCCTTGACTGCGCTCCCCGGAATGAAAGGCATTCCAAAACGGTCCATGCAGAGCCCGGCGTTTACCATGACACCCCCGGCCATGTTCACCATCAAACGGGATTGAAGTTGGGCGTAGATAGTATGACCTCCTTCAGCCACAATGGGCGCTCGATTGGGGGCGATTTCAGGGCGTTTGCCTATCAAGCATTCAAACCACTTCTTACGGTCGTCGCCCTGCTTGCCATCCTTCGCATCGGGGCAGGCAAATCGATCCATGAACAGTGATCTGCTGGTAAACTTTTGATGATGGGCTTGGTAAAGAGCCCGTGTATCCGATGGAAGCCAGGCGCTCATAAGCTAATCTTCGTTGGAATCATTCCCTTTTGTGGCGAATCGCCGCAGATAACCGATATAAGCCAAAGCCTCGGTCGTCGCCCGCTGGAGATGAATCGAGCTTTTGGATGCAAGGTCGCTGGCAAGCTGGTCTAGAGATTCGAAGACGCCTGAGACAAGATTGCGGTGATGCAAGTGTTTGCCTGTTGCAAGCATGGCATCCAGCATATCCTTCCGGTTGGCTCCGCTGCTATCCGAATTGACAAAAGCGATAGTCGCCAGCAAGCCATTGTTCAGAATGAGAGCAGGCAATTTATTAACGGCCTTTTTGTCCAGGTGCCGCGCTGTTTCCAAAGCCGCGGCCGCTCTGACTTGTTCCAGGTTCTTCATGCGTTCTCCCCTTTCTCGACTTTTTTCATTGAAACAGAGATGCCGCAATACCCCAAGCCAGTGGACGCATCACCGCCGAACTGGAAAACACCCCCATTGACTTTATTTCCGAAGGCATCAAATGCCTCTCCCCCCTTCCTGCCTTTGTTATTGTCTTTGTCAGCGGATCGCTCGTCAAACGCATGTAGAATCGAATAAAACAAGGTCTCGCTGGGAACGTTCTCTTGGTTGAACAAGGCGCCTCCTTCGGCGGTTCCGGTTTCGTCGTTGATGCGGACGTGTTGAGCGACTTCGCAAGCGTTTTGCGCGAAATAACTCATCATGCCGTTACTGAGAACAACCAATCGGGATTCGACTTCTTTCCATAAAGGATCCCCGTCAAAAAGTGATCTAACTGCCTCTCCAAGCTGGGTCACGCCAAGCCAAGGGCTGTTTCCGAAAGTGTATTCCTCAAGGACTATTTCCGAACCAATCGCCAATTTGGATTCATTGCCTGCATCGAATATGGCTTTACCGTCTTCTGGTTCATTCAGCTTGTCCAGCAATGCGGACTCCAGCACACCATCGCGCACCGCCCGTTGGAGCATCAGAGGACAAGTAATCCAGGCAAAACTGCCTCTTGCTGAGCGAATCGGAAAGGCAAGCAGTTTGGCTTCGGAAAATTGAAGCGCTCCTGCAGCGGCATGCTTGTCGCTATCCGAGCCGAACAACCATCCCGCATCGCTTCTTTCGCCCGCTGAATTGACGCGCACCTTTTTAGTTTTACCCGGTTCGCTTTCTTCCACCAAAAGATCATCATTCCAAAGGTCAGCGAAGGTTCCCTTCAAGGATGAGGCCGGAATCACCGGAAACCCCGTATGCCTTTCTCGGACGACGGGTTGGTCGATGGCCCCGACGCTGGAGCCCGCGCCGACGTGAAGCGGGGTGCGTGTGAATATGTAAAGTATGCGTTGATTGCTCATATGATCATTCTCCTCAATTTCCTTTCTTTCATCATGCGATGGGACGTCCGGTCAGGTCCCAAAAAATTTCCAGGTACCACAGACACCCAAACCAAAACCTTTTTCCCCCATCAGCGTACTGCGGCGGTTCATGATGGCATTCGCTTCTGGATCGTCCCCATGCCAATTCAGCGCAGCAGCCAGCTTCCGGGCATGTTCCTCGGATTCGGCCTCAAAGTAATAGACCGCCCCGGCGGGAACGGCCAGATGACTCGATTTGGCGCCGCCTTCAACCCTGTCCACGCCATTGGCCAACCCCCACCCCGTCACGACGACGGGCTTGGGGACAATGGCTGAAACCAACTTGGCGTGAATCTCTCCAGCATCCGCCTCGAATCCACGGTGATGCTTATCGCCGTAGGATCGTCGTTTTCTCTTTCCAGATCGAAGCATGACCTGACCATCGGTTTGCCTGACCCAGTTTGGCAACCAACCTCCAGTGTGAGGAGTCATGGGCCTGCCATCCTTGGATCGATCTGGAATGGCAGGGTAAATGGCCGGGGAAAGCAACGCCCATTTTACCAAATGTCTACCTTCGTGATCTTCGAAATCGCCGGTGCGCCCACGAGGCAAGGGAAGATGTGATCCGGAACGGACGCTCGCTGTGCAGACACGTTGCTGGCCTCCGACAAGGATGCGACCGTTCTCTCCGATCATGCCTGAAATCAAATCCTCGCGACCATCCAAATGATCACTCTTTTCATCGGTTTTTGCGAAAACCCCAAGATTCCATCCGTCTCGCAATCGTAGATACCGCGCTGAATAAATCTTTCCGGCCGCATCTCCCTGCCCCGTTGTCCCCGTCCTCGGATCGATACCGATACCGACCTGGGCTTCCATATCAAAACAATCGGCATCATCACACGCTTCCATGGATTCCACTGAACGCACCTCTCCCTGAAGGTAAGCCTCGTAAGCCTTCAGGGAGATCCAAGCCTTAGCTTTTACATCCTTGGTTGGCGCCAATTGGTTTCCAACCGGAAAGACCAAAGGCTCAGGAAGATTGGATTTTGAGCTGTTCGCTATCTTAACAGGCAAAAGATTGGGAGCGAGCGTATCGTCACACAAATCCATGGGGCGAGGAAAGAACCATGTCTCCATGTCGCCGCGATTAGTCCTAACAGGAAAAGGCCCCTCCGAGACAAGTGATCCAAAAGTCCGAGCATCCTTTCGATCACGACGTCCTCCTTGAGCATGATCGTGGGGATGTCCATCCAGTCCAGACCTGTGCAGGGCGGCGTGCAATGCGGCATTGATCACGCTTGGCAAGGGCCAGGCAGCACCGTTCCCTGCAAGTGAACCCTCCATTGGCCTGCCATCTCTAAAAAAGAGAACATCCTGAGGGGACAGAAGAATCGTGTTGGTCGTGTTCATGTCTTTGGATGGGTCTTATGAATCATCTCTAACCGACGTCCTGTGAGCGAATGCCACGGTTTGGCAAAGGCCGATTACGGATTTCAATTTTGCGTCAGCGCTTTTTATGCCCGCTTCATCTAAAGTGTGAAGATAGACATCAAGCTCGTTTTTGAAATTATCGACAAGTGATTGTGTCTCCTCTTTGTCCGTAGGAAAGTGTTTGCCCCGTTGCCTGGAGATACAATGAGCAAACTCTTGCTGGATGATCTCCTCAACTGGAAATGTATCTGTTCTTTGGTCTGCTGGAATTTGGGACATCAGACCGCTCGAATTCGTGACATAAGGCTCGAGCAATGCGGCAAACTGATGAGGGAATCTGGAACTCAAGATCTCCCCGGACAAGGCCTTGGCCATCCTGCGATAAAGCCCCAAGCCTCCGTCCCATTTGGCGCCCCATTGAATGATTTCCCCTGATCGTTTCATCAAGGTTACCGCAATCGCCTTCCGATTTAATCCCCCATCCGAGGACTTGCGCTTGGCACACTTCTCAGCGGCTTGAGCAGCACGCACGACATCCTGAAGCGGTGATTTGAAGTGCGCGATGGCGATACCCGCGGAGCAATCCGCCTTGGGGCCTGGAACAAGAATGGGAATGGACCTCCCCGAATCGTCCTTAAATCCGGGCTCCTCCAAAAAACCAGGAGTTGTGCTTTTGAAAATAACACTTCCATCAGGCCCGCATACGGATTCGCCCCTAAGGGCCTTTCGCAAGGATTCCGCGCAGCGTAACGCCAGATCACTCGGCAACAAGGCAAGCACGTCGTCGCCCCCCGCATAAATCAAGCGTCCCTTGTAAGCTTCGACAATTTTCCGGGCACATCGCAGCGCAAAATGTCCCAAGGCTTGACTAAACTGCAAATGGTAGCTGGGAGAAAGGGCTCTGTTGGAATTTAAGAAGGTCTCGAAACGCCCTTTCAGGTTTTTGTCGCCATCATCAGGATTGGATTCCCGCTCGAAATATTCCATGGCGCCTGCTGAATTACCAGATCCATCCTTGTAGGACGCAAGCTGATGGCGGAACAGAGGCGTCTTTTCGCCACTGATCCATTTCCCAATTTCATCGCCGTCCAACGCCAATACAGCAAAGTATTTTTCTTCATCGGCCGCCGTTTCCAGATCTTCATCATCGCCCCAATCCGGATCCCCCTTCGCAATCCCTCGCGTGTTTGGCATCTTGAAAGCTTTTGAATCTGTTTCTAAATTCCAAGGGGTTTGATTCAGGTAGGCAATATGCCACACGCGCTTGACCAATGTCGGTCCGCCGATCCAATCGTCATGCTTGAAAAGTGATTTCCAAGGTCCTTGTTGGATCCCCTCCGCCAGTTGTTTCCACACACGGCCGCCGGCCACCGCTTCCTCCCTGCCTGTAAGCGAATCTTTGTTGTTAAGCAGGCCAACATCCCAGCCTCCATCCCGATTAGCTGGAAAAATGCGAGTTTGGCGTACTGCATCCAATTGCCATTGGTTATAGGCGAGGATCACCGACCATCCTAATCCGATGTTGTTAAGCTTCCTCTTTGGTCCCTTAGAGCCGCCCTCGTAAAAACGGCCATCACGATGGTCCTTGGGCATCCATTCTTCGGCCATTTTTTTGATGACCTTTACCCTCTCCGCAGCCTCAGTGACAGGCATCTCGTCGGCAAAACCAGAAGCTAAATCAATGGTCTTTTCCAAGGAATCGGGCCATTCAGTAACACTCCATGAGATGGAAAGGAATTGATCGATCTGTCGATCGAATTTTTCCTTTCTTTGATAGGCTTCTTCTTTCGATTCGTTTTCCTTGATTTTTAGGCCCGCTTCCTCACAAGCGGCCCAAGCCGAATCAGCGATGCGACGCCATTCTTCGCAGATGGCTCTTTCAACTTTTTCCGCCAGCATGGATCCCTCACTCGAGGGCACGACCGCAAGGAAAACATTTGGCAAATTAGGCGTGCGCAGAGAATCTAAGTCCCAATTAACATTTTTCCAAAGAGAAAACTGATCGTTAATGCTGACCTTATCCCATAGATCTTTCTTCCAATGAAGATCAAATAATGGCTGTCCGAGTAAATTAGGAAAAATGACGGCGTCCGGACCCGCCTCCGCGCTGAGCGCCTTGAGACCTGCCGCCATCAACCATGAGAGCAAGTAACTCCCGCTCCACAGGTCTCGAGTACTGCGCGCCGCAGCAATGAAGTCCTGCACCGGCCCCAGCTGAAACCGCAGAAAGGAGGGACGCCAAACTTGTTTGTCGTCTACGCAGCCTGCTAAAGCGGATACTACCTGCATATGGGTCCAGACCGTATGGTCTGGAATTCTTGTGTCCGCTGGTAATAAGGAAAAACGATAATCCTTTTCAGAAGCGCGGAGGCTCCAAAGTCGCCAATGCACGAAAAATCGAGCTCGCCATTTCTCATCTTCGTCACCCAAGCTTGCCAGTGAGGCATCGCTTAAAGCCGGTTGAACGGATTTTTCACCATCAAATCCCTCCTCCACAGATTTAAATTCCGAGTGAAATGCGGTTTTGCCGGAGGAAAGCGGGTGCACAAACGCGTTACGGATGCCATCAAATGCGCAGGAGAGTTGAGCTGCTCGGGAAGATGGAAATGGCAACCTGTCTGCTGAAGCTCCAACATGGTCGGCTGTTTTGTAATACTCGCCGGCTTCCGCCTCGTCCGTAAATCCGGCTTGCCTGAAAGCTGCGTCCGATCGCTCACCATGCGTTCGAATATCCAGACATTTGCTGGGAGGATCATGTAGAAATGCCGCCAATTTACGTTTCCAATCTGTCATATCCTAAGTTTTAGCGATCTTATTTGCTTTTGTATCCAATGGGACCTCCGGGGAGATCCTCAGCCGAGGAGGCTTTGCTCATGGCTCGGTACATGAGTAGATGGGGTATAGAAAAAAGTTACATAATCCATATATCATCGCCACCCTTTTTTCAGCATTTTCCGAATCAGAACTTTCGCGCCCTCACCGACATGTTATTCCCTCTACATATACATGCGTAAAAAAGCCCTTGGCGGGGTCACTTTTTGGAAAGATTTTATGTTTTTATGCATTTGATGGCCATTTTGCGTGTGGATGAGGCAAGAAAGTGCCGACGGTGGGATGGAGCTTTGGATTCCTGGGACAGGATCTGCTTTAGTATGACCTTTGAGGAATCACTTCACCTTATGTCTGCTGCTGTGGATCGGAGTCTGAGACCGCTTCCAACAAGCTTGCAAATTCTTCCATGTCGAGTGGCTTGCTGAGGAATGCGTTCATGCCAGCTTCGGCACAGCGAGTGCGATCTTCTTCACTGACGGCAGCGGTCAAGGCGATGATGGTCGCGTTTTTATGGGCTTCCATCTGACGAATCCGACGTGTCGCCTCGTATCCATCCATCTCGGGCATTTGACAATCCATGAAGATCAGATCGTAGTCGGTGTGTTCGAGTTGATCCAATAGAGCCTGCCCATTGGACACGATGACCGGTGTGTGTCCAAGACTGATTAGTTGGGCCCTGATAACTTTACGATTGATCTCATTGTCTTCAGCAACCAGGACTGTCAGAGGCCGATCTGGATATCGAACGGCTTTGCGCGGGCGTTTAAAAATGCTTTGGTCCATTTGGTTCTCATCCAAAGCCTGAATTAATTCTGATCGCCTCAAGGGATAACGTAAAACTGTCGAACTTTGAGGCATTTCCTGGTGGTTCATGGCTGTGTTTCTTCGCCTCATTAAAATCACCTTTACGGATGAATTTTTTTCAATGATTTGCTGAAGCTGCATCCGGAGTGATTCGGAATGCGTCCATTCTTGCATGTGGATAAACACGGACCGACGTTCAAGGTTTGCCTTATTGAGTTGCAATGCCTCTCTTAGGTCATTCTTGGGATGATACACCACATGCTGAACTCCCAAATCATTCAGATAATTTTCCAATGCTTCAGAAGAATAGGATTCATGGTACACCACCAAGGCATACGTGTTATGGAAGGATGGAAATTCTGCTTGTCGATGCTCGGATGGAACGTGTGAAAGAGGAATCGTAAAAACAAATTCGGAACCTTCTCCAACTATGGATTTGGCAGTTAAATCTCCGTTCATCGCGACAGCCAATTGTTTGCAGATGGCAAGGCCCAGGCCCGTCCCCCCAAATCTCCGAGTCGTGGAGTCATCGGCCTGTGAAAAGGGTTTAAAAATAGTATCCAGATGATAGGGAGCGATACCTATTCCGGTGTCCTTGACTGAAATATTCAACTGAGCCGGATTGGATGGAATCACCCTGACGGCTACGTGAACGATTCCCTTCTTAGTGAATTTCACGCCATTTCCAATCAAATTCCAAATTACTTGACTCACCCGCAATTCATCACCCATCAGACGCGCAGGTACTTCTTTGGATATAAATAAAGACAGTTGGATTCCTTTGGCAGCGGCCTGGGGATCCAACGACTCAACGATGTGTTCCAACTTGGACCACAGATCGTAAGGCCTGTTTTCCAAGGTAAGTCCACCTGCTTCAATCTTGGCAAAATCCAGAATGTCATTGATGACACCGATCAAGGATTTACCGGAATTTTGAATGGCCTCGACACACTCTCTCTGATCCTCATTCATCGGACTGTCCATGAGCAAATCCGCCATACCGATGACCCCATTCATAGGAGTTCGAATTTCATGGCTCATGTTGGCCAGGAATTGGCTCTTTGCCTTGTCGGCGGCTTCGGCGGCCTCTTTGGCTTTTAATAACTCCTTCTCGGCTTTTTTACGCCAACTCACATCACGCACAATTCCCAGTACCGTTGGCTTTCCGTCCGAACCAGGTAGTAACTTTAGACTCATTTCAGCCCAAAACAATGAACCATCCCTTCGCTGGATCTGAACCTCTTCATATTTTCCGCCTTCTGGTGTATCTTCCAGTTGTGCGATTGTCTTGGGCAATTGTTCGGATTCAGGTCCCAGAATATCAGCAAGACGGATCGAATCCGGCTTGGATGAAAGGCCAAGCATGGTTTGACCAAACGGATTTATGGACTGAATGATTCCATCTGATGAGCAAGTAAAGACTCCATCATAAGCTCCATTTACCAAGCCTTCGAAGCGCTTTTCCAATACCCGTCGATCTTCCAATTGTTCTGCAATTTCGTTGACCTGTGACTTAACTTTCCTACGTAAAATCACATTCCAGGCCCAAATAGTTATGGCAAACAGACCAACGACAGCGGCGATTGCAAAAACGTGCTGATGTTGCAAAATGGGCGGAGATTTTAAAATTTCAAGCGAACCGGGATCCGACCATATCAGACGTTTCCCCGCAGGATTTCCAACGCCGTCATAGGTGGGCAAGTAAATGGTTTGAAAGGCGATTTCCGAACCAACTTCCGGCGGTGAAACGTTGGCTTCTACCTCAACAGGAACCAGATCGGCACCACACATCAAGTGGAGAACCGGCTTGGGCAAACTAGGTAACCAGCGAACAACAATACCTTTGAGGATGACTGGGCGACCTATCAAGTTTTCCTGAGTGGAGTTGAAACTATCAAGCTCAACAGGAACAAGAGGAATGCCGGTGTTTTCCAGAGGGGAAATCGTCGCAAATCGGAGTATGTTTTGCATTCCCCGCACCATTGGAAAACCAGACACCTTGAGTGTTGTTCCTGCAGAAATGGATTGGGGTATCCTGGTGCGAACCAAGATGCCTCCGGTTTTATCTGCTAAATAAAAATCACCCGACGGACTCTGGTAAGTCACCACGCCTTGAATCACTTGTCGACTTCCAAAACTGAGGTCGGCACCGTTCCGAATAGATTTAATGGTGGTGATAGTTTGAGAAAATGGATTCCCACCGCCTGGTTGTTCAATACTAATCAAAGAAGGGTCGGAAACGAGTAGATCATATCCCGAAGACTGGGATTCGTCGGTACGGAGATTACGGGCAATTCCCCTCACACGACACAAGGATTCAAGCCATGATTGATAATTTTCTGTATCCGCACCTACGACCAAACAAACGACGCTACCTGTCGGATCCTCAAAATGTAATTCGCCCATAGTGGCATCCAGCTCAACATAATCCGTCACCATTCCCAGTATTTCTACGAATTGACCGGAGAGTTTATTCAACGACAAGTAGGCAGCCGACACTTTGGTGGGATCCGGCAAAAGGCCGGGTGATTTGCGAACCACGGCGTTGAGCAACGGGCAATCAGTATCAGTTTGACCACCCACGCTGATCACTGCTTCCACCCAGTCTGAAATCCTGAGATCCTGTTTATTGGTTGTGTCAATCAAACACAAATTACCTGTGGTATGATGCAAGTAATAAATGACACCATCTGAACTTTTCTCAAAACCGGTGATCACACCCACAGCGCGGAATTTTTCCTCGACCTCCAACTGACCTTGATGAAGAGATTCGACATCATCCAAACCTGCCAGCGGGTATTCCCAGGGAAGCAGCCGAGTCCCATTCTGATCGACCAAATACTCCCTGAGAACAGCATTTGAAAAAACAGGTGTCGAATCCTGAGAATCGACCCATAAGGAGAGTTGTATGGCTGTATTGGGAAGAAGTGGTTTAGTTTGCCAAATGGAAACTTCCAACTTACCGGTCGAGTCTTCGATCAGTACTTTGGCTCCAGGTTCGTGACTGATGATCCGACCTTCGAGGACCACTCGTCCTTCTGTCGATTTCGCTGATAATTGATCAATGGTCGCTTTGGGAAATTCAAACAGGTAATCCAATGATTCTTCCAATACAATCAATCGTTTGGTGCGATTCAAGGTCAGGGTCGGATAAATTTTTCCGTCCGCCTCTGGCCCCAAGGAAAGCACCCCATCCATCTCTATGAGTGTGTTAACCAACAAAGGTATCTGGTCCTCGGGATGTAAGGCAACCCAACCAATCACCACTTGGGAGTCGGCGATCATGGTCAACTTTAGATGCTGATCAAAATGCTCAATCGATCGCACCCAAGCTTTGAGTTTGACAAATTGATTTCGAAATGAAAGTTCCTGTAATTGAGTCCCATTGATCGGGACAGGTTCTGGAAGAAGGCCGTTGGACAGGATATCGACTCGTGCATGGGTCATATCCACCTCAAACTTTGAGAGAAAAGTCTCGGCATGGATTTCGATTTGATCGCCCGGTTGAAAACCAAATTTGCGCCCATTGAGCTCAACAAATCCACTATGCTCACCATCATCCATCCAAAGCATGCCCCACATGGGATCGTGAAAGAGAACTTTACCTTGAAGTTTTACTGGACGCACTTTTCCGATGTCCTCCTTCTCAGGATCCCAAAGCTCCAGAAAACTGGTCACGGTCTTCGCCTTCCCCGAAGGCGGCTCCTGCGGCTGACCATGAACCACAATGCCCATCCAACATGCTATAGTGCATGTGAGATTCCAGATGGAAATCACAATGTTCCGGTTAAAATTAAGAGCTCCTTGTTTCAAAATCAGGCGTAGAAGTCGACCAACAATGAATTAGTATCACATTTATCCTTCAATGAAAATTAAAAGGGGCGCCCTAATGGACGCCCCCTGGATAAATGAACCAATGGAATTACAAACTTTTCAAATAAGCCAGCACATCGGCCAGTGCCTGGGCATCCATGCCCAATTGTTCGGCACTGAGCATGAGGGAACGCCTCAGGCCCTTGACCGATTCCACTTTGTTTTTGG
>CAYFHO010000081.1:0-18330 GCA_964342825.1 uncultured Verrucomicrobiota bacterium
GATCACCGGTAATCAATGCGGATAAAAACCAACATATGGGTGCCGCTCCAAGAAGCAAAATCATCATGCCAAAAGTGGCAAATGCAGATTTCATCGCCTTGACGCTGAATACGGACAAACAAATCCCAACCGATAATGACAAAAGCATGGTGTTGATGAGAACAAGTATCAACCTGGCAAACTCCTTGCCAGTGACGCTTCCCAGCAGCAGGGGGATGGCGAGTACTGGAAGCATGGCGAGCAATCCGCAAATGGACCTAAGTGAAGTGGCTGCCAGCTTACCAAAGACGATGTCGTAACCTCGTAGATCTGTCAGAAAAAGTAAACCTAAAGTGCCTTCTCTTTTTTCCTCGCTGACACAATCGGAGGTGATCCAAATTCCGGACATGGCACAGTAAAAAAAAGCCAAACTTGAGAGAGTGTAAAACAGGCTTGTGCCCATTATGGCAGGGGGGGCGGCCTGCATGAAGAACATGAACATTCCACTGATGAAAATCGCAACAAGGGCAAATATCGTTCTTCCGGCATACAGCGAACGCTGACGCGATGCGACCTTGAGTTCACGGCCAACGATTGGAAAAAGTCTCATGAAAATAAATAACTTTGAACCAAGGGCGCCTATTGAGTTTCTCCCCTCGTCATTCGCATGAAGACCTCCTCGAGTCCAAGCTCCTCCTCTTTCAATCCATGGATGGGAACCCCGTTTTTGACCAATGTTTCGGCAATCACGCTTACATCTGCATCATGAGATGCCATGGTAACCTTGATGCTGTCTTCGATGGTTTCAGCTTCCGAAACTTCCGATTGAGTCTTTAAAAAACCGATTGCCTTTTCCGGGTCAGTGCCAACCTTGACCCAAACAATGTGACTTGTCTCCATCTGTTTTTTAACTCCCTGCACCGGGCCACTGTAAATCAACTTGCCTCGTTCGATGATGGCTACACGATTACAGAGTGATTGCAGTTCGCTTAGAATATGAGAGGAGATGATGATGGTTTTTCCCATGCGTTGTAGCTCTTGGAGGATGGCCATCATTTCGATACGGGCGCGAGGATCCAGACCGCTGGCTGGCTCATCCAGTAGCAGTAGCTCGGGATCATGGATCAAGACGCGTGCCAGTCCAATGCGCTGCTGCATACCTCGACTCAGGGCACCAATCAGGGCTCCCCTTTTTTCTGAAAGACCCACCAGTTCCAAAACATCAGCCACCGTTTTCTCGCGTTGTTTGGAGGGGATGCGGTAGCAAGCTCCAAAAAAATCCAGATATTCGGTGACTTCCATGTCCTTATACACCCCAAAAAAATCAGGCATGTATCCAATGATATGCCGCACTGCGTCTGCTTCCGCGACCACATCCTTTCCTAGTACCTTGGCAGTGCCTGATGACGGTTTGAGGAAAGTAGCGAGGATTCTTAAAGTGGTTGTCTTTCCAGCTCCGTTTGAACCAATGAACCCGAACAGGTCACCGCGGTTAACGGTCAAGTCCAGGGCGCTTAAAGCGGTCATATTACCATAATGTCGCGTCAGCAAATTAGTTTCTACTGCGGCTACGGAGGGCACACTGCTTGCCGTTTTTGGATCGGGAGTGACAGGGGCGGTCGTTTCGCTATCAGATGTCATGATGAAATGGTTTTGAAGGTTATTCCGAGGAGTCGGTCACTGGAATGAGCAGGCGCAACAGGGTATTCCTGGATTCACGATTGGGTGTGAATTCGTTCATTTTTGGAATGCCCATATCGGATTCGGTCCAAGCCAGCAACACTGCATTGCCTTGTTCCAGAAAGGTGGTCAGGTCGATGTTGCGTTGGTGATTGAAGTTCTGGGAATTGATTCCGCTCTTGTAAAGTTTATCCACAAAACTGGCTGTAGTAGATGCCCCAAAGACATCATCCAGTCGAAATGTATGGCCCAAGGCTCGTGATCGACTTTGTAATGCCTGAGTAAACATGGAAGATTGATTTCTCAGGAATTGATCCAGAGGTGTAGAAATGGAATCTGACAATTGGAAACTCTGACTTGCTGTCGGGCCGCCGGGAAGACCCTCCAATTCAAAGACCCGATCTATCCAGATGAGGCGGACTTGTTTGAATTCATGAGCGGTTTCGTTTTTTAACACAATGGCCGTGGGTTCCTTGTTGGATAATTCTATTTTTGCCTCAATGGGGGCGCTGTTCAATTGATCATACCAATCGCTGATGAACAATTTGCTTGTCCAGACCGGGACGCTGACACCAGCCACAAACCCTTCTCCCAGTTTCATGATTTTAGAGGATTGACCGCCAATGGATCCGTTCCAATTGGCAGTGGATTCTGTCCTGAAAGATCCCAGTGATCGTTTGGATGTGAGCTGATAGTCGGCATTGACTGGTGAATATAATGATCCATAGGTGCGGCCTCTTGTGAGGGTCTCCTGACCAAAAGGGATCACATCGACAACATGCAATTCGCTCCATTCTGAATCTCCAGCACGCAGCCGGAATCCTACATAATATATCAAAGCCGAAAATAAAATGACGTAGGCTGGGAAGGTGACCCAAGTCCACATTTCTCGGTTTAACTTTCTCAAAACAATGCGATCAAATGGACCAATGAATATGAGATAAACAACCAGCATGATCATCAACCATTCGACAGGCAATTTTTTCACCTGTCTGCTTTCAATCATGGAACCGAATAGTCCATCCACACTGTTTCCACTCCAGAAATTCCTGTTCCCACCTTCAAACCACTGTCCAGGGATACCTCCTAGTTTGGCCCAAAACCATGCTTTGTTTTCCCACGCCTTCACTGGTTCGCGTTCGGGGTTGAAGGTAAGCAGTGTCAATTGACCACGCCCTCTGCTTGCGTGAATGATCAGCGGGCGATCATCTTGTTCGGCCAACACCCGGCCGTCCGTCAAAACTCCGGTTACGACAGGCAAAGCCTTGCCTAAAACCTCCTTATCATCCTTCAACCGGGTATATCGGTTATTCAAATTGGGGTTCTGTCCATGCCTGCTGTGGTTTGGGCGATCAATCAATGACGGGTCGCAGGTGGGCGAAGGCGAAGTGTTTTCTGACGGATCACGCAACCATTTCTCCAAAGTTCCGTCCCATTCCAGCGATGCCACTCCGTTTGGAATGAACGGGATCAAGGCGCTCAACCATTTCACTCCATTGACCTCAGCTGGCTCATCCATGGCAACAACCAGATGCCCGCCTTGAGCTAGCCAGGCGCTGAGAGCCTTGGCTTGGGGAATTTCCAGTTCCAGAGCTTGGGAGGCGTGTAAGTAAATGGAATTGAGCCCCTCCAGGGCTAAAGGTTGATCAGGGAAATGAGATGCCTGGATGCGACCGACTCTCGGTTGGTATTGTTCCTGTTGGGGCTCCTTGGGGAGTTCGGGTTGACCTGAGAAACTGCGCGAAATCGACCCCATCATATATCCTGACCAAGGAATCTCAGTGCCTTGGAATTGAGATCGTTCTTCAACGGTGCGCCCCTTTGTGTCGACTAATCTTGCAATCCAGTTATACAGATTGCCACCACCTCTGTAATAAACCGGGATGACGACTCGCTTTCGTGTGTTGGTTGGTAATTCGATGGGGAGAGTGTGCTCGACTCCGGTGTTGGTATCCCGCAGGCTGATAAAACCGTTAAAGTCTGGTCCATCCTGGTGCATTTCAAATGTAAACGGGCACCAGTGATAAGCCCTCATTTTTTCACCGTATCCAGGAAATACGTCAAATTGCAAAGCAGCATTTGCAGGTACTGAGCACCAGCAACAAAGCGCCCAAAGAAACAGCAGAAACGGAACCTTGCGCCCATAAATCCCTCTCCACGCCTTCAATTTTATATCCAATGATTTCATGGTTCGAATGTGGTTTCGGATCGTATCAATGCCGAAGGGCTGGTTGTCTTCCCTTTAATACGCAGTGGTTACCGTTTATGTTACAGTATTATCATGTTTGCAAGTTATTCCGAATAAATGTGCCTCATATGCCATCGACGGCAAATTTGAACTCCAGCCCAACTGATGCACCTCGCTGTAACTTCTTGGAATTTGCAAGGTTGAATATCTGTGTTTCTGACCCTGCTGCTTTACGTATAAATCTTGTTGTCCTTTATTTATTGCCCGTTTTCATGCTTTTCGAGTTGACCCACTGGTCAAAATTTAGAACTCTCCTCGTTTCGCTTGACAGCGTCCTGCGTATCTATGAGACACACAATTTCAGTTTTGGTTGAAAATAAGTTCGGCGTTTTGACAAGAATCGCCGGTTTATTCAGTGGGAGAGGCTTCAATATTGATACATTGAATGTCGCGCCGACCTATGCGGACGATACCTCATGCATGACGGTGGTGACTCAGGGAGACGATGCAACCCTGGTGCAAATCGTTCGGCAATTGAACAAACTTCCCGAGGTCCTGGAGGTGCAGGATTTCCGCGAGCAAATGCACGTTGACCGTGAGTTGGTATTGATCAAGGTCAACGCAGATTCAGAAACCCGTTCTGAAGTCATGCAGATCACTGATATTTTTAGAGCCAAAATCATCGATGTTCATCCCAATTCATTGACCATCGAAGTGACCGGATCGGAGGGCAAGATCTCAAAGTTCATTGATTTGATGAGTCGTTTTGGGATCCGGGCTTTGACGAGAACCGGCACAGTTGCGCTGCCAAGAGCTTAAAAATTTTCCTTTATTAACCTCAAACCATACCAAACAACAAACGCAGAAATAAAATGCCAGCAAAAATATACTCGGACAAGCATGCAGACTTGAATGTCCTTAAGGACAAGACCTTGGCTGTGCTTGGATTTGGCTCCCAGGGGCACGCACACGCTTTGAACCTCAAGGAAAGCGGATGCAACGTCATCATTGGTCTTTACAAGGGCAGCAAATCGATTGCTGTCGCCAAAGATAAAGGCTTCAAGGTCGTCACCACTGCAGAAGCAGTCAAACAGGCTGACGTCATTTTTGTTGCGCTGCCAGACACCAAACAGGCTGCTGTTTATGAGTCCGACATTGCCCCAAACCTTACCAAGGGCAAAACACTGCTCTTCTCACATGGATTCGCTGTTCACTACAAAACAGTGGTTCCGCCCGAGGATGTTGACGTCATTCTAGTGGCTCCCAAAGGGCCTGGTCACATTGTTCGCCGTCAGTATGTGGAAGGCAAAGGGGTGCCTTCATTAATCGCGATTCACCAAAATGCCTCCCGCAAAGCTAAAAAAGTTGCTTTGGCTTGGGCTAAAGGAATTGGTGGCACGCGTGCCGGTGTGTTGGAAACCACTTTCAAGGAAGAAACCGAAACGGACTTATTTGGTGAGCAGACAGTGCTTTGCGGCGGTACAAGTGCGTTGATCATTGCCGGTTACGAAACACTGGTTGAGGCTGGTTACCAGCCTGAAATGGCCTACTTTGAGTGTCTTCACGAATTAAAACTCATCGTGGACCTGATCAACGAAGCCGGCATTCACGGGATGCGTTTCTCAATTTCTGAGACCGCAAAGTGGGGTGATGTTAAAGTTGGTCCCAAAATTATCGATGCCAGCGTCAAGAAGCGCATGAAAGCCGCCCTGAAGGCCATTCAGAATGGAAGATTTGCCAAAGAATGGGTCAAGGAATATCAGACAGGCTACAAAAATTTCAATGCCCTGCTCAAAGCTGGAGAGAAACACTCCATCGAAAAAGTCGGTGCACGTTTGCGTAAGATGATGCCTTGGATGCAGAAGCGTTCCACACGCGGCGTTCAGAGTTCTTACTAATTTAAACTTACTACAATCTCACTCATTTCCGGTATCCGTCTCTCGCTAAAGTGAGAGCGGTTACCGGATTTTTTATGTTGTCACAAATCCGCAACCAACGCATTTTTGTGGGGTTAATGTTAACTTGGTGATGTGCGTTAAGATGAAAAAGATTAATTTGGTTTGGATGACCTACCTTTGCTTGTGCCTGATTTGGAATATCAGATTGGATGCACAGACCGATGAGATCGACAGCCTTCGCGCTTCCTATCAAACCATCTTAGATCGCAATCCATTCAACCTGCAACCTCCTCCGCCACCAAAGGAAGAGGTGATTGAGGAACCTGAAGAGGAAGACAGTCCCGAGCTCGATGAGTTAAACCTCAAGATTGCAGGAGTCAGTGCCAAAGACGAGTTGCGGCGGGTCTGGATGGCAATGACCATTCCAAATCCGGATCCCGAGCTTCCACCTGTCGAGCGGTTTTTCTCATTCACGGAATCTGAGGATGAGCATCATGGGGTCAAAGTCAAACAGATCGAACTCAATGGTAATATTGAGATAGAGTTTTTCGGAAAGAGTCATCAGCTTGAATTTGAGGAATACCGTTACGACGGACCCAGTGGAGGCAAAGGAAAGGGAAGTTCCAAAGGCTCAAACGTCAAGGCGCCAACCCGTATCAGCGCCCGGGAACTGATTCGACGTCGAGCCCTGGAACAAAGTAAGGGGGAAACTACTTCGACCAAGACGACCTCATCGGGAAGATCCAATGGTCGCATAAGTTCACCTTCCAGCGGATCTCTTTTGCAAAATGCGGGCAACTCCAGTCGAAGCGGATTGCAACGTATTCCCACACGGTCCACTCGGACTTCCACAAACACCCGCCAGTCTAAACCCGCTTTGACCCGCGAGGAACAAATTTTGATGCTCGAGGCCCAGAGTGCTCTGGCAGAAAGAGAGGGGCGCGTCATGCCTCCCATTCCTCCTCTGAGACGCTAATTTCAATGCGGACTTTTGCTTGGGATTAAAATCCGTAATTGCCCCGTTTTTAGCCGCTCTGCGTTTATTATTGTTTGAAGAACTCAGATTCACAGAATCGCAGAATTGGTTTCATCGGTGCCACGGCTCTGGTAATCGCCAACATGATCGGTGTGGGGGTATTTACGACTACCGGTTTCCTTTTGAATGACATGCCCTCAAGAACGTGGGTGCTCCTTGCCTGGTTGACTGGAGGTATCATGGCATTGCTGGGAGCCATATGTTACGGAGCCCTTGCACAAAGGTTGCCCGAGTCAGGGGGGGAGTATTTCTTTCTCTCGAGAACGATTCATCCAAGTGTTGGATACATTAACGGGTGGCTTTCGCTCTTCGTCGGTTTTTCAGCTCCCATTGCAGCCTCAGGGTATGGAATAGGCGTTTATGCCCAACCTTGGCTGGGGGATGTGTCGCCACGTTGGTTGGGGACAATTGTCATTTTGATCCTCGCATTGATTCATGGGGGAGGGGTGCGTAAGGGCCTTTGGATGCAGAATCTGATGGTGGGGGTTAAGATCCTGGTGCTCGCTCTTTTTCTTTCATGGTCAGGACTGCGTTTGGATCAATCCACCCCGTTACCAAGCTGGGATTTTCAGTTCAGCGCTTTCACCGTTTCGCTGGTTTGGATTTTCTTTGCTTATTCGGGGTGGAATGCCGTCGTTTATGTCGGTGGTGAAATCAAAGATCCTCATAAAAACCTTCAAAGATCCATGTATCTGGGGACTTGCCTGGTTGTTGTCACTTATTTGGCTTTGAATGCAGTTTTCCTATGGGGAGCAGATCCTGATCTCTTAAAAGGACAAGAAAATGTTGCCAGCATCGTCGCTGAATCTTTGGGTGGGTCTCTCATGGCAGGTGCTGTCTCATGGATTATTATTCTTTGTCTGGCCACTTCGGTGTCTGCAATGTTGATGGCGGGTCCTCGAGTTTATTCGAAAATGGCAGAGGATGGATATTTTCCCGCCTGGATGAAATCTCCCAATCCTCCAGGTCGAGCCAGTTTGAGCTTACAGTTATTTGTGGTGTTATTGATGCTTTGGATTCCGAAATTTCAGGACCTGCTGACATATATCGGATTCAGTCTAGGTCTGGGCACCGCTTTGACCGTCGTTGGGTTGGTGCGTTTAAAACTCAAAGAGGGCGAATCGATTCGGGTGCCTGGCTGGCCATTCACGCCTGTTCTATTTTTGGTCATGGTGCTGTGGGTGACCACATTCTCGGTTTGGAATAAACCGATTCCAAGTTTGATCGGTCTGCTGACCCTTGGGGTGGGGTGGATTGCGTGGTGGTTTCAGCATCGGAAAAATGCAAACCCCAACGCTGTGATCAAGTGATGTTCTGTTAGCCACAGGTGAAAACAACTCCAAATTACTGATGAGAATTCTGGATATTGATCCCAGTTGTGATTACAATACCACCCATACTCCTGGCTTATGGGTTCAAGATTAAACACGCTCAATCGACTTCTCTCATTGGGATATGGATGGTGTTTTTTTGTTTTTTTTGCCAATAGTTACGATGGCAGTTTAATCGGCGGAGAGCTTCCTCCTATCGAATTCAATCGAGACATTCGTCCTATTTTGTCTGAACATTGCTTTCCCTGTCATGGACCTGACCGGAATCACAGAAAAGCAGACTTACGACTGGATTTGGTCGATGGGCTTTTCGAAGCCAGGCAGAATGGACCGATTCTGAACCGGGCAAATCCCAAAGACTCGCAACTCATTCAGCGGATTGTCAGCCAGGATCCGGATGAAATCATGCCTCCTCCCGAAGCCAGGCTGGAATTGAGTGAGAATCAAAAGAATCTCTTGCAACGATGGGTGGAGGAAGGGGCGCAGTGGCAAAAACACTGGGCTTTTGTCCCTCCTCGATTACCTGAGCTTCCCAAAGTGAAAAACAACGAATGGGTTAGGCATCCCATTGATTTGTTCGTCCTGAAAGAATTGGAATCACAGGGGCGATCACCTTCACCAGAAGCAGATGCATCTGATTTACTGCGGCGACTTAGCTTTGATTTAACCGGATTGCCTCCGGATTCGGATGAGGTGGATGAGGCCGGGAATGATTTTTCTGATCAAGTTTACGAGACATGGATTTCTCGTCTACTGGCATCGCCTCATTTTGGGGAGCGGATGGCATTACCATGGTTGGATGCAGCCCGTTATGCCGATACTCATGGTTATCAGAATGACGGTGATCGTGAAATGTGGCCTTGGCGCGATTGGGTGATTGAAGCTTTCAACACAAACATGCCCTTTGATCAGTTTACCATTGAGCAGTTGGCGGGGGACCTCTTACCAGAGGCCAGATTGGAGCAAAGAATTGCCACCGGATTCAATCGCAACCATCGCTATAATTCCGAGGGTGGATCCATTCCACAGGAAGTGCTGACCGAAAACGTGGCTGACAGAGTGGAAACAACGGGGACCACCTGGCTGGGATTAACTATTGGATGCGCCAGGTGTCACGATCACAAGTATGATCCCCTGACCACTCAAGACTATTATGGCATGTTCGCCTTTTTTCACAATGTGCCCGAAACCGGCAGAGCCATTCGTGATGGAAATTCCGAACCCTTCATTTTGGCTCCTACAAGATTGCAACAGGAAAAACTGGAGGAATTGCAATCATCCGTGAATCAGGCTGAGGAAGAGTTGAGAAGATTGCAACCGACCATTGATCGCGAGATGAAGCAGTGGCACATCAGCCAGCAGTGGAAGGTGCAGCATTTACCGTTCATTCAAACTGGCCTGCAACATGCACGATCCTTTGAAAAGGTATTGGGTGGATGGGATCGGGAGCCTGTTAAATCAAAGCCAAAAGGTAAGAGATTGCAGTATGTGGACGGGATTCAGGGACTTGGAGTTCGATCTAATGATGGGTGGGATGGTTCCCTGGGTGATATAGGGCGATTTACAAACATGACACCGTATACTTTTTCCATTTGGGTAAATCCACTTGATTTGCACGAAGGAGCTGTGTTTTCACGCATTCAGGATGGAGTCGATGGCAAAGGTTACCAGCTTGTGTATGAACATGGACGATTTCGGTATTTGTCCATATCACAGGGTTTTGCTGGACGCATCGGTGCAAGGACGTTGGAGACCTTCGAGCCTGGTCGGTGGTATCACGTTTGTGTGACTTATGACGCTACCATGAGTGCGAGAGGCATTCAGATTTTTGTGAATGGTAAACAGGTTGAACTGGAATTGTTACGAAACAACGATTCCAACCCAGGCGGTATCTCCTCACAACCCTTTCGGCTCGGAAAGAGTGCTATGGCTGCTGATCTTAACGGGTATTTGGATGAGTTGAGAATCTACGATCGGGTCCTGAGTTCAGAGGAAATATGGGCGCTTTCCGAGCCGCTGATGGTTTCATCTATTTTGCAAGAAGACGGGAAATCTTGGACCTCGCGGCAAAGACATCTGGTGCTTACCCTATTTCTTGAAAATACCCAACAAACAGAAATTCTGAAGGCATTGTCTGATCTGCGACTTGCTCACGAGCGATTGGACCATTTCAAAGAATCATTGCCTACGGTCATGGTCATGGCTGAAATGAAGAAACCCCGCGAGACTTATGTGCTCATTCGAGGGCAGTATGATCAGCCCGGAGAACCAGTGGAGGCGGGTGTGCCGGAATTCCTTGCTCCCTGGAACCAGGACTATCCTTCCAACCGCCTCGGACTGGCTCGATGGTTGATCAGTGAAAACCATCCGCTGACGGCGCGGGTCTTTGTGAATCGACTTTGGCAGGGGTTCTTCGGCAAAGGATTGGTTGAGACTTCCGAAGATTTTGGAGTGCAGGGTTCTCTTCCAACCCATCCTGATTTGCTGGACTGGTTGGCTCTGGATTTTGTGTCATCCGGGTGGGATATCAAGAGACTCGTGAAGTCCATCGTAACCAGTTCCACTTATCGTCAGCGAAGTGCGGTGAATGCTGAATTACTAGAATGGGATCCTGAAAACAAATGGTTGGGACGTGGCCCTCAAAAAAGACTTCCTGCACACTTTATCAGGGATCAATTATTGGAAATCTCCGGTTTGAAAGTCGACCAGATTGGAGGTCCGCCTGTATTCCCTTATCAGCCCGATGATTTATGGGAAGCCGTTAGTCGTAAAAGCTATCCGGAGTCCAAGGGTGCTGGCCTTTATCGACGTAGCCTGTACACCTTCTTCAAGAGGACCGTGGCTCCACCTTTAATGCAGACCTTTGATGCTGCTGATCGAGAGTCATGCATCGTGCGTCAGCAAACGACCAACACTCCTCTTCAGGCCTTGGCCATGCTCAATGCACCCATCATTCATGAAGCTGCCTTGGCCATTGCGAAGTCTGCTCCCAGGTCAGTAGAGGATGAATCATATCTCAGGCTCATATTTCGCAAAGTTTTGTTAAGATCCCCAAATGATCAAGAGCTTCACTTGCTCACTCAGAGCTATCGCAAATATCAGGCCATGAAACAATTTGAGCAGGATGCATTCATGGTTGAATTGGGGAAACCTGACTTGAAGATCTCGAGCGAAGAATTTCCAGGATACTGCATCACCCTAACGTTATTGGGTTTGGATGAAACAGTAACCTTGAGGTAAGTCCAAACTTCTCAAAATCAGATGGACAGACCTTAACCCTTTCGGACAGGGTGAAGCTCTTTTCCTTTGGCCCAGGATTCTCCCAGTTCATGCAAGGAGCTTTCACTAATGTGCTTTTCGGCCAGTGGAAAAACAAATCGTTCTTCCTTGTCGAAATGATCGTTCGCCAGTCGCAATGTTTTCAGCAAAATCTGGCTGGCCAGTTCAGCTGAATCACATTCCGAAATCTTACGAAGCATATCGATGATAATGTCATCCTCTTTGTGGAAATTTTCCAAATGGCCAATCTCGTGAAGGTAAGGTTCCAGTGGAGGAATCAACAGGTCATGCTCGGCTTGGCCGTGCTTGTCCAGAAGTTGAAATAACATTTCCGCCAGCAGCTTTACTCTTTCAATGGATGGATTGTTTTCCAATTGCTCCTCGACCAGTTCAAAAAAACTGTGGAAAACCGTATGCTCTGCAAGTAATGCGTCCGTAATCTTCATCGCGACAGTGTGTTCAAGCTTCAAAGCAGCCGTGACAAATGCTTGTTCATTTGCCTGCTCGGGCTTCAGTATTTAGCACGCGAAATCCGGATACAGGCAAGAAAATTGATGTACAAAAAAGAACGGGCCTCGGAGAAACACACACGGTTAACAAGTTTCCCGAGACCCGCCAAATCCTTGTCTTACGACGAGGAAAAGTGGTTTATTTTAAGGAGCGATGGCCCTTCCGAATTGCATGGGCAATTGATCTCCTGGCTCCAGAACGATGGGGCTTTGTGAATCATCCGCAACATCCACCCATGGGCCATTGATGCTGGCTGCAGATTGCAGCATGCCTTTCCATTCGATCACAATGTTGGCTCCATCACGGGCGATACTGATTTCTGGATCAACTGTCTGGATTTCTCCGGACGTAATGCGAATATTGTCAATCCCTACAATCTCATTCCACCAGGTGGTGTTGGCCTCGATTCTCAAATCAATGGAAGAAGTGCCCTCAGGAATATCGTACGTGACATCCTGGAATGTCAGGTTCAACTGTGTGGGAGATTCCCCATTCGTGCCTTGGTCATTGAAGAATTTGTCGTTACCCGATGGTGCAGAGAATGAGATCAACGGATTTCCGTCATCAATGTAAAAATTAAGGAAATCAGATGTTTCAAAATCAAGGAATGTTGCAGCGAGTGCCACCGTGAGTTTGAGGTTATCTTTACCTGCGACGTCAATGCTATCATTCCAGGAGATGACTTTCGGATTCACGCCAGCTTCAAATTTGTTCAGCGCTGAACCAGCAAAAAAGGCTTCTCCCTCAAAACCGGTAAAGGGACCACCTCCGAAAACGGAACCACCATCTTCAGGCGCTTCCATGGCAATGAAAAATGGGACGGTTTCCTCTTCAGGTGGGACATCCAGCGTGTAAGTTGTGATGTCAATGTTTCCAACTAGAGTCACCGAACCGCTGATGTCGCTGATGGGTTCCCATTCGAAATCATCGATAGTGGTAGGGGTTCCTCCACCTGGGGTGAAAGCTGCGAGTAATTCACTTCCAAATCCACCGCCAGAATTGTAAGCCAGCCATTCAAAATCGAATGTGCCAGCAGGGAAATCTACATCTCCTGTTGCATATCGAAATGCTCCTGTTCCGTCCAAGGCGAGCACCTGGTCAGAGGCGTCAATTCCGTTGTTATCAAGGTCAATGCGCAGATAACCTCCGTCATCGGCACCCAGGGCGATGGAGATGGTGTCCGCATCGGAGATACGAACTTGGCCGGTTGCCACGGTGACAAATCCTCCACTCGGATCCCCGGGCACAGGGAAATCGCCTCCGAAAACAGGCCCTCCAGCCGCATTTGCTTCGGCAACAATGTCCGCTTCAGGAGCGCTTCCAGTGGATGTGTTGCTGGAAATCTCACCTGCAACAACCTGCATGGCTTCCTCGATGGAATCTACACTGGCGGCAATTGTTCGCGTAAAGCTGGCAACGACGGTTGCATTACCAGGGAAAACGTCTCCAGCCAGATCAAACTGATTAGAATTGTTGACGAATACTTTATCTCCAGTCACGCCACCAGCGGCAGGATGACCGGTATCGTGTAAGGTGACCGGGCCTATGTCTGAAGTGATGGTTTGGCCTATGCTGGTAACCAGCAAGTCATCGTGGTCAGTGCCCCGATACGTCAGCAAGGGAACTTCGTAGGTGGCAAATCGACTAGGATTGGATGCGCCACTGCTACTTTTGATGACCGCATCAATGGTTGAAGGGTCGGGGACATCTGCTCCTTCATCATCCTCCACCACCGTGTGGCCTTTTGCTTCAAGGCGTTCTATCAAAGTGAAATCTCCTTCACCGACCGGGGCTGGGGTGAATAAAATCGTTGCTCCTGCTTTGCCTCCTGTCAACCAGTCCACCACGGAATCGAAGAAAGTCAGAAAATCTTCTGTGACATCATCTGCGGGAATGGTGTGATGCCATGCCATGACTCCTCGTCGAGCTGGTGTGGGTGCTGGCACCCCGACAAATGAAACCTCTGTATTGCGAGCCCAGTAAACCGGACCTTGCTGATCTGCATTTCCCAACTCCGAAATAATCCGGTCCAGCTCATAGACATCGCCACCCTCAACGGTGTAACGCGATCCGTCTCCGTCTGTTTCAAATGTCTCCTGGAAAAGAACTTCCTGGCCGAGAAGGTTGGTGGATGCTGCCAGGCCAAGAGCAGCCATCAGGCTGAAATCACGGCAGCGGTTTTTCGAGTGTTTACTTAGGAAGGATGTTATTTTCATCATTGTAACCTTTTCTTCTGGTTCTACTTTGCCCCTTTCATGTTGCGTGACGGATACTGAAAAAGATCGTAAAAAACGACACTTCTCCTGCGTACACACCAACCCCGTGGTCATTGATTTCTTCTGGAATCGGCGCGATTAAAACAATGAATCCACCGTTTGGCAATCACAAAAATAGCCCAGTTGCCTGATGGGTGCGATTTAAACCAGGGGGGGGAATTAACATGGCAGGGCCTCCGCTGCTGCGGGGCCATAAGCGCATTGGTAGTATACGATAGCCTACAGTAATCTGCGGACACCCCACTGGACGCGCAGTCCCGACGCGTCGTGGACATCCCTGCCAAGATGCAGGCTGCTTTCCTCACTCTTTGAGTGGAACCCCGCCTGATCGAAATTTCTAATTGTGGCCTAAGTCAGGCTCCTTTCCTGTCTCAAGCACTTCATCGCTTCCTGAACCGCCATTACGCCAGTCAAGTTGGGTCCAATGATGAAGGTTGGACAAGTTGAAGTTCATGAATCTCCGATGTGCTTGGCTCAAAATTTTGGTGACTATTTTATTGCGCCCTGTGGTTTCCCAAGTAAATTGGTGGCGGCTTGTCCGATGGTGTAATGGTAGCACAAGGCTCTTTGGAGGCTTTGGTCAAGGTTCGAATCCTTGTCGGACAGCCACTTTACTAAATATTGGCCGGGTTGTTCCCGGCCTCTTTTGTTTTCCAACACCTATATTTCTTAATATCCAGGTGTCTTATGATACCGGCTCTACTGGCAACATTCCTGTTTTGTCTCTCCGCGGTTACAGCCACCAAGGCCACTCGTGTCCTTGGCGGGATTTCCGCAAATTTTTGGCGACTCCTTCTAGCCACAATGCTTTTAGCACTTTGGTCTCATAGTTTTGCCCAGGGACTTGGCGGTGCCGGATTTTCCATGTTCTTCTGGAGCGGAGTTGTTGGGTTCGGGCTGGGTGATCTGGCTCTCTACCAGGCTTTGCCCAGATTGGGGTCCAGATTGACTCTATTGCTTGTCCATTGTGTGGCCGCACCTTCTGCAGCATTGGCTGAGTGGCTTTGGCTGGAAACGTTGTTGACTCTTCCTCAAATGGCATCGATTGCCTGTATTTTACTTGGTGTGGGGGTGGCTTTGCTGCCCTCCAAAAGCGAAACACTTTCCAAATCGTTCAATGCCGTTGGTATCTTCTATGGACTAGTGGCTGCAATCGGGCAAGGTGTCGGTGCTGCCATGAGTCGCCTGGCTTACGATATCAACGCGAGGAACGATTTCCATATCGATGGTCTCACTGCTGCGTATCAACGGATTTTGGGAGGTTTGTTACTCGCGGGTATCGCTCTGATGGTTTTAAAGCGGTTCCGATTTCGTTCAGGTCAACCCGGTTCAAGAGATCCTGTCGATCAATCAAATGCTGGTTCCCCGGCCAGATCGGCATTTCCCTGGATTCTCGGAACGGCTTTGGCTGGACCTACGTTGGGCGTGGGATGTTATCAATGGGCTCTGGAAGGCACCCCCAGCGGCCTGGTGTTGCCGATTGTGGCCACCACTCCCCTGATGGTTATCCCCTTATCGGCATGGATGGAAGGTGACAAACCAACCTTTCGCTCCATTGCGGGTGGATTGATCGCTGTGTTGGGGGTTATCTTGCTGGGTAAATTCCGATAGATTTCTTTCTCAATGTCTTCCGACGAATGATCCTTTTTATGGATTGAAACGACAGCGTGCCGGGACCTCAAATATCTTCGCTGAGACTGGTTGAATCCCCAATGGACTCTGCTACGCTAAAGCGGCATGGCATTTGGATCATACAGGGCGTTTATTGAGAAGTTGGACAAGATGGGGGAACTCGTTCGTTTTAGCGAACCTGTTGCCACTGAGTTGGAGGTCACGGAAATCGCCGACCGGGAGATGAAAAAACAGGGTGGTGGAAAGGCCCTGCTTTTTGAAAAACCCACCGTCAATGGAAAGGTGTCTCCTTTTCCAGTTGCCATCAATACGATGGGATCAGATCGACGCATGGCCCTATCAATGGGGGTTGAATCGGTAACCGAAGTCGCCAATGAGCTGGCCGTTTTGATGAAAGCCAAACCGCCGACGGGTGTAAGGGATGCGGTTAAATTATTTGGCTCCGCTCTGGAACTTCGTCACACCCGCCCGAAGAAGGTGAAGACCGGACCTTGCAAGGAGGTTGTCCACCGTTTCGATGAGGTGGATACGAAAAGCACGCCCTGGCCAGACGCCCCCTCCATCGAACGTGAATATTCCAATGATCCAAAAGAAACGCCCACACTTTTGGACCTGCCCATCTTGAAATGCTGGCCGCTGGATGGGGGACGGTTTGTAACCTTGCCATGTGTGGTGACTCGAGACCCGGATACAGGGGAGGGAAACCTTGGGATGTATCGTGTCCAGGTATACGATCAGCAGACCACAGGGATGCATTGGCAGCTTCAAAAGGTGGCAGCCAGACACGGTCGTCGTTATTACGAAACAGGCGAGTGTATGCCCGTTTCCATTTTCCTTGGGGGGGATCCCGTTTTTCCATTCGCCGCAACGGCACCTTTACCCGATGGTCTTGATGAGTTTTTGCTGGCAGGTTACTTAAGGAAGCAATCCATCGAAATGGTTACCTGTGAGACCAATGATCTACGAGTTCCCGCTAACGCGGATTTCGTCATCGAAGGTTATATCGATCCGAAAGAACCCTTGCGCGATGAGGGACCCTTCGGGGATCACACAGGTTTTTATACCCTTCCCGAACCTTACCCGGTTTTTCATGTCACTGCCATCACCCATCGCAAAGATGCCATTTACCCTGCCACGATCGTAGGAATACCGCCCATGGAAGATTTTTATATGGGCAAGGCAAGTGTTCAACTGTTCCTGCCGATGTTTAAAATGAATTTTCCTGAAATTGTGGACATCGCCCTTCCTGCTGAAGGTGTTTTCCATAACCTGGTCTTTGTCAGTATCAAGAAAACCTATCCAATGCAGGCTTACAAAATCATGCACGGGCTTTGGGGTATGGGGCAGATGATGTTTACGAAATACATTGTGGTGGTCGACGATGATGTGGATGTCCATGACACCAGTCAGGTTCTATTTCGGCTTTGCTCCAATACCGAACCTCGACGGGATGCCGTGTTCACTCGTGGACCCGCCGATGTATTGGATCATGCCACGGATGTGATGGGAGTGGGGTCAAAATTGGGATTCGATGCCACCCGCAAACTCAGTGGCGAGGGATTCACCCGCGAATGGCCCCCATTGATCAAGATGGATACCAAAGTCCGCGCCAAAGTTGATGAGTTATTGAAAACCTCCAAAACCCCCTAATCTTCCTTGGTATATCGCAGCGATAGCTAGGGAGGGATAAACTCCCGCGCGACTGACTTCAATCAAAGTTCGCTCCCGTTAGGGGAGTGACTCGGAGGGACGATCTCCGAATCGTCCCTAAATTGTTTCAATCAAAACTTAGTGTCTTTGTGCCTTAGTGAGAGTTTCAATCCGCGCTCCCGTGAAGGGAGCGACTTTTCCGCCCACAATTACACCCTTAGAGATATTTGTTTCAATCCGCGCTCCCGTGAAGGGAGCGACTACGCATAACTCAGAAGATGGTAGGGAGGTATATGTTTCAATCCGCGCTCCCGTGAAGGGAGCGACACTTGATGGCGCACCTGTCACGATGTCGAGCAACGGTTTCAATCCGCGCTCCCGTGAAGGGAGCGACAGTAGTGAGGGTAATAAGCAGACATAAACAACTAGTTTCAATCCGCGCTCCCGTGAAGGGAGCGACACGAACTCTTTGGATGTGAGACTGGAGAACTTCAGTTTCAATCCGCGCTCCCGTGAAGGGAGCGACTTGAGTTTGTCACAACGGGATAATCTGAAGCTTGTTTCAATCCGCGCTCCCGTGAAGGGAGCGACACACAACCCTGAGCTTGATCAAGATTACAAAGAGTTTCAATCCGCGCTCCCGTGAAGGGAGCGACATGGAATTTTACGGGGTCGACCACGACGAGGCTGTTTCAATCCGCGCTCCCGTGAAGGGAGCGACTCACGTCGAGGCCCCGGAGAATCCAAGCACCGAAGTTTCAATCCGCGCTCCCGTGAAGGGAGCGACCCCTGAGCGGCGTTTTTTACGCATGTATATTCGTTTCAATCCGCGCTCCCGTGAAGGGAGCGACTTTGGGCGATGAGACCTTGA
>CAYFHO010000082.1:0-18275 GCA_964342825.1 uncultured Verrucomicrobiota bacterium
ATGCTCGATCCGATTCTTAAAGATACCGAGGTCAAGGCTGAAACTTGTATTCTCTTCACACACGACAACGCGTGGAGCTTACGGCAAAGTAATCAACCAACGCAGGAGTTTGATTTGAGAGATCACATGCAGTTGTTTTATAGCGCTTTGCATGACCGAAATATCCCCGTTGATTTCGCACGGCCGACGGATGATCTCTCGAAATATAAACTGGTGATTGCTCCATCCCTTCATCAGTTGGCTTGGGGTGAAGCAGATCGATTAAAGCTATACGTTCAAAATGGAGGTACGCTGGTGGGAACCTTCAACTCCGGGTTGGTCGATGAACATCACATTGCGCCTGATGATGGATTTCCGTTAGGGCTCACAGATCTTTTTGGTTTGGAGGTCGTTGAGTTTGATCCTATCCCCAAAGAAGACGAAAACCACCTCCACATGAAGGCTGGCTTTCCATCGAGCCATTTACATCCGGCCAAAGTTTGGTGTGATATCATCGAGCCAGGGGACTGCAAAGTCATGGCAACATTTGCCAAGGATTTTTACGCAGGGAAACCTGCCGTGACGATCAACGAATATGGATTGGGAAAAGCGATCTATATCGGTACCATGAGTCACCTTTATTTTTACTTGGATTTGGTCACCTGGTTACGCCAGGAGTGTAAGCTTTTTCCTCTTCTTCGAGTTCCAGAGGGCGTAGAAGTAAGTATGCGCCAAAAGGATAAGACACGTATCTATTTCTTGCTCAATCACCAAAACAGTTCTGTCCGTCTCCAGTTTTACAAGCCTGTACATGATTATCTGACAGGAGATTCCTTCCAAGGCAGCTACGATTTACCGCCTCACGGGGTATTGGTCATTGATGAGAGAGGTGAGGAGGAGGCCGCTGGTGCGGGCTCATCATAAGCTTCCTAAACTTCTCCAATTAAACGGATTGTCGAGCCAGTAGCTCATCTGTCAGATTTCTTGAGTGAAAAAACACAATTCTTTGAAAAAAATTGAAACTTCTTTGGTGGCTGCAAGGTTCTTAGATCATACACTTTTTAGAGTCTCTCTTTAAAGCGTTTGAAAGCATGGAACAAACGGACCACAAATTTGAATCATTTGTCATCGAACATCAGGACATGGTGTTTGCTTGTGCTGTCCGGATGCTGGGAAATCGAACCGAAGCTCAGGACATTGCTCAAGAGACTTTTCTTCGTGCCTACAAGCATTTCGAGTCGCTGCGCGATGAGCCCGCCGTTCGTGGTTGGTTGAAAACGGTCACTCGTAATCTGTGCTTAAACCACCTGACTCGATATCGATCTCGCTGGCGGTTTTTCTCCGACTGGCGCAAATCAGGATCCGATGATCAGGATTGGGATCCGGTGGAATCGATTCCTACTCCGACTGCTGAAAAATCGGAAGCTGAGAGAACCGATGAGAGATCTTTACTTGAGGAACTGCTCAATGCTTTACCTGACCATCAGAGAGTTCCTTTGGTACTCTACCATTTTGATGAACTAAGCTACGAGGACATCGCAGCAGCTTTAAAAATTTCGATTGGAAAAGTTAAGACAGACATTCACAGGGCTCGACACGCGTTAAAGAAAAAAATGACCAAACATCAGGCTGCCAAACAAGAATGGACCAGTCAGTTGAATTCCAATGAGCCGGATCATTTTCAGTGCCAAATCTACCAACCGGGAGGAATGGTGTCATGAGAAACAAAAGGGATTTCGAATCGCTAGAAAACTGGGCTGACCGTAACCTTAGAAAGGTGGGACCCGTTTCTGCTCCTCCTAATTTCCTGGATGGAGTCATGAAAAAGGTCCACGCTCCTTGTTCTGAGAGTCCGGTTTTGGAGAAGCCATCGGTATTCATTTTTACGCTTCGTTTTCTTGTCGTTATTGCCTCATTGGCTCTGATTACAGTCGGATTATTCTGGGACCCTCAATGGCTACAATCATGGTGGTCCGAAACCAGCGCTGGAATGACACTGAATCTGATGGGCCAGTTGTTTGTCAGCTTCAAACAACTGGCGGTTTCATTACTCGGACTTGTACCGAGCATGGTATGGATCGGATTGGGGGTTTCGATCGTTTTTGCATATCTTATTGCAGCCATCGTCGGTTCAGTTTTTGTCCACTTCACCTTTCGACGTAACCGTCTTCAATCACTATGAACGCTAATCTGTTTGCAATTTTACAAAGGCGCTTCGTGCTCCTGACATTCTTCCTTGGTCTTGTAACCTGTGACTTGCTTGCCCAGGACGGTCGGGGATCGACTTTTCGACGCTCCAACGATGAGCTGATTGTACTTAACCGGTCAGAAGTTATCGCTCCTGATGAAATCGTCAGAAATGCGGTTGTTATTGGTGGAGATATTCAGGTTGACGGTCGTATTGAGAGGGACCTTTTTGTCTTGGGGGGAAGCGTTACCATCAACGGTGAAATTGGTGGTGAGCTGATTCTAATTGGAGGAGAACTGGTTTCAGGAGCTGATGCCGTCGTCAATCGAGGAGGGATTCTCATAGGTGGTCCTTTCGATATTGCCTCCAGAGGTACTTTTGATGATGATTTATTCCAATTTCCGCTTCCGGGCCTATTTTCTTTTCTATCTGGAATCAAACTTTGGATTGGGCATTGTGTCATACTGATGCGCCCGTTCGCACCTGCGGTTGCATGGACCATGGTTCTTGCTGGATTGTTGACATTGGTGAATTTCTTAACATTAGTTTTATTGGGGGGGACGGTCGACCATTCCGTCAAGATACTGACTCCCAAACCCATTAGCGCCTTTTTCATTGGATTGCTTGGATTAATTTTACTTGGGCCACTTTTGGTTTTGGTGACAGCAACAGGAGTCGGCTTACTGCTTATTCCATTTGTCATTTGTGCGTTTGTCGCAGCTGTGATTATTGGGAAAGTTGCGGTTTATGCCGCCCTCGGACAAAGGATCGGTCAAAGGGCTGGCGTGCAATGGGGCAACGCATCCATCCCTGCATTTCTGGTTGGCAGTTTAATCATGTTTTTGATTTATCTCGTGCCATTCCTTGGAGGGCTGGCACTAGGTGTGGTGATCCCTCTGGCTTTTGGTTCCATCTTGATGGCAAGCTTCCAGATGCTCGGCAATGAAGTTGACTTTCCTGCACCCAAGAAAGGTAAGCCACTGGTGATGCGCTCTCCGTCAAAAGGTGGTGCACCCACGACGACTACAGGAGGTACCACTCACACCTCGTCATCGATTGAATCAGGCAAGGACGACAACCAGAAATCGGAAGAGACTTCTTCGGTTCACCAGAAAACTACTGAACAGTCCAGTGCATCACTGGGAAACACATCTGAGGCGTTCCGTTCCAAACCTGTCGAAGACGATCATTATGAGCGTGCAGGTTTTTGGGCTCGTACCACGGCCACTGCTTTGGACTTCGTGCTTGTATTTGTGGGCCTGCAGTTATTGGGGTTGATTGACGGGCACGGAGGATTTCGTCGTTTTGTCTTTTTCTGGACCGTTTACCACATTGTTTTGTGGGGTTGGAAAGGGACGACTGTTGGTGGAATCATCATGAAACTCAGGTTGGTTACGGCCAATGGGGACGATCCATCCTGGGGGGTGGTCACAATCCGATCTCTATCGAGTTTGTTTTCTTTTATAGCTCTGGGCTTGGGATTCTTGTGGGTAGGTTGGAATGCAGAACGACAATCCTGGCACGATCTGGTGGCTGGGACCGTCATTATCAGAACCCCAAATACACAACCTGCCTTTGCATAGAGTCATCGAGGTTGGTTTTAAATTGAACTCTCTGGGGCGATGATTGTGTCCTTCTGTTGCCAGTTGGGGTCCGATTCCGGGTAATCCAGGTTGTAATTCAATCCACGGCTTTCGTGCCTTTTGAGTGCCGATTCGATGATGAGAGAGGAAACAACGGCCAGGTTTCTTAATTCCAGCAGATCCGGAGTCAGCTTGAAGTTCCAGTAAAATTCATGGATCTCTTCCCTGAGATTCGCAATTCGTTTTCTTGCTCTCAGGAGTCTTTTGTTGGTTCGCACAATGCCAACATAATCCCACATCAAGCGCCTGATCTCATCCCAGTTATGTGCGATCACCACCAGTTCATCGGGATCCTGAGCGTCCCCGCTTTCCCAATTGGGCAGGGGGGTGGTGCTGGTAACAAGCTCTCCATTCTCCTTTAATTCTTGAATTCTCTGAATAGCGCGATGCGAAACCACCAAAGCCTCCAGGAGGGAATTACTTGCCAGTCGATTTGCTCCATGAAGTCCCGTGCATGCAACTTCACCCGCTGCAAATAATCCTGAGATGTTGGTTTCACCGTTGATATTGGTGAGGACACCGCCGCATTGGTAATGTGCGGCGGGAACAACTGGGATAGGTTCTTTCGTGATATCGATTCCGAAATTCATGCATGTCGAATAAATGTTGGGAAATCGACTCATGATAAAGGGAGCAGACTTATGGGTAATATCCAAACAGACATGATCATCTCCAGAGCGTTTCATATTGGAATCAATAGCCCGGGCAACGATGTCTCTGGGGGCCAATGAAGCCAATTCATGTTGCTCCTCCATGAACGCAATACCCTCGCTTGTTTTTAAGATTCCACCCTCACCTCGAAGTGCTTCGCTGATCAGAAATGTTTTTGCTTTAGGGTGATACAGGCATGTGGGGTGGAACTGTATAAACTCCATGTTGGCGGTTGGGACCCCTGCACGATAAGCCATAGCCACTCCATCTCCGGTAGCAATGTCAGGGTTGGTGGTGTAGAGGTAAACTTTGCCGCATCCACCCGTTGCCAATAAAACCACGGGAGCACTGAACGTTTCTATTTGATGAGTGACACAATCGAGGACGTAGACGCCCATGCAACGGTTTTCACCTTCAATCCCGAGTTTTTTCGAAGTGATGAGATCAATGGCAAAATGGTCCTCCAGTACGGTAATGTTTTTATTTGAAGCAATATTGTGGAGCAGAGCCCCTTCAATTTCTTTACCTGTTACGTCTTTGCAGTGGAGTATCCGGCGTTTGGAGTGTCCACCTTCCTTTCCGAGATCCAGTTCTCTCTCTCCTCCTGAATTGGGGATTTCACGTTCACTGAAACGCATTCCCATCTCAATGAGTTCCTTAATCCTTTCCGGTCCTTCGGACACAATGGTTCTAACTACCTCCTCCTTGCATAATCCGGCCCCGGCTTTGCAGGTGTCTTGGATGTGCATCTCGAAACTATCTTCCTGACTGGTGACGGCAGCGATTCCCCCTTGGGCGTAGTTTGTATTGGATTCGGCCTTATGTTTTTTTGTGATGATGGCCACGGTCCCCGATAGGGCGGCTTTGAGGGCAAATGTGAGACCAGCGATTCCACTGCCAAGGACAATGAAATCATAGGAACGGTTGTCTGAGTTGCTATTCATACGAAGGAACAGGCTAAATCCTGGCGTTGTCAATTAACCGGGTTTTCCCAAAAAAAACCGCCAACGCCAAGTGAGTGCCGGTTTTTACCAATGGCTCAGGTTTCAGGGTGCTTGGGTTAAAGAAAGCAAGGTAGTCCAGACGTGCCAATGGTTTTCTTTGAATAAATTTAGTGAGTTTTGAATGCAATTTTTCAGCTTTAATGGAAGATGTCTTAGCTTCCTGAATCAGGCGTTTGGCTTCGGAGATGGTTTGAAACAGCACGGGGGCTTGTTGGCGTTCCTCGGGGGTCAGGTAAGCATTGCGAGAACTCATCGCAAGTCCATCTTTCTCTCTAACCGTAGCGGCAATCACTATCTTGACGGGTAGGTTTAAATTGGACGTCATGCGCTTGATGATGGCTGCTTGTTGGAAATCCTTGGCTCCAAATATGGCTGCATCCGGAAGCGTCAGCATGAAAAGCTTGCAAACCACGGTGGTAACTCCTTTGAAGTGTGTAGGTCTCGAGGCTCCCTCCATGGTCGAAGAAAGATCTGATTCAACGACATAGGTTGAATAATCGCCCTCATCTAATCGCGGGTACATTGAGGAGTCGCTCGGTAGAAAAACAACATCCACGCCTTCCTGCTCGCAGATGAACAAGTCTTTCTTCAAATCACGCGGATAAGCTGAAAAATCTTCATTGGCACCAAATTGCGTTGGGTTTACGTAAATGCTCACAACAACCTTGCCCTCTTTACCAACGTACCTTTTGGCCCGTTTAATTAAAGCAACATGTCCCATATGCAAAAAACCCATCGTGGGAACGAGAGCTACTCGTGTGCCCGATCGTTTTGATTCCAGGGCCCAACGCTGCATGGTTTTCAGATGACGGATCTGCTTCATTTCGCCCCATTAGGTAGGTATTTATTTCGGCATGCAATCCTATTGTCATTGGATCCTCGATCATATAGATTCGCAAAAACCATGAAGAAATATACTCATTCGATTTGTGCAGGCCTGTTGTTGGCTCTTTTTACTTTTAATGCCGCTTGTAAAGCGCAGACCATTTCAGGAAAACCAACACCCCTGGTTCCTGATCAGGATGGTTGGATTTCCTTGTTCGATGGGAAAACTCTCAGTGGATGGATGACCTTCGATCCGCACGCCTGGAGTATCAATGATGAAGGTATGCTTGTTGGCAAAGGATCACGCAGCCACCTGTTCAGCCCGAATACCTATCGTAACATGGAGTTCCGAGCCGAGGTGAAATTGAATCACAAAGGGAACAGTGGAATGTATTTTCGTGCCCAACTGGGTGGAGGTTGGCCCAAGGGATATGAATCCCAAGTTGAAAATACCAGCCCTGACCCCCAACGCACAGGTTCCCTCTATAATTTTGTGAAAATTGGAGAACAACTCATCGAAGATGACACCTGGTGGACCCAGCATGTCATCGCTATTGGCAATCGAATCATCATCAAGGTTAATGATAAAGTCGTGGTTGATTTTGTGGATGAAAAAAATACCTGGACGGAAGGACATTTAGCTGTTCAGCAGCATGATCCCGGAAGCATTGTGCACTATCGTAATGTCGAAGTCCGCCCCCTTCCTGACGACGTTGAAGCTGCGAAATCCATTGCCTCCAAAGAAACTCCTGCACTGAAATAAAACAGACGCACTCATGCCCAAATTTTTTCAGACTGTGTTTCAAAATTCCACCCAATCCTCTGCTGTTAAAAGATCTGAACGGCAGGCTATTGCCGGATGAATGTGGTCATCATCGTAGCAGCGGGAAAGGGGACCCGGATGGGGAATGACAAGCTGTGGCTGGATATCAATGGATGTCCGGTAATTGGGCATTCGTGGCGCTTATTTGAACAGGTAGAAGAAGTGGATTCTGTCATCATCGTTGCCCGTGAAGAACGTCACAAGGATATTGATGAACTTGGGAAAAGGATTGGGATTCATAAGCCTTACGAAGTTGTGTTGGGAGGGGCTGAAAGACAAGATTCGGTGTGGAACGGACTGGAGGCCTGTCCAGCGGAATGTGAAATCGTAGCGATCCATGATGCTGCAAGACCTTGCGCACACCCGGACCTCGTCAGATCATGTTTTGAGAACGCTGTCAAATGTGGAGCAGTCGTAGCCGGGCAAAGAATCACCGACACTATAAAACGAGTCGATACCTCAGGCACTATTCAATCAACCATCGACCGTGAAGGAGTATGGTCTGTTCAAACACCCCAGGTTTTTCAGTTCAAGACCATTCGCAAAGCTTTGCAGATAGTCAGGGAGAGCGGGGAAACGGTGACGGATGACACAGCGGCTTGCGAAAGGATCGGTGCCCAGGTCAAGGTTGTGTCAAGTGATCATCCTAATCCGAAAGTGACTTTTCCAAAAGATCTCCCTTATGTTGGTTGGTTGCTTGCCAACCATCCACTTGGCAACTAGATTCAATGTTGTCCATTAATATTGGGCTATAATCACCTTGGTTCATGGCAAAGAAACTCATTTATTCATCGGTTCTGGTATTGCTCGGCGTCAATCTGACGGTGGGTTTCCTGTTGTATCGAGAGACAGCGCAAGCTTCGACGGGTGGAGATTCCTACGAAAATTATGAACTCTTTGCCTCTGTCGTAGAACGCATCAGGTCCGACTACGTCGAAGGAGATAAACTCACTTATCGAGATCTGATTCAGAGTGCGCTGAAAGGCATGCTTGGATCTTTGGACCCTCACTCTGAGTTCATGGAGCCTGTTCATTATGATGAACTCAAAAAAGATACAGAGGGTGCATTTGGTGGTGTTGGAATTGTAGTGACCATGGAGGAGAACAAAAATTATCTGACCGTAGTTTCTCCCATGGCCGATACGCCGGCTTTCCGGGCAGGCATCATTTCGGGTGATCGGATTGTGAAAATAGAAAACCGCACAACGGAAGGGATCACCTTGCAGGAAGCTGTTAAGCGCTTGCGAGGCGAACCGGGTTCTGAGGTCAAGATGACCCTTTATCGTCCCTCGAGTGGTAAATATCGCGATGTTGTTTTGGAGAGAGCGGTGATCAAACTGCAGACGGTCAAGGATCTATCGGGAAATAACACGTTTGAACTCGATGAGAACAAGATCGGTTATGTCTGGTTGACACAATTTGGCGAACAAACAGGCAGTGATTTGCGCAAAGCCCTGGATCAGATGTTGGACAATGGCATGCGCGGACTCATATTGGATCTCAGAGGCAATCCTGGAGGCTTGCTGGATCAGGCCGTGGAAGTGTGTGAACAATTCCTGCCTGCCGGACAGTTGGTTGTTTTTACCCAGGGAAAAAGTGAAATGATGCGCAGCGAACATCATGCGGCTTCCAGGAATCCTATTTTGGATTTACCCATGGTTGTGCTGGTGAACAATGGAAGCGCGAGTGCATCAGAGATTGTGTCCGGATGCCTTCAGGATCTGGGCCGGGCTGTCATATTGGGTGAACAAACATTCGGAAAAGGATCGGTTCAAAGTATTTTTCCAGTATCCGGCGGGTGGGCTCTTCGTTTGACAACGGCCAAATATTACACTCCAAGTGAAAAAATAATTCATGGCAAGGGAATCACCCCGGATATTACGGTTCCCGTTTCCAATGAAGACCTGGAAGCCTTGTTTTACCAGAGGTCTCCGGGAGGTGTTGACGCACTGGTGCAGCTTAGTGAGGAAGAGAAGCAACGCATCAAGGGCGTTAAAGATCATCAATTCGAGCGTGCGAGAGATCTGTTAAAGGGTTTGTTTTTGATGGAAAATCGACGATGAACTTTTTTTAAATCTCGGCGTGATACAAGTTCGCTTCAGATAGGCACCATCACACTTTGTTCAGAGTTAAATGAAAATATTGGCTATTGAATCGTCCTGCGACGAAACCGCTGCAGCCATTATTTCGAATCATCGGATTTTGTCTGATGTTGTAGCTTCACAGGTTAAACTTCATACCGAATATGGTGGAGTTGTACCTGAGTTGGCAGCTCGCGAACATTTGAAAAACGTGATCCCTGTCATTGAAAAAGCTCTTTTCGAAGCCGGGCTAAAATCAACTGATATGGATTGGGTTGCAGCAACACAGGGGCCGGGTCTGCCTCCTGCTTTGATGGTTGGTTACCATGTTGCTCAAAACCTGGCCTTTGCATTGGACAGGCCATTCCTCGGAACGAATCATCACGAAGCCCATTTATATTCACCCTGGATTGATCCAAAAAGCAAAACACTTGATGTCGATTCATTTCAACCTAATGTCAGTTTGATTGTCAGCGGGGGGCATACCATGCTGGTGATGGTTGAAGAACCATTGAAACATCATGTCCTCGGCAGCACCATTGATGACGCTGCGGGGGAGTGTTTTGACAAAACCGCCAAACTCCTGGGATTGCCTTACCCGGGAGGTCCCGTGATGGACCAATTAGCAGCCAAAGGCAACCCCGATTCCCATGAATTTCCAAGGCCGATGTTGAAGGATCCCGGGTTTGATTTCAGCTTCAGCGGTCTTAAGACATCCGTTCGATATTTCATTCAAAAACATCCTCAACTTCTTATAGATCGGTCGGGAATACAGGATATATGTGCTTCGGTTCAGGCAGCCATAGTGGACGTTCTGGTCAAGAAAACCTTAAGGGCGGCCTTAAAAATGGGAGTCGATACCGTGACTGCTTCCGGTGGTGTTTCCTGTAACCAAGGCTTGCGCGATGGACTACAAACGGCATGCCATGCAAACGGACTGCAGCTTCGAATTGCCAGTGGTCGCTATTGCACCGACAATGCGGCCATGGTTGGAATGCTTGCTGCCTGGAAAATTGCCTCCGGAAAGGCAGCACAAGAATCAGAAGAAGGTATCCGGCCAGGGTGGAGATTGGACGCGGATACCTGAACTGTTTCTATGCCTACTTCTTTTTCTTTCGAGCAGACTTTATTTTGCCCTTTTTGGTTTTCCTGGGCTTTGAAGCGGCTTGATGTACCTGGGCACCTACTTTGAGTCTTAACCCATTTAACCGAATGAAACCCGTTGCATCGTCCTGATTGTAAGCCTGGGTTGGGTCGGCTTCCATAGTGGCTATCTCGGGGTTGTACAAACTGACCGGTGATTTTCGTCCTGCCGTAATGATGTTCCCCTTGTATAGCTTCAGTCTGACAGTGCCTGATACATTTTTTTGACTTTCTGTCACCAACGCTTGTAGCGCTTCCCTCTCTGGAGCGAACCAGAAACCGTAATACACGAGTTCGGCATATTTGGGCATCAGTGAGTCTCGGAGGTGCATGACCTCGCGGTCCATGGTCAAGCTTTCGATTTGTCGATGAGCGAAAAGAAGAATGCTACCTCCTGGCGTTTCGTAAACTCCCCTCGATTTCATTCCTACAAATCGATTTTCAACCAGGTCCACTCGTCCAACACCGTGTTTGCCTCCTAACTTGTTCAAAGTTTTCATGACTCCAAGTGGAGTCAATTTCTTACCATTGACAGCGATGCAATTGCCTTTTTCAAACTCGAGATCCACGTATTCAGGTTTATCGGGGGCATCCTCCGGGCTCACACTCAGTTTGTACATCTCCTTGTGTTCCGGGGCCGAAGCATCCAGCCAGGGATCTTCCAACACACCTGCCTCATAGGAAATGTGCAACAGGTTTCGGTCCATTGAATATGGCTTTTTGGCACTCGCCTCCACAGGAATGTTTTTTGCCGCGCAATAATCGATCATTTCCTTTCGCCCCGGAAAATCAGCCCTGAATTGGGCATCTCTCCAGGGTGCAATGACATCGATTTCGGGGGCCAGTGCTGCTGCGGTCAGTTCGAAGCGAATTTGATCATTTCCTTTTCCGGTGGCCCCGTGCGCAATAGCCTGAGCTTTTTCTTTTCGAGCAATTTCCACCATTCGCTTGGCAATCAGGGGGCGGGCAATACTGGTTCCCAGAAAATACTGTCCTTCGTAGATCGCACCGGCCTGGATCATGGGAAAGATGTAATCTCGGGCAAATTCTTCCTGCAAATCATCGATATAGATTTTTGAAGAACCGGTTTTCTTGGCTTTTTTGTCCAGGCCTTTGAGTTCTTCTTCCTGACCAATGTCTGCGCAAAAGGCGATGATCTTGGCTTGATATTTATCTTTGAGCCATGAAACCAAAACCGACGTGTCTAAACCACCAGAATATGCCAATACAATCTTCATCTCCTCCAGCATGATAGAAACCCCGCTTCACTGCCAAGCTGAAAAATAATGGTTTTGACCGTTTGTCACCGGATTGCAGATCTGGTTCAAAACTCAATTTCAGCGTTGCGCTACACGGTTATTTATCACCGACCTGCTGGGGATCTCGATTGTTAATGAGGCCCAGTAACTGTGCCAATCAAGAGAGGTATCCCCTGATGAGGGCAGCATATGCACTACATTAAACATCCAGCGTCCGGAACTGGAACATTGAAAAGTTGAAAATCCATTGCCATCCGTTCGCAGTGCCTGAGTTGAATCTTCATTGGCAAGGCAATAGCCCTTAACCAGAGCTCCCTCAAGTGGTGACCCATCGTAATGAACTTGCAAAATCATGGACTGATGTCCACTTAGTTCCAATGGATTGCTGAGTAATTTAATTTCAAGGGGTAATCCCAACCATTGGTCACTAAATTTTTCACCTTGAGTAAATAGAACTGATTTTGCACAGCGCGTGTATCCTTCTTTGACTTCCTTCCTAGAATCCTCTTCCTCCGCCTTGCGTCCTATGAGAATGGATTCCAATCCTTCTTCTTTTAGATATTTATCGAATCGATTTTCAGGCAGAACGCTTGTTTGCTCATGACTCTCGTATCCGACAATTTGTGTTCCCTTTGTCCTTACCTTGAAAGATCCTGTTGGGAGTCGAAAGTTGACGCCTTGAGTCGTTCGAATTCCTTGAGCATCCTGGACAATCAGTCTTTTAATATGGTCATGGTTTCTTTCAAAAGCCTCGGCCTCGTTGCCATGACCTATCATTGCAAAAATTTCCACTAATTCTCCCACATTGGGGGTATAGTTCGAAGGAGTCAGCCAAAAATCATGCGCTCTTAAACTGATCGCTGAAATAAGTGCTCCTATTAGAATTAAATGAAGCGGCAGTAATGTCCCGTTAGATTTTCTGATAAACATCGCAGTAACCTTTCAATGGATGTTTAAATGCATGGGCACCTCCCCACAAGGCGCCCATGCTGTTGATTGGTTCGATTAATGTTTTTCGAATCCAATGCCCATGTTGACCTCCTCGGCGTCGATCTCCACAGATTTGATTTCTAAACTTTCCCTGTCAGATTTGAGGCGAAAGAATCCAGATTTGCCCTCCATTCGATCCGTCTTTAAGGACTGTGTATCAGGATCAAAGCTTGCGCGTAATGGTTTGAATTTGGCATTTGCATCTGGGGCCCCCTCCACTAACAGTGTGATGGTAGGATCATTGGGAGATCCCTTGGTTGGTTCCATCAGATAAGGGAAGGATTCATGGAACATTGTTGCATTCACATGAGCTCCATCCGTAAATGGAAGTGATTTGTTCGGGGCTACTTCTTCAGGTAGTAAGGCTCCCATGACCACACGCAGTGCGACATCGACGACGTCATCACCCAACCGGCGGCCGTTTGGGAAGCCAGCCAAATCACCTCCAACAACTCCCAGGTGATGCTGTTCGTTTGCAGGGACAGCAGGGATGGAGGTGTTCAATCGAACCATTTCTGCCACCGAACCGTCTTGATTTAAATCCTCCACTCCAGTCAGAAAGACCGCCACTAAATCATTCCGAGGAAATAGAGTGGGAGCCTTGACCCCTGCGTCGCCGTAAAGAATCTCAAGGATAGCTGGTAAAGTTGGATGAGTGACGTAATCAAGGAATTGTGTATCATTGGACGGGATACTGCTGTTCCAATGATTCTTGTCCTTCAAACCGATGACCACTTCGTTTACCAGAGGCATACCAAGCCTGGAAACCTGTTCGAATCGATTGATCAATAGTCCATTCACGATTTCTATTTTGGGGAGACTTGCCGTGGTCCATGCTGCGATGACCGGATTGCCCCCTGGACCTATCAGACATTCCTTTGGGATCTCCAAAACAAGAGCTGTGACATTTTTATTTGCCAGACTGTTTTTATTGGCGTCTTCAGGTCCCAGTGGACTCGTGCTGATATTCACCAAGTCAAAGGTTTCTCCCAGGTTGACGACAAAGGGATCCCTGCGTTGACCTACAAAGACACGGCCCGGTTTGTCGCAATCGGGTATGTTGAAGTTGTAAATATGGCTGCTGGCATAGCTCGCATAGTCCGGGATGGATTTCTCACCGATATAGTCCACGGGTTTGATAAATGCGTGATTTCCTGTATCTGCATTCATGAGTGAATGGGGGGATCCATCCTTGAAAAGCGTCAATGAATACTCTTCAATGACATTCAAAGCTCCAGTGTCTTCAGATGAAATTGTTCCAACGTTGATGACCGGAACCGCTACCGATTTCTTTTCATTGTCATTACCTATATCGAGTGAAATATCTTTGCTTGTGTGGTTAAACTGGAATGTAAATGTCAAATCAGGGTGGGCATCTCCTGAATGATCGACATGGATTTCGTATCGAGCCGACTCATCCATCATGTAATAGTTTGGACCCGCACCTCCGTCCTGCAAAGGTTGGTAGGTAGCCACAATGGTCACATAATCTTCCCTGCCGGATTCATAGCTGTTGAAGATGTAAAAATCAGCTGCGTCAATTTTAGGTGTTTTGGTGATGCCCGGTGCCTCTCTGTGGCTTGAAGCGTGCATGGGATGCTGATTCAGGCCCATGATCGTGCAACAGGCGATGACTGCTTTAATGGGGGTGTAGTTTTTCATAGTAAACAATATTTGTGCATTCATGAGTTTCCTACGACAGCCATTCCCAATCGGATGCATTTAATTTCAGAAATTTCGGAAATTGAGGTTTTTTTACTTAATTTTCAATTACTGGTTGAAAAGGGGATCAGCATGGACTACCAGTTGACCCATTACAGAACGTCACTGCGATGGATTTTAGTTTCGATCCCGCTTGCGCAGAAAAAGGTAAGCTCCCTAAACAATGTCAACATCCAACCCCAGTCATCAACCTCTCGAAGCCGAGCAGATCTTGGCTGTTGCTAATGGGGATCGACTGGCTTTCTCGGATGTCTATGATCGATGCGCCAATCCAGTGTTCGCACTAGCGATGGCAATGCTCCGGAACAAGACTGAAGCTGAAGATTTGCTGCAGGAAGTCATGGTCAAAGTCTGGACGAAAGCGTCGAGTTACAATGCAAAAAATGGAAGTCCCTTGACCTGGATCATGGCGATGACCAGGAATGGTGCCATTGATCGCATCAGGAAAGGTAAAAGAGGGCCCACCATTGAAAATTCCCTGATGGAAGAGGAGAATTTAAAATCAGAGCAAAACGATGGACTTCAATCCTTGCAGATGAATGAAACGAGACATCTTGTGCGACGATCATTATTGCAACTGCCATCTGAGCAGCGACAGGCACTTGAGCTTGCCTATTTCAGCGGCTTGACCCATTCGGAAATTGCAGTCAACTTGAATATACCTGTGGGAACTATCAAGGCGCGTATTCGGCGGGGTATGCAAAAATTACACGGGGAACTGCAAAGTATTTTGTAGCGTTTTAGATTTTGGCTGAGTGAAAGATCAACCGACAGATGAACAACTGATATTAGGTGCCATGGAGGCGCTGACGGAAGAAGAGCGTCTTGAGCTGGAGCGCCAGTTAAAGAAAGCCGACCGTGAAGTGGAGTCATTGTCTGAAGATTACCAAACCATTGCCGGCCTGATCGGAGCACATGTTCCCGCAATTGAATCTCCCGCAGATCACCTCAAGGAGTCCATACTTCAGAAGGCATTTGAGACACCGGTGGTTGTTGACGGATTTACGTTTATTGGGACCAGTCATATAAAAGACTGGCAACCTTTACCTGTGGAAGGGGCATGGGTGAAACTTCTCTCGATGGATGAGGAAAGGGGCATCGCGGTTGTTATGGGGAAACTTGACGCAGGTGCGGCCTATCCGGCTCACACCCATATCAAGCAGGAGGAAATTTTCATGTTAACAGGTGACCTGCATATTGGAGATCGTGAATTGGGGCCTGGTGATTACCACCGAGCTGAAGCGGGATCCAGACACGAGATCAATCACTCCAAAAACGGCTGCACTCTCCTTGCGATCATTTCCATCGAAGATTTGCAAGCCCAGTTTTCCAGAGGCGCAGCTTGATCTATCCGATCAATCGGTTTTGTGGCGTTCGAAATCTTTCCTTTGAACATCGGTCAGCACCTCTGGGTGGTAGTATTTGTCGTAAAAATCTGCATCTAAATGATTGGCCTGAAATGCCATGATAGTGCGAAAAGGCGCGAGATGTGCCGGAAACCGTCCATATCGATTCCATACGTAATTTGTGTAAGCCTTAGTGGCTTCGATGGCTTTTTCTGTCAAGGCTGGCACTTGTTTGGCTGCTTGTTCGGAATTTTTTAATGAATGGTTCCATCTGAGAGGATTGAATCCTTTGGATCGGTTGAATTTTAGATCCACGACAGCTTGGACAGCATCATCCATGTTCTTGAAATAGGGTGGGCAGAAGGATCGCAAAAGTGTTTTTCCTTCAAATTCCAAACCCAGCGGGTAGGGGACCTGTGTGTCTTTTCCCAATAGTCTTAAAGCCGCTTTAACCATCCAATTGCATCCCAAATAACGACTTGCTGCCATTTCTCCCATACGAAATCCAAGTGCCTGGAACCAGGCGAATTCATGATTCGCAAAATGAGGGAATCCACCCAGCCCCATGGCCTCGGTCATCAAGCTCATGTTTTGAAGCATCATCCCTTGTTCAATGGCTACAAACTCTGAAACCAGCGTTTCTACATGGCGAATCGTAACCATCTTTCCAAGCTTGGGATCATCGTCCAAATGGCCGCCTTTACTTCTGGCGAATTTGCCCAAACCTGCAGGTTGAAAGTTGGCACGTTCATCCACAACAAACACGCCGGTTGTTTCATTGAAAATTTCAAGAAGTCCATTGATGTAAAGCAATGTCAGGTCATTAATGGGTAAAAAGCAGGAACTGCCCTTAGATTGCGCGGACCAACGGTTGATATTGATGTTTTCTATTGGATCTGTTGACGGGTGAAGGCGCTTGTCAGAGATCCTGGTGCATAATTTTTGATAAGCTTCAGTCAGTTCATTGCTACGTCCATGTTCAATGATTTGCTTCAGCTCCGTTGGGTTCAAATCCCGTGATCTTTTGACCAGTTGGCAACCACTGTCATTGATCACCATCAAGGCGACGGATTGTATCCCATCCCCACTGGCGATTGTTCTGCCTTGTTGCCCCACCATGATATTCCCTCCCTCTCCCTTGTCGTAACAAAGATCCCCCAAACCTGTCCTGGTTAAACCACATGCGGCGAATGCAATAGCTGCTTCTTCTTCAAGGTTTAGAGGGACAGGACAGTGTTTACTCTTATAAGCTAACGGTCCTGACGGTATGCTCATTCCCAGGCCAAATCGCCTGGATCTTCTTGTCTTTAATAAATCCAGAAATGCGTGTACCGTGTTTTTTGGGGAAATTTGTGAGTTCATAATCATCTGAACTATTTTGAAATCAGGCTGAATTCAAATCAGTCTGATCCTTCAAATACTGTTGAGGATAGGTTGTGTGTTGCAGATACTCTTGATCGATTCAAGGGCCGTATCCACTGGCCAGGTCGAGCGAACATTCTGCGATTCGGCAGTGGCTCCGGAGTAGAGCAGAAACAATGTCGACCCCAATACGCGTGCTTCAGGTCCGTGTGTGAATTGACTGGCTAAATCGATGAAGAAATCCCTTAGAAATATTTTATGCGATTCAATTTGTTGCCGAATGGCAGGGGATTCTGATCTCAACATGGAGGAAGTCGTTGTATAAGGACATCCTCGGTAATCGTTCTGAACCATCCATTTTTTTAAATCCAGGAAATACTCAACGATTCGATCCATGGCAGGAGTATCAGCATCCAAAATGCCTTGATGGTATTTGACGGAATTCTCATGCATTCGTTGAAGCCAGGCAGCGCAGAGATCATCCTTGCTTGGAAAGTGCTGGTAAAAGGTGGCTTTCGCCGTTTTTGATTCGGCAATGATTTCATTGATCCCCACCAGAGCGTAGCCCCTCTTCGTGAACAAGAGAGCAGCTGTTTCAAGAATCCGTTCCTTGGCATTTGCTTGTCTCATTTTTTAAAAGTACAGACTGGTTGGTATTAATCAATCTTAAAAAATAAATGATTGAAAAACTTCTTTACAGACAGCCTGGTCTGTTTTTAACTGTTTCTGACGCCGGGAAAATCAGCAGACTCTGAACCAGATCAAAAACATGACAAATTATCCAAAAATCATTCGTTCACTGACGATAGTGTTATTCCTTTGTGCAACCTTGCTTCGAATCAATGCAGCCGACCCGATCAATTCTTCCTTTTGGGGAAACAAGGCGATAGACGGCTACGATCCCGTGGCTTACCACCTCCAAAAGAGAGCAGTCCTTGGGGCCAAAAAGATAAGTTACCCTTGGAAAGGGGCAGTGTGGTTCTTTTCAAGTTCTGAAAACAGGGATCTCTTCAAAAAGGATCCCCAGAAGTATGCACCTCAATATGGTGGATATTGTGCCTGGGCGGCGGCTCAGGGCAAACTGGCTGATACGGATCCGAAATTGTTCGACCTCCATGAAGGGAAACTTTATCTTAATTACAATCGCAAAACACAATCCGATTGGCGACTCGACAAGAAGAACATGATTTTCAAAGGTGATAAATTGTATTAGTTACGATCAGATCTGACAGTTTCGAATAAAAAAGTTACTCTGCCTG
>CAYFHO010000083.1:0-17888 GCA_964342825.1 uncultured Verrucomicrobiota bacterium
AGCTTAAAATGCATTTTTTTCAAGTTTTTTTGCCCCGTAGTTTTAATCGCACCCGGTGGGAGAATAAGGGGTGTGTTGATTTAACAAATTGTGCGTTTGGGGTAAGCTGGTAAGTTACTGTATTACCCAGAAATTTGAGAATTGTTACCTAGAGAGTCCCACACGGTACGCCATTTTCAATCAATGGCTGATAAGATTGCCTATCTCTGGTAATCGCCTCGAACTTCCTCAACTGGTGATTAATCCATGCAGATGCATCTGAACGTTAGGTTGATTCTTTGGGTGTGAATTTTTTTGGTGGGTGGTAGGCTGTGCATCCAGTGGGTTTGGGTGGTCCCCTGCATTACCAGCAAGCTGCCATGTTCCAGGTGGATGGAAACTGTTTCTTTGGTGATCTTGTGCTTCAGTGAAAATTTTCTTTCTGCACCCAGACTGAGGGATGCAATGGCACCATTCTTTTTCAAATCCTTTTCGTCATCGCTATGCCACGCCATGCCTTCACTGCCATCGTGGTAGAGGTTGAGAAGGCAGGAGTTAAAGGATTCATGGGTTGTTTTTTCGATCAACTTCTTCAGCTCTTGAAGTTCATCAGTCCAAGGGCGAGCACGTTTGGTGGTTCCTGAATAGGTATATTCGAAAGCTCGATCGGCATACCACGCAACTTTGCGTTTGGTAATGATATGTTTTCCAGCGATCACGACCTCATCGTTTTTCCACTCAATCGAATTCAATAATCGTTTAAAGTAAGAATCGGCATCTGCCAGAGACAGGAGGGCTCCGTGGTAGTTCACCTGTCCGTCCATGGGCAGTAGGTTTTCAGGGTTTTCTATCACCTGACGAAAGAGGTCCATTGATGTGTGTTGAGTTCCTGTTTGAAAGGGGAATTGCGAAAGATTTGATGTCACAGAAGCCCAAGTCTCATGGGAATCTGGTGCAACCAGACAAACACAATACCTCGTTACTGTTTAGGTGATCTTCGATGTTGGTTTTCAGCTTTTTTTCTGAAATCAGGATTCGTAAAAGGATCTTCGGTTTGGATTTGCCAATCATGCAATGCCTGCATGAGTTGTTGAGTCACCGTTGACATTGCCGGATCCTTGATCAAATTGAAAAATTCTATTGGATCTTTATCCAGATCATACAATTCCCATTCGGGTGGGTGGTGGAGGCGGTCCATGGCTCTTCTGGCTGGATCTTCTAGATCCAGTAGTTGAGCCATCATGTGTGCTTTATCCCCATCCACAGAAGGAGACGCCGACAACTCGCCTGCTCGAATATTATGGATCAACTTAAACCGTCCATCTGTGATGGCACGTCTGGGGAAAAATGGGGTGGCACCATGGAAGTGGAATTCAGCAACCAATGATGTGCGCCAGTCACCGGATGCTGGATGGCTCAATACAGGTCTTAAAGAGTGGCCATGAAGCTTGATGGATGGGTTTATTCCAATTGCATCCAGGATGGTTGGGTAGATATCCACACTGCCCACGAGATGTTCCGAAACGTGGGGAGATGAAACTCCCGGCCACCTGACCAGAAAGGGGACCCGAAGGCCTGCTTCATAACAGCTGGTTTTTCCGCGTGCAAAGGGCGGTCCATGATCTCCGAGAAAGAGAATCAATGTATCGTCCCATTGTCCGGTTTCATGCAACAAATCAGTTAGCATCCCAATGGCTGCATCGATGCGATGCACGCAGTTGTAGTAACCTGCTATTTTGGTTCGTTGCTCCGGTGCATCAATCTGTTGCCAGGGCCAGGGTTTGACGTCGTCCGCATTCAACACTGATTTCGGTAAACCTTCGACTTGATCCGGAAAAAATTGCGGTCCACGGCTGCCGTTGGGTTGTCGGTTTCTCGCCACGTGGGGGTCAAACAAGTTGAACATCAGAAACCATGGATGATCTTTAGACTGCTTGATAAATTCGCTGGCAAAGCCCAATTGTTTCTTGATTTGCCTGCTGCCGAAACCCTCGTTTTGACGCATGTCAAATTGGAACTTTTTTTCCGGGTTCACATGTAGTTTGCCAATGATGCCTGTTCGATAACCAGCCCGTTTAAGTACGTTGGGCAACAGATGATCATGCAATTTCGAATGGACTTGAAAACCCACATTTGCATTGGCCAATCCGTAGTGTCCATTTCCGTGGGGATACAATCCAGTGAACATCGTGGATCGCGACGGGCTGCACGACGCCTGACTGACATATGCGGTTCGGAATTGAACCGATTGCCTGGCCAGTTGATCTATGTTAGGTGTTTTGGCAATGGGGTCGCCATAGCAGGAAAGTTGGGTTCCCAGATCATCCGCTGTGATCAGCAGGATATTCAGTTTCCTGGAATCCCCACTTTGCTCAGTGAGGGGGATGCCCGCCCAACCTGAATGTAGGTTTGCGATGAAACATGCGACCAACCAAACACAACCCCTTTTACCCATCCATTTGCTGTGTAAGGATGATATCTCTCTCATGTCGATTGAACCGATGACTGACTTTTTAAGTCCTTCAGGCCATCATTTCGGTGATTTTCTTGGTGGCAATACCAATCGGGCGATCCAGCGGCACACCCGCACAGTCAAGCAAAGTCATGAGAAGGTCCCCCTGGTTGCCTTGTGTGTCCTTCAAGAAACGGCCCGTATTGATCGATCCGCCTCCTTTTCCGGCGATGATGAATGGGAGGTTTTCCCGACGGTGCTTGTTTCCGTCCTCAAGACCGGATCCCCACATCATGATGCAATTATCAAGCAGAGTGCCGTCGCCTTCCTTGAGTGCATGCATCTTTTTCACCATGTAGGCGTATTGATCGACATTGAATTTGTTGATGGCCGCCACCTTGCGGATCTTCTCCTGGTCGCTGCCGTAATGAGTTTGCGAATGGTGTTGATTGGAGAACCCGAGCTCCGGGTAGGAAGCGCCGTTGGGGCGAGATCCCACGTAGGTGCTGACTCGAGTAGTATCCGTCTGAAAGGCAAGGATGGTGAGGTCGCACATGACTTTCATATATTCACTGCGCTTGTCGCTCTCGGGGATTTTCACCTCGATAGGTGCTGAATCGGTGGCATGACGTTTCGATGGTCGGACACCGTTTTTCTCGAAAGCCGCCTCTTGTTGACGGGATTCGATAGCAGCGATGCGACGTTCCACCGAGCGCACACTGTCGAGGTATTCATCGAGCTTGTGTTGGTCCCCCTTGGCCAGGGTGCGACGCAGGTCCCGGGCGCCGCCGAGTACTCGGTCGAGCATCTTTCGGTCCAGCGGATTGGCTTGAGAAACCCTGCCTTCCTTGCCGGTTTTGCCGAACAGACGGTTCAACACATTACGGGGATCCGTCTCGGCCGGCACGGGTTGTGTGGGCGAACGGTAGCTGCAGTGATTGTAATAGCCCTCATGAAGTCCCTCCTGATTCTCCTTCCATGTCTGGGGCATGGTGGCCAGTTCCAGGGAGGGGAGGAGGGTGTGGGCACCGACGTAGTTAGCCATGATTTGGTCGGCTGAAATGGAAATGTTGATACGATCGCGTGAATCCGGGTCGGGCAGACGTCCGGTCAGCCAGGTAGATAGTTCCAGGGCGTGAGGGGCACCGTTGAAGGGCGTGATCGGAACTCCGGAAATACCTTTCATCATGAGACATTGATCCATGATCGGTTTCAGTGATTGGATGATGGGCGGTGGCGAGTTGAGAAATTCCTGCTGACTCTTGGGCCAGAACTGATCCATGATGACGCCGTGAGGCATGTACATGAAGGCAAGCCTGACTGGTGGCTTTGCCGCCGTGGAGGCTGAGGTCAACGAATCCATAAAAGGCAGCGCGAGGGAAACTCCCATTCCTTTCAGGAACCTGCGCCGATCAACAATGGGTGAGTGATGATTGGTATTCATAATTCTGCGTTGCTGGGTGTGATTGATATTCATTTTTCAACTGCACGGTGAGTGAACAGGTAACTGGTGATGACTTCGGTGATGATCGTCCGCACACGGTAGTCGTCCTTGGCTATGCGTGCCATCAACTGGTCGATGACCACTTCATCATAACCTTCCAAGTGTCGCCCGAGCGCGTAAGCCATGAGTCGTTCGGTCAAGTTCCTCGCCAGGTCTGCCTCTCTTCGAGCCAAGAAGCGCTTCAATTCCGCGGGATTGGAAAAGGCTTCGCCTGTTGGAAGTTTTCCTGCCGAATCGATCGCCGTTCCTTCCTTGTTCTTCTCGCGCCAGCGACCGATGGCGTCAAAATTTTCCAGACCGAAGCCGATTGGATCAAGCACACGATGACAGTTGGCGCAAACAGGATCCGTTGTGTGGAGTTCGGTCCTTTGCCGCAAGGTCAACCCTTCAATACTCTGTTCTTCCTGCTCATCAAGTTCAGGAACATCCGGCGGGGGAGGGGGAACGCGTTCTCCCAAAACTTGCTCGAGTACCCACACGCCACGACGAACGGGGCTGGTTCGGTTGGGGAATGAGGTTGCCGCCAGGGTGGCTGACATGCCCAGGATGCCTCCGCGATTGGGATTCTCAAGTTTGACACGGCGCATTCTCGGGCCTCTAACGGATTGATTAAGATCATACAGTTTTGCGAGCGGCTCATTTAGAAACGTGTAATCGCTGTCGATAAAGCGGATAATGCGCTGGTTGAACCGAATGATGCTCTCGAACAACAGTCGGGGCTCATCCAACATTGCCCTTCGCAGGGCTGGTGTCATTTGGGGGAACAAGTCCGGGTCGAAAGTTTGCTTTTCCAGGTCGTTGACCCTCAGCCACTGGGCACCAAATCCGTCGAACAAAGCCCTGGCACGAGGATCCATCAGGAGTCGCTCCGTCTGGGCTCGCAGTGTTTCGGGCTTGTGCAGTTCACCATCATCCGCAAGGGCAGACAACTCAGCATCAGGCGGCGCGGCCCAAAGCAGATAAGACAGGCGCGAGGCCAGTTGATGGTCATCGAGACGGATGATTTCCTGGTCCGGTTGAACCCCTCCGGAGGGTGTAATAAAGAGGAACTGTGGCGAGACCAGGACCGCCTTGAGCATCATGGCCAGCGACTCCGTGTGATCCAGTCCTTCCTCGCGCGCGAGATCGAAGATGTCCACGAGGACGTCCAGTTCCGGTTCAGTGGGGGGGCGTCGATAGGCATCTCTGGCCAAAGAACGCGCAACCTTGCGAGCGGCTTTACTAAGATCACTTCCTACGAGTGGTAGCTCTCCGAAGAGTCTTTTTTGGACGGCTGTGGGCGGTTGGCCTTTGGGTGCCACTATTTGTTCGACCACCTTGTTGGCCAGTTCGAGGAATAACTCTGATTGCATGGGCGAGATTGAGTTGAGATAACCCTCGCCAACAACTTCCTCGGGCAGCGAGTTGGCGATGGATGGATCCACACCGTACAGGTCATGTAATGTGTTGCCGTACTCCACAGGCGTCAGGCGGCGAATCACGAAGGGACCGGGGTTTTTGGGGCTCAGGTATTTGAGATAATCGATCCACTCAATGAACTGGAGACGCTCTTCGTTGGTGGGTTGCTTCGCTGCATCCTCAGGTGGCATGTCGTGCACTTTGACATTCGCAACGGCTTTTTTCCAATGCAGGAAAGCCACACCTCGCCCGGGATCTTTGAGGTCCACTTGGAGATTGACGTTTGCCTTGGCGCGTCCTCCACCGTGGCATCGAGTGCAGTATTTCTTGACGAAGGGTTCCACCTTTTTGTCAAAGAGCCTTTTGGTGAGTTTCTGGAGTGCAACTTCATCGGCATTTTTACCCTCGGTCTCTGCCAGGCACAATGAGCCCAGTGAAAAACTCAGAATAACGTGGAAACCGAAGAAGCTTGTGAAAATCTTCTTCAGGGCGAACGTGAGCATTCCTGGGAAGTCTCTTCCAAGTAAAAGCTCCGGTAATGTTGCAAAAAATCTCATCTCTTAATGCCCCCTTTTCAAGACGGGCCATTGTCCTTTTTTGAGTTGTCCTGTGATATACTGATTTAATTTAAAACAGAACTCAAGCCAAGCCGTAAGAATGATAAGTCATTACTCCATTTTGTCGGGGCTCTTCCATACAAGTTTGTCATAAATCAGAGTTAGCAGAGAGACAAGCAGGGTGGAAAAAAGCAGTGGAACCCAGCCGGTCACCAGTATGGCTGCATTTGTTCCTACTGGGTCATAGTGTTTGTCACCCCTGCCTATTGCATTATAAATGTTCATTTGTTGAAAATATCCAAACTGCAAGTACGACAAAATTAACCAGCCTAAAAAGATGCTGAGTAAGAATCGTGAGAGGGGTATCTTTCCTCCCGGCCTATTCCTTGGTAGGGGGATGATCACAATTGGAATGGTAATGATGACCATCCAAATGACTAATTCGCCAATAAATTTTGAGGGCTCAGGATTCATCTTTATTTGACCGACAACTCAACCTGAATCACTCTGACTGAGCGCCAGGCGGAAGCCCAGATAACTGAAGGAATTTCCCGGCCACATTCTGAGTCGGCAGGCGGAACGTAGATCTCTGGCAAAATCTTCCCAGCCTCCTCCTCGAATCACCCTGACCGCTCCGCTCTGCGGTCCTCTCGGGTCGATCACTTCTCCTCCCGGATGGGATCCTGAATAGATGTCCAGACACCATTCCCAGACATTGCCATGCATATCGTAAAGCCCGAATGGATTGGGCTCCTTGGATCCTGTCGGATGCGTCTTGCTGCTACTGTTTGTCCAATACCAGGCGTAATTTCCAAGATCAGAATAGTCGGGGTCGTCACCATAGTAGAAACGCGTTTGACTTTGCGATCGACAGGCATATTCCCATTGAGCTTCTGTAGGCAAGGTGTAGGCGTAACCTTCCGGTAAACGTCCTGCTTGTCGTTCCCGATCCGTCAGTTTCTCACAGAACTCCAGTGCGTCGAACCAGGAAACACGCTCAACTGGTAGTTCATTTGCCTTGAACCTGCTCGGATTTCGATCCATCACTGCATTCCATTGAGCCTGGGTCACCTCATGTTTTCCGATCAAGAAACGCTTTGAAAGGCTGACTTGGGTCAGCGGACTCTCATTGTTTTCACGATGTTGTTCTTCTCTGGGGCTCCCCATAGAAAAACTGCCGGACGGAATGGAAACAAATTCCATGGTGACTTCCTCAGACAGTTGCATCGTCAGCAATGATGCCAGTGGATCAGGGATTTTCTCCATGAAATAAAAAATGGCTGACTGGTTGGAAGGTAGGTCGATTTGATAGGTTTGAGTTGATTCCTTGCCTGGCTCAAAGTCCATCACTTTGGTCCATTCGCTTTGGTTTAAATTCTTCTTTTGATAGAGCTGATATCCCAACGCTGACTCGTTGGACCAACTGAAAACCAATTGAGTTTCTGAAAGCTCAATGCTCAAAGGAATGGAGCTTGTCTTGTCCAAGGGTGCATTCTCCGAATGGACATTGAATTGCGCACAAATCAGGATCCACAACACGATCAAGAAAGATACAAACCAACACCGGGTACCATCCTTTCCTGGATGTTCTGGGTGGCTTGTATTCATAGGATCTTCATAACCCACAGATACGCACATTCAACCCAATTCTGGTTGTGCCATCATGATGAGAACGTTTTTCGATGCAATAAAAGCAAAGCCTGGTATTCAAAAAACGCCATATCTTGTTCTTGCCGTTTTACCTTATTAGAGGGATCATGAAGCAATAGCTCCACACTCGAATTAAGAACCATGAATCGAAGAACATTTCTCCAGCATAGTGCCACAAGCGCCGTCGGATTGACCGCGCTGAGTTCGAATTTATTTGCCGCCGAAACGGAAAAGCCCCTTCGAGTGGGATTGATCGGTTGCGGTTGGTATGGGAAAACAGACTTGCTTCATCTGATGCAGGTAGCGCCTGTCGAGGTCGTCGGTCTCTGTGATGTGGATAAAAAAATGGTCGAGGAAGCATCCGAGATTGTGTCCAAAAGGCAATCCTCGGGTAAGAGACCACCGGTTTATGGGGATTACCGCGATCTCCTGAAGGATCAAAGCCCGGAAATTGTGGTCGTGGGCACCCCGGATCATTGGCATTGCCTGCCCGTGGTTGATGCCTGTAAGGCCGGAGCGGATGTTTATGTCCAAAAGCCGATCAGTTACGATGTGGTTGAAGGCCAGGCCATGGTGGCTGCGGCCAGGAAGTATGGACGCACCGTGCAGGTTGGGCTGGAACGACGCAGCACGCCTCATCTCCTTGAAGCCCGCGATAAATACATTCGCTCGGGTGTCATGGGGAAGATTGGTTACATTGATATCCACAGTTATTATGGAAGTAAAAAATCCTTTCCTCCCGCAGCGACTCCGCCGGATCATCTGGATTGGGACATGTATGTCGGGCCTGCTTCCTGGCGAGATTATCATCCACAACTTCATCCCCGCAGTTGGCGTCATTGCAAGGAATTCAGCAACGGTCAAACCGGCGATCTGTGCGTCCACTTTTTTGATCTGATGCGTTACTTTTTTGATTTGGGATGGCCCAAACGGATTGCGGCTACCGGAGGTTCCCTGATGCGCGCGCCGGATACCAATGTCAACGTGCACGACACCCAAAACGCTTTGTTTGATTACGACGGGCTTCAAATGGTGTGGACCCAGAAGAATTGGGGCATGAATCCTGATAAAGATTATCCATGGGGAGCCACCATTTACGGGGAGAAAGGAACCCTGAAGCTTAGTGTCTGGCGATACGATTACATTCCTAACGGCGGTGGAGAAACCATTCGCAAAGATTACGTGGATGAAATTGATCAATATCCGGAGGATATCGCGCACAAAGAAACAGAAGTCTTTGCCGCACCCGGTAATCGACGGCAGCTTCTGGACTTCGTGAAAGCACGACAAGAAAAGAGGCGACCCGTTGCCGATATTCAGGAAGGGCATATCTCATCCGCTTCGTGCATCCTCGCAAACCTTTCGATGGAACTTGGGAGGGAATTACGCTGGGACGCCAAAAAAGAACAAGTCATCGGAGATCCCGAAGCAAACAGTCGCTTAGCCCGCAAATACCGAGGCGATTGGATTCATCCGACACCATCCAATGTATAAAAGGGATTCCCCCAAGTTTAGGGGAGTTAGTGGTAAAGGAATGTGAGTGAATGAAAATTCAGGGCTGTTCTTTCTGCAGTTCCATTGGAATAAATTTGTAATTTGATGCCTGACCCTGATGGTGCCGCGCATATATTTAATTATGAAAAAAATAAGTTTTAAAGCGAGTAATGGCTGATGGTTCTCGTTGAAGGAGAGATAAACTTTTCATGAAATCAGCCCTTCAAAAAATCAGAAACGGTTTATCCATTTGCCTGATATTGTTGAGCCTTACAAACGGTCTGGTGGTTTATTTCGGTGGTTTTCTGGTCAAGGACCTCAAATCAGCTTACGCTGAACTTCTTGAAAATTCGCTGCCGTCAATAACGATCTACAGTCTTCAAATACAGCCCGTGTTTTTCGGGCTAGCTATTGCGGCATTTACCGTTGTGATCCTAAATTGGAAAGGCAAGCTCTCAGAATTAAAGACGTTTTATTTGGCTGCCGGGCTTGTTGCTATTAACTTCTTGGTAGTATTATTTGCTGTGCTGGGGTTTGTGGCCCCTTTTTTCACCTTGAGTATGGACTTAAACGACCTTTGCTGTGAATGAGAATAAGCGTATGTTTCAATGCATGAAGATAACTCAATCTGCCACAGTAAGGCTAATTTTTCCTCTCACACTTTTCGAGGGCAAAGCAGGGCAGTTCCAGCACTCGAGAGGACTAAATTTGTAATTTAATGCCTGGCCTTGATGGTGCCGCGCAAGACTTTGGTCCGTGGGCTAAAAAACTCATAGTAAGTCGGTTTCTTTGAATATTGTTTTTGAGCGTATCAGTTCAGAATATCTAAAATGCATCTCATTAGAATTCCAATGGTCGGATGGGTTGTGTTCGCACTGGTGTCATTCAGCCAAATAGTCAAGGCGGATGGCGTTAAGATTCACCCAGTATTTCTTTTTCCCGCACCTGAAGGTCTTGAGCCTTCCCCCCTTTACAAGGTTCAAGTTGAAATCGACACGAACGATTGGCAGTCCAGTTATGTTTATTTTAATCCAGCGCGCAGGGATGGATCAGGTGCAGATGAACAAAAAGCGCGCTCCATGAATTGGACGACCTTTTGCATCGATCGTCCCACGCGAATTCGTATTACGAGCAAAGATCATCAAGCGGAGAACGTGGTCATTCGTCCCAGTCGGTTTGACATTAAATCCAAACCAATAGATCCGCATACGATAGAATTGACCTTGGAACCCGGTCAAAAAGTATCGGTGGAATTTCCCGGGACCATCAATCCGCACACGTTCACAGGTCCTCCATATGGTATTCCAACCGTAACCGATGCGTTACTCATCTTTGCAGATACTCCACCGTCTGAGCCTGCACCGTCGGGTGACGAAGTCGCCGTCATTGCTCCTGGCCTCCACGCCACAGAATATCCAGTCGACGGGCTGGATGGAATCACAGCGCACCGTTCCACCCTTGGGACTGCAGATCAAAAACCAATCGTCCGATTTTTGAAAGGGATTCATGATCTCGGTTATTGGCAAGTACCCAACAACATCGAGAAGATTCATCTGGATCCTGGTGCTGTTGTATTTGGTGCACTTGATATCCTGCCACTGGGCGAACTTCCAGGTGATGTCGATATTGATACAACCTACCGTGACGCCTGGCATAAAAAAGAACTGCGACCAAATTTTCAATTAACCGGTCACGGAGTTCTGTCTGGAACCAAGCTACCGTGGCATCTCAAAAAAGATTTCAGCTATCACCCGCATGATCACTACTGGCAGCATGTTAAGCTGGTTCAATTGGCAGTTGAAGACGTTATTCTGCGTGATGTGACTCTTGTTGATGCTCCGTACTGGACCGTTTCATTCATCAATGATGCCGATAAGCGAACGACTGGAACGTTTGAGAATTTCAAAATTGTCGGTTCCTGGACCTACAACAATGATGGGCTACCGCTGGCGAGAAACGGCGTCATTCGAAATGCGTTTATTCATGCAAATGATGATAGCATCAAACTTTATCACTCCGATGCCAAGGTCGAGAACTGTGTCCTTTGGCAAAACTGCAACGGTGCCGTTTTTCAATTCGGTTGGTTCCCAAAATCTCTTTCCAATGTAACCGTGACTAACGTTGATATCATCCACTTTGAGAATTGGTATGGTGTCAATCAAAGTAATCGAGCGGTGTTCAATTATGCCAACGCTGGTGGTCCGGGGCTGATCGAAAATATTTCCTTTGATCATGTCACAGTGGAGGGGCGCATTCTGCGATTGTTTGGGTTCAACGCAATGGGGCAACAGCAGATCCGTTACTTTAGATTCAACCGGCTTGAATGTGGAACGATGGGCATTGGCCAAATCGGTGCTCCAGGTCGGAACTACTTTCTTGGGGATATCAGCGGGTTCTCCTTTTCCAATTTTACAATGGGCGAAAAACTCATAAATGATTTTGAATCTGCCCAATTTGATGTCGGAGGAGGTGCGGGACATTCTTTTCAATTCGACGGAAAGTTTGCAACTCCACCTGCATTCTCAACGTTAATTGCGCCCCCTTCAACCAATCATCACCAACAGCCTTCGGTTCCAGTCATTGATCCAATCACTCACAAAACTAAACCGGAAAAATCTCAGGACATCACTTCTTTTCTTCAGCAGCACGGACCGGGCACTTATATGTGGTCTTCTGTTTTTCGGGCCGATCAACGCCCTGCAACAGCCAAGGCCACCCTCATTATACGGGATGAATCAGGTCAGCAATTCCATCCGGCACCCGATGTAACTGCAGAGGCGGGTAAATCAGCCAAGAGTCAACGCGAGACACCTGTCTCATGGACGGAACTCCTGTCTGCTGAATTGCGAGTCCAAACAGTAGGCTCAACCCCGGAGTCTGGTTTCACCATTCTTTCCACGTCGTTACAGAAAATTTCAAAATAATTTTTTACGAGCAAGAAACCGTTGGGGAGAGTGAATCAACAAGCATTCATATTAACCATATGTAGAACGATCGGATATTCAACCGCAGGAATTTTACAGGACGATGTTAGTACTGTGAGCCAAATGGGTGCTCCTGATTGCCCTCTATATTAGGACCACTACATTGGCATTTTGATTCGAGTGAAGACTACTATTAATCACAATCTGGTCCATTAGAATCTTGTTGTGCTCGTTCATAATCTCTGGCGTCCTGACATCCCTGATGTGCGTATTGGCCCAATATGTCCTTATAGCGCGGTGTGAGATAAACATCCCCCCAGCAGTATTTGCATTTGCCTTTGGGTTTTTGGGGTAAAATATGTTGCGGTAGATTGACATTGTGTTGCACTTCGGGCCGCTTCATATGGAGAAATGTATTCAGCTCTAAAACGAGTTGACTCAGTTTTTGGAGAGAACCCGTAGCGTCCAAGCGATATTTATCTATTGTGGTGGTGTCAATGATCAAATCGTATGAACCCACACCGACTTTCTCAATTCTGAACTCCCTGATCTGATGAAGGGGACCTTCATATTCCCATCGTCTTGAATTACGTTTACCCCTCAAATAAATAAAGTTAGAAGAAATATCCAGTAATCCCCATGCTTTAGTTTTCACGAAAATGAAAGGAATTCCAAACAGACACGCCAGGAAGATGACAGGAAGACTCAGAAAAGACCAAAATACTAAAACCAGGCCAAATATAACCAAGCCAATGAAAACTGGTTTCTTTGATGGAGGGACGAGGAACTCAATGGAAAGTTCGGTGGGATATTTCAGCTGCATAAATTTTCGTTGGTCGTAAAAGAGACTAAATGTTCATAGGAAGATCTTATAATTCCACGTCAAAAATTTCAACAATAATGGGTAGATTTAATGTGTTGGTTTAGCAATTGGAAGATAAATATCGAATAATGTGACTCGATCTAAAAGTCTTTTTGAAACACTACTTCTATAATTGGAATACCCTTAAATTCAAGGGAGTTAGTGATAAAGGAATTTGAGTGAATGAAAATTCAGGATTGTTTTTTTGCAGCTCCAATGGAGTAAATTTGTAATTTGATGCCTGACCCTGAAGGTGCCTGATGGTGCTCGTTGGGATCGATTAAACAGGGCTTGCTTAATTACGTTTGTACAATTCAATTGCATTGTCCTTAAGGAATTTCCCTATAACATTACTCCGATATGAATACAGCCAGCACAAATTTCAGAGATCGAGAACGAGGTGGAATAATGGTTGTGATGATTCTTTGCCTGACGTGTTTATGTTCAGGGCAAGACTTGGATGAAATTTTCAAAAAAGCTGCAAAACTACCGGTTGAGGAGCAATCGGATTTCATTCGAAAAGCGCATTACGAACAGATGGTTGAAAAGCGCTTGAGGGAGTTTTCAGCTAAAGTTGATAAAGATTATACTCCTTTTTTCAAGGATTTAGGTCTTTCAGACGAGCAGAGCAACCATTTTAAACTGGCAAGAGTTGAACTACTACGGTTGGCCATTGAGGATGGTGATCCACGTCAGGAGTTTTTTGTACAACGGCTTTCATACGATCAGGATGTTATTGCTGCTATGAACAAGAAATTCTTGGCAAATTATGACCAGAACGCATTAACAAAACGAGCCCCTAACAGTGTTGATGTGACGATTTGGGCTGATGATAAAGATGAAGAACATGAGGTGCTTTATTCCGTTTGGGATGTTCCCAAGGCGGACATAGAGAGTTTACGAACCAAAAGGCGCAATCTGCATTTGAAAGCAAAAGCTCTAAAGGCTCCTCGGGAAGCTTTGATTCAAGCCCGATCCGATTATTTAGAAAATCTTAAAGCAGTCATTGGAAACAAGGGATTTGCTGCCTACCGACGCTGGGAACTCACCAAGCCGGCTCAACTCATTTTTGATGCCATTTCAAAGCGAACAACTGAGGTCAATATTGATCTGCTGAAAAAATACGAAACAACGGTTGTGGATCTGATTCGTGAGGCAAATTTTAATCTCTTTCAGAATTGGCACTGCCCGTTAAGGGAGTTGCCAAGCCCTGTCGTCGGTCTGAACATGTTAAACCTTAAAGCCAAAACGGACTTGATGGAATTTGAGAAATCCATGGACAGACTCTTTACACTTGCAGATCTGCAGCAAGTACCCGAACCGTTGGTCTTAGAACTCCGAGGATATTTTTTAGGAAAACTGAACGAAATTCAACTACGCATTTTCACTGAAAATGAAATGGAAATTGGTAATCATTTGATAGAAAGATTTGAACCAGGAACGTTCGAATAGGTTGGTCTGGTCTCCTGAAAGACTTGAGGCTATGAGGCTAAAGCGTAACTTTTAAAATTCAACCAAAGCACCAACTTTTTCAGTTAGCATTTGGCTGCTGAATGTTGAGACGTAACTCGAATAGCCGTCATAATAAATGTTTTACGAGTGAAACACATTGGGGTAGAGATAATTACAAATCGCAATAACTTTTTCATATGCAGAGCGATCGAATATTCAACCGCAGTCATTTTACGGAACGAGGTGGGCACTGAGAGCAAATGGGTGCCCCTATTTGCTTTGCTGCTCCAAAGGAGTAAATTTGTAATTTGATGCCTGATCCTGATGATACTGCGTCATTGATCATCTGACCAATGGGTATGGTGCGTATACGCAGGTATTGTTGAACCTGCAAAGTTAATGAAGAGTTTAAATCTCATATCCGCTTCCCACCATTCCTTGGATACGGATAATTTATGGATGGTTATGAATGGTATGCAGTTGAACGGTTTTGAAATCATTAATTTGGGGATCTTCATGTGTTGAACATTTGGTGGCATGCTTGCTATCCAATGAATGTCAGAATGACCTTCTGATATTGATACATCCACCAGATCATCGTAGACACTCTCAGTGGCTACCAATAATCCCTTAGGATTTTCCGCATTAAACGCGAGTGCATCTGCAACGATATGCTTGAGTTGATTTGTTCTGGCCAGTTGATTAAATCTAATTCCCGCAATCACCAATATTAGGAGGCATAACGTAGCTAAAAATATTTTGCGCTTTGTAAATGACTGTCGAAATTTGAGCATACCCAACATTAATTGTGACAAGCATCATCCTGAACCTGTTCATTGTCTTACCATATAAAAGAACCCAATTGATGGAAAGAGTATCTAAAGATCCCCTGGCAAAAATTCAAATAAAGCGCCGACTTTGGCGATTGGCAGTTGGTTGCTAAATGTTGAAACAAGCTTCCCGCGGCGGGGGCTTATCCCCTCAACCTCTTCACTGACAACTGCAGAAAAACCAATGCGTTTAAAAGGATTTACCACATTATTGACCTTTTGTTTTTTGGGGGTAACGTCAGCCCTGTGCGAAACAAGTTAATGGTTTTAATGTTTATGGTGGGCTTGGCTTCGGCGACTGCCGGGATCGCTCAGTGGGAGTTGACGGGAAGCTTGAATTATGTGCACCCATCGTTGAATGAACAATTTCAGGTCGACGACAGTTATACCCTGATTGTTGAAGTGAATGATGGGGTTCAGGCGATCGGGACGGACCGCCGGTTTTTCGACAGCGTGGGGCGCTTTGATGATGCCATTCTCGGTGGTTCCTTGGTATTCGATAATGGCTACATGATGCAATTGCAGGCTCCCGTAGCGGGCAGTTTCAATATGGTCAATGCTGGTTCCGCCAGCACGTCCGGCTACGATCAGCTAAACCTTTCCTTTCAAACCTTCGATGACTCTCTCATTGGCGATCCGGTGGCAGGAAACGATCCGGCTAATCTTTCAGTGAGCTTTACGGATGATGAACCACCATTGGATATGTTGAAGGGGACCGAAGCGGCGTTCCCTGCCTATGACCTGCCATTTCCCAACCCTCAGACTTTTAGCCTGGAACAATCGACAAACGAGCGTTTTCACCTTCGACTTCAATTCACCGGAGGCCAGCCTGAAGGCACTCAATTCGTGCGGGGATCGGTCAATGAATTCAGATTCCTGGGCGAGGGGAATCCTCCGGACGATCAACCTGTCGTGGAGGAGAATGTTGTTTCCAATTTAACCATTCAAAGGGGAGAAGCGGGGAGTCTGGTATTGACTTGGGACGGCAATGGCCTTGCTCCTGTTATCGTGGAAAGATCTGGTGATCTCTCAAGCTGGGAGCCGTGGATCACGATTCCTGCTGGGGGAGAACGTGAGCTTGTTATCGATTCTCCTGCTGTCGATGGGGAAGCGTTTTATCGGCTCGTGGCCACTGCGGTTGAGATTCTGGATGATTTTGCAACTGAATCCATCGCAGATACAATTCTCTCACTCACCATTGGGACATCAACCGATGAGAATGTTGAAATAGGAGAGGTGGACACTTTAAAATGGAATGCTGATGGAACATTCACTTCCGGTGGTGAATCGGGGTTGGAATCAACTTCGTTTGAATATACCAGAATAAACGGCATCACCGGGAAAATTGATTTCGTATTTATCGAAGAAGGCAATGAATTTTCAGGCACGATCACGTTACATTTCACAAGTTCGGATTCGGGAACTTTTGAGTTAGCTGAGGGAGAATTACAGGAAACAGGTAGTTTTACGCTGAGGGAAAAGACCGACATCACCCCTCCAGATCCTGTTGTTTCCATACCAACGGGCAGTTTTGATGTACTTTTTGATTATGAAATCACCACGGTCGAGGAAGGAGCACTTGTGGTTGCCCCTGGTGCCACGATGCAGGCAACACTTCCAGAGGGTGAAACTCTTGGAACCACTGGCCAAGAACTGGTCAGGATCGACCTCGATGGAGAGCGAGGAACGATCGGGTTGTTTACTGAGGGCGAAGTATTGGGTGAAACTCAATTGGTTCCAACTCCCGATCAACAAGCATTCAATTTTGAGATCATTCTCGAGGAAGATAGGGCTCCTATTGGAGACGGCTTCTACGGGCAAAGCACAGAACGACTCATGGGAAATATTCATCCAAGTACTGGGGCAATCACTATGGAATTGGAAGAACGGTATCGCTTGTCATGGGACATTGATGCTCGCACATCTCTATTAAGGGCTGTGTGGAGCTACGAAGGTAGATTGGATCCTTGACAATGCTTATGGTTGCCTTTTTTGGGGTGTTATAAATTAAACAAATTTGGAATGCCCAATGAAGTGGGCAGTTTTTAGCTTTTGTTTTGTGAAGGCTCTTTTGATAAGCCCCTGAATTGGGCTCTGAGATGTGATACCCCTAAATTACCTGGATCGCTTCCTTAAATGATCCGACAGTCTCCAAACAAAAAACAAGGCCACACCCGCAAGAATAGACATTAAATGGATTCCGCCACGCCAAAACCTTGAAACGGGCTTGCCTGGCACGGTGAAGTCAGAATCTTTACCGATCCAGGCAAGAGCTGTGGTTGCATGGACGGCAAAGGCATCGCCAACTGGAAGCCTTCCGCCCAGGTAGCAACGTTTTTTGATGCCGAAGGGAAATCCGAATACTTCACCGAATTGGCTTATAGCTTGGCTTATCTCATGATCGCCGTAAACCTGGGCAACACCCATTCCCACGACTGTAGCCGATATACTGACACCAGCGATCAGGGGGCCGCTGTCAATGTCGCCGGGGCCCCTCATGCCACGAGGATATTCAAGTATCGAAGGGACGCCGAGTACACTGTCAACGAAGTGATTTCGAAACCGCTCGTATTGTTCAGTGGCAAAACCAGGGTCAATGTCAGCAAGAAACCGTAGGATAATCGTCTGCGAAGTTCCACGCGGTGGACCTAGTGGCAATCCCGAACCTGGATTTGCCGTGTGCGGAATCAGGTGGTATTCGTGATTGAGACTTTGTGCTACCGCGGCAATCCTGTCAGCGGGCGGTCAAATACAGCCACCTAGGGGCGAATCAAATGCAGCCACTT
>CAYFHO010000084.1:0-17564 GCA_964342825.1 uncultured Verrucomicrobiota bacterium
GCAAGCGTCGTGCTTCGAATAGCGTACTTAACTTGCCGCAAATGAGCGTGTGCCCTCAATGCGCCGCTCCCTATGTGCCACATCGTGTTTGTCCCAGCTGCGGAACCTATAAAGGAAAGCAGGTGGTGACCATCGAGTCATTTGGGTGATTCACCCAGACGGTCCTTCCATAAGTCCGCTTAAACCTAACTAATTTATCGATGCGAATCGCGGTCGATGTCATGGGGGGAGACCATGGCTGCGGCGTGATCCTGGAGGGTGTTATCCAGGCACTCAATTCCTTGCCTGCCGTCGAATCTGCCGTTTTGGTGGGAAAGGAAGATGAGATCAGGCGAGAACTGGAAGCCCTGAGTCATCCAGACCACCGCATTTCTGTTCTTCATGCGGAAGAGGTATTGACCATGGCTGACAAGCCGGTTGATGCTGTTCGTCGTAAGAAGAATTGTTCTATCGCCAAGGGTGTCGACCTCGTCAAGCATGGTGAGGCTGATGCTTTTTTATCTCCGGGTAACACAGGGGGTGTCGTTGCCGTGTCCACAGTCAAGCTAAGGCGACTGCCTGGCTTGGAGCGAGCCGGTATTGCCACGGTGATTCCAGCCCCAGAGAATGAATTTGTGCTCCTCGACGCAGGGGCCAATGTCGACTCCAAACCCCAACACCTGGCACACTACGCCGTCATGGGCTCCGTCTACGCCCGGGAAGTGCTCAAGCAAAAAGAACCGCGAGTCGGTGTCTTGAGTGTGGGAACTGAGGACGTTAAAGGGAATGATTTAACGCTTGAGGCTTTCCAGTTGTGCAAAAAGCTGGATCTGAATTTCATAGGAAATGTCGAGGGGCATGATCTTTTTTCTAACCGTGTGGACGTGGTTGTCTGCGACGGCTTCATAGGAAACATTGTCCTTAAAACCTGCGAGAGTCTCGCGCATGGCATGTTTTCCTGGCTCAAACGGGAATTAACCGCCACACCTGTTCGTAAGTTGGGCGCGCTTATGGCCAAAGGTGCTTTCAAAACCATCAAAGGACGCATGGATCCTGATGCCTATGGGGGCGCTCCTTTGCTGGGGTTGAATGGCAATGTGTTCATAGCGCATGGCTCTGCTGGATCCCTGGCTTTCAAGAATGCCATTCGCATGACCGCCCAGGCTTTTGAGCACCATATTAATGATCAAATGACAGAGGCCATAGCGATCGCCAATGACCGCTTGAAAATGGTCAATGCAGCAACATTTAAAAACTAACCATGACAGATTCACCATCAAAGAGTGTCGAATTCGTTAATCCCCGAGCTGAACACGATTTCAAGGGGAGAACATGCTCCATTGTTGGAGTGGGATCCTATGTTCCCGAGCGAAAGTTGACCAATGCTGATCTGGAAAAAATGGTTGAAACCAGTGATGAATGGATCACGACTCGCACCGGAATCAAAGAACGTCGCATAGCTGCCGATGATCAATTCACCTCCGACCTGGCCACTGAAGCGGCTAAAAGGGCGCTCAGCAAGGCTGGCGTCAAAGCTGAGGAAATTGATCTGATCATCGTGGCCACCATTACTCCTGACATGCCTTTCCCAAGTACGGCTTGTCTTGTGCAAAGTAACATTGGTGCGACAAACGCCGCTGCATTTGATTTGGAGGCGGCTTGTTCTGGTTTCATCTATGCACTTGAAATAGCGCAACAATTCATCATGTCGCGCACCTACAATACGGTCCTGGTCATAGGTGCTGAGAAGTTATCCTCCATTATCGATTGGAAAGACCGAAACACATGTGTGCTTTTTGGCGACGGAGCCGGAGCCGCTGTTCTTCAAAATCGTGAGAAATCCCATGGGCTGTTGACCGCCTGTATGGGGGCCGACGGTGCCAAGGCTGGACTGCTTTCCATGCCTGGGGGTGGTAGCCGCTGTCCTGCCACAAAGGATTCGGTAGATAATCGTCTTCATTATCTGCGCATGGATGGGAGAGAAACCTACAAAAGTGCCGTAACAGCCATGTATCGGGCTGCTTTGAAAGCCATGGATCGGTGCAAAGTTGATATCAGCCAAATCAAGTGTATTATTCCCCATCAGGCAAACCTGAGAATCATCAGTGCAGTGGGGGATCGATTAGGCGCGAAAAAAGAACAGGTTTTCGTGAATGTCGATAAATTTGGCAACACATCTGCTGCTTCTGTGGCGATTGCGTTGGATCAGGTAGTGGAAGAAGGCTTGATCGAGCGTGGCGATTTGATTCTTATGGTCGTTTTTGGGGCTGGTCTGACATGGGGAGCTGCTGTGATCGAATGGTAACCTTTGGGCAGGAAATTAAGGTATCCTTATAATTTGATCCGGAAGTGGCTTTGGATTGACGAAAGTGCTTTTCATGTTAACTTAGTTATTCCAGACGTATGAAAACAACAAAATTGGATAAATCAGGTATGTTTGAACCCTTGACGGTTCGTTCAAATGAAATTGAGTTCACTTTGCCCCCTGAGGCTGTTAATGTTAGATCCAATGGAGTTGAATTTCTTTCCAATCAGGAACTTCCAGTGTGGTCAGAATTGACCATCGATCTCAAATCGCCAAACAGCAACGAGCCCATCCATTGTAATGGTATCGTCGTTGGATCCAACGGCAGTCGTCATAGTGGATTTGTCATCTCCATATTATTTGTGGGGTTGGATCCGGACGCGCAATCCCAAGTCGATTCGTTGGCGCGCGTCCAGTGTATGACGCAATAATTTAGGGTCACGAGCCCTTACTAGAGATTTATGGAATTATTTAATCGGATTTTGCGTATCGCCGTTGAAGGCGGTGCGTCGGATGTTCACATCAAGGTTGGTTCTCCCATCACTTTTCGTATCGATGGCAAACTGGTCGATGTAGAGGCACCAAAACCTACCGCGGAATGGATGCAGGAAGTATTGAAATCCATCGTGCCAGTTCATCTCCAGGAGGTTCTCCAGGAAGAGCGTGAAGTCGATTTCTCCTATTACTCCGAAGGTATCGGCCGCTTTCGAACCAACTGTTTTCAGCAGCGAGGTACTTTTGCCCTGGCCATGCGCTATGTGAAGACGGATATCCCCAGTTTCGAAGATCTGGGATTGATTCCCGTGCTAAAAGAGATCGCCGAGTCTCCTAGAGGGATCGTATTGGTATCCGGGACAACCGGTTCAGGTAAGTCAACCACTCTTGCGGCCATGATTCAGCATATCAACGAATCGAGCCGAAATCACATCGTTACCCTTGAAGATCCGATCGAATTTGTTTTTAGCGACAGTAAATCCGTGATCGAACAGCGGGAAATCGGGCTTGATTCCAGAAGCTTTGCTGCAGGTTTGAAACATGTTCTGCGTCAGGATCCTGATGTCATCATGATTGGTGAAATGCGTGATGCCACGAGTTTCTCTGCAGCCATGAGTGCGGCTGATACAGGGCATTTGGTTCTCTCTACCCTACACACCACCAACGCTGCTCAATCTGTGACAAGAATCCTTGATTTCTTCAAATCCGAGGAGCGAGATCAAATCAGGCGTCAATTGGCTGGAACATTGAAGGCAGTGGTTTGTCAGCGGATGGTGGGAAGAATTGGCGGCGGTGTGATACCTGCCATTGAGGTGCTCATCAATACTGGCACTGTCCGCAAGTTGATTGAAGAGAATCGATTGGAAAAATTGGGCACTGCCATTGAAACCGGTGGAGAAGATGGCATGCAGAATTTCAACCAAGCTTTGTTTACTCTCGTTAAAGACAAGTTGGTCACCGAAGAAGAGGCCTTAAGCAAAGCCGCGAATGCAGATGCCTTGAAGATGAACTTTCAGGGAATTTTCCTCAGCGAAGGAAAACGAATTTTGAGTTAATTTTTTATCTCATTTCAAACGAACAAAGATTTTCAAGCGACAGTTGACACGGACTTGAATTATCCACTAGGCTGTCCCCACTCAAAACCTTTAGACATTTTTAATTATGCTGAGAGCAGGCTTAATATTGGTTATTTTACTCGGACTTGGTGCACTGGGCATTGCCCAGTTTAGGGTCGCGCCCAAGATTTCAATGCTGGAATCGGATCTTTCTGCTGCTAATGAAGCAAGATACAATGCAGAAAATGCTCAGCGACAAGCCGAAAGCGCTCAACGCACGGCTGAAGAAGAAGCCGAGACATTGCGCGGTGAATTGACCGAGACGAAAGACAAATTGACAGGTGCGATGCAGTTTGGAGCCATGCAGAAAGCTCGTGGCGATGAATTGGATGCAGAGCTGACCACCACCAAAGCTCAACTCATCGAGAATCAAAGAGAAATCCAGGCTTGGGAAGGCTTGGGTGTTACCCGACAATTTGTCATCACCATGAAGGACCGCCTCAATGAGGCCAACGATGAAATTGCCGCTATCAATGCTGAAAAAGAAGTTTTGATCCGCCAATTAGACCAGATCAAATATGAACTGAGTCGATTCGTAGGTCCCAATCAGAAAGTTGTCATGCGCGATGGGATTGAAGGTTCCATCCTTGCCGTGGATCCTGACTGGGGATTCGTCGTCCTGAATGTTGGAGAACAGGATGGTGTTCGTGAGAATGGAGAATTAATGGTTAGTCGTGGTGGTAAACTGGTAGGTAAAGTTCAGATTTCCTCTGTCGAGAATGACCGTTCCATCGCCAATGTCATGCCTGGTTGGTTGCAGACCGATATTCAGGTAGGTGACGAAGTTCTTTATTAAGTCTCAATACCTCAAAAACCTCAGGCTCATGAAAAAAGTGATTCAGTGGAGTTTGTTGATCACATTTGTAGCTCTTGTATTCACTACTGGATGCTCGACTCCTGATCCTGAAAACACTTCAGCGCGCCCTTGGAGTCAGCCCCGAAGTTGGGAACATGGTTTGCCTACCAACATTATGGAAGGCCGATAGAGCCTGCAGACATTTCAATTTAAAACCCCGGTGGATTTGATATTCGCCGGGGTTTGTTTTTCTGGAATCGATGATGGCGAATGGTTTGCCTCAATTAGCTACTTTCCGGATTCCAATCACTTCCGCGAATTGATGAGATAGCTTTTCTTGAAGCATGGGTATCCCTTTATAAGACATCGATGGCCGTCTTGGATTTGAAATCAGATCAATAATCCAACCAGAGTGGCTGTTAGGTAACAGGCCAGTAGGCCCGCGAACATGGACCATAAACCCATTTTTGCAAACTCGCTTCTTCGTTCTGGCACCAAAGCACTCAGACCGCCTATTTGCACAGCTACGCTTCCAAAATTGGCGAAACCGCACAACGCATAACTTGCGATTAGGAAGCTACGCGCATCCAGGATTTCTTTATTGGAAGTGAGTGTGAGATATCCAAACAATTCATTGAGCACAATTCGTTCGCCCAACATGCGGCCAACCAGACTGCAGTGTTCCCATGGAATCCCGATGAGCCAGGCCACTGGGGCATTGATCCAACCGAATATGGATTCGAGAGAGATGGGTTCATTAATCCCCATGCGCATTTGTGGCCACTGCAGGATAAAATTGAGCAAAGCCACAATGGCTACGAATGCCAGGACCATTGCCATGACATTCAATGCAAGCATGCCACCATCGTGTGCACCGCGACAGAGAGCATCAATGCTGTTGGAGGATTCCTTCTTGGTGCTGAGTTTGGAATCGCTCCTGGTTTCGCTTTTCTCTGTTTCAGGGATGAGGATTTTGGCTATGACCAATGCGGCAGGAGCACTCATGAGTGAGGCTGTTACGAGATGACCAGCCAGTTCCGGAAAACCTGCCATTCTTCCAAACTGTGCGTAAACAGCGAGCATCCCCCCGGCAATGGTGGCCATTCCACCCGTCATCAATGCCATAAGCTCGCTTTGGGTCATATTCTTGATGTAGGGCTTGATGATCAATGGAGCTTCCGTATGTCCGACAAAGCAATTCGCGGCAGTTGCGAGCGTCTCACTCCCCGATGTCCCCATCAATCTTCTCATCAACAACGCCATCCAATGGACTGCCCACTGGAGAAATCCCCAATGGTATAATAGGGAGGATAGGGCACCCACCACAATGATGGTGGCTGTAATGGAAACAGCAAAAATAAATCCGTTTCCTTGTCCGAAAGTCGCTTCTAATTTTGTCGCGTCAGCCAGGGGGCCAAAGATCAGGGCCGCTCCTTCCTGAGAAACATCATTCAATTTTAAGACCAATTTTTGTGCGATGTTGAAAACCTTAAGGCCAAAAGAAGTCTTGAGGATGAAAATGCCAAGGCACAACTGAAGACCGAGTCCCCATAATACGATCCGAAGAGGAAAGGCTCTACGATGGCGAGAGAAGAGCCAGGCAATCCCTATGATGAACACCATTCCTGTCAAACTGCGCAATACATCCATCATTATGCCTTAGCTTTTTCAGATTGAGACGTGATAGGATTGGTGCTTAAAAATCGTATTGATCGATGTTTTCCTTTGTGAAAACCAGAATATCACCGAGTAAAACATTTTCTCCAACAACTTTCTTTTCTCCAAGTTTGCCTGCATCAAAGACGGAGGCTCCTGCCTGAAGTTTACCGGTTGCCAGAGCTTCGCCAACCTTCACGGTCAAGTAGCCTAGTTCGAATGTATTCCACAAGATGACGGATTTAACGGTCCCATCCTTGACATAAGACTTCATGCTGTTGGGAGTTGCCAATCCGGTTACCATGACTTGGCCGGATTTACCTGCCTGCTTCACCGCCTCGGCAGCACCAGGAAACGAAACTGAGCTGATCCCGAAAAATCCCTTGATGTCTGGATAAGCTTTCAACAGGTCCTGAGTTACTTTGAAAGCAAGTTTTTGATCCTCATCCGACGGCTTAATGGCGACCAAACTCAGATTCGGGTAGGTCTGAGCAATATGGTCTTTCATATGTTCGATCCAGACGTTTTGATTCGCCGCGGTTAAATAGGCTGTCACAATCGCGACTTGTGCAGACACCTCTGGTCCTCCCAGATCCTTGACCATTGTGTCCACCATACCGTGTGCAATCGCTTCTGCTGTTGCCTGGTTCACAAAGAAATCCCTTGAGTCAGCAATGGCATCTGCATCCCATGAAATCACTTTGATTCCCTTGGCCTTCGCTTTTCGTAGTGCAGGAGCGACCACGTTTGGATCATTCGGAGAAACGGCGATGACATCCACCCCCTTCAAGGTGTATTGTTCAATCATGGAAGCTTGTTTTTCAGGTGAACCATCTGTCGGTCCATCATAGATCAACTTTACATTCCCCAAATCTTTGGCGGCTGCCTCTGCACCAGAAGCGCATGAAGTGAAGTAAGGGAGACCTTTCTTTTTGGGAATGAGGCAGATGGTGATTTGCCTGGAATCATTGTCTTGACCGGATGCTCCTTGCGAAGTTGTTCCTTTGTCTGGAGAAGGGCCGCATCCGCTGAGCAGCATCAAGGCTCCGGCAAGTATGACAACAGTTACGAGTAAAACTGAATTTGAATGTCCTGATTGGGATGTTCTCATGTTGAGCTTTGTTTATGACGCAAAAATTTCTGGAAAACAACTGAAACAATCAAGAGTGTGCCTAGGACGATCATGTTCAACTCATCACGATTCCAGTGCCAGCTGACGAACTCTCTCGTTTCATGAATCAACAGAATTCCCAGACAAGCGCCAAGCAGCGTTCCTCTTCCACCGAATATACTCACACCACCAATCACAACAGCAGTGATAACTCCCAATTCCATACCTGTACCAATATCGGCTTTGGCTGTGTTTCGTCGCGCCACAAAAAGGAGCGCAGCCAAACTGGAAGCAAATCCTGAAAAGGTGTAAAGAATCAGTAGGATGCGATCTACATTGACACCTGAGAAACGACTGGCTGTTTCATTATTTCCGATGGCATAAATGTAAACGCCTGAAGGCCTCCGGTGCATCATCCAGGTGACCACGACAAATAGAATGGCAAAAATCCAGCCAGCAACAGGTAAATGAAACAGTTGTCCTTGACCCAGGTGGTTAAAAACTTCAGGAAATCCGGAAACAGGTTTTGCCTGACTGATGCCTTCTGAGATGCCTCGATAGGCGGCCATCGTCGCCAGAGTAATTATCAAGGGATGAACTTTCATTTTGGATATCAATAATCCATTGAAAAAACCGCTGAGCGTTCCAACGATTAAAGCAATCAAGCAGGCCAGCGAAACAGGTAATCCCGCCTGAAACAGAATCCCCACGGTAATCGCGCTTAAACTCATGATGGATCCGACTGACAGGTCGATGCCTGCGGTGAGGATGATGAGTGTCATCGGAATTGCTATGATGGCCAACTCCCATATGTGCGAAGAAAGTTCGCGTTGGACTTCCCAACTTAAAAAGGAAGGATCCAGTTGAGATATCAGAATGAAAATACCTGCCAAGAGGCTCATTAAAAACGTTTCAGGCAACTGCAGAATATTTTTCAACACGGGTTTCATCATTTTTTCTGACGGGAAATCCAATGATCTGCAAGGATGGCACCAAGAATGAAAACTCCCTGAATCGCGCGTGACCAGTAAGTTGCGTTTTCTCCCAGTTTCATAAATATCAGCACTGTTGAGATCATGGTCATCAATCCAACCCCGAATAGAACACCGCTGAGGTTTCCCAGACCACCACTAACAGAGGTGCCTCCAACGACCACGCAGGTAATCACAAGAAGTTCCACCCCCATTCCTATGCCCGAGTCTACGACTGATAATTGAGGGACACTGATCAAAGTGGCCATGGCCGTGAGTAATCCCGTCCAGGCAAATACAAAAATCTTGATTGATTTGGTAGGTAATCCGGCAAGAATCGCTGCCTGCGGGTTGCTCCCAACAGCAAATATTCTTCGCCCTATGGATGTTCGGTGAATCAGCCAACTCGATAGCAGGATGACAAAACCTGCTGTCCAGATACTGATCGGAATTCCAGCAAAATTTCCCGTACCCAAGAATCGGATGCTGTCGGGAAGGTCGGTAATCCAGCTCCCACCCATGATGAGTTCGGTGATGCCCCTGAGCGCAGTCAACATCCCCAATGTGACAATGATGGACGGCACACCTACGTAGGCCACAAGCCATCCATTGAGTAATCCAATGAACAGACCGATGAAGAGGGTGGTTGGAATCACGATCTGTGGAGGGAGCTGTCCTCTGGATGTGGAGATCATGACGCCCATGCTGGCGGCCAAAACTCCCATCATAGATCCTACGGAAATATCTATTTCACCAGTGACCATCACCAACATGACTCCGCAACTGATGATGCAAACAGGTGCTGCCTGCACCGCCAGATCACGCAGGTTCTGTATTTTCAAAAAGGCAGGATTGATGGAGGTAACACTAATGATCAAAAGGCATATGAAAAGAAACAGCCCTGCAGCTCGATGTCCCAAGAGATATGAGGCAGCCTTAACCCATGGGCGCTTGCTTGATTTTGAGGTCGATTGAATCATGCAGAAATGGATTCTTCGGTGGGCAGTGCCATTTTTAAGAGTTTTTCCTGTGTGGCTTCCTCACGGTTCAAAATGCCTTTAATGCGTCCCTCTGACAGGACGATGATGCGATGCGATAAAGAAAGGATTTCAGGTAGTTCGGAAGATATCAACAGAACGGAAGTGCCCTGTGCTACCATCTCGCGTATCAAACGATGAACTTCACTTTTGGCTCCCACATCCACTCCACGAGTAGGTTCATCCAGGATAAAGAGTTTTGGGTTCCGGTGCATCCATTTTCCAATCACAATTTTTTGCTGATTCCCTCCCGAAAGGGAGTTAGCCTTGTTGGTTGGAGTTTCGGTTTTGATGCCTAATTTGGAAATTAAACTCCCGGATGAAGCTCGGATAGCAGGCTGGTCCAAACCGGAAACTTTCTGGAATAAATTCAAGTTAGGCAAAAGTAAATTCGTTGCGACTGATAAAGGGAGGACCAGCCCCTGATGCTGGCGGTCTTCCGGGACCATCGCAATGCCCAATTCTATCGATTGTCGAACATTATGGTTGCGCAGTTTTTGGCCACAAAAAAATATCTCGCCAGAGTCATAAGCATCTATCCCAAAAATTGCCCGCGCAATTTCAGATCTACCTGCTCCCACCAATCCCGACATTCCCAAAATCTCACCTTCATGAATCTTTAAATGAATGTCATTGTAATAACCTGCTTTTGAAACTTTACGTAATTCCAGAACAGGTGAGTCTGCCCGTTTGACTTCGTTTATGTTAGAATCATTGTCTTGCTGATCAATCTTCCGGCCAACCATTCCCTGGATCAAGATTTCCCGAGAAACTTGGTCGACAGGTTGATTACTAACCAGTTCCCCGTCCCTTAAAATACTCACATGATCCGCAAGGCGAAAAATCTCCTCCAACCGATGGCTGACATAAAGAATGCCGACTCCTTTCTTTTTAAGAGAGCCTATGATTTTAAAAAGGGCTTCGCTTTCACGTGCAGTCAAAGATGCCGTCGGTTCGTCGAGGATCAAAATCTGACATTTGTTCAACAAGGCCCGGGCAATGCTGACCATTTGTCGTTGAGCCAATGAAAAATCTCCCACGGGAGTGAATAGGCATAGCTCTTCCCCTAAAGATCGAAGGATTCTTTTCGCCTCTTTTCTCATGTATGCTTTCTTCAACCAGATGCCCCAGGGTAGCGATTGTTCGCGACCAGCAAATAGATTGTCCACCGCATTTAAGTGCGGAAAGACAACAGGTTCCTGATGAACCGTCGCGATACCCATTGATTCAATGGAGTGAACATTTTGATGAGCTAAGTTCTGTCCATTCCAATCGACGTGACCTTCTTCCGGTTGGATAACTCCACTCAGGATTTTGATTAGAGTAGATTTTCCAGCACCGTTTTCTCCACATAACGCATGCACTTCACCAAGCTTGATTTCCAGAGATACCTTTTTTAAAGCCTGGGTACCTCCGTAGAATTTACTGACTTGGTTTGTTTTCAAAGAAGTCATGATGAGTCCTAGGCGTAGGAGGTAGTCGATTGAAGTCCGAGTTCTTCTCGCCTTTTTTTTCTTTCGGTGGCGAGGGTGTTCTCGTGATCGCTGTTTAAGTAATCCTCGAGTGGATTGGATGGGATATTTCGCATTTCTCTCCAGCTCGCAATAGCCTGGCTGACATCGGTCATGAACGCTCGTTGCAGGCATTGTTCAGCCTGTATGATTTGCCCCTTGCTTTGGTACAATCGCAGGTCTTTCCATGAAACCAGGGCTGCCTTGGAATACAATTCCTGCGCCCAGGTTACCGTTTGAATCATGGCGGGAATCTTTGGTTTCAGGTTATGAGATTGATCTACCATGTAGGCGATATTTGGATCGGACTGAGTTTCATGTTTAAAAGCCTGAATTTCAGCGAAAATGCGAAACACCTGATAAGGATCAATGGATCCCAAAGTGAGATCATCATCCGCATATCGTCGGTCGTTAAAATGAAATCCCCCAAGTCGTCCTTCGTCCAGCAGCCAGGCAACGATTTGTTCAATGTTTTGAGAAGCATAATGGTGTCCGGTGTCCACCAGCACCTTAGCTTGAGGACCAGTTTTTTGTGCAAAATTCAAAGCCATTCCCCAATCTGCAATATCGGTATGATAAAAAGCTGGTTCAAATGGCTTGTATTCAATCAGCAGGGTTTGCTGAGGGGCAAGGGCACCGTGGCATTCTGCCAGTAGGGATTCGAAGTGTTTTTTTCTCCTTCGGATGCAATCCTGACCGGGATAATTCGTTCCATCGGCAAACCAAAGTGTAATGATTTCGCTCTGACACTCACTTGCTATCTGAATGCTGTCCAGGCAATGTTGGAGGGCCTTTTTGCGGACTTCAGAATCTGGATTGCCAAAGGATCCCAGTTTGAAGTTTTGATCCTGGAATAAGTTGGGATTGATGCTGCCTATTTGAATATTCTCCTCGGTAGCGGCTTTCCTGATGATTCCAGGTGTGTTTTCACTTGAAAAATCCCATAGCACATGAACTGCCATTTTAGAACAAGCCTGGGTGAGGCGGTGAACGGTTGCAGCGTCCTTGATTTTGTCGTAGATATCAATGGCGGCAGCGTCCTGATGAAATTTTCCGAATCGAGTGCCCGTATCGGCAAATCCCCAAGAGGGTAATTCGATATCAAGACCGTCCAGGGCACGGTGGACACATTCCGTTTGAGCAAGGTTCATAGACAGGTTGATTCTAATCCAGACGCAAAGAACATAGAAGCAAAAGCATGCAATACATCTACAACGGATTGGGATCACTTTTTGTGATTCTTGGGTTCCTGGGGCTTTTTCTACCCTTGTTGCCAACGACTCCTTTCCTTCTCCTGGCTGCAGGTTGCTACGCCAGGGGATCCGAGCGATTTCATCAATGGCTGATGAAGCATCCCTGGTTTGGTGACACCATTCGACGTTACCAATCAGGTCACGGTATCCCGAGGAAAGCGAGAAACAAAACACTCTTCATCCTATGGGCTACCTTGATCCTATCCGCTTGGTTTGTCCGAGACCGTCCGTGGCTTCATTTGGTCCTATTGGGGGTAGGTGTGGGGGTATCATTTTACCTGCTTCGATTGCCCCTGGATGAGGAACTCACAAAAAAGTAATCACACCTTCCTTTCTTTTTTTACGTATCTCTTGATTGTTAGATCACTAACTTTGTGATAAGCCTTTTACTCACCGGTTAGTCTGATGAATTTGCTTTGTAATAAATTTCAGTTGCTCAGGATCAATCATATGGTCTGGACGATCCTGCTTTGTGTTCTCATCGAGATGTCATGCAGGGTGGTTGCGCTTGCCCAGTCAACTGAAAATAGTGTCGATCCTCTGGTCTCACAGAATCCGGAGACCCCCGATCCATTTTCCATGTTTCAGGCAGGCGTGAAAATGTTTGAAGATGGATTCTATCTTCCAGCTCAGGAAAATTTTGAAGAATGGTTACAGCTTCATTCCGATCACGAACTCAAAAAACAGGTTGCGGAGTATGCCGTATGGTCCAGGGCAGAGCATGCGATTTCAAAATCTGATTACAGCCTGGCTGCGGATTATTTCTCCGAACTTTTACGGGATTTTCCGGGTTCCAAACATCGTCTAGATCATGCTTTTGGTGAAGCATGGAGCCGCTTTTTTCTCCAACAATACAGTCGTGTTTCAGAGTTGCTCACAAATGAGAACTCTCCTTATGTTCAGTCTGCTTTGCGCACTGAAACAACGGGAGATCCGAGAGCGACCATGCTTCGTCTAAAGGGACAATTGCTCCTGGCTGAAACCTGGTTGAAAATGGGGGAGTATGAACGTACCAAGGATGTTTTGGACAGCATTCCGGATTGGTCATTGAGCGATGAACTCGTGTGGCGCCGTGAGTTTCTCCTGACTCAATTGCTTCTGGAGGAAGGCGATTTGGTAGAAGCTCGACAGAGTGCATCCCGATTGCTGGCCTGGGCCAGGAGTATCGAATCTGTAGACTGGATTGCAGAATCAGTAGCGCTTAAGGGCGATGTGTTAAAAGAGAACGGTCAGCTAGCGGCAGCGTTGGAGACATATCAGGAAAATCTTGCAGACTTTATTCCGGAATCTCGAAGACGAGAGGCTCGCTTGAAAATCATCGAACTCAATTTACTCAAAGAGGATACGGGCACGGTTGTGGAATTGTTGTCAGATATGATGCAAAAGTCATCCTCCGATGCCTCCCTCGACATCGTATTGGTGACATTGGGAGAACTCAGCCTCAAACAGTATTATCGCCAACTTGACGCCCCTCTATCTGAATCTGGTCTTCCGGCCAGTCCGGGTGATTTGCTCACCACGGCCAAACGTTATCTTGAAACCCTTCTCAAAGATTTTCCTTCTTCTATATACAATAGCAGAGGTTCCTATGCCCTTGGGTGGTGCTTGTGGGAGTTGGGTGAATACCCTACATGTTTGCAAGCTTTTGATCGGGCTGCCACTGGTCTGGATAAATCCTTAGAACAGGCCGAGTGTTTGTTCAAACAAGGGGACGTTCACTTGAAAACTGGAGATTCAGCCACCGCATTGAAACTCTATAAGACGCTGTTCTCAGAGTATGAGTATTATAATGAAGTCCGAAATTTGTTGTTTGAGCAAGGTTACTATCAGATGCTGCGAGCAGCGATTCAGGCAAACGCGCTGACCGATGCGGAGTATGCCGCCCAAAAACTCATGAGTGACTACCCCAATGGACCGCTGACTCAACGCAGCCGCCTTTTACTTGGGCAAAGATTGGTTCATGTTAATCAAATTCCAGAAGCTCGCGAAAGGTTTATGAACCTGGTTGAAAAATTTGGCCAATTTCCATTGAGAGCCGAAGTGGACCTCGCTTTGGCGCATACCTATGAAAGAGAGGGTGCCTGGTCTGCGGCGTTGGCTGCATATGAAAAATGGCTCGCAAAATACAAAGATCATCCAAAGCTTGCTCGAGCTGAATACGCCCTGGCATGGGTGAATGATCGACTTGGTAATACTCAGAAAGCTTTGGCGTTGTTTCAGCAGTTTGTTCGTGTACACGGACAGCATGAATTTGTTCCATTTGCGCAAAATTGGATCGCTGATTACTTCTTTAACCTGGGGAATTTTCAGGAAGCCGAGTCTGCTTATGCGAGAATTGCCAATGAGTTAAAACAGTCCACTGCATCCCAAAAAAGGCAGTCCATTTTAATGATGGCCAAATGTCATTTTCGCGTGGGAAATCATGCCAAAGTGGTTGAACTGCTGGTGCCCCTCAAAGACGAATTTGATCAGCCAGAGACCATTGATAAAGATTTTGCCGGGGAAGTCTTCCTTTGCCTCGGGGACGCTTATTTTGCCATCGCGCAGAAAGCGGAGGAGGGCACGCAAGAAAATTCAGAAGCTGCAGGCAACGCCATCAGTGCCTATATATCTGTTTATGCTGTTCACAGACCCAATCGTTGGGAATCCATCGCTTGGGGTAGGTCAGGTGATTTGGAGTATTATCTGGGTGATGATTACCCGGCAGCACTTCGAACCTATAATACCGCGCTTGGATTTCCAAACGTCAGTATTTCCATGCGGAGTCAGTTGGAATATTCCATTGGCCAGGTAAAGCAGCGCATGGCTGATTCCGCCAAAGGTCAAGAGCAAGTCGACATGAGACAAGAGGCTCTTCAGCATTTCTTAAATATCGTTTATTTAAAAAATTTAAAAAGAGGTGAAAATCCAGACGCTTTTTGGATTCGTAAGGCAGGGATCAGGGTCATGGAGTTGCTTGAGGAAACTCGTGACTGGGACCAGGCTAAACGCTTCTCCGCTTACCTGTCAGAGCTTATGCCTGCTCAAAAAGATGAGTGGCTGAGAATGATGACTCAGTGGAATCAAAGATTGGCCCTGGAAGCCTCACCTGCTTCTCAGTAAAACTTATCAGGCCAGATAGAATGAAAGACTTTCGTATGATTAGAAATTTTACCTTCACCATTAATTTGGTGCTTACCATTTGTTGTTGCGCTTTGTTGAATGCTCAATCGGTTCACATCGAAAAAGTCTTCGGTCCTGAAACCGACACCGGGCTCTACAAGCATCCCTCATCATTTGAGTTTTTGGACAATGGTGATTTCTACCTCGTTTACTATGGAGGCAAGGGTGAATACGCTTGGGACACCGCTGTCTTTGGTTCTCGAAAGGAAAAAGGATCCGACCATTGGTCAGCACCCGTTCCCATTGCACAAAATCCCTTCCAATCGATGGGAAACCCAGTCTTATGGCAGGCACCTAATGGTCGGGTTTGGTTGTTTTTTGTAGTCAGGTTTGGGGACACCTGGTCGACCTCACGTATCATGGCTAAAATCTCGGATGATCGTTGTGTCACATGGTCGGATTCTTTTTTGGTCTCGACTGAAGAGGGGACCATGGTACGAAGTCGTCCCATTGTCGTTGATAAGGGCCAGTACCTGTTGCCCATCTATCATGAAACCGGTGCTGATACCGAAAAGACAGGTGCGGATACCTCCTCGCTTTTTCTGATATTTAATCCTTTGGAAAAAAAGTGGACACGATCGAATAAGGTTTTTTCCCGTATGGGAAATCTACAGCCTGCAGCGGTAGCCATCAGCAACTCTCACCTGATGGCCCTTTGTCGACGTGGAGGTGACTATGAGCCCGGAGATGATGGTTATGTTGTTCGTACTGATTCCTACGATGGAGGTCGCACCTGGTCACAAGGTGTTGAAACCACTTTCCCCAACCCGAATGCTGCGGTGGAATTGATTCGGCTCGCAAATGGTCATTTGTTATTCGTTTACAACAACAGCATGAATGATCGCAGTCCTTTGACATGCGCGATATCCACTGACCACGGAGAGACTTTCCCTTACAAGCTCGACCTGGCATCAGGTGATGGATCCTATGCTTACCCGACAGCACTCCAGACTCCTGATGGATTCATCCACATACTCTTTACCTCAGACAATCGAACCACCATCCGGCATGCTACCCTCAGTGAGCCTGCAATTTTGGATTAAAAGGATTACAACCTTCACGTCCAACAATCTGTTTAGCAACATTTGCCACTCAGCCTGTTGAAACATCATGAACATTGCGGTTTCGAGGGGCAAGTTGATGGTTCGCCAAAGTGTGAAATGGGGGATCTTTTGAGTATTGAAAACAGTCCGTGAGTTAGGTCATTGTTGGGTAGTGTCAAAAACAAGAGCATTCAAAATTTATTCAAGCTTGGAAGAGGAGAATCAAGCTGAGTATCAACGTCGTTCCGAGATGTCACCACAAGACCGAATGAATGAATTTGCCGTTCTTCAGGAACGCGCCTGGGGAAGCGATTGGAGGGCTAAGCCAATGGACCGAGTCGCTACCTGGGAAAAGGTTGATTGGTAGCGTATGACCACGTTGACCGCAGACATGTTCGAGTTCCTGGGGCTGCTTGACAAACATGGTGTGGAATTCGTTTTGGTGGGCGGTCATGCTGTGAATTATTATGGATACGTACGAACAACTCAGGACATTGATCTACTCATTTACCCTTCACCTAAAAATGCTCAGTGCATCATGGCTGCTCTAGCCGATTTTGGATTCAGAGACTCTGGAATCCCCGCATCACTTTTTGAATCGGTTGGAAGTGCTATTCACCTGGGGAATGAACCCAACCGCATTGATTTGCTAACGTCGCTGAAGGGGGTGAGCAACGAGCAGGTATTCAAAAACAAGAAGCGCATTCAATTGGGTTCATTGGAACTGGATATTATCGATTTAAATGACCTGCTCCAGATTAAGCGGCAATCAAGCCGACTCAAAGACCAGGCTGACGCCGAGGAGATTGAAAAATCAAGACCTGACCTTGGTTAAATAGATGCCTAAATGAGCCGACCAGGATTCAAAATTTAAAAGCATCGGTTTGGCGACTGCTGGTTTCCCTGCGAAGTTCACTTGCTTATTTTCGATGCTGAGCGTGGAAAATTTGTTAAAACGCAGAATGGACTGGTACCAGTCGATTTAATTATTCAATACGAAAACCTGGAATCTATTCAGTAAACAAAAGTTTGTGTAAGAATGATTCGAGGCTGAAAATCAATATCGAAAATAACCCAGGGAAACGGGGAATAATCACATTTCGGCGAATTCGGCCCTCCTTCGCTTACAG